>CADAKX010000025.1 GCA_902788605.1 uncultured Prevotellaceae bacterium | reverse complement strand
AAAAATCTGGTGCCAAACAGTGAAGACGCTTGCCGCAGAGAAGGTCAAGGGCCAGACCATGGGCCTTCTCTGCCGGCTGTTTGGCAAGAGCTGGCAGGCGTACTACCAGCACCAGGACACGTTAGGCAAGCAACGGCTTAGGGAAGAAATGGTGATTCAGTTTATAAAGGATGTACGAAGGCTGGATCCTGGGATAGGCGGGGAGAAGCTTCACTACATGTATCGTGAGCGTTTTGGAGCCGGCTATGAATATATGGTAGGACGTGATAAGATGGAGGCAATAATAGCCCGTAACGGCTTGAACGTGAGGGTTCCAAGGAGGCATCCGCGCACTACGGACTCCAGACACGGGCTGCCAACCTATCCCAATCTGGTGAAGGAACTCATCCCCATACGCAAGAACCAGTTGTGGGTGACGGATATCACGTATATACCCATTTGGAACCCAGACGGGAGCTATACCTTCTGCTATCTCTCGATGATTACGGACTGCTATACGAAGGAAATCATCTGCCTCATGAAGGCTCTGGAAACGCTTGATACCGAAGAAGTCGTCAACCTCATTCATCACTCTGACCGAGGCATCCAATACGTCAGTGCAGCATATACCTCACTACTTATCGATGCAGGCATCCAAATCAGCATGACGGAGAGCGGAGATCCCAAGGACAATGCTGTGGCAGAGCGCCAGAACAACACCGTCAAGAACGAGTTGCTCAAGGACATCAAGTTCCACTCTATAGGCGAAGTGAGAAGGACTCTGGATAAAGCTATAGCCTTTTACAATAATGAACGGCCACACATGTCGCTGAACAACATGACGCCACGTCAGGCTTGGAAATTCAAGAAGGAGCATGTACCTTTGCACCGCAAACCCTAAACATGATTGAACGGCTTTCCGGAGAGCCGATTCAACAAAAACAAGGGTTAAGACAGAATCATTCAACTTCTGCCAGGGATAAGGATTAAGGTACAAAACAGGCATTCAACCTATGGCAGGGTTAAAGTAAAAACCATTCAACTTTTTTTAGGGGAGTACATGGAGTACAGTCTTTTGTACCATTGTACCATTGTACCATTTGCGTTTTCATTATCTGTGTGACAGGCGAAAATGGGGAGTATTATATTTATATTATATATTATATTATAATATAATATATAATATAAGAATATATCAAGCTTGCAGTACAATTGAAAATCGTAATGGTACAATGGTACAATGGTACATTACGATTCTTTACATTTTAACATTTAAAATAAATTCGAAATAAACTTCGAAAAGCTTGGTTTGCATTCAGATTTTTAGTACCTTTGCACTGTCAATAAGAGAAACGACGAGTTGCGATGAGCGAGACGACGTATCGGCCGCGGAGAAACGACGAAACGCGCATAGAACAACGACGAGTTAATCGAAGAGACAATGCGAGAACCATAACGTTAACCAATTACCATTAAGTATCAATTGGTAGAATACTTTACAACCGCGAAAAGAGTCCACGAATCAGCACGCCCTATCCCCTATTCTTCCTGATGCGCGGAAAGAGCTTGCGGACGCGGAGGAGGGGCTGGGTGAGTTTGCCACCAGAGATGATCAGCGTGACGGCGAAGATGACCAAGGCCATGCCAATGGCCAGACGAGGGGTGAGGGTCTCGTTGAACAGCAGGACGGCGATGGCCACAGCCGTGACAGGCTCGACAGCACCAAGGATGGCCACTGGCGTACTGCCAATCTTCTGGATGGCGGCACTGGTGCATATCAGCGAGAAGGCGGTGGGGAACAGGGCCATGCCAAAGGCCGAGGGCCAGAGTATCCAGTTGCTGTTGAGGGTGCGGATGCAGCTGAGGTCGAAGTTGAAGGCAAAGAGGAACAGGCCAAAGACAATGACATAGAACGTGAGCTTCAGCGTGGGTATCTCGCGCATGATCTTGCCATTGACAGCCACCAGATAGATGGCATACGACAGGGCCGAGAGGAACACCAGCAAGAGTCCCATGGCCGACAGCGCCTCGCCTCCGTCGCCACGATAGAGCAGGCCGATGCCTGTGGTGGCCAGGATGATGCAGAGGATGGTGAGCCACGAGGTACGCTCGTGGAAGCCAATGGCCATGATGAGGGTGACGAGGATGGGATAGATAAACAGCAGGGTGGAGGCGATGGCAGCGCCGATATAGGCATAGGACACATAGAGCGTCAGCGACGACATGGCCATCAGGAGGCCCATGACGATGAGCGGAACAATCTGGTTGCGACGCAGTCCGAAGCCGCGCCCACGCACCATCATCATCACAGCGAGCATGGGGATGGCAAACAGATAGCGCAGAAACAGGACGCTATAGGCATCAATACCTGCCGACAAGAGCGGCAATGCGAAAAGAGGGTTGGTACCATAGCTGGCAGCAGCCAATGCTCCCAGGGCGTACCCTTTCAGTGAGTTGTTCATATTTTAATTGTAATTGATATAAGGTTGCAAACGGCGGATGACGGCAGGCGAGAAGATATCGAGCAGGCCGAGGTCGTCGAGTGAGCGAATCTTGCCATGCAGACGGCGATAGTCAACAATGGCGCGCGCCTGGGCGTCAGAGATATAGGGGTGGCGACGGAGCTCCTGAGACGACAGGTGGTTGACACGCAACTGCTGGGGCGTCGCCTCGCTGATGGAGAAATAGGTCTTGGTCTCCTGGGGGAAACCATCTATCTCGTCGAGCTGGTCGATGCTGACAAAACCTCCCAGACGGGCACGATAGGCCTCGATGCGTCGCGCATAGTAGCTGCCGATGCCTGGCACCTGCTGATAGACGGTGGTGTCGGCGGCATTGAGGTCGATGGTCTGACCTGGGGCGAGCTTCCGAGGGCGCTGCAGGGCGTCGCGCTCAGGGGCCGACTGACGAGCCACAAGCTGGGAAGCGGGCTGATAGTCGGCAGAGATATGGATATAGGGTGCCAGTTCCTGATACTGCTTGGCAGTGAGTCCGTAGGTCTGGGCAAAGTCTTCCTTGGTGCGATAGACGCCTCCTGAAGCACGATAGTGATAGATATGGCGCACCATCCACGAGGGCAGGCCCAACCTCAAAAGCTGGGTGCTGTCGGCCGTGTTGGGGTCGAAGGCAAAGCGCTCTGCAGGATGCTGGGGCTGTGCATAGTAGGCTGACGAAGCTGAGTCTGACGCAGCAACAACCAACGCGCTGGCCATGGGTTGCTGAATCTCCTTGTCGAGATCGACCGTATAGCCAAAAGACAAGGTGACCATGATGATGGCCAGTAGCGTCACCACACAGATGCGGTCGCGACGATGCAGATAGAAGAGTCGCGAGAGAATCATATCACGCCAAACTGATGCAGGAAGATGAGCAGGATGCAGATGGGGCAGATGAAACGCACGCTGAACAGATAGATGGCGAAGAATCGGCCACGCAAGGTGCCACCATTGGTAAACTCGTCCTTGACAATGCTCTTGGGCACATACCAGCCCAGGAAGAGACAGGTGAGCAGACCACCCGTGGGCAGGAATATCTGACCCGTGAGATAGTCGAACCAGTTGAACAGCGACTTGCCACCAATCATCAGCCACTCGCGACCATCACCAAATGACAACGAGCAGAACACGCCTATCACGGCACACAGAATGGTGACGAGGGTAGCGCCCAAACGACGCGAAATCTTCAACTCCTCATGGAAGAAGGCGGTGCTCACCTCGTGGAGCGACATGAGCGACGTCAGCGCTGCCAGCGACAAGAGTGAATAGAACAGCACTGCGACAATCTCGCCCAGGAAGGGCACGCCACCAAAGGCCTGCTGGAAGACACTGGGCAGGGTGATGAACACCAGTCCTGGGCCGCAATACTGGCCAGCCAGGTTGGGGTCGCTCATCAACTCGGGGGCATTGGGATAGATGGCGAAAAAGGCAGGGAAGATCATGAGGCCTGCCAGGATGGCTATCAGGGAGTCGATGCTGACAATCTGGACGGCCGACTTGGTGAGGTGGGTGTCGCGCTTGAAATAGCTGGCATAGGTGCACAGACAGCCCATGCCCACGCTGAGAGAATAAAAGGCCTGACCCAGTCCGCCCAACAGCACATCGCTGTCGACCTTGGAGAAATCGGGGTTAAACAGGAACGCTATGCCCTTGCCGGCTCCTGGCAACAGACACGAGGCCACGGCAATGACCACGAGCAGGATGAAGAGCAGGGGCATCATGGTCTTGGAACCCTTCTCAATGCCCTTTTCGACGCCTCGCGAGATGATGAAATGGCACATGAGCATAAATACCAGCATCCACACGATGGGCTTCCAGGGGTGCGACGAGAAGGTGTCGAAATAGGTCTTCACATAGTCGGTATCGCCTGAGAGATGGCCTGCCACAGAGGCATAGATATACTGCAGACACCAGCCTGAGACGACGACATAATAGCCTGTAATCAAAAAACCTGTAAACACGCCAAAGAGGCCGATGAGACGCCAGGGGGTGCCATTGGCCAGGCGAGCATAGGAACGGGCTGTGTTGGCCTGGGCCCTGCGACCAATGATAAACTCGTTGAGCATGCAGGGGATGCCCAAGATCAGGACGCAGGCAATATATACAAGGATAAAAGCGGCTCCGCCATTCTGGCCAGTCATATAGGGAAAACGCCACACATTGCCCAAGCCTACAGCCGAACCTGCCGTGGCGAGGATAATGCCGAGTTTGGTGCCAAAATTGGCTCTCTCTGTCTGATTCATTTCTACTCTGTTATTTTTTCGGCTGCAAAATTAGCAAATAATTACGAATTTGCCACGAAAAATAACGAATTATTTCTTTTTGCATCTCCCATTTTAATAGGAAATAAGGGCACGCTGCTTGCCAAAGAACAGGGGCGAGACGTGCAAGAGGTCCATCAGCCAGGTGATTATCAGACTGCCTGCGATGCAGATGACCAGCGACACCACCAGAAACAGTATGGCCGTGGGGTCGAACGACAGGGGCGACACCAGCGACTTGCAAAGGATGGTGAAGATGGGCGAGAAAAGCAGCAGGGACAGGGTGTTGCGACCAACAAACAGCAACGGACGACGCAACACAAGACCCACCACGGGATAGGCGGCGAGGGCGAAGCTGACGAAGAGATAGGCCATGAGGATGCCGCCTGGGGCAGATGACTGCAGGTTGACGGGATACATGGCCAACCACACAAAGGCGGCCAACGCCAGCCACGACGGACGGAACACCTGGAGGATGGACACACCACTGTGGCGGATGACGACGCCTGCCAGGAAATAGAAGGCCATCGTGGGCGAAACCACCCCACCCCAATAGCCCAGCAGGGCAAAGACAAGGCCCAGCAGGATCATGCGCGAGAGGGGATGGAAAGGCCACAGGTGGAAGACGCCAAAATAGGCCAGTCCGCAGACAACCATGGTGTGAAGATACCAGTAAGGACCCAGGGGGTGTAACAGCAGTTTCTCGAAGAAGACGCCCACGGTCAACTGGTCGATATGCTCGCGGATGGGCAGCAACGAGGCCATCACCGTATAGCCGCTCTCCATGACGAGATAGGGGATGAGATAGAACAGCAGGGTGCGCAGATACTGATCGGGCGACTTCTGGACATTCATCAGATAGCCGCTTATGACCAGAAAGACGGGCATGTGGAAGGTATAGACCACCTGCTTGGCATAGGGATAGGAATCGCCAATGAAGACCAGATGAAAACTGATCATCAGGACAATCAACAGGCATTTCAGATAGTCTAACTCCTCGATGCGACGACGGCCTCCAGCCTCTGCTTCTTTCATGAATCTCTTGCTTTTTAGTTATTTCGGTTGCAAATTTACGAAATTATTTGTAATTTTGCGCCCTATTCACAAACAAAAAACAACGCATCATGCTGTCAATCATCAAGAGATATCCCCTCTCGCTCCTCTGTATCGCCCTCGTTTGGTATCTTTCCATCTGGTTTATGCCACCAGAGGAACTGGAGTTGCCCAGCATCAATTTCCTCGACAAATGGACGCACTTCGTGATGTATGGGGGCACCTGCTCAGTCATCTGGCTGGAGTATCTGCGCCACCATCGTCAGCTCAACTGGAAGAGGCTGATGCAATGGGCATGGCTGGCTCCTGTGCTCATGGGCGGCCTCATCGAAATCGTGCAGGGCACCTGTACAGAGACGCGCTCTGGCGAGTTTCTCGACTTCATTGCAGATGCCATAGGATGCACCCTGGCCATTGGCGTGGGACTGCTGATGAAAAATGTAAAAATGAGAAAATTATAAAATGTAACAATAAAAAGAAATGGAAGGGAGGTCAGGCCTCATCCTTCCATTTTTTATAGGGATTCCTCAGGAGGTGGGAGTTGTAGTAGCGGCGGTCGCCTGTCACCTCCTTGCCGATGAAATCGGGCTTTTCGTAACTTTCATCACTTGACGAGAGTTCAACCTCGGCCATCACCAAGCCCTCGTTGTCGCCATAAAACTCATCGACCTCAAAGGTGTGACGTCCACTGGCCACCAGATAGCGGGTCTTGTCGATAAACCCATCGTCGCAGAGCAGGAAAAGGTGCTCGGCCTCGTCAACAGTAATCTCTTTCTCGAACTCATAGCGACTCAAGCCTCCATCGAGCGATGGGCCCTTGATGGTGAGGAAGGCCTGGTCGTCGCGCAGGCGCACACGCACCGTGCGACCACGCTCGCTACAGATATAACCTTGCTTGATGCGGTAACTCTTGTGTGCGCGACGCTTATAGTCGTCGCCGCGCACCAAGAATTTACGTTCGGTCTCAATGCCACTCATAACTCAGGGGTTAGATGAAATAGGCACAGAGAACGATGGCCAACAGGATGAGCACGCCGAAAATCCAGTTGATGACCTTGTGTCCCTCCTGTTCTTGTTTCTTTGCGAAAGCCTTCTGCTTTGCATTGAGCTTCTTTTCCTTCTTAGCCATAGTAAAAAAATATTTTAAGTTAGTTATCAGTCTTCATCCGATATGGGGAACTCCATGAGATAGGCCTTGATGAAGCCGTCGAGCTTGCCGTTCATCACGCCATCGACATCGCGCGTCTCGAAGTTGGTGCGATGGTCCTTCACACGCTTGTCGTCAAAGACATACGAGCGAATCTGACTACCCCACTCGATCTTCTTCTTGCCTGCCTCGATCTTGGCCTGAGCCTCCAGACGCTTCTTCATGGCACGGTCGTAGAGTTGCGAGCGCAGCAGAGCCATGGCGCGTTCCTTGTTCTTGGGCTGGTCGCGCGTCTCAGTATTCTCAATCAAGATCTCCTCTTCCTCGCCAGTGTCAGGGTCGGTATACCAATAGCGCAGGCGCACACCCGACTCCACCTTGTTGACGTTCTGACCACCAGCACCACTCGAGCGGAAGGTGTCCCACGACAACTTGGCAGGGTCAACATATACCTCGATGGTATCGTCGACCAGGGGCGACACAAAGACGGATGCAAACGAGGTCATGCGCTTGCCCTGGGCGTTATAGGGCGACACACGCACCAGGCGATGCACGCCGTTCTCGCTCTTCAGGAAGCCATAGGCAAACTCGCCACCCTCGATCTGCATGGTGACACTCTTGATGCCAGCCTCATCGCCATCAAGCAGGTTGGCAATGGTCACCTTATAGCCATGGGCCTCGGCCCAACGCATATACATACGCATGAGCATCTGGGCCCAGTCCTGAGCCTCAGTGCCACCAGCACCTGAGTTGATTTTGAGCACGCAGTCCATGGGGTCCTCCTTCTGGCGCAGCATGTTCATCAGTTCCAGTTCCTCGATGGCGGCAATGGCCTTCTGGTAGTCGTCGTCCACCTCTTCCTCTGTCACCATCTCGTCTTTATAGAAATCAAAGGCCAGTTGAAGTTCGTCGGCCTTGGTACGCACGTCATTATAGCCATCAATCCATTTCTTGATGGCCTTCACTTTCTTCATCTGCTCCTCGGCTCGCTTGGGGTCTTCCCAAAAGTCGGGGGCTTGTGTACGGAGGTCTTCTTCCTCCCATTCCATCTGTTTCTGGTCTATCTTCAGATAATGAAACAGCTTGTCTGCTCTGTCTAAAACGTCTTTTAATTGATCTTGTGTTATCATAGTTTATTCTTCGTACATCTTGTCAATCTCTGCCTTATAGTTCTCATTGAGCACGCGACGCTTGATCTTCAGCGTGTTGGTCAACTCGCCACGCTCCATCGAGAAGGCATGGGGCAACAGGGTGAAACGCTTCACCTGCTCGTAGTGGGCCAACTGCTGCTGCAGGGTGTCGATACGCTCCATCAGCATGCGGTTGATGCGCTTGTCGCGACACAGTTCCTCACGATTATTAAAGGCAATATCGTGGTTGCGGGCATAGGTCTCCAGCAACTTATACTCTGGCACGATGAGAGCCGACACGAACTTGCGCTGGTCGGCAATGATGGCTATCTGGTCGATATACTTGTCGACCAGCAGCTTCGACTCAATCATCTGGGGTGCGATGTATTTGCCGTTAGAGGTCTTGAAGAGGTCCTTGATACGCTCCTTCAGGAACAGCTCGCCATCCTTGAAATAGCCTGAGTCGCCTGTGCGGAAGAAGCCGTCTTCAGTAAACGACTGACGGGTGATGTCATCACGATTATAATAGCCACAGGTAATAGTGGGACCCTTGAGCAGAATCTCGCCTTCCTCGCTGATCTTAATCTCGATGCCCTGGATGGGGTGACCCACAGAGCCCAACTGGAAGGGCTTGCCAAGGTGGTCGCACGAAACGGTGGCCAGACTCTCTGTCAGGCCATAGCCCACCACCATGTTGATGCCAATGGCATGAACAAACTCCTCGACATGGGTCGAAACGGTGGCGCCTGCCGTGGGGAAGAAATGGGCATTCTCAAGACCCAGTTCCTTGCGCACCAGCGAAAAGACGGTCTTGTTGAGCAACTCGTATTCCAAATGCAGACCCAAAGGAGGCTGCTTGCCTGCTGCCAGATAGTCGATATTGTGTTTGCGACCCACCTCGAAGGCGTGCTTGAAGAGCTTGCGCTGCACTGTGCCGCTGCTCTCAATCTTCTCTTGAACACCCTGATAGACCTTCTCCCAAAAACGGGGCACACTACTCATACAGGTGGGATGCTGCTCGCGCATCGACTTCTGCACCTCCTGGGGATAGGTATTCACAATCAGACGGGCACCAACGCTGATGCACAGCAGAGCCCAGCCACGCTCAAAGATATGCGTAAAGGGCAGGAAGTTCATCACACGGTCGTTCTCGTCAACAGGCACATCCTTGTGGTTGGCCTCCATCGCAGCAGAATACTGACTCATCGTCAGGATAACGCCCTTGGAATCGCCTGTGGTACCACTGGTATAGAGGATATTTGCCACATCTTTCATCGTAGCTTCCTCCTGGCGCTTGGCCACCTCGGCCTGATGCGTCAGTCCCTCGCCCATCTTCAGGAAGTCGGAAAACGACATCACGGTGGGGTCGTCATCGGGCAACGTCACAGCCGAGTCGAACACGATGATACGCTCCAACGAACGACAGGTGGGGAACACGCGGCGTGCCTTGTCAAACTGCTCCTGCTCGCCCACGAAAAGGAAACGAATCTGGGCATCGTTGACCATAAACTGAATCTGCTGCTCACTGCTGGTGGCATAAAAAGGGATGGTGACAGCACGAATGCCCCATGCGCCGAAGTCAGTAAACAGATACTGTACTGAGTTCTGCGAGAAAACACCCACGTTCTCCTGGACGCCAACGCCCAATGCCAAAAGGGCGTCAGACACTTGCGTGACGACGCCAGAGAACTGATTCCACGTACACGATTTCCACTGTTGACCCCCGAAATTCTTGTATATCAGTGCCTCGCGGTCGCCATATTTTGCGGCGACATCATGCACCATTCGGGAGAGATGGCTATTGATTTGCATAGTTACCCATTTAAAATGATGATGCAAAATTACTCAAAATAGGTCAGACTGCCAAATCTTTCACCAACTATTTTGTGGCAACGCCCGTTATGTCAGCGCACGTATTTCACAATGAGCCAGGCACCAACAACCTGAAGAATGAGACCAGGCCAGCCAATGATGAAATCGGCCATCGTGGCATCAATACCACCCGTGAGCAGCAATTCGCCAAAGCCGCCAATGGCCTTGCTGGCCAGCACCACACCCACGAGGAGCGCCAGGCTGACACTCTTGAAACGCTGGGCCACCAGACCAGCTACCATCGCCAAAACGGCGAGCTTCATGGTCATCACCTCCAGAACGCCCATGGCAGGCATGCCTGTGATAATATGATTGGTCATTGGTGACAGGACGGCTGCCAACAAGCCGGCCTTCCAGCCAAACTTATAGGCACCAGCGAGAATCACCAGAGACAGGGGCGAGAAGATGACGCCTCCCTGAGGAATAAGGTGGAACAAAGGAGGCAACACCATGTTGCAGGCCACAAACACAGCAGCCCACAGATAGGTCTTCACCTCGTCATAGTTCAATGCATAGAGTCTTACACTTGCTTCCATAGTTTTATGTTTTTAAGTTTTGATTGTTACTTCTTAGAAGTTCACACTCACGCCACCCATAAAGGTAGCACGGGGCATGGGGTATCCCAGATTAATCTCGTATTTCTGAGCCAGGAGGTTCTCGCCGCGTGCCCACAGGCCCACGTTCTTGGTGAGGGCATAGTTCACAGTGGCATTCAGCAGGGTGAAGTTCTCCTTTGTCTCGTTATTGCCCACCTCGGTATAGAGGTTCTTGACAGTCTGCAAGCCGAGCGTAGCCGACCACTTGTCCTTGTGGAAGTCCACACCTACATAGGCAGATGACTCAGGCGATGCCACGACCTTGTTCTTCATGTGGAGATAGGAGGCCGTACACATCACGTCGAAATACTGAGTCAGGGGATATCTGAGGTCTGTCTCAAAGCCCCAGTTCTCGATCTCGCCTGTATTGATATTCTTGGGTGAGCCATCAATGGTCACCGTCTGAATCATGTTGTCGCCCTTGATATAATAGGCGTTGATGCCATAGGTGAAGCCATCATCAAAGCGATGACGCCATGACAGCTCGTAGTTCCACAGGCGCTCAGGCTCGAGGTCCTCGTTGGCCGACTTATAGAGATACATCTCCTTGGGGGTGGCATGGCGGAAACCCTTGCTCACCATGGCCTTGATCTCGCCTGCATCGACAGGACGTACCACAACACCTGCCTGAGGAATCCACTCGCTGCCAGCCACAGAGTGGTGGTCGTAGCGCAGACCAGCATCGATGGTCAGCCATGAAAGCAGTTCCTGACGGAAGTCGGCATAGCCAGCATACTCATCGGCATGGGAGTGTGAGCTCTGCATCAGGCGCTGGGGAGTGGTGACCGTCTCACCTGTCTCGCGATTGGTATAGTAGGCACGGCCATAGATGTGCTGATAATCAAAGCCTACAGTAGTACGGTTGCCCCTGAACAACTGGGCCGACTGGTAAATAGAGACGCCAGAAACGGCATCCTTCGAACGGAAGAGGTCGGTCTGGGGCTTACCACCCACAGCATTATAGCCATCGTTAATCTTATGGCGACCAAAGTTAGAATAAACACTCAACGCACCACTGGTACGACCATAATGATTCGACAGCATGGCCGACACCTCGCCACGCGTGATATACTGATCGTTCTCGAGTTTCGGCTGACTCTCAGTGCCTGGGTTCGAGGCATTCCAATGGGTGATATTGCCACCTACCCTGGCACTCCACACATTGTTGATGTCATAGTCCAACTTCAACATGCCGCCATACTGTTCGAAGCCCATGTTGGGACGATGGTTGTCAGAACGGTTATACTGGCCTGCAACGGTGGTTTTCAGATTACCAAAGGCGGTTGAGTTAGAGGCCTCGGCCTGAACGGTGCCATAGCTACCTACGCCCACATTGGCATGGGTGCGACTGCCACCATCGAAGAACATGGGTTGGGTGACGATGTTGATAACACCACCCATGGCGTTAGAGCCGTATATCACAGAGGCAGGGCCACGCAACACCTCCACACGACCTGCTATCAGCGTCTGATAGCTGTCGCTGAGGGGATGACCAAAGATGCCCTGGTACTGGGGATGACCATCGATGAGCACCAGCATCTGACCAGCACCACCTGAGACGCCACGCAAGTTGATGCCACCTGCCGCACCTGTCGATGCGCCATAGCCCATCATGCCGCGACTGGTGATGAAAAGACCTGGTACCTGCTGCATCACCGTGGGCAAGATACTCGTTTGATGTTCCTTGGTCAGGGTTTTACGGTCGATGACAGTCACAGTCATTGGCAGGTGACGCACATCAACAGGGTTGCGCGTGCCTGTCACAACAATCTCGTTCAATGCCCAGTTCTGTTCTGTCGTTATGCCACCAGCAATACGACTGGTCTTCACAGAATCATTCTGCGCCTGACAGAGCGTGGCTGCCGATAGCATTAGGAAAAGCGAAAAGCATTTCATTGTCTTTAGTTTTATTATTGGTTGTTATTCTTCGTACTGTCTCTTAGTTCCAGATTGGCCTTCACGACGATGTGCTGCACGCTATCGTCACCATTCAACTGGTCTTGCAGCAGTTGGAAGGCCTTGACACTGATCTCGCGCAGGTTTTGCTTGATAAACGACACACGCGGATGGGACATCTCTGACACCCAGTCGGTCATATAGGCGATAACAGCCACATCGCCAGGGATTCGCAACCCCTTACTGGTGACAGCCTGAAGGGCCGATATGGCCAGCAGACCATGAGAGGCCAGGATGGCATCGGGTGGTACTGGCAAGTCGAGCAACTCCAGTGTATCTGTGAGTCCTGAGTTATAGCTGATGTGGTGACACTTCACCAAATCGGCACGGATAGGTATCTCATGATCGCGCAGGGCCTTCAAATAGCCATGTTTTCTGTCTGTGGTCTGCTTCAGCTGGTTGGGTCCGCCCAGGAAGGCGATGCGCTTTGCCCCACCCTCTATCAGACACTTGGTGGCATAGCGGGCCGAAGCCACATCGTTGATCATCACGGATGAGATGTCGATGTCTGGCACACGGTCGAAGATGACCACAGGGATATGCAACTTCTTCAGTCGCAACAGATGCGAAAAGTCCTTCGTGTCTTGCGCAGGACAGACGATAACGCCCTCCACATGCATGTTCAACAGCAGTTCGACGCAGTTCACCTCGTTCTCGTAACTATCGTCGCTGTCAGTGATGATGCTCATATAGCCGGCATTGCGAGCCTCAGCCTCAATACGCTTCACAATCTGTGCATACTGATTGAATGCTACATCGGGCACCACGATGCCAATGGTGTGGGTCGTATCGTAACGCAGTATAGCAGCAAAGGGGTTGGGCCTGTAGCCTCCCTCCTCTGCCAAACGCTCTATACGTCGCTTCAACTCCATGCTCACGCCGCTGAGTCCCCTCAGGGCTCTCGACACCGTGCTCACGTTGACACCCAACTTTCGAGCTATATCACGCTGCGATATTCGTCTCATAACTATCTAATCCTCTGCAAAATTATATTTTTTTCTGAAAAAAGAACGCAACAAGTAAAAAAAATGTTACGCAACGCGTTGCGCAACATTCAAAAACAGTCTAATTTTCAGTTATTTCGCTTAGAATTTATAATCGACACCCAGACCAATGACGTGGTTGGTGCGCGAATAGATCTCATTTGCTGGCCAAGGGGTACCCTGATAGTTGGTCTGCTCCTTGGTGTAGTCGCTATAGATGGTGCAGAAATAACCTGCAGTCAAACGAATCTTCTCTGTGATATTCCAGGCACCACCCAGACCTACTGACCAGCTGTCGCAGGCAAACGAGGTGTTACTCTGATAGTCGTCGTCGAGTCCGTAGTCAGTACGCTGACCACCACAAGAAACGGTGAACTTATCGTTAATGTCGTACTCAATACCCACCAGATACTCGTCTGTGCCATGGGTCAGGTTCTTCTGACGGTCGCCAGCCATCTTGGCGTGCTTATCGTCAAAGTTGTGATACTCCAATGTTGCACGCAACTGAGGGGTAATCTCATAGCCCACAGCTATCGACAGCAAGGCAGGCATATCGTAGCGGGTCTTGGCACCATCCTCATAGGGAGCTACCTTGTCGCCAAACTGTGCCAAGGCTGTGGCACCTGTGATATATGGTACTGCAGCAGCTGTTGCAGGGTCGGTATTCTTGATGGTTGCATTCAACGTCTTCGTATCGTTCTCTGTATTGATCTTGGTGCGGAACTCATAACGGGCAGCAACGGTGATAGGACCATCGTGATAGTCGAAGCTAATGATAGGTGTGAAACCCCAACCCTTCTGCAGGCAGTCGAGTTGCAGGTCTATCAAATTCTGATTACCCAGTTCTGGGAGTGTCGTTGCAGTCACATGACCACGATTGTAGCCATCATAGTAGTTGGCACGCACACCCACAGCAGCTGCAATATTGTCTGTAAGCTGATAGGTGAAGTTCAACTGGCCACCATAGATATACTGCTTGCCCTCCATCTGAGAGTCGATGGTATACTTCTCTGGAGTCATCAAGCCACCTGTTGCTGTGAAGAGCTTGGCCATCACCAGCGAACTGAACATGGGAATACCATCGTCGTATTTCACAAAGCCACCACTGCCCACGATGCCAAGCATACCAGACACGGCCCAATTGTCTTGCTTATAGGCAGCAAACAGAGCTGGAACAATAGGGGCAGATGCCTTTCCAGGGAATTTCTGGTCGATGTTGATGCCTGCATAGCCAGCAGGCTGATAAGGGAAGCTGGGATTAGCTGCAGGAACAGCAAGGAAGTTGGGGGCAGTCAACTCGATATCGCGATTCTGCCAAGGTTTCTGGAAGTTGAGTGATAATTGCCAACCTTCGTGCCCCCATGCCAAACCAGCAGGGTTGCTGAAAGCGGCATCGATATCAAACGAGGCTCCACGAGCCATCATGCGATCAAAAGCAATGTGATAATTTGTGTTGGTCATCAGGCCTCCGGCCTTTGAGGTGAGCGCCACGCTAAGCATGGCAGTCATGAGAACAAGAATCTTCTTCATCTTTTATTATGGTAGTTTGGTTATTGGGTGCAAAGTTACGAAATAAATTGTAATTAGAGGCGTTTCTGGTGATAAAAATACGCAAATCGAACAATTTTCGACACATACTGCAGTCAAAAAGGGGCAACAAAAAAAAGAGTGGCCCCCAACCTTCTCAGGCAGACGGCCACATGAAAAATGCTATGATATTCTTGTCACTTGTGTTGGATTAGACATTGCAAAGATATATTATAAATTATAAAAAAGCAAGGGCAACATGCTAAAAAACCAACGCAATGCGTTGCGTATTCAAGATAATTTAGTATATTTGTGGCCGATTTTAACAAAAACTATAAATAACAAGCAGATTAACTATGAAACATGTTTTTCATTTCGTCACGGCAGCATTGCTGCTATTGGCTACTGGCTCACAAGCCCAGACTGCAAGGACATTTACCTTGAACCTGACCCAAGATGGCAAGGCACAGATGGTGTGCTTCCTGCCACAGACTCCTAACGGAAAAGCCATCATGGGCATTCCTGGTGGTGGCTACTCTATGCTATCAAACACCCATGAGGGTACTCTGGCCCACGAATGGCTGAACAAGCAGGGCATTGCCTATTTCGTGGTGAACTATCGACTGCCCAACGGCGACCGTACCATTCCTATGGGCGATGTAGAGAAAGGTATCCGCATCGTGCGCGACTCGGCCCAGACATGGGGCATCAACCCTGAGAAGGTGGGCATCATGGGCTTCTCGGCTGGTGGTCACCTGTCATCTGTCATCTCAACACACTCTCCCAAAGAGGTGCGTCCCAACTTCACCATCCTCTTCTATCCTGTCATCTCGATGGACGAGAACGTGTCGCACAAGTGGTCGTGCAAGAACTTCCTGGGGGAGGAAGGACAGAAAGACCCTGCCTTGGTGCGCGACTTCTCGACACAGAATGCCGTCAAGAAGGGTGAGACACCTCCTGCTATCATCATCATGTCGACAGACGACAACCTGGTGCCACCTATCACCAACGGCCTGGAATACTATAAGGCCATGAAGGAGGCTGGCAACGAATGTGCCCTGATGATCTATCCCAACGGTGGTCACGGCTATGGCTTCGGACCTTGGTTCAAATACCACGATGAGATGCTGGCCACACTTGGCAAATGGCTCGACGCTCGATAAGACAAAAGAAATCCCGAAAGGCAAACTGCTTTTCGGGATTCTTTTTTGCTGATTGATGGGATTACATCTTCCACTCATCCTGCCAACGGACAATGGGCTTGCCATTCTCAAACTCAATGGGCAGCCAGATATAACGGGCATCAATGGGATGGCGAGGACGCCAGATGTCGGCCATGAAGATATGACGACCATCATCAAGTGTCAATACATAGGTACTCTGACCATCAAAGGTCTTGTCGGCCTTCGGACCACGACAGGGATTGGGATGCTGTGTCCAGGGGCCCCAGATGCTGGGAGCAGAGAACATGCGAGCCTCGTTGGGTGCCCAGCCTGTACAGCCAGAGGTAATCATCCAATAGGTGCCATCGTGCTTGAAGATGGCTGGAGCCTCGTTCTGACCACCAGGTGCCACACGGGTGTAGCGACCAGTGTGGTGCAGATAGTCAGCAGTAAGCTCGGCTATGTGGAGTGTCAGGTTCTCCTCTGAAGAGAAGATGTGATAGGCCTTGCCATCGTCGTCGACATACAGGGTCATGTCTCGTGACATCTGTCCAGCAGCAAAGTCGCGCTTCATGATGAGTCCCTGGTTCACAGCCTTACGCCAAGTGGGTGTCCACCACTCCTTGAAGTTATTCTCGTTGAGGGTGTCTGCAGTGGCGATGTCCTGAGCTTTGAACTCCACAGGCCAGGTGGCAGCATTGGCTCTTGAAGAATACAAGAACTTATAGGGGCCCTCAGGACGGTCGGCCACAGCCACACCATAACGGGCAGCGTCATAGCCCTTACCCTTCAGTTCGAGATGGAACCACATGCAGAACTTCTTCGTCACAGGGTTATAGATCACCTTCGGACGCTCCAGAATACAGCCACGTTCAATATCGTGACCACGCTCATCGCTCACGCTGAGGGCTACGCCACAGTTGCGCCAGTTCACCAGATCCTTCGAGGCATAGCACATCACACCCACCAAAGCATCGCTGGTGCGCTCGCTCTTGTGCTCGCCAAACCAATAGTAGGTATCGCCATACTTCATGATGCCACCTCCGTGGGCGTTGATATGGCGACCTGTATCATCACGCCACAGCTCACCAGAACGGATGGTCTTCTGTTTCTTGCGAGCCTGCTGGTCGTTCCAATACTGCTCCAGGCGCTTAGCCTCGGCCTTGGTGATATGGATAACGGAGCCGTGCTTGGGCGATACGAAGTTGGTCATCTTCATCTTGCCCTCACCAAAACGGCCTAGGGGTGTAAAGGTCTTGAAGTCGGAGGTCTCTACAAAACCAAAGTTATTGGGACGGATGGTGTAGATATCGTACATCACCACCCACTTCTTCTCGCCTATACGCTTCCATACATTGGGGGCCTCACAACCTGTGCGCTCCGTGTCAATCTGTTCGGCGTGATAGTCGTCGAAGTGATTGATGCGGTCGCTGATCATATACTTGATGCCACCAGGGTTCTCCTGCGACACATAGGTCATAAAGTAACGACCATCAGGCATAGGGCATATATCAGCATCGAGCACCTGGATGCTGGTATCAGGATACTCAAACAGCAGTTTGGGCTCAGTCTCGAGGGTCGTAAAGTCCTCGTTGGCATAGCTATAATAGAGTTTGGTGCGACCACCAGCCTTCTCACGGATGGTAAAATAAACCATTGGTTTACCCACGGCAGGGTCCCAGATGGTCTGTGGTGCCCAGGCGCAGGCCACCTGTCCGAACTTCTCAGGGAAGAGTTTGTCAATGCGGGCCACATGATGCGTCCAATGGATAAGGTCATCAGATGCCATGAGCACCAAACCACGGTTGTTGCCCCAGCCAAACTCATCTGGGCGCTCCCATTGGGTGGTGCGGATGCCACGCTGGCGACCAAAGATATGGAGGTCTGTCATGGCGATATAGAACTTTCCATTCGGCGCACGATAGATGTGCGGATCACGGATGCCATGCTGCTCTGCAATAGAGTCGCCAGAGATTATCGGCTCTGCGTTGTTCACGGCCGTAAAGGTATAGCCATCGTAGCTGATGGCCATAAACAGTCCGTGGGTGGGGTCACTAAAAAAGGTGAAGAGATAGGCGCCCATATCCTTCTCGGTGAGCGCACGCTTGGGTTTCGCCGTTACTGACAACGTCATGATAGCGACGAGAATCAGAAATAGAGTTCGTTTCATTTGTATAGTTATTGTTTAATAATCAGTTTATCGCCACTCAGGTCCACCTCAAAGAGATGGGGGATGCGCACCGTGCGACCGCGTTCATCCTTGGAATGATGGTGAACAGACATCATCCATTGGCCGTCGAAGCGTTGGAAAAGCATCGAATGACCATAGCCAGGAGGCGTGATTGGCTCAGTCTCCTGAATCCAAGGGCCATCGAGGGTTCCACTCTCCGAATAGGCCACACCCTGGGTATAGACGTCAAAGACCCACGAGGTCCACACCATACCCAGACGACCTGTGCCAGTACGGAAGAGGAAAGGGCCGTCAGTCACCTTGTTCCAGGTTATCTCACCCTTGTCATTCTTCTCGCGGCTCCAGGGCGAGTCGCTGGCGCGGAAGAGTACCTTGGGTTCGCCAATGGTGCCACTGAGGTCGGGCTTCAATTCAATCTTCTCCATCGTGCCGTTCCAGTTCTGCAACCACTCGCCACAGAAGATCATATAGGGTTTCCCGTCTTTATCTTTCCAGTAAGTGCCATCGAGTGTAGGGCGATTGGCAGGCAGATAAGTGGCATCGCCAAAGGCACGATAGGGTCCCATCGGATTGTCGGCACGAAGCACCTGTGAAGCACGGCGCTCAATGACATTGCCACGCACAGTATCAATCTTCACCGCTTGGTTGGTAAACGTGGCGAAGTAATAATACCAGCCATCCCCCGTCTGGTGCAGCTCTGCTGCCCATATCATCGGACGAGGTCCCATCCATGAGTCGGCCTCAAACTCTGTCACTCGCATTGGACCTTCCCACAGCTTCAGGTCAGCCGAACGCCACATCATGCCACCAGTACCTGTCATATAATACATCTTTGTCTTCTGGTCTGCCAGAATAGCAGGGTCGCTCAAGCGTATCGAGTCCAGCGGCACGTTCTTTCTCACACGCATGCCACGCTGCGCCAAAGCTGTCATCACACCAATGGAAAATAGACAGCATATAACTAAAAGAGTTTTCTTCATTGTCCTTACAATTTTGCGTTGATATTCAAAAGGGCGTTATCTGCACTCGACGAGCCAACCATCAACTGATACTGACCAGGCACGAAGCGCATGGTGTTGGTTTGTGCATCCCAGCTTTCCAGTTGCTTCTTGGGTATAGTGATGCTTACAGTACGAGTCTCGCCAGCCTTCATACTGACCTGCTGGTAGGCACAAAGGGTCTTCAGAGGACCTTCCTTGTCGGCTGTACGACGGAAATAGACCTGAGCTGTCTCCGTGCCATCCATCTTACCTGTGTTCTTCATTGTGACAGCGAGAGTGACTGCATCGCCATTCACCTTAACAACAGGTTTCGAGAACGCAAACGTCGTATAGCTCAGTCCATAGCCAAAGGGGAACAGGGGTTCACCCGTGAAGTAGCGATAGGTGCGGTTCTTCATCGTATAGTCGAGGAAGTCGGGCAGGTCGTCAGTACTCTTATAGAAGGTAACAGGCAACTTGCCGCTGGGGTTATAGCGTCCTGTCAGGACATCGGCCAAGGCCGTGCCGCCCTGCTCGCCACCATACCACCATTGCAGAATAGCATCACAGGTCTCAAGTTCTGGCACCATGGCCATCGCACCTCCAGAGCAATTGACGAAGACCACCTTCTTGCCTGCCTCGTGCAACCAGCGCAGCACATCGCGCTGAGCCTGTGGCAGTTCGATGCTGGTACGGTCGCCACCACGGAATCCAGGTTCGCTGACGCGCATCTCCTCACCTTCCAGACGAGGAGAAATGCCGCCAACGAAGATGATAGTCTCGGCATCGCCCACCTGCGCCAGCAACTGCTGGGGCGTGGGAGTAGCCTTGTGCTGGATATCAAAGTTCAGGGCGCCATAGCCTGACTCCTGTACATAATCAATCTGTATGCGATAGTACTCACCTGCTTTCACCTGCAGTTCCTTCTGTCCGTTCTGAATGCGCTGACGTGCCTGCCAGAGGTTCACCAGCGTATCGCCATTGACCAACAAACGGATTTTGTCATCACCACCAACAGTGAAGATGAGGGTCTCGTCACGAGTGGGAATCAAGGTGCCGTCAAGACGTGCCGAGAAGTTCTCGAGGTTAACGCCAGAGGCAAAGACCGTATTACCACCATTACTCAGTTTGATGGGTTCTGTCATCATGACTGTGGCAACAGGTGTACCTGACATTTCTGTATTATTATAATAGGTGGCCTGCATTCCCTGATTACCTAAGGGGGCCTTAATCTCAGCAAAACGGCTCTCTATACTCTCGTTTCGAGTCAAACCGCAGCCCAACACATAAGGCACTTGTCCCAACTGCTGGCGGATGCCCTCAAGGGCAGTAATGGTTTTGGTGGGATAACCAGAGTAGTTGCCCCACTGCATCACAGAGTCGTTGGCGTTTGGTCCCATCACAAGAAGAGAGGATGGGTGAGAACCTAAAGGCAGCACGCCATTGTTCTTAAGCAGCACAATACTCTTGCGCCCCATATCGAGGGCCAGCTGCTTATGTTCTTTCGAAGCCACCACACTGGCAGGAATCTTTGTCCACGACACCAGGGCATCATTGTCAAAGTCACCCAACTCAAAACGAGCAATGAGCAAGCGGCGCAACGAACGGTCGAGGTCACTCTCCTTGATATCACCACGACGCACAGCCTCTGGCAGATTTCTGTATTCCGAGCCACATTCCACATCAGTACCAGCCAACACTGCCTGGGCAGAAGCCTCTGGACTATCCTTGGCAGTGTTATGCCAACGGGGCAGGAAATCGCGAATGGCACCGCAGTCACTGGTAATGAGTCCATTGAAGCCCCATTCATCGCGAAGTATCTGTTGTTCGTAACGGGTCTGACTACAACAAGGCTGGCCGTCTATACGCTGATAGGCACACATCACCTCGGCCACTTCGCCCTCCTGCACCAGCGACTTAAAGGCAGGCAGATAGGTTTCCCACAGGTCGCGCTCAGGCAGGTCTTCCACATTAAACGTATGTCGATTCCATTCTGGCCCACTATGCACGGCGAAGTGCTTGGCACAAGCCAACAGCTTTTTATAGGGCTGAGGAGCAAGGGGTGACGAGTTTGCAATCAGCTTTCCATCGTAGGTATAGCCCTGCAATCCACGCACCACTGCCAGTCCCATCTTTGATGTCAGGAACGGGTCCTCACCATAGGTTTCCTGTCCACGTCCCCAGCGAGGGTCACGGAAGATATTGATATTGGGAGTCCAGAATGACAAACTCTGATAGCGACGGATGTTGCCCGACTGCTTGGCCTGAGTGGCCTTTACACGGGCCTCATCGCTCACTGCCGTAAACACACGGTGCAACAAAGCATCATCCCACGAGGCAGCCATTGCCATCGTGATGGGAAAGACGGTGGCATAGCCATTACGTCCAACGCCATGCAAGGCCTCGTTCCACCATTGGAACTGTGGTATCTGTAAACGGTCGATGGCTGGCGATACATCCATCATCAGTTTGACTTTCTCATCTAATGTCAGTCGCCCCAACAGGTCGTCGGCACGCTGCTCGGCTTTCAGTTTCGGATTCTGATACGGCAAGGAAGCAGTCTGAGCCGACATTGGCAGCACAACGAGTGCTGCCAATGCGGCCAGTATAATTGGTCTTTTCTTCATCTTCTAAGTTTTTGTGCTTGAATGATTACTTAAAAATTTTCTGTGCAAACATCGTCAGGTAGATACGCCAGTTGCGCCAGATATGACCACCATCGTTCTCGTAGTATTCATACTTATACCCTTTCTCATCAAGGTACTTGCGAAGGTCATTGTTCATCTGCATAAGGAAGTCCTCCTTGCCAATAGCAATCCAATAGAGCTTGGGCTTCGAGTTAAAGAGACGAGCCATCTGCTCATCGAACTTCGCCTGGTTATCTGAGCCACCAAAGGCCATGCGAGTGGCTGCTGACTGCAAGCCATAGTAATCGAAAGTCTCTGGATACAAGCGTGAAATACCAAAGGTGTGACCACCACCCATAGAAAGGCCCGTCACAGCTCGTCCCTCACGCTTGGCAATGGTCTGATAGTGGGAATCAACGTATTTGACGATATCCAGGAAACTCTCTTCCATCGTTGCCTTGGCGCCACGCTGGTTAAAGGCATTGCCATCGGGGGTATACATTCCCTCGTGCCACCAACCAGGAGCGGCATTACAGGTAGGATTACCATTTGGCATCACCACAATCATAGGCACACACTTCCCCTCAGCAATGAGATTATCCATAATCTGTGATGCACGTCCCAAATCACCCCATGCAGTCTCATCACCACCATGACCATGCAACAAGTACATCACTGGGAAACGTTTCTTGCCATCATATGCCGCAGGAAGATAGACTGTCATTCGGCGTTGTTGGCCAAGTGTTGGACTGTCATACCACACTCTGGAAAGAGTGCCATGTGGTACATTGTTCACCTGATACAGATGTCCCTTGTCATCACTCGACTTCGACACGATAAAGATGTTACTCAATGTAGAGATATCACGATTGACATAACTGTTGGAAGGGTCAACAAAACGCTGGCCATCCACAGAGAGGCTATATGAATAGAGTTCTGGATTGAGTGGCGCGGTCGTCACCGTCCATACGCCATTATCCTGTTTTGTCATTTCCAGACGCTGGCTGCCAATCTCTCTGAAATCACCATTGACACTCACACGCTGTGCCGTGGGGTCATAGAAGTTAAATGTCACCGTACCATCGGCATTCACGACAGGAGATTTCACTCTTGGACGTTGTCCCAACTGCTGCTGCGCCATGCTGCCCAATGCCATCAGACAACAACAAACCATTACTATAAATCGTTTCATGTTATGT
Source organism: uncultured Prevotellaceae bacterium (assembly GCA_902788605.1). GTDB lineage: Bacteria > Bacteroidota > Bacteroidia > Bacteroidales > Bacteroidaceae > Prevotella. The sequence goes on along the minus strand of CADAKX010000025.1, from coordinate 13,778 downwards.
TTTAGTTTAGAAGAATTTCACAATCTCATCGAGGGGACGATGGTTGGGCTTTCGTGGTTCGCCAGCACGATAGCCTAAGGCAATGACAGCCATTACAGACTCGTTCTCAGGTATCGCGAACAACTCACGCAACTTGTCTGCCTCTCGCATACCCATAATCAGCGTATCGAAGCCCATAGCGCGAGCCTTCAGTACCAGGTAGCAATTGCTTAAGCCATTGTCATAGGCTCCCCAGCCATCACCTACCTCGTTAGTGGGGGTGTTTCCGAAGAAGCCACTCTTGCCACGCTCAAAGGTAGAAACGATGAGCACGGGTGCATTCTTGATGCGGTCTTTGTTGCCACCCACCATCTCCTGAACGGCAGCCAACTTCTCTGGACTAATGGCTACATAGTATTTGGTGGGCTGTTGGTTGGCCCAAGAGGGTGCCTCTTGAGCAGCTTTCAACAACTCCCTCACCTCAGCCTCACTGATTTTCTTCGTAGCATCATAGTTGCGGATGCTGCGACGGGTGGTGAGTACTTCGTCAAACGACGGCGATTTCTTTTCTTGTGAATAGCCTGGCAGAATAAAGAGAGCCGCCAAGGCTGTTAATACGATTAGTCTTTTCATATTGTATTGGTTGGTTTGGCAGTTTCACTCAGTTCACGTGTCAGTCGTGAGATATCGCCAGCACTCTGTTTCATACGAGCAGTGATATCCTCCACATCCTCATCAGGAATGCTTTCGATACTGGCACTAAGAACCTGGGCAAAGCCACTGATAATATTAAGTGGTGTACGTATCTCATGATACATATCCTTGATAAATTCAGCCTTCTTACGGTTTGTTTCAACAGTCATATGATAGGCTTTGGTCAACTCGTCATTGCGTTGCTCCAGTTCCTGGTTCACACGCCGGATATCGTTCACAGACGTGGCGAGCGACTGCTGCATCAGGAAGAAACTATTAGTGAGGCGACCAATACTATCGCGACGCTGAGTAAGCGGCATGAGCGAATCAAACTGGCCATCGGCAATATAACGTGCCTGCTGGTCAAGTTGTCTCAGCGGTTGGATAGCCCGACGAACAATCTGATAGCAGAAGAGCAAGAGCAAAAGCTGTCCCACGACAATGAAGGCGATGACAGCATAAGACAATCGGTTATAACGACGGAACACATCGCTCTCAGGACAAACAAGGGCAATACTCCAACCTGTACGTTCCAGGGGATCATAGAAGATAAATGCACTGTTATCGTCAACTATCGTCTCTATCATGCCGCTGCGTCCGGCCAGCATCGCCCTGCCCATGGTTGTGATATCGTTACGTACCCTTGGGTCAGCATCACTAAAGATACTCTCACGAATAAGCTTCGCCGTATCGGGATGTACAATATAGCGACCATCGTGCCCAACCATAATAGCCGAAGAATGTGGGAAGGGTTTGACATCTGTGACAGCCTGTGACAGCCAACGCAACGAAAGGTCTGCACAACTCACACCTAAGAGCCGCCCATTGGCATCATAGAACGGAATAGTATATGAGAAATACCATGCGGGGGCTTTGTCAATCCCAGGAACTGTATATTGGTAGGGCTCAAGCCAACAGCCGGTTTTCTTATTTACAGGCGTTTCGTACCATGGGTCGTCAAAATAATTATAGTCATTCTTTTCTATAGAAATGAGACTATCGGCCGTACGATAGGAATAGACCGTAAAACGCTCTCCCTGATGAGGCAATACATTGGGTTCCAATGCAATTGTAAAGCCCTGCATCACCGTACTTTTCTCCACCATCTGGCGAGTAAGAGCCAGTAGAGAGTCTGGTGTCATATTACGAGGTGAAGTTGAAGCCATGAAATTGGTTATCGCTTCAGTCTCGGCTAAGACCCCATTGATTCGCTCCACAGAATTATCGAGTATCTGCGAGGCGTGATTGAAAGCCACACGCTGGATATATTGTCTACAACGGAAGAAGAGATAGCCGAACAGCAGCGAGAAGGCCACCGTGACAACAAGAACAATCATGAGGCCGAGTCGCAGCGAGAGGTGCTGGCGGAAGTTGGAGACAAGACGATTCATGGGGCAACGGTATTATGAGTTAACTGGTCCAGCAAATTGGTAATTGTCTGAGAAGCCTCCATAATGTCTGCTTGTAAGCGAGCCATCTCAGCCTTTGAGAGTTTTGTATAGTCTCGGCAGACCGTATCGGTGTATTGGCACACCTGCTCTACTGGCTCTACCATTTGACTGGTCATGCTATTCAGGAATTCCAACTTCTTCGTTTCATAGGCCTGAGCCTTTCCATAAACGTCCTGCAGTTCCGCATTCTGTCGACTCAATTCAGTCTGTTTCTTCTGCATCTCTTTCATATAGGTGGTCAACGATGTCTGCATCTTCTTAAGACTATTCTGCAGACGTCCAGCCTCATGTTCTTGATGTGCGTCAGGGATAGGCGTGTTCAACCTGCCATCGGCAATACTCTGCGCAGCATCTGCCAACTGATGAAGCGGACGCAGGTGACGCCCCACCACAATATAAAGGATGCAGAGCAGGATAACAATGCCCACAATAGCCCTCTCCATGAGATACCAATGCATGCTGGCATAATTGCCATAGATATCCTCCGATGGACACACCACTGCAAGATTATACTGTCTGTTGCCCACTGGCTGGGTAAAGATATAAGCCTCCTGACCATTATGCACTATCTGCCGATAGCCCCTCTCATTGCCTGCGAAATACATGGATATCCGACTGCTGTCGCGACGATTGACGAAGAGTTGCGCATTGGGCAGCAGTTCATTCAGCGATGCCAGATAGCCATTCTCTTCAATGATCTTCTCAATGCGCGAACGATTCACACGCTGTCGATTCTCTCCCTGCAGGTCTGTCAACTCTGTCTGACGCAATGTGTTGTCAATGCGCAGCGCCGTTGTCTCAAGAACCTGCAGGGTCGTATCGATATACTCATCACGGATGACCCCCTCTGAGAAGCGTATGAGCAGGAAGAGCACCACCCCTGAGATGACCAGCACAAAACCAGCCACCCACAGTGTCAACCGTGTGGTAAACGAGGTAAGTATCTTCTGTTTAGGGCTCATAGTTTCTCGTTATCATGGGGTTTGAACCAGTACTTTCGTACCACCATATTTTTTCACCAAAGCAGCCACCTGCTCTTCACTCTTTTCTCCAAAAATCACCTCTGTGGGCGTATAGTAATTAAAGTCTTTCATATTTCTCGGTTTTTAGTTTAGTTTGTAATCCTTTTCGCTGCAAAGATACTAAAAAAAATCAAATGACAGCAAGAAAACACAAAAAAATCCGCGAGCCCCTTGCAAGACTCACGGATTTGCGTATCTTTTGCTTAAAGATTGACGAGGAACGAGATACCTGCCGTGAAATAGTTCATCTTCTTACTTCTCTTAAACACTGCCTCATCCATCAGAGGAGGATAAGGAGTCAGCATGGAAACAACACCATAAGCATTGGGCGTCAAAGCACTCCTCAGGTAGTTATTGGGATCGTAGGTCATTGTGAAGGTCTTCTTCGTGTAGTCATAGTCACAATAGATGCGCCACGAGAAGTTCGACTTGTAACGATAGGTCAGCGACAAACCTGTGCCCCACGACGTAGAGTTAGAAGCACCCAGGGTCAGGAAGTCCCACTCCGTGTCATACTGGTCATTCGTTGGCGTATTCTTGGGATAATCCAATGAACCACTAACAATCTCTCCATTCTTGATGGTCAGCGAATAATCGATGTCCTTCACATAACCCTTGGCATAGCCATCGATATCCAGTTCCTGTGTGATAGAGCGACCAATCAGGCACTTGGTGCCCAAAGAGAAACGCTCGCTCAGGGGGATGTTGAAATAGAGGCCTGCACTGGCAGTAAACTCGGCCAAGTGGTCGCTCTTCACCACAGCACCCATCTCAGAAACAGCAGCACCGCCCTGATTAAGACGGCCCAAGGTCAGATCCATGCCTGCATCATCATAGATCTCACAGATGTCTGCCCATCCCTCAGGGATAACGCCTGCATGGACATCGCTCATTTCGGCCAAATCACCAAAGTTTTTTGCCGACATGGCACGAACACGAAAGCGACCACCCACACCTACGTACTTATTGAAGAAATAGGCTCCCTCGGCGTCAACCACCGTGGCAGCACGGAAATCAATACCCAGTTGTCCGTCGCCCGTTCCATCGAATTGCAGTCCCACGGCATCATACGCTTCCTTGTTGAGGAGATTATCGCCAGTAAAGGTGATATCCTTTCCGCTGATGCCAACACCCATCGATATGCCAAAGAACGACGGATTCTCTGTATCCATCTCCAGATCGTTGCGCAGCAGGCCTCTACCCTTGAATAGAATGTCGCTCAAAGCATAGCCCAACTCTGTAGAGAGGATACCGATACCTGCACCAGACATCACATCACTCACCCAGTGGCGGTTGTTCAACACGCGCATCACACCTGTCGCTGTTGCTACACCATAGCCAGCCACAGAGAACCAAGGAGAACGGGTGAGACCATACTCCTTGTGGAGCAAGGTAGCACCCACGAAAGAGGTGGCCGTATGACCAGAAGGCCATGAGTTGCGCGTAGAACCGTCAGGACGCATTTCCTTGGCAGTATATTTGATGCCATTGACGAAGCCGGCCATGATGGCATACGAGAAACCTGCGCTGGCCAGCATGCGTCCCCAGTCACTACGTCCCTCGTAGCCTCCGACCTTCAGACCCACCACCATCGCAGGACCAAAGAACTGGGTATAGTCGTCAATACCCGTTTTGAAGTCGGTGAGCAACTGGGTGTTTCTCTTTCCTTCCTTGTTGTTGACGCGGAACATGGCTTTATCGCCCTTGATAGCCCAGCCAGCCACAAACAGGGGCACACCCACAAAAGTCAGGTCGTCCATCACCTTATAGGGCTTCACGCCAGGATTGGTGTTCATCCACGTCCATTTATCTGTAGCGACAGTATTCACTGGCTGGATGTTCATCTCCAGTTCAGGGATGAAATCCGGCGTGTTAGAATAGACCAACTTCGGCTCCAGTTCAGGCACCGTCAACTTCAGTTCTTCTGCAGAAGCTGTTGCTGCGCTGCCCAACAAGCAGAATGCTAACAAAAACGATTTCATGATTGATATATTGTTCATATCTTGATTATTTGTACTCTGAAAAGATTAAATCTTCCTGTATTCCGTAGGCGTCATACCATAGGCATTGCGGAAGAGGCGAGCCAAGGTCGAGCGACTGGGGATGCCACACATCTCGCCAATCACGGCAATAGAGTCATCGGTATTCTTCAGCAAATAGGCCACACGCTCCAAGCGATAGCGGTTGATAAAGTCACCCACGGTCTCACCCTTGGAGCACTGGCGGATGGCCTGCTCCACATACTTGGCATTGGTGCCAACAAGCGAAGCCAGCGTATCGCGGTTCATACTCTCGTCTGTATAAAGCTGTTTTTCCTCCATCAGCGCACAGAGACGACGATAGAGCTGTTGTTCTGTGGTCAGTTCCTCCTCAGGAGCAGCCTGCAGTTCTTCCATCTCCTGCTGTTGTTCCTGTCTGCGCTGCTCAATCTCGGCATAGAGTTTCCTGTTCTTAGACATCAGGATCCTATTGTTGCGATGCGAGCGCCAAAGCTGATAACTGATGAGCAGGGTGATGAGGATGGTTGCCACAAGCAGGATACGGTGGATACGTGTCTCGGCTCTCGACTCTTCCAGCGCCAGTTCCTTCTCGTGTGTCTGATAGATGACAGTCAACTCAGCCATATCGTTTTTCTTCTGCCACTCAATGGCCGAGTCGATGGCCTCACTCATCTCATCGGCAATCTGCAAGGCCTCGGCTGTGCGTCCTGCCTTACGGTTTGCCAGATAGCGCGGACTGAGATACCAACTGATGATATCGAAGCTATGGCGCAGACTGTCCTTATTCATAAAGGTGTCGTCAATCTTCTCATAGAAGTCAGCACATTCGCCATAGCGTCCTGCTGACATGAGATAGTCGGCAGCCTCACTATAGGTGCTGGGGTTAAAGAAGCGACTGCGAGGAATGGCATCAAAGACGGCAGCAGCCTCGGCAACACGCCCTGTGGCCTGAAAGAGTTTTGCGCTGTCCAATGCCACGTGGGCACGATACTCCTCGATGAGCAATGAGTCACCATTCTGTTCATAAACATGAAACTCCTCCGTCATGCGCCTCAACCATTTGGAAGCCTCATCATAGTCACCCATATCGCAGAAGGCATGAAAGAGACTCGAACACGTGATGGCCATATTCAGGTCACCCTTATTCACGCCACCGTCACACTCAATCATTGCGTCATAGACCTTGGCAAAGGTCTTCTTGGCTTCGTCAGTCTGGTTTAACTCCTGCTGAAAATAAGCCATCAACATGAGCAAAGCACTCTTTTGACTGGAAGGAAAGTCTTTGTTGTCCTCCATCCGCTTCAGGATGGTTGAGATGATGGGCAGTCCGCCTTCCACCTCGCCACGTTGCAGCATCAGATAGGCATAGCGATAACCTGCATCGGCATAGCATGCCCAGTCCTGCGAAGGATCGTCGCTGAGTGTCTCGAACGACTTCTTGTAGTACAGTTCTGCCAATCGCATCTGCCACTGACCATCATATTTCACACCTTGTTTATGATAGTCTCTTGCAGTGGCGACGACATCCGATGGTTGGTTCTTTTCAGCATTTCCTGCGCATCCCATCATGGTCAGCGCAATGCCTACGCACAGAACGAATAGGTATCTCAAGCCCTTTTTTTCCATTATCGATGATACTTTTCTTTTATCGGCCCCTTCGGTCGTTGTTACCCCACTTCTTGTCGTATCGGCCTTCTGTATCGACCTTTCCGCCGAACATATTCAGGCGATAGCGCACATGAAGCATGGCATAAGAGTTAATACTGTTATATCTGGTGTCGCTGCGACCTGTGGCGTTCACCCATCGGTCGTAGTTAGACTGTTGTCCCAGGAGGTCATAGAAGTTCAATGCCACCACGAGGGTCTTACTCTTGAGGAATGACTTCGATATCTGTCCGTTCCAGATGAGTTCGTTGGTGTTTGACGACGGGTCGTTGTAGCCTCGGCGACTGTTCTCGTGGATGTTCGTCGAGATTTCGAGACCGATGGGCAGGCGTACCATCATCTGTCCGCCATAGCTGAAGCGCCATGTGTCGAGGTCGGCGCTGGGTTGCAGCTCGTTGCGCGAGTGCTGGTAGTTCACATTGCCGTCGAGCGTCACCTCCAACCAGTCGTTACGAAAGCTGGCATTCAATCGCTGAGTCACGTTGGTGGACTTCGTGGTATTCTTTACCGAGCCACTCATGCCCTGTGACACATAGCTCACATAGTTGTTATAGCGCAGGCGAGTGTCCGAGCCGACGTTCCAATGCCCCATGCTGTCGATAGCCGTACTGAAGTTAAAGCCACCGTCGGCATTCCAGTTGCCGTTGATATTCTCTGGACGCGACTCGCTGCCACCAGTCTCTGGGTTATAGGTCACCATGTTCGAGATGCTATTGCGGATGTGGCGATAGTTACCATAGAGCACGATAGAGCGCTTGTACTTCTGGATATAGTTGTTGTAATAGATGTTCAGCGAATTGGTGAACTGTGGTTTCAGTCCGCTGTTACCCGATGTGATATACAAGGGATTAGAGTCGTCGCGGATCTCCAGCAGCTGGGTGATGTCGGGCTGACGGGTGTCGCCACGATAGTGTACATAGATATTCTGCTGGTCGCTGAACTTATAGTGGAAGTCAATCGTTGGCGTGATATTGGTCACGTCGCGGATGGTATCGACATAGATGCCGCGATAGTCCTGAACGAAGTTTGAGTGCTGGGGTTGCACCAGGACGCCGATGTTATAGTCATACTCCTCCTGCCAGTGACGCAAGGTCACGCGGATATTGTGGGTATAGTTCTTGTATTCCGAGAAGCGACTGAGGTTCTTGTCGAGCAGGGTGTCCAAGGCCGCCTGGTCAAAACTGCCTATCCACGGGTCCCAATCACGATACGAGGGAGCGATATCCGAGAATGGATTGGTGGGCAGGTGACTGAAGTCATAGGTCTGTCGGTCGCTCTTGTTCTGGTTGTAGCGCAACTCATAGTTGAACTGCAGGTGAGCACCCTTCCACAGGGGCTCGCTATAGAGGGCACTCAGCACATAGCCCTTATTGTCCGATGGCGTGGTGTTGTAGCGTGCCGTATAGTATGAGGAGTCCACGCGATGCAGGGCTACCTCGTTGTTCGACACATTGCGGTTGTCGCTGTCGCCCATTGAGCCCTCCACACGCAGGGTGATATTCCTGCCTCGCGGATTCAGTCGGCGATAAAACTGCAACATGGCCCAGGCGTTCTTGTTCTCGCCGTAGCTCAGACTGGCACCGTGGTTATGGTTCACCAGGTGCGAATAGAGTGGCGATGTGGTGTCGTGAACTATACCCAGAGGGTCGGCCACATAGAGATAAGGGTCGTCATCGTATGTCGCACTCATCGAGGTCGACAGTCCGTCGTTGGTACCCATGCTGCCATTGGCACGCAACAGCAGGTTGGTCAGCGTGTCGGGCTTCCACTCCACGCGGATGTTGCCGTTCCAGTTATTGCTGCGAGACAGACTGCGTGAAAAACTGTTTGAGAACGTGCGGTTGGTCTGCGAATAGAAGTTCTCGCTGGCGTTCTCGCTCTGGTTGTCACCATCACGATGATTCCAGCGTATCGAGGCGTCGGCCTTCAGTTTCTCGCCATCGTCATAGTTAAAGTTCGTGCCCAGCATCTTGTTGGCATTCAGTCCGCGACGGTTCCACCAGCCGGCATTCTCGTCCTTGTTGTTAAAGTTGCCCATCAACATAAAGCGGGTCTTATCCGTAAAGCTCGAGGCCATGCCACGCGAGGCATAGCGATGCTCCGTACCACCAGCCAGGTCGAGGTTGGTCATATAGCCACGATTCATGCCTTTCTTGATGGTGAAGTCGATGACGGTCTCCTTGTTGCCGTCCTCGATACCCGTGATACGGGCCTGGTCGCTCTGCTGGTCATAGAATTTCATGTTCTGGATGATTTCCACAGGGATATTCTTCAAGGCCGTCTCCACATCGCCCAGCATAAACTCCTTTCCGTCCACCAATATCTTCTTCACCGCCTTGCCATTGATGGTGATATTGCCGTCTTCATCCACCTCGGCACCAGGAATGCGCTTGATAAGCTCCTCGATGGGCGAGCCCTCGGGGGTACGATAAGCTTCTGGGTTATACACCAGCGTGTCTTTCTTCACCACCACCTGGGCAGCGCGTCCCGTTACCACAGCTTCTTTCAGGAGCACAGCGTCTGTGGCCATCATCAGCAGTCCCATGTCCACACTCTGGTTGCGACGGATGGTCACCTCGCGCTGAATAGGCTGGAAGCCGATAGATGAAATCTTCACACGAAAAATGCCGTTTGAGGGGGCCTCCACGGCAAAGTTACCACGCAGGTCGGTCACCGTGCCGCCCACAAACGAGCTATCCTTGGCCCAGAACAACTGAACGGTTGCCTGCACCATCGGTTCTTTCAATTCGGCATCGTGCACATTACCACTAATGGTGCGCTCACGCGGTTCTTGTGCCGCGGTGTGCATCACGCACAAGCCAATCAAAATAAAAACGATTAAGACTCGTTTAGTCATAAGTTTAGTATTGTATTTGATGTATATTCTGGGGTTTCTTCGGGTTAGTTCACTATTTTGACTGCAAAATTAATCATTTTTTCCGATATACCCGCTTTTCTTCTACATTATTTTCTCGAACAAGGTTTTTCGCGTTTTTTCGGCAACCCTCACCACATCCTCACCAATGTCTCAATGTGCATCATTTCTTTCTATTCATCACTTCCCAATATACAGGCCCATTAATATATTCCAATGCGATAAAATTCTCAACCTCACCTTCTGGAACCCAAGTGATACTGAAATACAGATTATCCTTTATCCAATGGTGGGTAGGATACTCTGAGATGGGTAGTTCCGAATACATATGATGCAGGGAGTCTGCACCATAGACGCCATTGAAATAGGTAGCTAACGTATCAAAATCTGTTTTCGTCAGTTCTTCGCCATTGATACCCTTTAAGTTCAAAGAAAAACTTTTGTAATAGAGTTGTCCGTTAGCGTAATATCCTACGCCATCTGATGCATGGAAATAGGTGTTGTCAATGATCAGTTTGACTTGATCACACTCTAATTTCTCCAATTTATCATACGCAGTTCTATACTCCTTGTCGTTCATGCCAAATCTGAAGCCAGCCAAAAGTTCTTTCACAGAGACTGGGGCTTTTTCTGTTGCCCTTACAAAAGGTCTCACCTGCACAGGAATCCGAGGCAGAGAATCTTCTCCTAGGAACCAGCGGCTTCGTTTCTCATACTCCCACCCTTCTTCAGTTCCTTCTCTGTAAGCCTCACGATAAGACCACCAACCATTTCCGAGATACTCATCTGCAGGCGAGAACTCTGCTGCGCCAATATCCAAATCTTCACTATCTGGAATGCGGAACGCACCCCAACGGCACTTTTGTTCGCCATACTCTGGAGAGATTAAGGTGCCAGTAAACTGATTGTTGCAATAGGGGTCGCTCCCTAGGTCAATATCGTCAAAAACGGCCTTTCCATCGAGGATATAGAACGTTGAAGCCATCTGTCCATTGATGGTTTCGCCCTCTCTTATGCAGATTGACGTGCTCTTCAACTCCCACTTGGAAATCAAATCATACACCTGGGCGTCATAGTGTTCCAGCTCAGGACTAAAATGTGTTTCCTTCTCAGAAATATCTATGATACGAACCTGTCCTTCATAGTCAATAATATCCCATTTGATGCGATATTTTCCCCAAACATGATACAGGAGAGTATCCTCGGCATCGACCTGCATACTGTCTATCAAGAAATAGAAACGCTCAAAATTGTCGCCTACATAGCCATAAACATTATCTTGATAAGCCATCCAGACAGCAGATAAATCCAAAGGTCCCTGAGCCTCATTATCACTACCTGTCTGACTACGCTGCACTCCGCCTCCACAACTCAACAAAATGGAAGCAAAAAGTAGCATTAACAACAAACACTTGGTTTTCATATCATCTATTTAATTTTTGTCGTTCTAAATTAGCGAATGCAAAGATACTAACAATTTTTCTAACAACCAAAATATATACAAAAATTTCAGAAGGACACTAATTGAAAAACGCGAAGAAATTCCTAAAAGGAGTGAGACATAAAAAAGCAGTAGAAACGATTTTCCGCAACACCTAACTCTGATTACTGGAAATGCCCTGCTGCAAAGGGGTTGGAACGAGGTAGGTGTTTGCCAAACAGGTAACCAACAGGTACCTTACACCTACCTATCACCTACCAAAACCAGAGGTAACGTGCTTTTTCTTTTCTGGGCCATTTCGCTTTTCATTCGTTTGATGGCCGACTTGAAAAAGAATGAAACCAAAAACTCATCCGTACCCTCTGTACGTATCTGTTTCAGGGCAGAGATATAAGATGAACGGTCCTCCAGTTTAATAATCAACAAGGGATGCCCAGCACGAAGAAGGATGAAGTTTGACATCAAGCGTCCTGTTCTGCCATTACCATCGCGGAAAGGATGTAGGTACTCGTAGTAGCCATGCCATTTTGCAGCCACCACCAAGGGATGCTGCCCGTCAGCCAATGCTCTCTCTGTCGATTCCATCAGCTTTGGCACACGAGCAATCAGTATCTCATGGTCGCCAAAGATGGTATCGCCTGCTGCCATATCCTCTGTAGTATATTCTCCTGCTACAGCGCCAGGTGCTCTATAAGCCAACGTATGTTCTGTAGCCAAGCGGTTTATCTCTTTCAGCAAAGTTTCATTGAAAGGTGCATCCAAATGACTCACCATATAATCAAACGCGCGGAAATGATCAGCCATCTCCGTACATTCCAACAATGATCGACCTACAGGAATCATCGCCATGCCCTGCTCTCGAAGGATTCTCGTATCATCTACCGTGAACGAGTTTCCTTCTATGGCACAGGAATAAGCAGAGAACAGAATCTCGTTGTATTCCATCCACTGTTCACGTCCCATCTTCTCAGCTACTTTTTGCTGATACTCCTTTCGAACGTTTTCGTATTCCTCTATTTCCTTTTCAAACATCGCCTGCGAAATTACGAATAAGAAAGTATATATCCAAACAATTTTAATATTTTTATTTTCAAGCCCATAGTTTTTAGTTTTTTGGGGTACCCTCACCCAAATCGCTCGAAAAGCCTTTGTACACAGGGGTTTCCGGAGATTGAGGATGCTCGTCATCCTCACCACACCCTCACCCAACCCTCACTATATCCTCAACTTGAATCATAAAAAGGTGTTACCAAGAGTTGCAGAAAATGATATTAATTGTCTCTAACATAGAGTGATTTCTTGCAGAAAATTTGGAATATTGAATGTTTTGTTGTATATTTGCCGTCGAAATGATGGCATAGTGCTGTCATAATGTAGATTTTTGCGGTTAGATATTATGGCACAATCGGCAGTTACAGTCAGAATGGACTCTGAAATGAAAACGCAGTTCGATGCACTCTGCGAGCAGTTTGGCATGAGTGCTAATACGGCATTCAACATCTTCGTAAAAGCGGTGATCAGAAGTCGTAGCATTCCCTTTGCCATTAAGGGATCGCCAAGTGCGTTGGATTTGTATATGCAGCAAAGGAATGCTGCGGAGTTGAGTAAAGAGCCTGAACTCTCGCTAGATGAGATTAACGAGGAGATTCGTGTGGCAAGAACTGAATTGCGTAAAAAGAAAGGCGTGAAGGCATGATTTATGCAGTTATTGACACAAATGTACTTGTGTCTTCAAACATGACCCTCAGACGCCTAAGGTAATCAGTCCTGCCGACTTTTTGAAAGTGATGATGAAATCAAGTTAATGCGTTAAACTACAGTACGTACGCGATAACTTTTCTATTATCACTATATTTACTGTCCACTGTCCATAAGTATATCACTTAGCACCTGTAAATGCCATACTTTGGCATCGTAAACATCATACTTAGCAATCAAAAACAACACAGTAAACAGAGAAATGCCATTTCGCACGTCGCGAAACGGCATTTCTCGTAAGCCAAAACGGCATTTCTCCTAGGCTTACCAGTAATAACGGATCTTGTGCGGCCTGAGATTGGTGAGGATATGGTGAGGGTTGGGTGAGGATGACGAGCATCCTCAATCTCCGGAAACCCCTGTATACAAAGGCTTTTCGAGCGATTTTGGTGAGGATGACCCCAAAACGTCAAAAAGGTAGGTGATAGGTAGGTGTTAGGTACCTGTTGGTTACCTGTTTGGCAAACACCTACCTTGTCTTAAACCCTTTGCCTCAGGGCTTTTCCAGCGATTTGAGTTAGGTGTTGCCAAAAAGTCGTTTCTCTGCAAGTGAAACGACGAGTTGCTTGCAGAGAAACGACGAGTTGCTTGCAGAGAAACGACGAGTTGCTCACTTAGGCATCACTTCATAACCTTCTTTCCATTCTGGATATACACCCCATGCTTGGGAGAGCCCTGAATGCGACGGCCCTGCAGGTCGAAGAGCACATTGTTCATTGTGCATTGCACATTGTTCATTGACTCAATGCCTGTCTGCTCACCAACAAACACACAGCTTGAATCAAACTCCGTTGTGGTACCCATCGATGCATAAAGGTATGCACGGAATGGGCCAACACGAGGCGAATTTGGAGCCTCACCCTTGCAGCAGTCTGGAGTATTGTCAAACACATA
>CADAKX010000024.1 GCA_902788605.1 uncultured Prevotellaceae bacterium | reverse complement strand
GTTCAATAGGCTTAATGGTCTGGCTCAATCTCAGAGAATATAGAATCCCCAAATACTAAAGCCACTATCTGCAAACTCTGAGATTGCAAACTGCAAAATTAGGAGTCAAGGAACGCCAAAACAATAATTATCACGCCAAAAACACGCCAATTTGGTATAAAAGAAATCCGCTAAGTACTGATTTTCAGTGACTTAGCGGATTAAACTGTTGGGGTACCCGGACTCGAACCAGGAAAGGCAGGACCAGAATCTGCAGTGTTACCATTACACCATACCCCAAACTTATAATTTGCTTCAGCGCTCTTGCTGAATTGCGGGTGCAAAGGTACTACTTTTTCTCGAAATACCAAAACTTTTTCGGAGTTTTTTATAAAAATTCTCAAAAAAAACACTTTCATGTACTCAAATCGGATAAAAAGCACTATCTTTGCAAAGAAATTACACATTATTATATTTAATGGAACAAACAGAGACACTGGTTCAAACAATTATTAAGGGAATACAAGAAAAAAAAGGTAGTCAGATAGTCGTAGCCGACCTAAGCGGCATCGACGGCACCATCTGCAAAAACTTCGTCGTTTGCCAAGGCAACTCGCCTGCACAGGTGGAAGCAATTACTGAGAGTGTGGCCGACATGGCACGCATGGAACTGAAGGAAAAGCCTGCCCACGTGGTGGGACTGGATAATGCCCAATGGGTGGCAATGGACTACACGGATGTGATGGTTCACGTTTTCCTGCCCGATGTGCGCGAGTACTACGACCTGGAACATCTTTGGGAAGATGCACAGGTGACCTATATCCCTGACTTAGACTAAACGAACAACAATGGAACAACAGCAACAAAATAACCAGCAACCAAAGATGCCAAAGTTCAATATGAACTGGGTGTATCTCATCGTCATCGCCGCTCTGGCTTTCTTCTATCTCACCAATGGCTCGAGCGAAATTCAGAAGCAGAAGGAAGCCTCAACGGGACAGGCCTCATATAGCGAATTCAAGAACTTCGTGAACAATGGCTATGCCGAGCGCATCGTGGCCAACAAGAGCACGGAGACCTTGAAGATGTATGTAAAGCCAGACAGCATTCAGGCAGTCTTCCACAAGACCACTGCCCAGACAGGCACCGAGCCCTATCTGGCTGTAGAATATGGCAGCAACGCCAAGGTGGAGGAGTTCGTGGACTCTGCCCGCGCCCGTGGTTTCTTTAAAGGTAAGTTCGACTACGAGCACGAGAGTAGCAACGGCATCCTGAACTTCATCATTTCGAGTCTGCTCCCCATCTTCTTCCTCGTCTTCCTGTGGATGATCTTCATGCGTCGCATGGGTGGTGGCGGCATGGGTGCCGGCATCTTCAACGTGGGCAAGAGCAAGGCCAAGATGTATGAAAAGGGTGGCGAACTGGGCATCACGTTCAAGGACGTGGCTGGTCAGGCTGGTGCCAAACAAGAGATACAGGAGATTGTGGAGTTCCTGAAGAATCCACAGAAATATACCGACCTGGGAGGTAAGATTCCCAAGGGTGCCCTGCTCGTAGGACCTCCAGGAACAGGTAAGACCCTGCTGGCCAAGGCTGTTGCCGGTGAGGCTGGCGTGCCCTTCTTCTCAATGAGTGGTTCTGACTTCGTTGAGATGTTCGTGGGTGTGGGTGCCAGTCGTGTGCGCGACCTGTTCCAGCAGGCCAAGGCCAAGAGCCCCTGCATCATCTTCATCGACGAGATCGACGCCGTGGGTCGTGCCCGTTCGAAGAACCCTGCCATGGGTGGTAACGACGAGCGCGAGAACACACTGAACGCCCTGCTCACCGAGATGGATGGCTTTGGTACCAACAGTGGCGTCATCATCCTGGCTGCCACCAACCGTGTGGACATGCTCGACTCGGCCCTGCTGCGTGCTGGTCGTTTCGATCGTCAGATACATGTTGACCTGCCCGACCTCAATGAGCGCAAGGAGGTATTCTTGGTTCACCTCAAGCCCCTGAAACTCGACGAGACGGTGGATGTAGACTTCCTGGCTCGCCAGACACCTGGTTTCTCTGGTGCCGACATTGCCAACGTATGTAATGAGGCCGCACTGATTGCTGCCCGTCATGATAGTCCGAAGGTGGGCAAGCAGGACTTCCTCGATGCCGTAGACCGTATCATCGGTGGTCTGGAAAAGAAGACCAAGGTGATGACGGAGGCCGAGAAACGTTCTATCGCCATCCATGAGGCTGGTCACGCTACTATCTCGTGGTTCACGGAGTTTGCCAACCCATTGGTAAAGGTGAGCATCGTGCCTCGCGGACAGGCTCTGGGTGCTGCATGGTATCTGCCCGAGGAGCGCGTGCTGCAGACCAAGGAGGCTATGCTCGACGAGATGTGTTCGCTGCTGGGTGGACGTGCTGCTGAGGAGCTCTTTGTGGGACATATCTCTACGGGTGCAATGAACGACCTGGAGCGCACCACAAAGCAGGCCTACGGCATGGTGGCCTATGCAGGTATGAGCGAGAAGCTGCCTAACCTCTGTTATTATAACAATGCGGAATTCCAGTTCCAACGTCCTTACTCTGAGACAACGGCCAAGATTATGGACGACGAGGTGCTGAAGATGGTCAACGAGCAGTATGAGCGTGCTAAGCAAATCCTGTCAGAGCACAAGGATGGCCACGCCCAACTGGCTCAGCTCTTGGTAGAGCGCGAGGTGATCTTTGCCGAGGATGTAGAGAAGATATTTGGCAAGCGCCCTTGGACCAGTCGTGCCGACGAACTGCTGGAAGCCCAGATGCGTGCCGAGGCTGAGCAGATGGCTGAGGAACGCACCAAGCAACTGGAAGCAAAAGAGAGTGCTGAAACTCCTGAAGAGTCTGATGCATCAGATCATTCGGAGAACACAGAGACTACTGAGGAATCCTAAGAATCCTAAATAAAACAAACTATGAAGAACTTTATTGTTAGAGCCATTACAGGCGTCTTCTTTGTCGCCGCCATCGTGGTCAGTTTCCTGAACCCGCTGGCAATGGTCTTTTTGTTCGCCCTCGTCACGGGAATGACCATCTGGGAGTTCTGTGGCTTGGTGAACGAGCGACCCTATGTGCAGGTGAACCAGTTCATCTCTACTGTAGCAGGTGTCTATCTCTTTCTGGCAATGGCCGGACACTGCAGCGGTTTCGTGAATACAGATACGGTGTTTATCCCCTACCTCATCACGATTATCTATCTGCTCATTGCCGAGCTCTATCTGAAGGCTAAGGACCCCATCAACAACTGGGCATACACCATGTTGCCCCAGCTCTACATAGCCCTACCCTTCTCGATGCTCAACGTACTGGCATTCCCACAGGCAGGCAGCTATTCGTTTGTGTTGCCACTGAGCGTATTCGTATTCCTGTGGATGAACGACACGGGCGCCTATCTCTGTGGTTCGCTGCTGGGACGCCACAAGCTGTTCCCTCGCGTGTCGCCAGGCAAGTCATGGGAAGGTAGCATCGGAGGTGGCCTCTTGGTGGTGGGCATCGCCATCCTGGTGTGGTATCTGCTGAACACCTACGTGCCAGAACAGGCCAACCTGAACATGTGGCAATGGGCTGGTCTGGGTCTCACCGTGGTGGTCTTTGGCACCTGGGGCGATCTGGTTGAGAGTCTTCTCAAGCGTACTCTTGGCATTAAGGACAGTGGCAACATCCTGCCTGGTCATGGTGGCATGCTCGACCGTTTCGACTCATCGCTGCTGGCCATTCCCGCTGCAGTGGTCTATCTTTTCACCATTTCTTTAATGTAAAGACCATTATTTTTTGTCAAAACGTTTGGAGAAATCAAAAAAAATGTGTTACTTTGCACAAAGTTTTATCAAACGTTAACTAAAAAACATAAAAGTATGAAAAAGTTTCTTGTGGCTATCGTAGCCGTGCTGTTCGCAGCACCTTCGTTCGCTCAGATTAGCAGCGGCGGTTTTTCTCTCACAGAGAGCACTGTTTACTATGGCATGCGCATGGGTCTTAATGTCGCTAACCTAACTGGCGATACAGAGGGATTCAGCGGAGCAAATGCTGGTTTGAATCTCGCGGGTGTTTTGGGCCTCCGTATTTCTGATTCTACGCCTATCTTCTTGGAGAGTGGTCTGTACTTCACACAGCGTGGTGCAAAGAAGGACAAGAACACCTATGCCAACCTGAACTACCTCGAGATTCCCGTTTTGCTGAAGTATGGTATCCAGGCTACTGACGAGATTGCTGTTCTGCCTTTCATCGGTCCCACCTTCTCAATGGGTATTGCCGGTAAAATGAAGAGTGGCGAAGGCACTGACAAGGAGAGCTCATTTGGCAGCGATCGCTTCAATCGTCTTGATGCAGGCATCAAGTTTGGTTGCGGTGCTGAATACAACAAGCTGTACCTCGAAATGGGCTATCAGTTCGGTCTCTCAAACATTGCAGACTGGAAGGTTAATGCCACCGACGATGCATCAGTACACAATGGTGCTTTCTTCGTAAACCTCGGTGTGAACTTCTAATCACAGAGAATCATACAAATCTTATCTTGAAAGGCTCGGGCTTCCGAGCCTTTTTGTATGCCCTGATTCATGATGGCGAAGCATAGACGGTGGCCGTTTGAGGCCGAGCAATAACCAGCGAGCGAGATAACACCTGTCAGCGTGCCCGTCTTTGCCTGGACATTACCCTCGGCCGAAGTACCTATCATACGTTTTTTCAAGGTACCATCCTCGCCTGCAATGGGCAATGAATAGAGCAGATGACTATAAACAGCCTTACGACGGAAGGCATAGCGGAGAATCATCGTTTCAATCTCGGCCGACAGGTAGTTATAGAGCGACAAGCCACTGCCATCAGCAATACGGCACGACGATGAGCCAACGCCAGCACGCTCTAACAGAGCACGCTCCTGGCGAGCTGCATCAAGGGCACGCGAGGGTTGGCGAGTGCTGGCTGCAGTCTGATAGAACACCGACTCGGCATAGAGGTTATCGCTATCCTTCATCATACGCTGCAGGATCTGGTCGATGCTACGCTTACGCTCACTCACCAATTTGGCATCGGAAGGTACCTTTTCACTGGCCAGAGAAACACTATCGGTCACAATCTCCACTTCTTGAAGAGATGCCAAGAAACGATTGGTAAAGTTTGCCTTGCGATTCACCAGCAATGGCGACAAGGTGGGATTATCGTCATCCCAGCACCAGCCCTCACCCCATTTCAGGGTATCCTTCATCGTCACGTCTGTCACGATGCGGCCACACAGGGTATCAATCTCCATATCCTTCAGAGCACGGGCAAAGCGCCACATATCATCGCCATCGAAAGCAGGATCCATACCTCCCACGCAATAGAGGTCGCCTTTCAACGTATGTCCCTCTATCTCGCCAGTATAGTATAAAGACGTGCGGAACTGATAGTTGCCACCCAGATGATCCAAAGCTGTGATGGCCGTCAGCAGCTTCATCGTAGAAGCCGGACGGAGCAACTGACGCTTATTAAAGGAAAAGAGCGGGCAGTCGTCGGTCAAATCCCAAACCATCAGGCCTAGCTGGGTATAATCGAGCAAGGGGTCTTGCATCATGGAGTCTAGTCTGTGCTGCAACTTCTGAGGCCAGGGAAGCTCCTGCTCCAGCGTGTCTATCTGTACTGAGACGGTATCTATTTGTGCTGATACTGCCATCGAAACGAACAGCAGTACTCCTAAAATCAATCGCTTTATCATATTGCCTACAAAGGTACAAATAAGTGAGCGAAATACAAAGGAAACTCACTAGAAGTTTTGCTGTTTAAGAAAAAGGTAGTACCTTTGCAGTCGGAAATTATTAATGCAATGGTCTATAAATACGACTTTCTGATTATAGGAGCAGGTGTGGCTGGCATGAGCTACGCCTTGAAAGTGGCACGCGCTAACAAAGGTAAGGTGTGCCTGATTTGTAAGACCTCGCTCGACGAGGCCAACACATCGTTTGCACAAGGCGGTGTGGCATCGGTGACCAACTTGGCCGTCGACGACTTTGAAAAACACATTGAGGACACGATGATTGCAGGTGACTATATCAGCGACCGTGCCGCAGTGGAACAGGTGGTGAGAAACGCACCTGAACAGATCAGAGAACTGGTGCAGTGGGGTGTGAACTTCGACAAGAAGGAGGACGGCACCTTTGACTTGCATCGTGAAGGCGGACACTCTGAGTTCCGTATCTTGCACCATGCTGATGACACGGGTGCTGAGATTCAGCGCGGACTGATGGAGGCTGTGCGCAACAACCCCAACATCGATATCAAGGAGAATCATTTCGCCGTGGAGATTATCACCCAGCACCATTTGGGAGCCAAGGTGACACGTCGCACCCCGTATATCAACTGCTATGGTGCCTACGTGTTGAACCCTGATACAGAGAAGGTGGACACCTACCTGTCAAAGGTGACACTGATGTGTACTGGCGGATGCGGTGCTGTCTATCAGACAACCACCAATCCTGTGATTGCCACTGGCGACGGTGAGGCTATGGTCTATCGCGCCAAGGGTACTGTGCAGGACATGGAGTTTGTACAGTTCCACCCCACAGCCCTCTATTCGCCAGGCGAGACGCATCCGGCCTTCCTGATTACAGAGGCTATGCGTGGCTATGGTGGCATACTGCGCCTGCCCAATGGTGAGAGTTTTATGGAGAAATATGACGAGCGCCTGTCGCTGGCACCACGTGACATCGTGGCTCGTGCCATCGATAAGGAGATGAAGATTCACGGACTGGACCACGTCTGTCTGGACGTGACCCATAAAGACCCCGTAGAGACACGCAAGCACTTCCCCAACATCTATCAGAAGTGCCTGTCTATGGGTATCGACATCACCACCGACTATATCCCCGTGCGTCCTGCTGCCCACTATATGTGTGGTGGTATCAAGGTTGATTTGAATGGCTGTTCAAGTATCGAGCGCCTTTATGCCATCGGTGAATGCTCGTGCACTGGTTTGCATGGTGGCAACCGTCTGGCTTCCAACTCGCTCATCGAGGCTGTGGTCTATGCCGATGCTGCTGCCAAGCACTCTTTGGAACATGTGGATCTCTACGACTTCAACGAAAAGGTGCCTGAATGGAATGACGAGGGTACGCTGACAAACGAGGAGAAGGTGCTCATTACCCAGAGTGTGAAAGAGGTGGGCGAAATCATGTCTAACTACGTTGGTATCGTACGTTCAGACCTGCGCCTGCATCGTGCTTGGGTACGCCTTGATACTCTCTACGAGGAGACTGAGAATCTCTTTAAGCGTGTGAAGGCGACAAAGGATATTTGCGAGTTGCGCAACATGATCAACGTGGGTTATCTGATTACCCGCTTCGCATTGGAAAGAAAGGAAAGTCGCGGATTGCATTACACCATCGACTATCCGGCTCACGCGTACGATAAAGAATAATAAAAAGGATAAAAAAATAAGCGACACCGTTAAGTGTCGCTTATTTTTTGTTATTATAGTTTTGCTAATTCTACAACCTTATCGACAGCAGCACTAAGACCGTCAACGCTCTTACCGCCAGCCTGTGCGAAGTGAGGCTGACCACCGCCACCACCCTGGATGAGCTTAGCAGCTTCGCGAACCATCTGACCAGCATTCAGGCCGTGGTCGCTCACCATATCGTCGCTCATCATGATAGAGAGCTGGGGCTTGTTGTCGGCATGCGTACCCAGTACGCAAACCAGAGAACCTTCGACAGCAGCACGAATCTTGAAGGCCAGGTCCTTGGCAGCTGCAGGAGCCATAGGCAGAACAGCTGTAATCAACTTCACACCATTAACCTCACGAGCCTTCTCTACCAACTGCTTGGCAGCACGCTCTACGGCCTGAGCCTGGAAGCCTTCAATCTCCTTCTTCATGGAGTCGTGCTCCTCGATATACTTCTTGATGACACCCTGCAGGTCCTTGGCGTTGTTGAAGAACGACCTCACAGCACGCAGCATGTCCTCGGTCTGATACAGCAACTCCTCGCACTCCTTACCAGTCTTAGCCTCGATACGACGGATACCTGCTGCTACGCTACTCTCAGACAAGATCTTGAACATACCGATGCGACCAGTGCTGCTGGCGTGAACACCACCACAGAACTCGCATGAGGGTCCGAAACGAACCACACGCACCTTGTCGCCATACTTCTCGCCGAAGAGGGCGATAGCACCCAATTTCTTAGCCTCATCGAAAGGCATATCACGATGCTCGTCAATGTGAATATCCTGACGAATCATATCGTTGACCATGCGCTCCACCTCACGAATCTGCTCGTCGGTAACCTTCTCGAAGTGAGAGAAGTCGAAACGCAGGGTGTCAGGACTTACATAAGAACCCTTCTGCTCCACGTGGTCACCCAGCACCTGCTTCAAAGCATAGTCAAGCAAGTGGGTAGCAGTGTGGTTGGCTGCGCTAGCTTCACGCTTGTCCGTATCCACACAAGCCATGAACTGAGCAGCAGTATCCTTAGGCAACTGCTTCACGATATGTACACTCTGGCCATTCTCGCGCTTGGTATCGATAATCTCGATGGTCTCGTTCTCAGAAACCAGGACGCCCTTATCGCCTACCTGGCCACCCATCTCACCATAGAAAGGTGTGTTGTCGAGAACCAGCTCAAAGAACTCGTTCTTCTTCTGTGTCACCTTGCGATAGCGCAGGATGCGGCACTCATATTCCGTATAGTCATAGCCCACGAACTGCTGTTCGCCTGCTGCCAACTCAACCCAGTCGCTGTTCTCCACAGCAGCTGCATTGCGAGCGCGGTCCTTCTGCTTCTGCATCTCGGCATTAAACTGCTCCTCGTTGACAGTAAAGCCATTCTCACGACAAATCAGTTCGGTGAGGTCGAGAGGGAAGCCATAGGTATCGAACAGACGGAAAGCCTGTATGCCATCCAACTCGGTCTTCTTCTCAGCCTTGAGCTGCTCCATGGCATCATTCAGCATACCGATACCCTTCTCAAGTGTACGCAGGAAAGAGTCCTCCTCTTCCTTCATCACCTTGGCAATGAGGGTCTGCTGAGCCTTCAACTCTGGGAAGGCATCGCCCATCTCCTCAACGAGTGTGGGCAGAAGCTTATAGAGGAATGCCTCTTTCTGACCAAGGAAGGTGTAGGCATAACGTACGGCACGACGCAGGATACGACGAATCACGTAACCAGCCTTGGCGTTTGATGGCAACTGACCATCAGCGATAGAGAAGGCAACGGCACGCAGGTGGTCAGCGCAAACACGCATAGCCACGTTGATATCGTCCTGTTCCTTGCTAATGGGATTCTCGGTCTCCTCCTCGAAGGTGGTATATTTCAGACCTGTAATCTCCTGCTCGGCCTTGATGATAGGCTGGAATACGTCTGTATCATAGTTAGAGTGCTTGCCCTGCATCATGCGAACCAAGCGCTCGAAGCCCATACCCGTATCAATCACATTCATTGACAGGGGCTCCAGAGAGCCATCAGCCTTACGGTTGAACTGCATGAACACGATGTTCCAAATCTCGATGACCTGAGGATCGTCCTGGTTAACCAACTCACGACCACTCTTGCCACTGGCCTTGCGCTGCTCGGGTGTACGAGAGTCAACGTGGATCTCAGAACAGGGGCCACAGGGACCCGTATCGCCCATCTCCCAGAAGTTATCGTGCTTGTTACCATTGATAATGTGGTCGGCAGGCACATGCTTAGACCAATATTTGGCAGCCTCGTCATCGCGAGGGATATTCTCTTCGGGTGAACCCTCGAACACTGTAACGTACAGGTCCTCAGGATTCAGCTTCAGCACATCAACGAGGTATTCCCATGCCATGTCGATGGCACCCTCCTTGAAGTAGTCGCCAAAACTCCAGTTGCCCAGCATCTCGAACATGGTGTGGTGATAGGTATCGTGGCCTACCTCCTCCAAGTCATTGTGCTTACCTGAAACGCGCAGACACTTCTGTGTATCGGCACGGCGACGTGGCTCTGGGTCACGTGTACCCAGGATAATATCTTTCCACTGGTTCATACCCGCGTTGGTGAACATCAGCGTGGGGTCGTCCTTGATTACCATCGGTGCAGAGGGCACGATAGCATGCTGTTTCGACTCAAAAAATTTCTTGAACGAGTCGCGAATCTCTTTAGCAGTCATCATTGTTTCTTTACTTTTTTACAATTTGGGTGCAAAATTACAAAAAAATGGTGAATAAACGATGACGAATTAAGAATAATTTCGTATCTTTGCACACAAATCACAAGGATTTATGGCACTGAACCTGAATAAGAATTTGAAACTCTATTACTCCATCAAGGAGGTGGCCGAAATGTTCGACCTCAACGAGAGCACGTTGCGTTTCTGGGAGACGGAATTTCCTTACCTGAAGCCCAAGACTTCAGGCCCCAATAAAGTGCGCCAATATGCTGAGAAGGACATAGAGCAAATCAAGTTGATTCACAACTTGGTAAAGGTTCGTGGATTTAAGTTGGCTGCTGCAAAGAAAATCATCACAGCCAATCGCAATGGTGCCGACAAGAAGGCCGACGTACTCACGCGCCTGATGGCCGTACGCGACGACCTGCAAGCCCTTAAGAAACAACTAGAT
The DNA here is from genome assembly GCA_902788605.1 of uncultured Prevotellaceae bacterium. Lineage (GTDB taxonomy): Bacteria > Bacteroidota > Bacteroidia > Bacteroidales > Bacteroidaceae > Prevotella. The sequence goes on along the minus strand of CADAKX010000024.1, from coordinate 27,559 downwards.
GGACTGCAATAACAAGTCTCAAGTCCTAAGAAATAAGGTCCCTAAGATTCTAAGAACTTAGGGACCTTCTTGTTTCTATTCATAGAGACTACGCTCAATCGCAATGGGCAATCTCTTTCTCTTGAACTCAGAACGACGATGACGGTTTAATACGCGCTCCACCGTCTCAGCACCATAGGCCTTGTTCAGGCGTTCCACCTCGGCAGCCTGAGCCTCAGGCTGGTCTTTCTTACTGATATAGCTGTTCAGGATATCATCCACCTCCTCGTAGGTATGACCTGGAGCAATCTGCGCCATATCGCCACCAGCCGACACGCCATTACCATCAGTAGGCATGATGTCATAGGCAGATTTCAGAGCCTGATAGCGAGCGTCGTTAGTATCGGTGAAGACCTCTGTAAACAAGTACTTACACAGAGCATACACCTCGTGCTTCCAGAGTCCACCAATAGGGTTATAGTCGGCCACGTCGCCATGAATGGTCCAGAAGCCCAGATAATGCTCCGTAAGGTTGTCGGTATCCATCACCATACCGCCTGTCACAGAAGCGAGATTATACAGATAGATCATGCGCAGACGCGCCTTGATGTTACCCTGTGAGAGAGCTGTTGACTCGTAGTGCTGCTCGCAGGTAGCCTTCATCAGCAGGTATTGTGCCTGCAGGTTCTCTACCCAGTACTCCGTGCAGAACGCCCTCATAGCCTTAGAAGCCGAGTCGTTCTCCTCTACAGTGTTGGTAGTGCAAGGCATGCTCACACCAATAAACTTCAACTCAGGGTGGCGCTTCACCACCTCATGACAGACGGCAGCCGTCACTGTAGAATCGATGCCACCCGAAAGACCTAATACCATTGACTTCAGACGATGATCAGAGAGATACTTTGCCGTCTCGTCGACCATCGTTTCAAACACTTTTTTGTAGTCCATAGTGATTGTGTGTTAAAAAGTTAAGTATATCATCACATGATTTGTGATATTTCCTTGAGGTCATCGACCTCCTTGAGGCTGTCGATGATTTCGCGTACATCATCGCGATCGTGCACGCGAAGGTCGATAGTACCATCGAAGATACCATCCTCTGTGGTGAACGTGAGTTTGCGGATATCCACATTCAACTGATTAGAGATGACACGTGTCACCTCGTTGACCAGTCCACGACGATCGATACCTGCCAGGCGGATGGTAGCATCGAAGAACAACTTCTTGTGCATATCCCACTTCACATCGAGGATGCGGTTGCCATAGCTGGCCTTCAACTTATTGGCCACCAAGCACGTACGCTTATGAAGTTCGATGCAGTTATTGTTGTCGATATAGCCCAGCGTATCGTCGCCAGGAATAGGATGACAACAATCAGCAAAGATATACTGACGGATGTTGTCCTCGTTGATATATATGGGCTTCTTGCGGTTAAAGTCCTTAGACACCACAAAGAGCTCAGGCTTCGCCACTTCTTCCTGCTTCTTAGCCTTGACAAACGGCACGAACTTACGCCATCCGCCACCATTATCAGGTTTCTTGGCGTTTCTACCCTTCAGTTCGTCGATATCTTTCTCGCCCAGGATGATGATATTATCGCCAATGGCCTGGTAGAGCAACTCGCGACGCGCCACGTCATGGAACTTACACAGTCTGTCGAGCACAGACATCGAGGCCTCGAAGCCATTCTTTTCGAGCCAGGCATGCAATTTCTCCTCACCTTTCTTCTGGGTCTCGCGACTAGAGCGACGCAGGATAGCCTGAATCTTAGCTTTGGCCTTGGCCGTAGACACGAAGTTAATCCACGAGGGCTGCACGTGATGCGACTTTGATGTCAGAATCTCCACCTGGTCACCACTCTTCAAGCGATGACTCATGGGCACCAGTTTATGGTTTACCTTGGCACCGATACAATGAGAGCCCAAGAACGTATGGATAGAGAATGCGAAGTCGAGCACGGTACAGTCGGCTGGCATCGTCTTAATCTCACCCTTCGGTGTAAAGACGAAAATCTCGCTGGCAAAAAGGTTCAGCTTAATGGCATCGAGGAAGTCCATCGCATCTGGCTGTGGATCGTCGAGAATCTCCTTGATGGTGCGCAGCCATTCGTTCAATTCGTTCTCGTCCTCCGTAATCTCGCCCTCAGTACCATCCTTGTATTTCCAGTGGGCTGCCAGACCCTGCTCTGCAATCTCGTTCATGCGGTCAGAGCGTATCTGCACCTCAATCCAATGTCCCTGCTTTGACATCAGCGTCACATGCAGAGCCTGATAACCATTGGCCTTAGGATGACTGAGCCAGTCGCGTGTGCGATCAGGATGACTCTTATAGATTTTTGTCAGTGCCACATAGATATTGAAGCACTCGTTGATTTCCTCCTCCCTGACCTTTGGCGTAAAGATGATGCGCACAGCCAGGATGTCGTATATCTCGTCGAACGTCACGTGCTTGTTCTGCATCTTATTCCAAATAGAAAAAGGTGTCTTGATACGTTCGCGAATCTCATATTCAATACCCATCTTCAGGAGTACATCCCTGATGGGTGAGATAAACTGGTCGAAGAGCTCGTGTCTTGATGCGCGTGTCTCTTCCAGTTTCTTTTCTATAAAGGCATATTCCTCAGGATGTTCAAACTTGAAACTCAAGTTTTCAAGTTCCGACTTGATCTTATAGAGACCCAGGCGATGAGCCACAGGTGCATACAGATAGAGCGTCTCACCTGCAATCTTATATTGCTTGTTGGCAGGCTGCGAGTCCAGTGTGCGCATATTGTGCAGACGGTCTGCAATCTTAATCAGGATCACACGGATATCCTCACTCATCGTGAGCAGCAACTTCTTGAAGTTCTCTGCCTGGGCCGAGGCCTGTTCGCCAAAGATACCACCACTGATCTTCGTCAGACCATCAACAATCTGGGCAATCTTCGGACCAAACATATTTTCGATGTCCTCAACGGTATAGTCCGTATCCTCTACCACGTCGTGGAGCAAGGCCGCACAGATACTCGTAGACCCCAGTCCTATCTCAGAGCAAACAATCTGAGCCACAGCGATGGGGTGCATGATATAAGGTTCGCCCGACAAGCGACGCACACCCTTATGAGCCTGACGCGCAAAGTTAAACGCTTTGGTAATCAAGTCCACCTTTTTGCGATGGCGCGAGTTAAGATAATCATTAATCAGTTTCTCAAACGCATCGTTAATCAACTTATCGTCCACTGCCTCAAGTTTCATCTGCTCATCATCCATAGTCATTCCTCCCTACACCTTTATATATATACTAACGTACTCTCAGTTTCTTTCCCGCACGGATATTGTTGCCACGCAAGCCATTGAGACTCCTGATCCTGGCAGCTGTCGTTCTGTATTTCTTTGCCAGTCCGCCGATGGTATCGCCACGTCTCACCGTGTGCCACTTCGCGCCCCTTGCCGAGCGTTTGTCAGCCTTGGTCGTCTTGGCTACATCCTCCTCGACCTCGACCACCACACGCTTGTCTGACGCACTGGCAGCGAAGACCGAATCCTGCAGGTCGATGAAGCGAGCCACATCTGCCACAGGCAAACGGATGGCCGATGGCTTGGTGGCACCAGGCACGATGTCGCGACGATATTCTGGGTTCAGCGAGCGCAGCATCTGCAGGTCGAAGCCACAGACATTCACCAACTGACTGAAGTTCACATTCTGGTTGACCACCACCGTATCCGTCTTGGCTGGCAACTGACTGTTCATCGGACAGATATTGTGCTCGCAATAGTAGTTCATCACATAGTTGGCAGCAATGAACGCAGGCACATAGCCACGTGTCTCTCTGGGCAGATAAGGATAGATCTTCCAGTAGTCCGTCTCGCCACCTGAGCGACGGATAGCCTTGTTGATATTCTCAGGTCCGCAGTTATAGGCTGCGATGACCAGGTTCCAGTCGCCAAAGATGCGATAGAGGTCGCGCAGATAGCGGGCTGCCGCATACGACGCCTTCACAGGATCGCGACGCTCGTCCACCAGCGAGTTAACCTCCAGTCCATAGGCCTTACCTGTGGTCAGCATGAACTGCCACAAGCCCGTGGCACCTACACGCGACACTGCCGTGGGGTTCAGCGCCGACTCGATGACAGGCAAATATTTCAGTTCCAAGGGCATCTGATAGGCCTCCAGTGCCTCCTCAAAGATAGGCAAATAGAAGTTGGCAGCACCCAGGAAGAAGCTCACCGAACGACGCAAGCGACCAGTATAGCGATCGATGCACGACTGCACCACCTCGTTATATGGCATCTCCATGATAGTAGGCATGCGATGCAAACGGTCGATATACACCTCCTTGGCAAATGTCGGGTTCTCGTCTTTCATCCGGCAGTCGTTGTCAGGTGCCAGATACGTCTTCGACATATACTGGTTCATCAGACTGTCCAGGTTATAGGTCATGGACTCAGGGAATTCAATCTCCTCGACTCCCTCGTCGCTGACCACCTCTATTTCGTCGTCGTCAGCATCTTCATCCACCACTGTAATCTGGGCCTGCATCACAGAGGGCATACCAGCCATGAAGCCCAAGAGCAGTAAACTCTTGGCCGTCTGTTTTGCTATGGTCGCTATGTTTATTCTCATTTCTTTTGTTTAGAAGTTAATGCTGCAATTCACGCCCAGCGACGTGGCATACAGCGGATTCATAGAAGCATTGTTTCCGATGACCGTGGGTCTGACCTTCAGGCTCAGGTCCTTGGAAATGTCGAAAGCCGACAACTCAGCATCGACATAAGCATCAATCACCGATACCGCATAGACGCCAATAAGGCAGAAGAAGCTCAGGTCGCGCCAACGGCGATACTTGTCCTTTCGACTCTTAAACACCTGCTTATAGCGTTCTGCGTTTTGGTCATTAATCTGTTTGCCCAGATGCAGGAACTTGTTATAGCTGGCTGTTGTGGGGTCATTGTCCATGATGTCCAGATAGGCCTGCGAATAGTCGCGATACATCATGTTGTTCCACATCATGGCATAGATACAGCCCACGAAGCCTCCATAGACGATGGGCAGTTTCCAATATTTGCGATTATATATCTGGCCACCACCAGGAATGACCAAGGCCAGCCACAAGGCCCTTTGCGGGTTTGGACGCCAGGTGCTCCAGTCTCGCTCCGCCTTCGTTTCCTTTGGCATGTCGACCACGACCACCGACTTCATCTTCTCGATGCTGTCGTTGATGGCCACGGTGTCGACAGTCATGGCCTCGTACATCGAGTCGATGGCCTGTACGATAGAGTCAGGCACCTCGTTCTGAGCCGAAGCTGATAAAGGTAAAAAGGTAAAAAGGAAAAGATGTAAAAGGGCCATGAGCCTTCTCATCTTCTTGTTTCTCCTTATACTCTGATTCAACCTCATTATCATCAATGTACCTACCTAATTTTATATAGTCTTATTTCTCCAGCAGAGCCAGAATGCGATTTAGTTCGTCTTCATTGGCAAAGGCGATGCTAATCTTACCATTACCCTTGGGCGAGCACGTCATCTGTACCTTTGTGTGAAGATAGCGCGTCAGCGAGTCTCTTTTCTCTGTCAGATGGGCAGCCAACGGTGTGTTGGTCGTGATGCGCTTGCGAGCCGACTGCACATCCTCACCACTCTTCAGAGCCTGCACCATCTCCTCGACCTTGCGCACAGAGTACTGGTTCTTCAGCACATCGCGGAAGAGTTTCAGCTGCATCGAGGGCGAGTCGAGCGACAGTAAGGCACGTGCGTGTCCCATGTCAATCTCACGATTCTTCAGGGCCATCTGAATCTGGGCTGGCAACTTCAGCAGACGCATATAGTTGGTCACAGCCGTACGGCTCTTGCCCACACGCTCTGAGATTTTCTCCTGCGTCATGCCACTGGTCTCGGCCAGATGCTCATAGGCCAATGCTATTTCGATGGCGTTTAGGTCTTCACGCTGGATATTTTCTACCAGAGCCAGCTCCATCACGCTCTCGTCGTTGGCTGTGCGGATATAGGCAGGAATAGCCTGTAAGCCAGCCATCTGTGAAGCTCTCCAACGACGTTCACCAGCAATAATCTGGTAGTGATCGGGAGCCACCTGACGCAGGGTGATGGGGGCGATGATACCCATATTCTGGATACTCGTAGCCAGTTCCTGCAGTGCTTTCTCGTCAAACTCGCGTCGAGGCTGGTCTGGGTTGGGTTCAATCTGGTCGATGGGAATCTCGTTGAGGTTTGACGACCCCTGTGTCATCACATCACTCGTATCTATCAGTGCATCCAGTCCGCGACCACTGCCGATATCGTCCAGTCCGCGTCCCAGCACGCTCTTATCAAATTTCTTTCTAACAGCCATAATTCTTATTTTGTCTTGCTGATGATTTCCTTAGCTAATGCCAAATGGTTCTTACTACCTGTTGAGTCTGCGTCATAGAGGATGACGGGCAGACCATGCGAAGGACTCTCCGAGAGTTTCACGTTGCGCTGAATCACAGTCTTGAACACCAGTTCCTGGAAGTGGCGCTTCACCTCGTCGTAGATCTGGTTGGCCAGACGCAGACGCGAGTCATACATCGTGAGCAGGAAGCCTTCGATCTCGAGTTTCGGATTCAGTTTAGACTTGATAATCTTAATAGTATTGAGGAGTTTTGAGATACCCTCCAATGCAAAATACTCACACTGCACAGGGATAATCACCGAGTCGGCAGCCGTGAGCGAGTTCACTGTGATGAGTCCCAGCGAGGGCGAGCAGTCAATAAGGATATAGTCATACTCATTGCGGATGGGGTCCAGCAACTGCTTGATCACCTTCTCACGATTGTCCAGGTTCAGCATCTCAATCTCCGCACCCACCAGGTCGATGTGACTGGGAATGATGTCCAGTCCCTCGATATCAGTGGTATAGATAGCCTCTCGCACGTCTGTGTGGTTGATGATGCACTCATAGAGCGAGCAGTCCACCTCCTTGAGATCAACACCCAATCCACTCGATGCATTGGCCTGTGGATCAGCATCCACCACCAACACACTCTTCTCCAGTGTGGCCAGCGAAGCAGCCAGATTAATGGTTGTCGTCGTTTTACCAACGCCGCCTTTCTGATTTGCTAATGCAATTATTTTTCCCATTTCTATCCTTCTCTTTTTTAGATAATAGGCTGCAAAGATACTAATTTTCCGTGAAACAACGGTTGTTTCACTGCATTTATTTTAAATATTTTAGTTTTTTGGGTATTTCAAAGAAAATAAGTAACTTTGCACGCAAAAAGCAGAAAGAATGACAGAAAGACCCCTGATACTGATTTCAAACGACGACGGTTTTCAGGCCAAAGGCATCAACAGCCTCGTCGATATGCTGAGCGACATGGCCGATATCATCGTATGTGCGCCAGACTCAGCCCGCTCTGGTTTCTCGTGTGCCTTCTCGGCCACCACACCCCTTAGACTGACCCTTCAAGAGAAGCGTGAGGGTGTAGAGATTTGGTCGTGCAACGGCACCCCCACCGACTGCGTCAAGATGGCATTGGCCAACATCTGCCAGCGCCAGCCCCAGATGGTGATTGGTGGCATCAACCACGGCGACAACGCCTCAGTCAACGCTCACTACAGTGGTACGATGGGCGTCACCTTGGAGGGCTGCATGAAGTTTATCCCCTCCGTAGCCTATTCGCTGTGCGACAACCACGATGATGCCGACTTCGAGCCTTTGCGCCCCTATGTGAGGATGTTCACGGAGAAGGTGCTCAACGAGGGACTGCCCAAGGGCATCTGTCTGAACATCAACTTCCCCAAGGGTACAACCTTCAAGGGTGTCAAGATGTGTCGCATGGCCCTGGGTTCGTGGTACAGCGAGACCATCCAGTGCCATCATCCGCGTGGCTACGACTATTGGTGGATGGTGGGGCACTATCGCAACGAGGAACCAGAGCAGCAGGACACCGACCGCTGGGCCCTGGACAATGGCTATGTGGCCATCACCCCCACGCAAATTGACGTGACAGCCTACGAATTCCTGAAACAGAAAGAAGACTGGGAACAATAATCATCAATTATCCATTTCCGAATTATCAATTTCCATGAAGTATTACCTGATAGCTGGCGAGGCCTCTGGCGATTTGCATGCCTCACGACTGATGAAGGCCCTGAAAGAGCAGGATTCTGAGGCCGAGTTCCGTTTCTATGGCGGTGACCAGATGCAGTCGGCAGGCGGCACCATGGTGAAGCACTATCGCGAACTGGCATACATGGGTTTTGTGCCCGTGCTGCTTCACCTGCCCACCATCCTGCGCAATATGCGGCAAGCCAAGCGTGACATCGTGGAGTGGCAGCCCCATGTGGTGATTCTCGTTGACTATCCAGGCTTCAACCTCGACATTGCAAAATTTGTCAAGCAACACACGCAAATTCCTGTCTATTATTATATCGCCCCCAAGATTTGGGCGTGGAAAGAGTATCGCATCAAGAACATCAAGCGTGACGTCGATGAACTCTTTTCTATCCTACCCTTCGAAGTCGATTTCTTTGAAGGCAGGCATCACTACCCCATTCACTATGTGGGCAACCCCACGGCCGATGAGATAAAGGAGTGGCGACTCTCCCACCCCTCACAGGATGGGGCTAGGACTCCCATCATTGCCTTGCTGGCTGGCTCTCGTCGCCAGGAGATCAAAGACAACCTGCCCACGATGATTCGTGCAGCGAAGAAGTTTGAGAAAGACTACGAACTGGTGCTGGCTGGGGCTCCTGGCATCGATGAGGAGTATTACAACCAGTTTATCAACGGCACAGGTGTGCGACTGGTCAAGAACCAGACCTTCGACCTACTCAGCAAGTCCCACGCAGCCCTCGTCACCAGTGGCACAGCGACACTCGAGACAGCCCTCTTTGGCGTACCTCAGGTGGTGTGCTACGAGACACCTCTGCCCCAACTCATTGGTTGGCTGCGCAAAAAGGTTCTCAAGGTGAAGTATGTATCGCTGGTCAATCTGATTGCTGACAGCGAGGTGGTGCCAGAACTGGTGGCCGACACGTTCTCTCAGCAGAATATCGAACGTCACCTTGAAGCCATCCTCCACGGTCCTGAGCGCGAAAAGATGCTGGCCGGCTATGATGAGGTGTGGCGTCGACTGGGCAAGGAGAATGCGCCAAAGAACGCTGCACAAAAAATGACCAGTCTGCTGACTGGCCATTGATATCGTTCTATTCTTTTTTCTCTTTTCTTATTTCAACATCATACACAACAGCGTCATGTCGTCGTTGACCTCTGCGCCGTCGCGGAAGTTCTCGACCTCTGCCTTCAGGAAGGCATCCACCTCGGCAGCACAGGCAAAGCGATTGTGACTCAGTAAATCGAGCAGACGCTCCTCGCCAAACTGATCCTGCTTTCTGTTCTCAGCCTCCGTCAGTCCATCGGTATAGAACACCATCGGACAACCCTTCACCGTTTCTATCTCCTCGCCCTCAAACTCCAACTCAGGCCACAAGCCGATGGGAGCATTGGGCTTCATTTCTAGATAGTGGAATGGGAATTCTTTTTGGTTAGCCTCTGACAGCGGACTATCTGTCAGGATGGGCGGATTATGACCTGCATTACAGAAACTCAACTTACCTGAGTTCAGGTCAAGCAAACCCATGAACATGGTGACAAACATTCCCTGCTCATTGTTCTCTGTCAGCGCTGCATTCATGCGTGTGGCTATCTCTGCTGGCATCATGTGCTGCGAAGCCATGGTGCGGAAGAGTCGCGTGGCCTGAGCCATGAACAGCGATGCAGGCACACCTTTTCCACTGACGTCGCCCACACAGAAGTACAACTGATCGCCTTCCAGCAGATAGCCATACAGGTCGCCACCCACCTCCTTAGCTGTAATCATCGAGGCGTGCAGGTCCAGTCCGTCGCGCTCAGGAGCCTGCTGGGGCACCATCGACATCTGGATATCGCGTGCAATACGCAACTCACTCTCGATTCTCTCCTTGGCAGCTGTGGTCTCCTCCAACTGGTCGTAGGCCTCCTTCAACTGCTCATGGGCCTCCTCCAGACTCTGGTGTGCATGCTTCAGACGCTGTGCCGCACGCTGACGGAAGTAGATGAAGATAAGGAAGAAGATGATGACCAAGGCCAGGGCAATCATAGTAGAGAACATGCGCTGACGGGCCATCTTGGCCTGCTGCAGGGCTATCTGAGCCTCCTTCTGCTGGGTCTCATAGATGGTGGCCAACTCGGCAGCATCGTTTGTCTTGTTCTTGATGATAGCGCTATCCAGAGCTTCACACAGGTTCATGCCCACAGCCATAGCCGAGTCTCGGCGCATGGCCCACACATTGGCGCGGAACTTGGGTAGAAGGAAGAGTTGGATGTTATCCAATGTCTTTTTCATGCCATGCTCGCCGAGCATCTGGTCCAGATAGCGATAGTTGTCGGCAGCCTCCTTATAGCGGCCTGCTGCCAGCAAGTAGTCATTGGAATAAATTTGTGCCAGACTGGTCTTAGAGAAATCAGTAAGCAGGAACTGCTGGTATGACTTGGCTGCTTCAGCCGACTTTCCCAGTCCCTGTAAGGCGATGGCCCTCATAACGTCGATACGTCCCTGGTATTCATCGAAATATTCACGACGGGCATCAGGCTTGGTGAAATAGAAGCCCAGCAGCATCTCTGCACGGTCTATCCACTGAGCCGCAGTATCAAAGTGACGCGTGTTAAGATAGGCCTGACTGGTATATACGGTGCCGATGACAGCTTCCTGATAGCCTCGACTGGTGCTGTCAGTCATCCATCTGTTTTTATAGTGTTCACGAGCTGACGCGAAGCTCTCCTCGGCCTCCGAGTGATAGCCCAGATACAATTGGCAGCAGCCAATATTATTGAGCAGGATGGCATAGTCGATGTCTGAACCATAGCCCGACTCCTGTAGTTTCTGGACGGCAGGCATAGCCACGCGCAACGATCCCTCGTAGTCGCCCTTGATCAGAAGCAACTCTGACAGTCGGCGTGCCGACTTGGCGTAGGCCAGTGAGTCCTGAGCCGTCTCTATCTTGCCGTTCACCACCTTCTGATAGTAGAACTCGGCCGAGCGATACTGTCCTTGTCTATAGGAGGCCGTACCACGCCAGCGATCGGCATTCATCACCGAGATATTACCCACCTGCTCGAAGCTATCTATGAGGGTCAGCATGCGATTATAGTCTTTCAGCGCGCCTGCATCGAAGATGAGACTGTCGGCCTGTCCGCTCTTGAAGTCCATGCTATGCTTGTTCTCCTCGCACGAAACAGCCATCATCACAAAAACTGTGACGACAAATAAAAAGGGCCAAAGTCTCGTATTATTCTTCATATGCATTGATTTAGTATTCTGCATGCAAAATTAATAAAAAAACTTAAAAGTCAAAACATTTTCATCTTTTTTTTGCCATTATTTTCACAGATGGGCATTTTTGCCTTTTTCCTTCTTGCGTTCCTGCCATATTTCCACCGAATTGATGATGTTTTGCCAGAGGATATAACAGCCTGGGCCAACGGATGACAACGGATTCAAATAGGTGATACCCAGCCAGATGGCAAATGCTGTATTCTTCTGTCCCAAGGCCTGACCGGCTTCCTGTGTACGACCAAAGAAATGGCCAATAAAACGCCCCACAGCAAACTGGATGATGCACAGCAGCAGACCCAGCAGGGCTATCATGGCCAGAAACAACACAGAGGCTTCGGCGTGAAGAATATTTTTCACGGTAGTGCCAGTGACAATCATCAGCGAACAGCCCCAGAGATAGAACGACAGGTCTTTGATGCTCACAATCTTTTTGTGCAGGCGGTGCATGGTGTGTTTCACCACATAGGCCAGCAACATGGGCACCACCAACAGCACCACAACCTGATAGAGTATCTTCCAGAAGGCACTCATAAACGAGATATCGGCACCTTTCTCAATCATGGGGAAACATACGGGTACCAACAGCACCGTAATGAAGTTAGAAAGAAAAGTAAAAGTGGTGGTCTGCTCCAGCGAACCGCCTAATTTCTGGGTTACCACAGCTGCTGCCGTAGCACAGGGGGCAATGATACACATCAGCAGGGCTTCCATCAGCACCAGTTTCTCGGCTTTCAAGTTCAAGCCCAGTATCACTGCCATCACAATGCCCACAAAGAGCAAGTTAAAGATGCCCACCCACAGGTGCCACCATACAGGACGCATCTTGTGGAAGTCAACCTTGCAGAAGGTCACAAACAGCACCAAAAACATAAACATAGGGAGGATGGCCTCCATCACGGGATCAAAAAACAGGGCAGCCTCGTCCAACTGTGGTACGTAGGCAAACACCAGATATAGCAGCGCTCCCGTACCCATCGACACGGGTAGCGTCCAGTCTTTCAAAAACTTTATTATCTTCATCGTCGGCAGCATACTAAATCAAGAGTAGAGAAACGACCTTTCTCTGTCAGCGAAACGACCTTTCTCCGATAGAGAAACGACCTTTCTCCGATAGAGAAACGACCTATCGCTGATAGAGACACTACTTGCTGGTATCAACGAAGTAGAGTCGGAGTTCCATCTTCACAGGTATAGCCTCGCCCTTCACCTTGGCAGGAATCCATTTGGGCATCTTGCGGATGACGCGGGCACCCTCCTTGGCAAACAGCAGGGCGAAGTGGCGCTTCAGTTCCTTCTGACGTGCTTCTGTCTCCTGAGAAAATCTAGTGGCATTGAAACGGTCAATCTTGCAGTCGTGGGCCGAGACATCTGATACAGAGCCATCACGATTGACGCAGTACGCCATCACCACACTCCCCTCTACGCCGTAAGCCTCAGCGTCACTGGGATAGCGCAGGTTCTTCTTCACGAACTTATCCAGCGCAGCCTTTCCGCCCTTGAACGACGGCATCTGATAGTTGATGGAATAGACCTCGGTAGAGTCAGTCTTCTCCCACGTACGCGAAGGGGTATCCTTCAAAACGTCCTTCATACGGATGCTGTCAACCTTCTGTGCCGAGGCATCCAATGTCAAGCATGCCAGCGCAAGCAATAAGATGGTTTTCTTCATATCTCTTTATTGTTAGTTATCTGAGTCTTTGGCCAGTTGACCAGGAACACCTTTTCTGTGGCACGCGTGAGTGCCGTATAGAGCCAGTGGTAATAGTCTGGCCCCAGCATATCATCTGTGACATAGCCTTGATCGATATAGACGTGCGCCCACTGTCCGCCCTGTGTCTTATGACAGGTAGCCGCATAGGCAAACTTGATTTGCAGGGCGTTGTAATAGCGATCCTCTTTGATCTTCTTCAGACGATCCGACTTATAGGGCACATCCATATAATCCTCCATCACTTTATCGAACAATTGCTGCTGTTGATCGCGCGTCAGGGCAGGCGCCTCACTGGTCAACGTATCGAGCAGAACGGTGGCTGTGAGCTCGTAGTCGTCATAGTCGGGCAACGTCATTGTAACCTCGGCAAAACGGAAGCCATAGAGTTCGTGAACATGGCGCACACGACGTACGACAGCGATGTCGCCATTGGCAATAAAAGGTATTTCCTTGGATTGTTCCGTCCAGTAATAATTATTCTTCACAATCATGATGCGATCGCCAGTACAGAGTTCATCCTCGCGATCGAGCACCGTGTTGCGGATACCCTGATTATAGATGTTCGCCCGTTTGTTGCTTCGCGTCACCACCATCGTGTCGTCCACGCCCGCCCTACTGTAACTGGTGGCCAGACTCTCGATGAGTTCGTCGCCAGGCATCACCTGGATATCGTCAAAGCCATCAATACGTATTTTCGGAGGGACGGGGGTGCGGAGGTGCGAAGGTGCGAGATTACCACCTGCGTCAAAACTATCCTCGTACCCTCGTACCTCCGTACCTTCGTACCCCCGAATACGAGTGGCATTCCACAGAATGCCCGAGTCTTCTGCCTGGCGCAGCACCTCGTTGAGGTCGCACTCATAGACGGTGAGACCATAGCTACGCAGCATGTCAGTCATCAGGGCAGGACTCTCATCCTCGCCCACAGGGGGGAGCTGAGCCACATCACCCACCAGCACCAGTCTGCAGTTGCGTCCGCTATAGACAAACTGGATGAGATCGTCGAGCAAACGGCCTGTGCCAAAGGTATCAGAGAAGCCCTGATTACTGATCATCGAGGCCTCGTCGACCATAAAGAGCGTCTCTGTGCTTTGGTTGATGTTCAGGCTGAAGGCAGAGAGGTCGCCAGCCGTCTTCTGGCGATAGATGCGACGATGGATGGTGTAGGCCGCATGACCAGCATAGCCAGAGAACACCTTGGCGGCACGACCCGTGGGGGCCATCAGCACGAGTTTCTGCTCCAGGGCCTTGAGGCTACGCACCACAGCAGCTGCCAGCGTGGTCTTACCTGTACCTGCCGAGCCACGAAGCACAAACACCGTACGCTCGTCGCGATCGGTGAGAAACTGAACAAAGAGTTGAATGGCACTCTCCTGCTCTGCCGTGGGTATATGCCCCAGACTTGTCCGTAGTCTGTTTATGAGTTCGTCCTGAATCATCTATGCAAAGGTATAAAATAATTCTTAATTCTTAATTCATAATTCATAATTATTTCGTACCTTTGCAAAAAATAACAACGAGGATGCCAGAAATAACAAGCAACAAGCAACGACTCACCATCCGCATAGGGCGCAATTCGATGTCGTTTTCGCAGGTGGCGGAGAATGAGAAAGACGTCATCTACGAACCGTATGTCATCAAGAGCGGCGTGTCGATGGCAGCCAACCTGCGCGAGGCGTTTAAGACAGCCGACCTGCTGTTGGACCCACCAGCCAGAGTGAGGGTGGTGCTCGACTCCGACGTGCTGATGGTGCCTGTGGAACTGTTTGACGAGAAGGATATCGACAAGATGTACAGTCGCACCTTCCCCAAGAAGGAGCAGGACACAGTGTGCTATAACGTGCTGCCTGACCTCAATGCGGTGGCTGTGTTTGCGATGAACAAGGACCTGCGACTGGTGATTGACGACCATTTCAAGGATGTAAAGGTCATCACAGCCATCTCGCCCGTGTGGCGTCATCTGCATCAGCGCAGCTATACTGGCACGCGCCATAAGTTGTATGGCTATTTCCACGAGAAACGCCTCGACATCTTCAGTTTCCAGCAAAACAGGTTTAAGTTCTGCAACACCTTCGAGGTGAGTCGTGCCCACGATTCGCTCTACTTCCTGCTCTATGTGTGGAAGCAGCTGCGCCTGCAGCCTGAGTACGACGAGTTGCACATCGTTGGCGAGATACCTGATAAGGAATGGCTGTTGGCAGAACTGAAGAAGTTCCTGCAGAACGCCTATATCATCAATCCCTCGGCCGACTTCAATCGCCATGCCATCACAGAGATCAAGGGCATGCCCTACGACCTGCAGACGCTGTATATAAAAGGGAGATGATGGAAGAAGGAAGAGGGATGATGGAAGAAGGATGATGTCGCTCGGCGAGCATAGCGAGACGCTTGCTACCGAAGGGACGCAAGAAGATGGTAGAAGAATGAGAATCATTACAGGAAAATATAAAGGACGACATTTCGAGATTCCGCGCTCGTTTAAGGCGCGGCCCACGACGGATTTTGCCAAGGAGAACATCTTTAATGTGCTGACGCAGTATGTTGACTTCGAGGACGCCACAGCCCTCGATCTGTTCTCTGGCACAGGCAGTATTTCTTTGGAACTCATGTCGCGTGGTTGCCAACAGGTGATCAGCGTCGAGATGGATCGTGACCACCATCGCTTCATCTGCGAGTGCGTCAAAAAGTTGGGCGACGACAGTTGTATTCCCCTGCGTGCCGATGTCTTCCGCTTTATCAAGAGCTGTCACCAGCAGTTCGACTTTATCTTTGCCGACCCTCCCTATGCCCTGAAGGACCTGCCCAAGATTCCTGACCTTGTGTTTGAAAAAGGAATCCTGAAGGAGGACGGCATCTTCGTGTTTGAGCATGGCAAAGACCATGACTTCTCTGCCCATCCGCATTTTCTGGAGCACAGAAGCTATGGCAGCGTCAATTTCAGTTTGTTTACATCAAAGGAGAGAGTAAACGCATAAACGACTCGCCCAACCGGGCGAAGAATCGTGGATGGATACGCTTTGGCAAACTTGTCAAAGGGATGGTGTGTGCAGCATCGTCAAGGAATACCTGCTTCATCTGCTGAGCCACATCCTCGTCATAGACAAAGGTGTTTGACTCGAAGTTATTCTCGAAGCTGCGGAAGTCGATATTCGTAGAGCCACAGGTGCAGAGCGAGTCGTCGCACACCATCATCTTGGCATGCAAGAACATCGCATCATAGAGCATCACGTGGATGCCAGCCTCGTGGGCCTCGCGCAGATAGCTCCTGCTGCCCCACTCCACAAACCAGCCATCTGTATTCCTGGGCACCATCACCCTCACATCGACACCAGAGGTGACAGCCGTCTTCAAGGCAAAGAACACAGCATCAGTGGGCAGGAAATAGGGTGTCTGGATATAGACATACTTCTTGGCACCCAGGATGATGCGCACATAGCCCTGCATAATCTCAGGATAGGGCGCCATGGGAGCCGAGGTGATGGTCTGAACCACACACCGGGCATTATTGTTCATCATGGCATGCTCGTTGATGGGATAGTACTTACGATCACTGAGTAACGTACGGTCAACGAAATACCAGTCCACCAGGAAGGCTCTCTGGATGGAGCAGACACCCCCACCCTCAATGCGCAGCATCGTGTCGCGCCAGCCACGGTTGTTGCGGCCTTTCACATAGCGGAGTGCCAGGTTCATGCCACCAACATACCCCACCTTACCATCAATCACAATGAGTTTGCGATGGTTGCGATAGTTCACCTTGCGTGCAAACGTGGGAAAGCGTACAGGCAGGAAGGGCTCCACCTCGATACCTTCAACACGCATGCGCTCAAAGAAGTCCTTCTTCACGCCCCAGCAGCCCACATCATCATAGATTACACGCACCTCCACACCCTCGCGTGCCTTGTCTATCAAAGTGTCAGAGATGAGGCGTCCCAGTGCATCGTCCTCAAAGATATACATATCGATGTGGATATGACCCGTGGCCTGGGCAATATCGTGCAACAACGACGGCAAGAAATCATAGCCGCTGGTCAGGATTTCCACCTTATTATTATTAAAGGGAAGAGAAAAACTCTGATTGACAAAGAGGTCCATCACCGAGCGGTGCGCCTCTGGCAGCTGCAGGTTGCGCTGCTCCACAAACTCCAACATCGAGCGCTTGGTCAACTGGTCCATCGACCTGCTGCTCACCATGCGTTCCCTACGTGTGTTGATGCCAAAGAAGAGGTAGGCCACCACGCCGACAACGGGTACGAAATAGATGACCATGGCCCAGGCCATCGTCTTAGAGGGTTGACGATTATCCATCACCACGTGGATAACAGTCGCGATGACTATTATCTGATAAATGATGATTAGGATGGTTTGCCAGGTCATTGTTATTGGGTTTGATGTTAATAGTCTTATTCTATGTCGATGAGCTTATGCGTCTGCAGCGAGAGTCGCCATTGCGGATGCTGCTTGATATACTCGACACAGGCCTGTGTGATTGCCTTGTTGCGCTGGGCGTCGCCAGTGTCACAAGGTTGCAGGTATAATAGTGGTGAGTGATTGGAGGTCTCCGACGGGAGGATGGCCTCTGGGTCTGTATGCTCATCAAAGACAAGCTTGATCTCGTCGGGCACTCTCTTACCCTGCACCTCGTACCTCGTACCTCGGCTTTTGGGCGACACCGTGAGCCAGTCGAGGTTCTGGGGAGCAGGACACGTGCCGTTGCTCTCCATCGACACCTCATAGCCATGCTGATGCAGGAAGTCCACAAAGGCCTCATCCACCTGCAGAGTAGGCTCGCCACCAGTCAGCACTATCAGAGGGCTGAGGGATGATGTCTGATGTCTGAGGGCTGATGTCTGAACTTTACTATCCTCGCACCTCGTACCTCGTACCTCGTACCTCGAAATCTCGCACCTCGTACCTCGTACCTCGTACCTCGAAATCTCGCACCTCGCACCTCGTACCTCGTACCTCGATATCTCCGCAAGAATTTCCTCGCGACTCATCTCGCGATAGGACTCAAACTCCGTATCGCAAAACGAGCAGCGCAGGTTGCAACCAGCGAAGCGGATGAAGACAGCAGCACGACCCGTGTTGCGTCCCTCACCCTGCAATGAATAAAAGATGTTGTTAACTCTCAATTTTCAATTATCAATTATCCATTATCAATCGTCCAACTCATAGGCCGCGAGGTTGCCCTCGCTCTCCTGCACCTCAGCACGGTAGCAGTTAGGAACCTGCTCTACACACCAACGGGCGATATTCTCGGCCGTAGGGTTGAAGGGCAGTACGTCGTTCAGATTCTGATGGTCCAGCTTTCCCTTGATATTACGCTTAATCTCCGTAAAGTCGACCACCATACCATTTTGATTTAACTCCTTAGCACGGCAATAAAGGGTGATAATCCAATTGTGACCGTGCAGATTCGAACACTTACTCTCATAGTCCAGCACCAAGTGATGGCTGGCTGATACTTCTAATTTTTTCTGAATGTAATACATAATTCGTTTTAGACAACGAGATCGGAGCCCAGGCGCTTGGCCAGTTCATCGCGAATCTCTTTGGTTTCCTTATGTTCTTTTAATAATTGCATCATTTTCTCAACATCAGAGCCCACCTGTTGCAACTGACGCTGAATCTCTTTTAATCTATTCTCTACGATGTCGAGGCGGAAGTCCATCACAAGATGGAGCACGCGCTGACGCAACGACCCCTCACGAGGTTCCAATACGAAGCGTCCGCCCAACTGATGACGGTCGATGGCCAGGTGGGTAGCCAGCTTGCTGACCTGCACATCGGCGTGATTACAAAAATACGTCTCGGCCTTGAAGTCGGGGTTCTCGCTCTGCTCTACAGCCTCCGCCAGTATCTGGTTGTGGATGGGAAGAGCAAACGATAGTCCGTCCTGCGACAGGTCGAAGCTCACATACTGAGCCACATTGAGCGACATGGTGCCACCGTCCTCTGTCTCTACATCCTCGAAGATGACCTCCTCGCCATGACGCACAATCTCGCGCACCAGCATCTGCTCCACCTGTGAAGCCTGCTCTGTGGGCGAGTGGAGTGACAGCAGGTCGTCCTCGCTCATCTCAGGCTGTGTCAACTCCTGCTGGGGCTCGCGCCCTTGCTGTCGTGCGCTGTCTTTCTCCTTGTCCTCTAGGTTCTTCTGGATAAACTTATTCATCTCGGCCACCAGCGTCTGCTCCTTCATGTTGATACGATGAGCAAAGTCGCTGAGGTAGGTAGAGCGCAGTATCTGGTCAGGAATCACAGAGATACTCTTCACGATGCCGCCGATAGCCTCAGAGCGTTTCACAGGGTCTGTGACGTTCTCCACGGTGAGGCGACTCTTAAAGGTGATGAAGTCGGTCTGGTTCTCCTCGATATATTGCTTCAGTTCCTCTGTGGAGTGCTTGCGTGCAAACGAGTCAGGGTCGTCGCCATCGGGCAACAGCAGCACCTTGATGTTCATGCCTTCCTCGAGCAGCATGTCTGTGCCTCGCATGGCCGCATGGATACCTGCCTCATCGCCATCATAAAGCAGGGTGATATTGTTGGTGAAGCGGTGTAGCATGTGAATCTGATAGGTTGACAGCGCCGTACCACTGTTGGCCACCACGTTCTCGATGCCAGCTTGATGCATAGCGATGACGTCGGTATAGCCCTCCACCATAAACACGCGGTCTTCCTTCACGATGGCCTTCTTGGCCTGATAGATGCCATAGAGTTCGCGCTCCTTGTGATAGATCTCCGAGTCGGGCGAGTTGACATATTTCTGTGCCACGCCCTTCGTACGGCTGTCCAGCACGCGACCACCAAAGGCCACCACCTTGCCGCTGACATTAAACCAAGGGAAGATGGCACGACCGGCATAGCGATCTGACAATTGTCCTTTGTCTCCTTCTATCTCCTTATTGTCTCCCTCTATCTTCCTCTCGATACACAAGCCCGTCTTCACCAGGAACTCAGGCTTATAGCCCTGAGCCTTGGAGGCCAGTGCCAGCGCGTCGCGCTTCTGGGGCGAGAAGCCCAGCTGGAACTTCTCGATGATATCATCGCGGATGCCACGACTGCGGAAATACTGTTTGCCGATGGCGATGCCGTCAGGGTCGTTCTTCAGGATGTCATGGAACCAGTCCTTGGCCCACTCGTTGACAACGAACATCGATTCGCGCTCGCTCTGTGCCTCGCGCTCCTCGTCAGTCAGTTCCTTCTCGACGATCTCGATGTTGTATTTCTTAGCCAACCATCGCAGGGCCTCAGGATAGGTAATCTGCTCGTGCTCCATCAGGAAGCTGGCAGGCGTGCCACCCTTGCCACACACGAAGCAATGGCAGATATTCTTCGAGGGCGACACCATGAACGACGGATTACGGTCGTCGTGGAAGGGACACAGGCCCTTATAGTTCACGCCACTCTTCTTGAGTGTCACAAACTCGCTCACCACGTCATAGATACGTGCTGCATCGATAATCTTGTCAACCGTCGCTCTGTCTATCATCTCTGTTTAGTCATTAGGCAGGGTAAACACAAAACGTGCGCCATCCGTATAGGTTGTGTCGAGCACCACATCGCCACCCAGACGACGCGCGATGCTGCGAGCCACGGTAAGGCCTACACCCGTGCCCTCGTAATATTCGTCAAGTTGTACAAACTCCTCAAAGATATGCTCAGCCTCCTCGACAGGCACACCCACGCCCGTATCCTCGACGATAAACTGTACGAACTGCTTCTCTGGCGAGAGCTTCACCAGGAAGCGGATGTTGCCCTGCGTCAGGTCCTCGCCCTGCGGATGCATGAACTTCACGGCGTTGCCCAGCAGGAACTGGATGACGCGTGTGGCCTGCTTGATGTTCGTCTTCAGCGTCAACATGTGGACGGCAGGATCGGAAGCATAGTCGAAGGTGATAAACGGGTGTTTGTTGACCGAAGTCAGCATGATGGCCTCCTCGGCAATGCGCCCAGGCGACACCTCGTCAGTACGCTCGATAATCTTCTCGCTGCTGGCCTCACTCAGTTCCAGCATCTTGTTCACCAGACCTGTGATGCGGTCTGTACTCTCCACAATGCGGTGGTTGATACTCTCGCGTGTTTCCTCATCGAGCGTAGCCCCACTCGTGGTCAGGATCTGCGAGAAGCCTGACAACACATTCAGCGGCGTACGAATCTCGTGGGATATCTGGTGGATGAAGTCGGTCTTCATCTTCAGCGAGGCCTCCGCCTTCTCGCTTGCAATGCGCAGGTCCTTGTTGCGCAGGGCCAGCTCTCTGTTCTTGAATCTCAGTTTACGAGCCGAATACCAGATGATGAGTACGATAGCAAGCAGGCAGACCACAGCCACCGTTGAGATGATGGTCATGAAACGGCTACGCTGCAGCGAAGAGTGGAGCTCCATCTGTTCCAGGCGTGTCTCATGCTCCGCATTCACCGTCTCCAACTCGTCGACTTTGAACATCGTGCGGAGCTCGTTGAGCTGTGTGCGCGTGTTGGCACGGTTCAGCGAGTCGCTCAACTCATAGGTGCGGGCATACATCTTAGCAGCCTCCTTGAAGCGTCCTGCCTGCATCAGGATGTCGGCCCTCTGCTTGTGAACAGGCACCAGCATGGTCTTGTCGTCGATGATGCCAAACATCTTCAGGCGCTTGGCATTCCAGGCGAGTGCCTCCTCATAGCGTCCCTGCAGCATGCGGAGCTTGGCGCGATAGTACAGCATATACGCATATTCATAACTATCCTTGCTTTCAAGACGTCTCTCCACGTCGTCCAGCAATCTGTCGGCATCATCCAGTTTTCCCTTGCCCAGCGACCCCTGCACACAGGCAATGAAATAGTTGGCCAAGAACTCCTTTCGCTCCTCTTGCGACACGTCGTTGACATATCTGTTCAACACCTGGTACCACTGATAGATGGTCTTGTCCAGGTCGTCATAGCGCTTCAGGGCTTCCAGGGCATCGCAGTAGTAGGGGTAGATCTCCAACAGCGTCGGCTGGTTGACGCGAAACATCAGGGGGATGCACTTCTCGTAGGCATCGGCCGACTCCTCATAGTGGCTCATGCTGAAATAGACGTTACCCATGTTGAAATAAGCCATCGACTCGCCGTATTCCGAGCCACGCTTGCGCGCCTCTTCATACATCATCTTGGTCTCGTGCAGGGCCTGGTTATACTGTCCTGTATAGTGATAGGCGCCAATGAGCATGTGCCACGCCTGCATCTTCCTGGTCAGCATGCCGTGCCGCTCGCAGAGAGTCATCATCTCGTTGGCCAAGGGGAAGATGGAGTCATAGACAGCCGCATCGAAGAACTCGAGCATACGGTCAATACGCGCATCGGCATCCTTCTCCAGCGTACTGTCCACCATCGGCTTCTTATATTCAGAGAATCTGTCGTCCTCACTACTATACGCAAAAAGCGACACTGCCAAAAGCAGCGCGCTCATCAGCATGCATAATCGACAGGCCGACTGGTTCATTTTCATCATGGTCTTTTTTATCGTCGTCTTCATTTCTTTTTCTTGAGATACTTGGCCAGCTCACTGCCATTGGCTCTCAGGCCCTTGGCAAACGACTGGGCGTTCATCTGGGCACCCAACTTCGAGGCGTGGGTGTGGTCTTTCTTGAAATACAGACCTGCCTTTTCTTTAATCTGTGCCACCTCGGCCTTGGCCTTCTCCTTGTCGTCAGAGAGGCGCTTCTTGGCAAACTTCTTGTCGAGGAAGTCGGCACTGATATTGTGCATATCGATGAACTCGACACCCGTCTCCTTCACCACCTCGCGGTACCATTTGCCATACGAGCCATCGCGACGCTCAATCTTGCCACCAGGCCATTCGTTGCGTGGTGTCAGACTCACGAGGATGGGCGTAGCACCCTTCTCACGCACGTCGTCAATCATCTTCTTCAGATACCAGCCGAAGCTATAGACCACCTCGTAGGTGCCGTTGTCCAGACGATAGACGTGCAGCGTGTCCTTGGCGCCAGGGATGACGCCACGTGCCTTTGCATCCGTAATCGGACAGATATCGTTGTGGCCAAACTGGATCGTCACGAAGTCGCCAGGCTGCAGCGAGTTATAGACCTTCTCCCACAAGCCCTCTTTGATGAAGGTGCGAGTTGAGCGTCCAGCACGGGCAGCATTGATAAGCGTCACCTTGGTGGTGTCAAAGACGGTAGCTGCTTGCGAAGCCCAGCCCCACATGCCGTCCTCTTCCTTGTCGGCGTTCTTCACCGTCGAGTCGCCAGTAAAGAATACTCTGGGCTTGTTGTCCGTGGTGATATACTTCCAAGGGATCTCTACCTTCATCATCGCCTTCAGCTCTTTTAACTTTGAGTCATGGCTATTGAAGATACCCATAGCAGCAGCGACTGAACGAGTCGAGCTTCCTGCCACTAATCTCGTTGAGGTCGATGAAGGGCACGCCCTCCACGGCAGCGATATAGGCCGCCCACTCCGTCTGGGGCTTGCGCACAATCTTGCCCGTCTTCTCGTCGAAGGCATTGCGGGGCGTCAGCGACATCAGAATGGGGTTAGCCCCCTTCGCACGAATCTCGCTGATATACTTGCGCAGGTAGGTGCCATACGAATAGACGGTGTCTTGCTTCTGTGTGCGCTGGTTAAAACCTACATAACATGTATCTGGGTCCACGCCAGGAATCACGGCACGAGCACGCTTCTGGTCGAAGAACTCGCCATTGTCGTTATGACCTATCGACACAATGACCCAGTCGCCTGGTTTCAGCGCCTGACGGATAGCAGGCCATAGGTCCGTATAGAACGTACGGGTGCTCATGCCACCCAGGGCCTGGTTCTCCACCGCAATCTTCTTTGCGTCAAAATACTTGGGGAAATAGTATCCCCATCCCCATTGACCATTGTTACCATTACCCAGCGTACCGTTGCGCATGGTAGAGTTACCAACAAGGAACAAAACAGGCTGCTCTCCCTTGCGAGTGCTGCCTGGTGCAGGGCGCGACATCAGCGCCTTGGCTATGGAGTCAGGGGTGTTGTCCACCACCTTATTGACGTCCTCTATAGGGTCTGGCAGGTTGTCAAATCCCTGTGCACTCATGCCGAGTGTCAGTCCTGCCAAAGCTATCGTAGATAGAAGTTTTTTCATAAAGTTTGCTTTTCAGGGCGCAAAGGTACAAAAAAAACATCAGAAAATCAAGCAGTTCTTATGAATATTTCGAAATAATTGATTAATTTTGCAAACAAAATTTTGAAGAGTAGAAAACAACACAACACAAAGATTATGAAGATAGTGATACTCGACGGCTTTACAGCCCAGCCTGGCGACTTATCGTGGCAGGCGTTGGAAGAGTTGGGAACGTTGACGGTGTACGACCGCACCCTACCCCACGAGACGGTGACAAGAGCTGCCGATGCTGACATCGTGCTGACCAACAAAGTGGTGATCAGCAGAGAGGTGATGGACCAGTTGCCAAAACTCAGATATATCGGCGTACTGGCAACAGGCTACAACGTCGTAGATATCCAGGCTGCCAGCCAACGAGGCATCACCGTGACCAACGTGCCAGCCTATAGCACTGAGAGCGTGGCGCAGATGGTGTTTGCCCACCTTCTCACCGTCACCAACCGCACAGAGCACTATGCCATCGCCAATCGCGAAGGCCGATGGAGCCGCAACCCCGACTTCTGTTATTGGGATTTCCCCCATACAGAACTCGCTGGCAAGACGTTCGGCATTGTGGGCCTGGGAAATATCGGACAGCGCGTGGCACAGATAGCCCTCGCCTTCGGCATGAAGGTGAAAGCCATGAGTAGCAAGCCCACCCTGCCTGCAGGCATCGAGAAAGTATCATGGGAAGAGCTACTGGCAACCTCCGACATTCTATCCCTGCATTGCCCCCTGACGGAGCGCACACACCATCTGATAAATTCTGACACTCTGCGACAGATGAAGTCCACAGCCATCCTCATCAACACAGGACGCGGTCCCTTGGTGGACGACCAGGCAGTAGCACTTGCATTGAGCGAAGGCCGCCTCTCCGCCTTCTGTGCCGACGTGCTCACAGAGGAGCCACCAAGCACAGAAAATCCTTTACTTAAACAACCCAACGCTTTCATCACGCCCCACATCGCCTGGGCCTCAAGGGAAGCCCGCATCCGCCTGATCCAGGTAGCAACCGACAATGTGCGTGCGTTCCTGGATGGCAAGCCCCAGAACGTCGTGACTATTTGACTTGCGCACACAGCGTGTCAAACTCTTCCGTACTTTGAAAATTGTTCGATAGTTAACCTTTTTTAACCCGTTTCTCCATACGGGCTATCGTTATTTTTTGTATATTTGCGCCAAATATATCTTAATAATTAATACAATTACTAATTTAACCTTTACAATTATGAAGAATAAAAGATATTTTGGAATTCTAGTGATTGTAACTACCATGTTAAGTACAATGGCGCTTTTGTCATGTAGCCATGATGATTTCAGTAACAATCAGGAGGCAGCAGAACAGGCTGCCAACCAACAGTATGCCGCAGCTTTCGTAAAGGCGTTTGGACAGGTAGCCCCCACCGTCGACTGGGGCTTCAGCAGCCATCCCGCCAATGCGCGTAACCTTACCCGTGGTGTCAGCACCTATGCTTCGTGCAGAGGCAGCCTGCAGCCCACCATTTCCTTCCCCACCGACTGTGACGACAGCAACTTCCTCGACGCTGTGCCAGCAGGTGTCAACAAACTGCCCACATGGGGAGCAGGCCCCGGTTCCTATTATATTGATGCCCAGACTCAGTCCGTTTCCACATGGTCTGGCGCCAGCAAGATCTATGTCACTGGCAATGTCGACCTGTCTGATGGCGACACCGATACCACATCTCCCAAGTTTGCCCCAGACTATCGTTCAGAGATCTACGTGCTCGAGGGCGCAAGTCTGAAGATTGGCGAGGCCAGTGCCTTCCTCTTCAATGTGGACGCCATCTACATCGCTGAGGGCGCCACCTTCGAGACCACCAGTTTCCTCAAGGCCAACAGCAATACGAAGATCTACAACCACGGTACGTTCAAGGCTGGTACCTTCGAGGTCAACACCTCCAGCTTCCTCTATAATGTAGGCACGGTGGAGGCAGGCAGCATCAATGCCGAGAGCAACGCCAGCCGCGTGGTCAACGACGGCACCATCACCTCTTCTGCAGTGGTGGTCAATGCAGGCGCTGTGCAAAACAATGCCGAGTGGACCGTCACTGGCACCACCGAGATCAACTCCAACAACTCAGGCTGGGTCAACAATGGCCATTGGACCACCTATAACTACGCCTATATCGGCGGAAGCGAGAACGTCATCAACAACTGTTTCCTCGAGGTGCAAAACGATTTTGCCATGAACATCTCGTCAGAACAGGGTGCCTTCAAGATTGATGGCGGCGCTGGCGTACTCACCAAGTATTTCGACGGAGGCCGCACCCTTTCTGGTGCCATCGCAGGTCCGTTTGTCATCACGATGGGTTCCGAGGCCGTCTTCGTAGTCGAAGAGACAGCCATCCTCGAGTCAAGCCGTGGCGACGAGACCGGATTTGGCATCTTTGGCCCCACCACAGGCGCGTATGCCGTGTTCCAGGCCAAGAACATTGTCCGCGACCCCTATCTCGAGAGCATCAGCAGTCATGGTGCTGTGACCTATAGTGGCAACCTCTACGTCTCTGCCGAGACCCATTTCGCCCAAGGCGACGATGGTGGTGGCAATCCCATTATCTACGAGAAGAACGGCTTCAGCATTGCCGACAACATCTTTGCTGCAGGCTTCAATTCAGGCAAGCCCAACATCACCATCTCTCAGACGCCATGCAACCCAGGCTTCATTGGCGCCACCTCAACCCCGCTCTATCGCGTCATTGCTGAAGACCTGTCAGCCTCTGAAGCAGGCGACTTCGACTTCAACGATGTGGTCTTCGATATCGTGAAGGCCGAAGGCGGCATCACCACCCTCAGACTGATCTGTGCCGGCGGCGTACTCCCGTTGAAAGTCATGGGCATCGAGGTTCACGGCCTGTTTGGCGAGACCACTCCCAACGACAAGGGCGAGTTCAAGATGTACAACACCGGTGCTGGTCCCACCGTCGAACCCGTCGACTTCGACATCGCTGGCGAGTATGCCACGCCCGAGCAGATCAGGAACATCAAGATCGAGGTCTATAAGTACGGCACATGGATGGAGCTCAAGGCCACCACAGGCGAGGCAGCCTGCAAGATCCTGGTCGACGACACCTTCATCCCCGTTCCCGAGAGAAAGAACATTGCCAACGAATACCTGCGATTCACCGACTACGTACAAGGTGCCTTCGTAGATGACTTCTGGTGGAAATAACTTGGTTAAAAATCCGTTCAAAATGGTCAAAAATCTATTATTTAATGTTTTTTGAACCAAATATAACAAATTTTGAACATGATTTTCAGATAATTGTTGTACCTTTGCAACAAGAAAAATGATTTTTAATGGTTAAGGTTTATGGTTGATTAATTTTTTAGGGGAAGGTTCGCTGTGAAGCGAGCCTTCTTTTTTTGAAAGAAATGTGATTATATAGC
>CADAKX010000023.1 GCA_902788605.1 uncultured Prevotellaceae bacterium | reverse complement strand
AGTAGTAAACGAATGCAGGAAATCAAGCAAGCATTTCATCTGATGGGGCAGGAATTGATTGCCATTTGATACTCTAAAAACACCAGCGAGACAAACAAATAAAAATTGTCTATCTCGCTGGTATTAAATAATTTAGACTAAATAAATCCTACTAATACTCGTCCTCGTTGAAGAGAAAGTCTTCTTTCGTAGGATAGTCTGGCCAGATATCCTCAATACTTTCGTAGATGTCACCTTCGTCCTCAATCTCCTGCAGGTTCTCGAGAACTTCAAGGGGGGCTCCAGAACGGATGGCATAGTCGATTAACTCCTCCTTGGTAGCGGGCCAGGGAGCGTCTTCTAGTTTAGATGCTAATTCAAGTGTCCAGTACATAATATTTATCTTTTTTTATTGATTTCTGAAATTGGGCACAAAAGTAGTAAAAAGATTTTTATCTGCAAGGTTTTTGCCAAATAATTTCGTCTTTTTTTGCGTTAAAATTTATTTTTTTTGCCAAAATGAACAGATAATCGCTTAATCTGTTGACAAATTGCACGATTTCTGGTCCTACGACATCTGTTTCTGCCAAGGCATCGATACGACGTTCTGAACGTCGACATACGGTGCGACACACATGACACTGGGAGGCAGCCATCGTGCCACCAGGCAAAATAAAACCCTGTGGTTCTGGCAGTAAGGCCAGGAGTTCATCAATGCGCTGCTCCAGGAGTTCCACCTCTCCTTCTGGCAGTTGACCTGAAGGAGGAAGGGGTGTCTTACTCTGGTCTGTGGCAAGATGCGAGCCCACGATGAAAAGATTGCTCTGCGTACGGATGAGCAAAGGCCTATCGTCATCATCGTCTGGCAGCATCGCCACGAGCAGTCCGATATGTGAACAGAGTTCATCGACGGTGCCATAGGCTTCCAGTCTCACACTACTTTTCTTAATACGAATACCTCCCACCAGGCTGGTCATTCCCTTGTCGCCAGTGCGAGTATAAATCTTGGTTAGTTTCATAGGTTAGAAGTTTATTTGGTAACATTGTTTTTTGCGTTTAGGGTCAAACATCACGATGCCACAGTAGTAAAGGTCGAAAGCCACGGTGACACGTGGGTCGTGCTCAATGCAGTGCCAATACTCTGGATATTGATAGATGTCCTGAAAGACAACCACAGACTCTGCGTTGCACTCCTCAAAGAGATGATGATAGTCGGTCTTGATAGACATTACAGCCAACTCCACCTCCTCGGCATCGTCTACCAGTTGCGCTTTCTGGCAACCTGCCTGCAGATAGTCATGAAAGCCCACCCAGTCGACAATGGTCTTAGGCTGACGCTCGTTAGCCAGACGGAAATACAGCAGTCCCAACTTTCGGCGCAGCCAATCGTCGTTCTGGCCCAAGGTCTCATAGGCATAGTAAGGCCAGTGCTCATTGATGACGTATCGCACGAAGCGATAGTCCGTGGGCGACTGAATGCCAAAGCCTCGGCAGTATTGAATCCTGCTGAGCCATACGAGCACATGATGTAGCCTATTCATTTTCATCTTACTGCATTTTCGTCGCAAAGATACGAAATAATTCAAATTCATCATTCAGAATTCATAATAATTTTCTAATTTTGCAGCAAAATTTCATGATGATAACAGAAAAGATTAAAGTCATTGCCTTTGATGCTGATGACACCCTGTGGGATTGTCAGGGCTATTTCGAGGAGGTGGAGAATCATCTCTACACCCTGATTGCGCCCTATTGTGAGAATCCCAAACAGGAACTCTTCAAGACAGAGTCGGGCAACATGGCCGACCTGGGCTATGGGTGCAAAGCCTTCACCATCAGTATCTTAGAGACAGCCATGCGCATTGCTGGCAACGACCTCTCAGTGACCCAACTGGACGAGCTTCTACAAGACTGCAAGCGTCTGCTCCACCTGCCAGCCACACCCCTGCCAGGCGTAGAGGAAACGCTGGAAGAGCTGAGAGAGAGAATCCACGAGTCTCACCTCTCGCCTCTACCCTCAAACCTCTCATCCCTGAAGCTCGTTTGTTTCACCAAGGGCGAGTTGCAGGATCAGGAGAACAAGTTGAAGCGCTCAGGCCTGCTGAGATATTTCGACGACGTAGAGATTACCTCCGACAAGACCCAACGCGAGTTTCTGGCCCTTTGCGAGCATCAGGGCATTCACCCTTCAGAGTTGCTGATGATTGGCAACTCGCTGAAAAGCGACTGTGCCCCAGCCTTGGCCATCGGCGCATGGGCCATCCATATTCCCTTCCACGTGACGTGGCAGTTGGAGCATTTTGAGGATATCGATCACGAGCGACTGCTAAAAATTGAGAAATTCAGCGATATTCTCAAATATATTTAGAGAAAAAGTTGTAACTTTGCACCCCAAATACACAATAATATAAAATGGAACAGAAAAAATATAAGCGAATAACTGTGACCTCTGCCCTGCCCTATGCCAATGGCGGCGTGCATATTGGTCACCTGGCTGGCGTTTACGTACCTGCGTCTGAAGAAGCGCGACGTGATGTTCATCGGAGGTTCTGACGAACACGGTGTGCCCATCACCGTTCGTGCCCGCAAGGAGGGTATCACCCCTCAGGACGTTGTGGACCGTTATCACAAGATGATCAAGGATTCGTTCGAGGAGTTTGGTATCTCGTTCGATATCTATAGCCGTACCACCAGCGAAACCCATCATAAGTTCGCTGCCGAGTGGTTTAAAAAGCTCTACGACGAGGGCAAGTTGGTGGAGAAGACCACCGCTCAGCTCTACGACGAGGAAGCCAAGCAGTTCCTGGCCGACCGTTACGTGGTGGGCGAGTGCCCCTACTGCCACAACGAGGGTGCCTATGGCGACCAGTGTGAGAAGTGCGGACGCGACCTCTCTCCCACCGAGCTCATCAATCCCAAGTCAACTATCAGTGGTTCTACCCCTGTGTTGAAGGAGACCAAGAACTGGTATCTGCCTCTGAACGAGTATCAGGACTGGTTGAAGCAGTGGATTCTGGAGGGGCACAAGGAGTGGCGCTCAAATGTCTATGGCCAGTGCAAGTCTTGGTTGGATATGGACCTGCAGCCTCGTGCTATGACGCGCGACTTGGATTGGGGTATCCCTGTGCCTGTAGAGGGTGCTGACGGCAAAGTGCTGTATGTATGGTTCGACGCCCCTATCGGCTATGTATCAAACACCAAGGAGCTCTGCGAGAAGCACCCTGAGAAGTGGGGCAACTGGGAGCAGTGGTGGCAGGATGAGGATACTCGTCTGGTTCACTTCATTGGCAAGGACAACATCGTGTTCCACTGTATCATCTTCCCTGTGATGATGAAGGCTCACGGCAAGTATATCATGCCTGACAACGTACCTGCCAACGAGTTCCTGAATCTTGAGAACGATAAGATCTCTACCTCTCGCAACTGGGCTGTATGGCTCCACGAGTATCTGGTAGATATGCCTGGCAAGCAGGATGTATTGCGCTATGTATTGACAGCCAACGCACCTGAGACAAAAGATAACAACTTCACTTGGAAGGACTTCCAGGATCGCAATAACAATGAGTTGGTTGCTGTCTATGGCAATTTCGTGAATCGCGCCCTTCAGCTCACCAAGAAGTACTGGAACGCTGTGGTTCCTGCTTGTGGCGAGTTGCAGGATGTCGATAAGCAGGCCCTTGAGGAGTTTAAGGATGTAAAGGCTAAGGTTGAGGCCCTGCTGGAGCAGTTCAAGTTCCGCGATGCTCAGTTCGAGGCCATGAACCTGGCTCGTATTGGTAACCGCTATATCACAGAGTGCGAGCCTTGGAAGGTTTGGAAGACTGATCCCAAGCGCTGCGAGACCATCCTGAACATCTGCTTGCAGTTGACAGCTAACCTCGCTATCGCCTTCGAGCCATTCCTGCCCTTCTCTAGCAAGAAACTGCGCGAGATGCTGAACATCGACAGCTTCGAGTGGGAGCAGTTGGGAAGCACCGACCTCCTGGAGGCTGGTCATCAGCTGGGCGAGCCTGCCCTGCTGTTCGAGAAGATTGAGGATGAGGTTATCCAGAAGCAGCTCGACAAACTCGAGGCTACCAAGAAAGCCAATCAGGCAGCAGCCTATAAGGCCGCACCTATCAAGGATACCGTTTCGTTCGAGGACTTCGAGAAGCTCGACATCCGTGTGGGCTTGGTGAAGGACTGCCAGAAGGTGAAGAAGAGCAAGAAGCTCCTGCAGTTCACCATCGACGATGGTTCTGGCGTTGACCGCACCATCTGTTCTGGTATCGCCGCCTTCTATGAGAATCCTGAGGAACTCATCGGCAAGCGCATCCTGTTTGTGGCCAACTTCGCTCCACGCACCATGATGGGCATTGAGAGTCAGGGTATGATTCTCAGCGCTGTGGATGCTGACGAGAGCCTGAGCGTGGTAACAACCACTAAGGACGTGAAGCCTGGTAGCCAGGTTGGTTAACGTTTAATGGTGAACGGTTAATGGTGAAGAGACTCCTTCCCTATCTGTTTCCGCTGACAGCCGCCATTCTGCTGGTGGTGTTTGAATCAGATGTGCTCTATGCCTTGCAGGAGCAAAACCTGTTTCTCCACACACCGCTCTTCTATGAGCAACAGATGGTGAGGGCAGGCGGACTACTGACATGGATAGGCAGCTACCTCACACAATACTTTTACTACCCTATGCTCGGAGCAGGCATTCTGTGCCTACTCTGGGCATTTTTTATGTGGCAGTGCAAACGAGCGTTCCGACTGGAAAACACCTGGTTGACGCTGATACCTGTGGCCTGTCTGGTGCTCACCATCACCACCTTGGGCTATTGGGTCTATTACCTCAAGTTGCCTGGCCACGCGTTCTGCGCCACCATTGGTAGCATCGTGACGGTGGCATTGGTGTGGGGTTATCGAGCAGTGCCTCGACGCTATCACCTGCCCTCTGTTTACATTATCTTCGCAACAGGTTTGGGGTATCCGCTCTTTGGCTTCTATGGTCTGATGGCTGCAGCCCTGATGGCCCTTTTAGCTTGGAAAGATGACAAGAGACGATGGGAAGATATCTCCATGGCTGTTACCCTTATCATCCTATGGCCTATCAAGAACTATTACTTCGAATATCACGAGACCAACATCGTCAATATCTACTGGGCGGCATTACCTGTGTTTGCCCATCAGGGAGCGCGATTCTTTGCCTATAACATTCCCTATATCATCCTCTTTGCAAGTATGGTGCTGATGGCGCTGAAGCCTGGCATCAAGTCTATGAAATGGTTGAACGTGACCATCGTAGCCGTCGTGGCGATTGGCCTGCTGAAATACTGGAACAAGGACGACAACCTGCATCGCGAACTCAGTATGACGCGCAGCGTTGAGGCAGGCCAGTGGGAGAAAGTGTTGAAGACAGCGAAAGGCGTGAAGGACGAGCCCACCCGACTTATCTGTATGATGCGCAACCTCGCCCTGTTTAATCAGGGAGCTAAGACCACCACGGGCTATCGTGATGGAGCCAAGCGCCCTGCAGCCCCCTTCACCATTCATACTGTCCACACAGCAGGCAAGTTGCTCTATCTGCAATATGGCATTCCCAACTATTGCTATCGCTGGTGCATGGAGGATGGTGTGGAATATGGCTGGAGCGTCGAGAAGCTGAAGTTGATGGCCATGTGCTCTATCCTCAATGGCGAATCGGTTGCTGCCCAGCGTTATGTCAACCTGCTGAAGAAGACCGACTTCCACAAGCAGTGGGCCAAGCGCATGGAGACTGTCATCCAAGATCCGCGACTGGTGCTACAGGTGCCTGAGTTCAAGCACATCCTGCCCCTGCTTCGCGATGACAACTTCCTGACTGCCGATCAAAGTCAGCAGGAACTATTCTTGATTGAGCATATCATGAGTTCGCCAGGCGCCACGCCAGAGCAACGCCGACTGGCCGACTTCACCATGAACTATTATCGCAGTAACCATCAGAAACTCGTAGAACAATGAAACATGCATTCTATATCCTTCTCACGATGTGTCTGCTGGCATGCAGTGGTCCGCAGGTTCCCTCTCAATACAAAGAGAGTCAGGCCGAGGTGCCCATCTATCCAGACTATCAGGATGTGACAATCCCTGAAAATATCGCCCCCTTGAACTTCGAGTTGCTGATACAGAGCGACGAGGCCGTGGTGCGACTGAGTGCTGCTGGCGAGGAAATCGTGTGCGAGGGCCCCAAGATACGTCCTGACATTGACGACTGGAAAGCGCTGACACAGAAAGCCAAGGGCGATGCCATCAGCGTGGAGGTGTTTGCTGATATCAAAGGGCAATGGATTCGCTTCAAGCCCTTCCATATCTATGTCTCTGCCGACCCTATTGACCCCTGGCTCAGCTATCGACTCATCTCACCCTCGTATGTGTCGTATGAGGAACTGACCCTGAACCAGCGTTGCCTGGAGAACTTCGACGAGGAGGCGTTTGTGGACAACATGCTGTGCTCGACAGAGAGCGGAGGCCAGTGTGTCAACTGCCACAGCTACCAGCAATGGAACCCAGACCGCATGCAGTTTCATGCCCGTCAGACGCATGGCGGCACGCTGATTTCCTACGATGGCAAGATTGAGAAGGTTGACATGCGCCACGACTCGCTCCTCTCGGCTGGTGTCTATCCTGCCTGGCATCCCACAGAAAAACTCATTGCCTATTCGACCAATATGACCATGCAGGCCTTTCACACTGCAGCCCCAGAGAAGATTGAGGTGCTGGACAGTGAGAGCGACCTGATTCTCTATGATGTCGACAAGCACGAGGTGAAGACCATTGAGCAACAGCCCAACGAACTCGAGATTTTCCCCACCTGGTCGCCCGATGGCAAATGGCTCTACTTCTGCAGCGCCCATTTTGTGTATCAGAGTGACAGCGTGGACAGGAGTGAGATCACGATGCGTGCCAACGAAGTGAAATACAATATTTATCGCAAGTCGTTCAATCTGAAGACACGCCAGTTTGGCGAGCGCGAGATGGTGTTCTGTGCCGACACCCTTGGCAAAAGTGCCACCTTCCCACGCCTCTCACCCGATGGTCGTTGGCTGCTTTTCACCCTGGGCGAATGGGGTTGTTTCCACATCTGGCACCATGATGCCGACCTGTGGATGAAAGACCTGAAGACGGGCGAGGTGCGCGCGATGGACGAGATGAACAGCGATGATACGGAGAGCTATCATTCATGGTCGTCAAACGGCCGATGGGTGGTCTTCTCGTCACGCAGATATGATGGTGTCTTTACACGTCCCTTCATCGCCCATATCGATGCGCAAGGCCGAGGCAGCAAGCCATTCGAGTTGCCTGCCAAGGACCCAGACCTGCATCGACAGTTCCTGAAAAGCTATAATGTGCCTGAGTTTATGAAGGGTCCTGTGAAGCTGTCGCCTCAAGAGGTGGCCAGCAAACTCAAGGACGACGGCAAGCCCATAACTTATAAATCTAAATAACACAAACGATATGCAAGCAATCATCCTCGCGGCCGGCATGGGTCGCAGACTAGGCGAATATACGAAGGACAACACCAAGTGCATGGTGCCAGTAAACGGCGTGCGCCTCATTGACCGACTGCTGGGTCAGTTGGCCAAGCAAGACCTCAAGCGCATCATCATCGTCGTGGGCTATCAGGGTCAGGCACTCCACAATTATATCGAGGAGACCTACCTCAAGCCTCAGACATCAGACTTCAGACATCTGAACATCGAGTTTGCCGAGAACCCCATCTACGACAAGACCAACAATATCTATTCGCTGGCCTTGGTGAAGGACAAGTTGCAGGAGGATGATACGCTGCTCATCGAGAGCGACCTCATCTTCAGCGACCGCATCATCCCCATGATTGTCGACAACCCCTACCCCAACCTGGCGCTGGTGGCTAAGTACGAGACATGGATGGACGGCACGATGGTGCGCCTGGATGACGACCAGAACATCGTAAACTTCATCTCGAAGGACGCCTTCGACTACAACGAGGTGGATGCCTATTATAAGACCGTCAACATCTACAAGCTCTCACAGACATTCTCTCAGCAGAAATACGTGCCCTTCCTCGATGCCTATACGAAGGCCGTGGGCAACAACGAGTACTACGAGAACGTGCTGCGCATCATCTCGCTGCTCAACAACCACGACATGAAGGCGCTGCCCATTGGCAATGAGAAGTGGTATGAGATTGACGACAAACAGGATTTGGATATCGCCGAGGCACTCTTTGCTGACGAGAAGGATGTGCTGCGCAAGTACTACGGACGCTATGGTGGATTCTGGCGCTTCCCTCAGATGCTCGACTTCTGCTATCTGGTGAACCCCTATTTCCCCAGCAAGCGCATGAAGGACGAATTGCGTGCCAACTTCGACACGCTGTTGACGGAGTACCCCTCTGGCATGAAGGTCAACACCCTCATTGCCAGCAAGAGCTTTGGCGTGAGCGAACCGTATATCGTGCCTGGCAACGGTGCGGCAGAGTTGATTAAGATATTAATGGAAACCCACCCCCAACCCCTCCCGAACGGGAGGGGAGGTAAAACAGGCTTCATCCGTCCCACCTTCGAGGAATACCCCAACAGATATGACAAGGATAGTCAGGTGACCTTCGTACCCCAGAGGCCCGACTATCGCTATACGGCCGACGACCTGATGGCGTTCTTTGGCGACAAAGACATCCAGCAGCTGATGGTCATCAACCCTGATAACCCCACAGGCAACTTCATTCCCAAGAAAGATATCCTGCGCCTGGCCCAGTGGTGTGAGGAGCGTCAGATTCGTTTAGTGGTCGATGAAAGCTTTGTCGACTTCAGCGAAGACTATGCCACCAACAGCCTTTTGTCTGACGAGATTCTCGAGGCCTATCCCCACATGGCTGTGATGAAGAGTATTTCGAAGAGCTATGGTGTGCCAGGTCTGCGTCTGGGCATCCTCTGCTCTGCCGATAAGGAGCTCATCGCGCGTATAAAGAAAGAGGTGTCGATATGGAACCTCAACTCGTTTGCCGAGTTCTTCATGCAGATCTACAACAAGCACGAGAAGGACTATGAGCGTGCCTGCGCAAAGTTCGTGGCCGAGCGTGCCGACTTCCAGGAGCAGCTGCAGCAGATACCCTTCTTCCACGTGATGCCCTCGCAGGCCAACTACTTCCTTTGCGAGGTGTTGCCACCCTACAAGGCCAGCGAGATTGTGATCTACATGCTCAAGCAGCACAACATTCTGACGCGCGACTGCAGTCTGAAGCCTGGTCTCGACCCCACGAAGCAGTACATGCGCATTGCCGTACGCGACCATGCAGACAACACGCGACTCGTTAACGGACTAAAAGAACTGGCGAAATGAAGATTTGCATTTGCGGCGGAGGCAATCTGGGTCATGTGGTAGCAGGTTTTGTGGCTGCCCAGGGCAAGCACGAGGTGTGTCTGTTGACGCGCCAGCCTGAGCGCTGGAGCACACAGCTGACCATTGAAGCACCTGAGGGAAAGACATACACTGGTCACCTCTGCGGCATCTATAGCGATGCCCAGCAGGCCGTTTCCGATGCCCAAATCATCTTGCTGTGCCTGCCTGGCTATGGCATCCGCGACACCCTGCTGCAAATCAAGGACTACCTGCGCCCAGATGCTGCCGTAGGTACGGTGGTCAGCAGCACGGGCTTCTTCTTCCAGGCCATGGACATCCTGCCTGCCTCGCAGACGCTCTTCGGATTCCAGCGTGTGCCCTTTATCTCGCGCGTCATCGACTATGGTCATCGCGCCCGACTGATGGGCTATAAGGAGAGTCTGGAACTGGCTATCGAGCGCAGCGCCCAGCCAGGAATTCTGCGCGACGTCCTGAGCGACATGCTGCGCACACCCATCCACCTGTTGGGCAGTCATTACGAGGTGAGCCTCAGCAACAGCAACCCATTACTCCATCCCTCGCGCCTCTATTCCCTTTGGAAAGACTGGCACCCTGGCATCATATACGACCGCATTCCGATGTTCTATGAGGAGTGGACAGAGGAGGCCGCCGAGCTATATATCAACATGGACCGCGAACTCCAGGCACTCCTTGAGCAGCTGCCAGTAAGCAAAGGCAGCATCGCCACCGTTCTCGCCTATTACGAGAGTACTGATGCCCCCTCGCTGGCAAGGAAGTTGCGCAGCATCGAGGCCTTCAAGGGCATTGCGTCGCCCATGAAGCAGGTGGAGGGTGGCTTCGTTCCCGACTTCCACAGTCGCTATTTCACAGAGGACTTCCCCTATGGCCTCGCCTTTGTCCACCGACTGACCCACGAGAAGGGTATCCCCTCGCCTACCATCGATAAGATCTACGAGTGGGGCATGAAGATGATTAACAAATAAGGGCCATCCCTCTTTGGGACGACCCTGATATTCTATTTCCAATACGCCTCGAAATGATGCGTGACGCGCTGCTCTACGGGTGGCAACGTCATATAGTCGCCATAGGTGCGCTCCAGGTAGTCCTTATAGCCCACCATGGTTTTGTAGGTCTTGCCCTCAAACAGGATATCCACGCTCTCTGCGATATCCTCGGCAGGGAAACAGCCCTTCAGTTTGGGCCCTGCCTCCGTCATATTGCACACCGTCTGTGTGGGTTCGGCCAGCACAATCAACTTTCGAATCTTGCGCTCTATCTGCTTAACACTCATGGGCCAGCACCTATAGACCCAGTAGGCCAGGCGCGACTGCAGGGGATTGCCCTGTGAGATCTTGCAGCGACGAATCTTATAAAGCAGCTTCTTCTGTTTGAAGACACGCTCACGCTCCTGAGCGTCATCCGACACATAGTCCACTGGGAAGATGTCCATATAGACCCCTATCTCATAGCCCTCGGTCTCCGTCTCCACCATGCGCGTACGCTGGTCGACCACCTTGGCAAAGGTATAGTAATAATGTGGCTCGGTCTGTGGATTGATGGCGCGATACGTTCCCTTGTCGTCGCGATAGGTCGCAAGAAACTGCTCATAGTCCTCGCGCGGCATATAGATGTCGATGTCGTCGTCCCAGGGGATATATCCCTGATGGCGCACGGCTCCAATCAGCGTACCACTCGAAAGGAAATATCGCAGTCCGTGGGCCTCGCAGAAGCGGTGCACCTCGTCGAGAATGCCCATCTGAATCTGACGCAACTCGTGTATATCTTCTATCTTTCTCATAGTCTAAGACCTACCAAACAGCCATTTCTTGAATATCGGACTGATGCGCAGGATGTTGGACATGATGCAGCAGAAGCCGATGACAATCAGGCCCACAAGGACCGACAGCGTGGTGTCGATGACGAAGTTGTGGGAATGGGCATTGAAGTAAGAACCCACCTGCGGCAGATTGGGCAGGAAGAGGAAGTGGATGAGGTAGATATCAAGCGTGCGACGACCAATATACTGCAACGAAGCACCGATGGGCGACAGCTTGGTGAAGTATTGCTGATAGCAGCGGAAATACATAAACGTGATGGTGAGCAGCATGAAGCGGGCCAGCGTCAAGGGTATGATGGCCCAGACGCTCTTGAGCATGTGCCACTTCAAGGCATCCATGGCGGCAAAGATAACGATGAAGGTGAGCATGGGGAAAAACCACTTGCTGTCCATCACCTTCTGAGCCTTGTCCCAATAGCGATGCACGATGTTGCCATAGAGGAAGAAGGGGAAATAGAGCAGCAGCTGGTCCATACTGCTATAGGTCAGGAAATCGGTGACCTGTGTCTTGGGCAGTTTCGAACCCATGGCCCACTCAAACTCCTTGGGCAGATAGTTGGTCTCATAGACGCACAGCGACAGCAGGAAGAACACGACAATGGGAATCCAGCCCCACCCTGCAGGCAGGAAACGCTTAAGTTTGCTGTCGAGATAGGCAAAGGGATAATAGATCAGGAACATGTAGAGCAGCACCAGCGTGAACCAATAGCCACCCTTCATCGATGCCCCCAGGTTGTCCATCAGTCCCTCAAAGAAATCCTTGTTGAAGATGGCTGTGGCAAAGAGGAAGAAGAAGATCGTGGGCACTATCTGCACCCTGATCTTCTTGATGACCAGCGTGCCGAAGTTGCGCATGTTCCACACCTGAGACGCCTTGTAGGCCAGGAAGCCGCTGACGAAGAAGAACAACGGCATGCGAAACAGCATGAGGAATGGGATAGAGGACGAATTTTTCCACGACTCACCAAAACCCATGATGGCCACGTGGTAGGCCACAACAAGAATCATCGTAAAGCCTCGGAGCGCGTCTAACCACTCCAGGCGCGGTTTCTTTATCTCAACTTTATCCATATGTGCTGCAAAAGTACACATATTATTTTGAAATTCAAAAGAAAAGTACTACATTTGCATGCAAATTGCAAAAAGATAAATGAAAATCGCCTTCTTATTGTCGGCTTTTACAGACGCACCACATCTGCAACGACTTATCGACAGTCTGCCCTCTGACAGCGACTGCTACATCCATATTGACGCCAGTTTCGACCAGACACCATTCGTCGAGGCCACGCAGAGATGTAGTCAGCGTCAGGGCTCCGTCACGTTTATCGACAAGCGTGTCAGGGTGATGTGGGGCAGTTTCATGCAGGTGCGTTTCCAGATGGAGATGATCAGGGCGGCCCTCAACAAGCAGGCCTACGACTACCTGTTTATGCTCAGCGCCCAGGACTATCCCGTGTGGAGCAACGACAGGATTATCCAGCATCTCGAGGCCAATAAGGGTAAGAACTTCCTGCAGGGCATGAGTCTGGCAGAACTGCCGCATAGCGAGACCTACGAATACACGCGCTATCGCTTCCTGAACAACAAGCCCTGGCGCTATGGCACCCTGAAGAGCAAGTTCAGAGTGGCGTTGAGAAAGATATGCGAGCCCTTCCTGAAAAAGCCTTTGGTCTTCGAGGCCGATGGCAAGACCTACAGTCTCTATAAGGGTTCCGACTACTTTGCCATCACAGGCGAACTGGCCACCTATCTGCTGGAGACCTATGATCAGAGTCCCCAGCTGCGCCGCTATTTCACTAATAGCTTTGCACCCAGCGAGACCTTTGCCCACACGGTGGCCTTCAACTCCAGATTTGCCGACAGCTGTATCCTGACCAAGGGTCCTGTGGAGAAGTTGGAGCAGTTGACGCCCCTCACCTATATTGAATACGGTCAGAAGATCAAGATACTGACAGAGAACGACTACGACAGCATCATGGCCAGCGGAAAGATGATTTGCCGCAAGACGGTGACTGGCGAGAGTGACCAACTGATGGGTATGATTGACAAGCAACGACAGCATGGATAACCTGAAAGAAAAAACAGCCAAGGGACTCTTCTGGGGAGCGTTGAACAATGGTACCATCCAGGTGCTCAACGTGCTCATCGGCATCATGCTGGGTCGTAAGTTGTCGCCAGAGGAATGGGCGCCCATCGGCATGATTGCCATCTTCTCGGCCATCGCAGGCAACCTGCAGTCGAGCGGATTCTCTACAGCCATCATCAACATGAAGAGTCCCACGAGCAACGACTATAATGCGGTGTTCTGGTTCAACACGCTGGTCAGTGCCCTGGTCTATCTCGTGCTCTTTGCCTGCGCCCCTTGGATAGCATGGTTTTTCGAACAGCCTTGTCTCACGGACCTTTCGCGCTTTATCTTCCTGGCGTTCTTCATTTCGTCGTTTGGCATCTCGACCAACGCCTATATGATGAAAAACATGATGCAACGCGAGATGACCATCGTCGGCATCACAGCCCTCATCATCTCTGGTCTCACAGCCATCACACTGGCCTTCCTGGGCTATTCCTATTGGAGTCTGGCCTGGCAACAGGTGGTCAACGCCTTCGTGCTGGTGGTTGGCAGGTGGTACTACGTGAAGTGGCGCCCCTGCTTCAAGGTCGACTTCACCCCTATTCGTCAGACGTTCCGCTTCTCGATGAACATCCTCATCACGATGATTATCAACACCGTGAACAACCACATCCTGACGTTTGTCTTTGGCAAGCTCTTTACACGCACGCCACAGGTGGTTGGCAACTTCTTCCAGGCATTCAAGTGGGACACAATGGCCTATCAGACCGTGGGTGGAACCATCGAACAGGTGGCACAACCAGTATTGGTGAACCTGCGCGACGATGAGGACGAGAGTCGCGAGGTGCGTGTATTCCGCAAGATGATGCGCTTCACGGCCTTCCTGACCTTCCCTGCCATGTTCGGCCTGTCGCTGGTGTCCGAAGAGTTTATCCTGGCCACCATTGGTCCCAAATGGATTGATTGTGTGCCCCTGCTGCGCGTACTCTGCATTGGCGGTGCCTTTATGCCGTTCTACTCGCTCTATAAGAACCTGATTATCAGTCAGGGGCGTGCCGACCTGAACATGTGGCTCAACATCTCGCAGATCGTCCTGCAGTTTATCCTCATCTTCGCGACCTATCAACAGGGCATCCTCATGGTGGTCTATGCCTACTCTATCCTCAACGTGGTGTGGCTATTGGCGTGGCAGTTCTTTGCCCACAGACTGATTGGTCTGCAACTGGTGCATGTGCTGAAAGACATCCTACCCTTTGCTCTGATTTCTGGCGCAGTCATGTTGGTTTCGTATGTGGCCACCACGCAGATTACCAACATCTATCTGCTCTTGGCGCTCCGCATCGTGCTGGCAGCCGTACTCTACGTGGGCGTCATGAAATTGCTGCGTGTGAAAATCATGGATGAGTGCATCAAGTTCCTTTCCAAGAAAATGAACAAGTAACATGGAAA
This sequence comes from uncultured Prevotellaceae bacterium, assembly GCA_902788605.1. Classification (GTDB taxonomy): domain Bacteria; phylum Bacteroidota; class Bacteroidia; order Bacteroidales; family Bacteroidaceae; genus Prevotella. The sequence continues at coordinate 38,338 of CADAKX010000023.1, read as the reverse complement.
TATCCATCATCATACCTGTCTATAACAAGGAGGCATACGTGGAGCAATGTCTTCGCCAACTGATGAAGCAGGACTTCAGCAGCTTTGAGGTCATTGCCGTTGATGATGGCAGCACAGACGCATCAGGCAGTATCTGCGACAGGATGGCCAGCGAAGACCAGCGCATCCGCGTGATTCACACCCAGAACGGTGGTGTGACAGCAGCACGTCGCAAGGGTTTGGAGGAGGCTCTGGGCCGATATATCATGTTTGTGGATTCTGATGACGAGCTACAGGCTGGGGCGCTGAGAGAGATGCACCAGACGATAGAAGAGACTGGGGCCGACGAGGTCATCGCCACCTATCACGACCAATACGGACGACTCTATGATACAGGGCGTCGCGGATGGACAGACGGCAAGGGTATCATCATCGACCTGTTGGCCAAGCGTCTGGGTGTGTGTGTCCTTTGGGGCATCATCTTCCGTCGCGAACTGCTGGAGGACTGTATGGACACGCCCTCAGAGATTCGTTCTGGCGAGGACATCATGATGCAGATAAAATGTCTGGTGAAGCGTCCCAAGATTTATTTCATTGGCACGCCTGTCTATATGTACAACATGGGGTTGCCCAACAACAGGAGGTTAGAGGTTGACGTAGAGCGTATCTACGACGAGGTTCTGAGAAAGACACTCCTGCCACGATGGGATGAGTTCAAGGATTTCTTCACGCTGCATCAGTTGAAGATGTACGAGAACTTCGTTGACACCAAGCAATGGAACGCTCGTAAGGACTACTACGACGAGATCAGGCCACGCATCAACAGCCATCACCCCATGGCAGACCGCATCGCGTTCATCCTTCCGCCACGCATCAGTTTTCTGCTGGTGCACTACTACAAAAAGTGGTTGGTGTGGAAGAAGTCACACTAAGACAATGGCTTAGCAATAATACTTCTTCACGAGAGGAATGATGGATGGAGGGACGAGGTCATCTATCGACTCACCATTTCTGAGACGCTGGCGTATATCCGTACTGCTCAAATCGATCAAAGGCACATCGATGGTGCCAGGATATTCATCACGCGGATAAGCAATCACTTCATGATGCTCCATAATCTCCTGCCAATTGCGCCAACGCTGAAAATGGGCCCAGTTGTCGCCACCTATCAGCAATGAGAACTGGTAGTCAGGATAATCCTTGCTCAGGTGCTGCAAGGTGTTCCAGGTATAAGAGGGCTTGGGCAAGCGGAACTCATAGTCACAGGCTATCACACCCTCAACACCCTCAAGGGCCTTCTGTGCCATCTCCAAGCGCAGATGGTCGTCCAGCAAATCAGTATCATTTCGCTTCAAGGGATTCTGTGGCGACACCATCAGCCACACCTCATCTAACGCACATTGCCTCAGCACGGCCTGTGCCAAGGCAATGTGTCCGTTATGAATCGGATTAAAACTGCCACCAAAGATACCTATGCGCTTCATCCCAAGAAGGCTTTCACGATATTCAAGGTCTCCTGCTTGGCTGTCTCCAGGTCATCATTCACGATGATATGGTCAAACTGCGAAGCAAAGGTCATCTCGTATTCAGCCTTGGCCAAACGCTCGGCAATGGCCTCGGGGGTGTCTGTTGCACGGCCTTCCAGGCGACGACGCAGTTCCTCAACAGAGGGAGGTTGGATAAAGAGGCTCAAGGCCTCATCGCCATAATATTTCTTAATGTTGATGCCACCTTTCACATCGACATCAAACACCACATTCTGTCCTGCCTCACGCTGGCGCTCCACCTGCGCTTTCAGGGTGCCGTAGAAGCGGTCCTGATAGACCTCTTCGTACTCCAGGAACTCATCATCCTGAATCTTGGCTTTGAATTCCTCAGGCGTCAGGAAGAAATACTCCACACCATTCTGCTCAGTACCACGTGGCGCACGACTGGTGCAAGAGATCGAGAAGTAGAGACTCAACTCTGGGTGCTCTTTCATCAACCACTGTACGATGGTGCTCTTGCCACTGCCACTGGGAGCAGAAACGATAATTAACCTCCCCCTGCCCCTCCCAAGGAGGGGAGTGCCTTGCGGGTTATTTTCTTTAGATTGAGTCATTTTATCTTTTGATTATTTTTTCCCTAATTTTATCAAGTACATCATCTATATTACCTAGCACTTCCTCATTTGTGAATCTAATAACCTCAAAACCATACTGGTTCAGATAACGGGTTCGTTCTTCATCCGAAACCTGTTGATTCCCTATAAAATGATATCCCCCATCAACCTCGATAATTAGTTGCTTTTCTAAGCATACGAAATCTGGTATATAGCCAAAAATAGGATGTTGACGGCGGAATCGCACTCCAAGATTTTTGTTTCTGAGACACTCCCACAAAGCAGATTCTGCAGGTGTCATATACCTACGATTACTCTTTGCGTTTTTAAGAAGTAGCGTGTAAGTACTCCCATCGGTAGTCTCATAACGAAACCTTCCCATTTAATTCCGTTCAATCATTTAATGTGTATGCGCCAGCCAACTCCCCTCCTTGGGAGGGGTCGGGGGAGGTTTTTAAAGTGCGTTGAGCACCTGCTCCTTAATCTGCTCCAGCTCGTCCTTCATCTGCACCACGATGTTCTGCATCTCGGCCTGATTGGACTTAGAGCCAGTGGTATTAATCTCACGACCCATCTCCTGTGCGATGAAACCCAGCTTTTTACCCTGTCCGTGGCCATCACGCATCGTCTCGCGGAAGTACTTCAGGTGGTTGGTCAAGCGCTGCTTCTCCTCACTGATATCCAGCTTCTCGATATAATAGATGAGTTCCTGCTCCAATCGATTCTTGTCGTACTCCACTCCAGGAATCTGCTGAAGACCCTCCACGATACGCTGACGAATCTTCTCCACACGGCTCTTCTCAAAGGGCTCAATCTCTGCCAGCAGACGCTCGATGTTGTCAATCTTCTCCTCAAACTTCTTTTCAAGGGCGGCCCCCTCCTGCTTGCGGAAGTCCACCAAAGCAGCAATAGCGCCCTCGACAGCCTTGCGGGCTGCTGCCCACTCGTCATCAGTCAACTCCTCCAACTCTGTCTTGGTCAGCACATCAGGCATGCGGGTCAGCGTATACATCCAGTCCTGAGGTTCAGGGATACCAACCTTCTGGGCCACCTCCTTCAGTTGATGGTAGTAGTTCTCTACCAAAGCGGCATTTACTGGCGTAGCATCAACGCCTGCATCCTTCTCAATCCAGAGGCTGAAGTCCACCTTACCACGCTCCAAAGAGGCAGCAACAAGCTGGCGAATCTCCATCTCTTTCTCACGATACAGGGGAGCAATACGTGTTTGCAGATCCAATTGCTTAGAGTTAAGCGACTTGATTTCTGCACTGATTTTCTTATCCTTATACACTACGACCACCTTACCGTAGCCTGTCATTGATTGTATCATAATCGTTTGCTTCTTATTTTTATTTTCGGGATGCAAAGTTACACAAAAAAGTGGAGATAAAGCAGGCAAAATGATAAATTTTCTAAAATGCAATGGATGTTTGCAGAAAAATGCGTACCTTTGCATTCCTATTATATAATAGAAAAACAAAAATAATGTCGTGCATACTACATATTGAGACCAGCACACAAGTGTGCTCGGTGGCCGTCTCGGAAGACTCTCAGGTCATCTTTCAACAAGAAGATCATAGCGGTCCCAACCACGCAGAGCGTCTGGGTACGATGGTAGACGAGGCACTCTCGTTTACTGATAACCATGCCATTCCCTTTGACGCGGTGGCTGTGAGCTGTGGCCCTGGTTCCTACACGGGTCTGCGTATTGGTGTCTCTATGGCCAAAGGCATCTGCTATGGCCGTAACCTGAAACTCATCGCTGTTCCCACTCTGGAACTGCTTTGCGTGCCTGTGCTGCTGCGAGAGGTTATTAAGGAAGAGAATGCTCTGTTGTGCCCCATGATTGACGCCCGTCGCATGGAGGTCTATGCAGGCATCTACGACCGTGCCCTTCACGAGATTCGTCCTATAGGCGCTGACGTTGTTGACGCAGAGACCTATAAGGAATGGCTCGACGAGCGCCCTGTTTATTTCTTTGGCAACGGAGCAGCCAAGTGCATGGAGGCCATCAATCACCCCAATGCCCACCTCATTGAGGGCATTGAACCTCTGGCCAAGTGGATGCAGCCTCTGGCAGAACGTCGCCTCATCAACGAGAAGACTGAGGATGTGGCCTATTTTGAGCCTTTCTATCTCAAGGACTACGTAGCAAAGATGCCAAAAAAACTGATTTGATTATGATGGAAATTAAAGGATTGGACTATAACACCCAGCGCGAACCATTACTGATGCCCGAATATGGACGCGAGATACAAAAGATGGTAGATCATGCCATCACCCTTCCCACCAAGGAAGAGCGCCTGCAATGTGCCAAGAGCATTGTGCGACTGATGGAGACCAAGGTTCCACAGATTCGTGAGAATGCGGACTATCAGCAGACACTCTGGGACCATCTCTACCTGATGAGCAACAAGGCTCTGGATATCGACTGGCCTTTCGACGTCAGCGGCGCAGAGAAGTTCCACGCCAAGCCAGCCCCCATGCCTCTGCCGCAAGGTGGTATTCACCTGCGTCACTATGGAAAACTGGTCAGCGAACTGTTGGAGCGTCTGAAAGAGATGCCTGACGGCGAAGAGCGCGACGAGTTGATTCGCCTGACTGCTAATCAGATGAAACGCGACCTCGTTCAGTGGGGCCACGGCTCTATGGACGACGAGAAGGTGGCCGATGATATGGCTCGATTGACAGACGGTGCCGTACAGCTGGACCTCCAGAACTTCACCTTCGAGCGTGTTAACCTGCAAGAGCCTCAGCCCAAACGCAACGGCAAGAAACGCAAGTAACTAATACCCCACGATATGGCAGCATTTATCATTGAGGGAGGACACCCTCTTAGTGGAACCATAGAGCCTCAGGGCGCCAAGAATGAGGCCCTGCAGGTGATTTGCGCCACACTCCTGACCAGCGAGAAGGTGACAATTCATAACATCCCCCATATCCGAGATGTCATGAATCTTATTCAGCTGCTCAAAGACGTAGGGGTGAAGGTCGACTCTGATGGTAACACTTATACTTTCCAGGCCGACGAACTGAATCTGGACTATCTGCAGAGCAACGAGTTCGTACAGAAATGTGCTCAGCTGCGTGGATCGGTTATGATGATTGGTCCGCTACTGGCTCGCATGGGTAAGGCTACGATTGCCAAACCTGGTGGCGACAAAATTGGACGTCGTCGTCTGGATACGCATTTCCTGGGCTTCGAACGCCTGGGTGCTCAGTTCCATCATGTAGCCGAGCGCGACGTTTATGAGATTTTCGCTCAGCAACTCAATGGTTGTTATATGTTGCTCGACGAGGCATCCGTCACTGGTACTGCCAATATCGTGATGGCAGCTGTGATGGCAAAAGGCACCACAACGATTTACAATGCGGCTTGCGAACCTTATCTGCAGCAGCTCTGCAAGATGCTCAACAAGATGGGCGCACGCATCAGTGGCATCGCCTCAAACCTGCTGACCATCGAGGGTGTAGATACCCTGAACGGCACAGAGCATACCATTCTGCCCGATATGATCGAGGTGGGCTCGTTTATTGGTATGGCAGCCATGGTGGGCAACGGCATCCGCATCAAGAACGTCTCTATCAAAGACCTGGGCATCATCCCCAACACGTTCCGTCGCATGGGTATCACCATCAAGGAAGAAGGCGATGACCTCTATATCCCCAACATGCATCACTACGAGATACAGTCGTTTATCGATGGCACCATCATGACGCTGGCAGATGCACCCTGGCCAGGACTGACACCTGACCTGTTGTCTGTACTCATCACCGTCGCCACACAGGCTCGCGGTTCTGTATTGGTACACCAGAAGATGTTCGAGAGTCGTCTGTTCTTTGTCGACAAACTCATCGATATGGGAGCACAGATTATCCTCTGCGACCCACACCGTGCTGTTGTCGTTGGTCATGACCGCAAACTGCAACTGCGTGGCGGACGTATGTCGAGTCCTGACATCCGCGCTGGTATCGCCCTGCTGATTGCTGCGATGAGTGCGAAAGGCACCAGTCGTATTGACAATATCGAGCAGATAGATCGCGGCTACGAGAATATCGAAGGTCGTCTGAATGCTCTTGGTGCAAAGATCACCCGTCTCCCCTAAGGCCCACAAAGCCCATTCACCCCATTATCCCCATTCACCCCATGATTAAGAAAGAGGAAGTCTACAAGATAGGTCGCATAGGAAAGGCACACGGCGTCAAAGGTGAGGTGTCGTTCAATTTCGATGATGACGTATTCGACCGCGTTGATGCCGAATACCTCATCCTGGAGGTTGACGGTATCCTGGTGCCATTCTTCATGGAGGAGTATCGCTTTCGCTCAGACAGCACCGCATTGGTGAAGTTCGAGGATATCGACACACAGGACCGTGCACGCGAGCTGACCAACTGCGACGTCTATTTCCCACGCGACCTCGCTGATGATGAAGAGGAGGTCCTCACCTACTCCTTCCTCGTAGGCTTCGACATCGTCGAAGCGAGCACAGGCAAGAAAGTAGGCACCATCGCCAGCGTTGACGAGAGCACCCTCAACATCCTCTTCGAACTGGAAGACGGCATGCTGATACCTGCCAGTGAGGAACTGATTACTGACATTGACAAAGATAACAAAACGATTACAATAGCCCTGCCTGAGGGCATCTTAGATTTATGAAAAGACAAATAGCCATTCTTGGCTCTACAGGAAGCATCGGCACACAGGCCCTCGAAGTGATTGAGGAGCATAGCGACCTCTATGAGGTGTATTGTCTGACTGCTAACAATAAAGTGGAACTACTGGCCGAACAGGCTCATAAGTTCAAGCCTGCAGCCATCGTCATTGCCAACGAGGCACGCTACGATGAACTGAAACAGCTGATGAGCGACATGCCTGACGTGAAGGTGTATGCTGGTGCACGCGCCCTCGACGAGATTGTAGAGGCTGGTCCCATCGATATGGTACTCACCGCCATGGTGGGCTTCGCTGGTTTGAGTCCTACTATCCATGCTATCAAGGCACACAAGACCATCTGTCTGGCTAACAAAGAGACACTGGTGGTGGCTGGTGAACTGATTTGTCAGTTGGCCATGGAGAACCACTGTTCCATCCTGCCTGTAGATAGCGAACACTCTGCCATCTTCCAGTCGTTGGTAGGCGAAGACGAGAATCCCATCGACAAGATTCTGCTTACTGCCAGTGGTGGGCCCTTCCGTCTGAAGTCAATGGAGGAGATAGCTCACGTAACCAAGGCTGATGCCCTGCGTCATCCCACATGGGACATGGGCGCCAAGATTACCATCGACTCTGCATCGATGATGAACAAAGGCTTTGAGGTCATCGAGGCGAAATGGCTCTTTGGCGTCGATGCCAAGCAGATACAGGTATTGGTTCATCCACAGAGCATCGTGCATAGCGCCGTCCAGTTTATGGATGGCAGCGTGAAAGCTCAACTTGGCGTGCCCGATATGCGTCTGCCCATTCAGTATGCGTTCTCATTCCCTCGCAGGTTGCCACTGAGTGGTGACAGGCTGGATCTGTTTGCTGCACAGCACCTGGATTTCTTCGAGCCCGATTTAAAGAAGTTCCGCTGTCTGGCTATGGCCTATGAGGCTCTGAATCAGGGAGGCAATATGCCTTGTATCGTTAATGCTGCCAACGAGATTGTGAACCGTGCCTTCTTGGAAGACCGTTGCGGATTCCTGCAGATGGGCGACATCATCGAGGCAACGATGCAGCGTGCCACCTTTATCAAAAAGCCCACCTACGAGGATTATCTGGTCACTGACGCTGAAGCACGTCGCATAGCAACAGAACTATTGAAAAAGTAAAAAATAAAAAGGTAAAAAGATAATGGAAGTTTTTCTGATCAAAACACTGCAGTTCCTGATGGCTATCAGCTTGCTGGTACTGCTCCACGAACTGGGTCACTTCACCTTCGCCAAACTCTTCAAGGTGCGTGTCTCAAGATTCTATCTCTTCTTCAACCCTAAGTTCCACATCATGAGCACCTACGACACCTGGGTGCGTCGTCTCTTCAGACTGAAGCCCGAGGTGGTGCCTACGGTAAAAGACGAGGAAGGCAAGGAAAAGAAAGAATATGTGGGTACGGAATACGGACTAGGATGGTTGCCCCTGGGTGGCTATTGCGCCATCGATGGTATGATTGACGAGACCAACCAGAAACTTTCTGAGAAGGCTCAGCCCTGGGAGTTCCGCACCAAACCCACCTGGCAGCGACTGCTGATTATGGTTGGCGGTGTGCTGGTCAACTTCCTATTGGCGCTGTTCATCTACTCTATGGTTCTTTTCACCTGGGGTGAGACCTACATCCCCCTGCAGAGCATGAAGCAGGGCATGGAGTTTAACGAACAAGCCAAGGCTATTGGTTTCCAGGATGGCGACATTCTGATATCCACCGACCAGAAAGAGTTCAAGAACGTGGGTGCCGATATGTATCGCATGATCTGCAATGCTAAGCAGGTCAACGTACTTCGCAACGGCAAGCCCGTAACCATCAACATACCTCAGGAGGAGAAGTCATTCCTGTTCTTCAGCTATGAGGCATCTACCCTCAGTCTCATCGACATGGCTCAGAACGTGCCCATCTTTGTGCGCCCCATGATTCCTGCCGAGATTGACAGCGTAATCCCTGGCACACCTGCCGAGGTGATTGGTCTGCAGAAGGGCGACAAGATTCTGGCAGCCAACAACAAGCAAGTGAACTCATTCTATGGCTTTACTGACGAACTCTCACGCATCAACGATGTGCTGGCATCTGCCAAGACAGAGGCTGACAGTCTAAAGGCGTTGGAGATCACCTTGGTATATCAGCGTGGTGAGGCTATCGATACCGTCAGCACCACCCTGACAAAAGACCTGAAGTTAGGTTTCCAGCCCGTTCAGATCTACACCCCTACCACCTTTGAGTATGGTTTTCTGGAGAGCTTCCCCGCTGGTATCAAGTACGGATGGAACACCCTGGCCAGCTATGTCAACGACATGAAGTACCTCTTCTCGTCTGACGGTGTGAAGCAGATGGGTGGTTTCGGAGCCATCGGCAGTCTGTTCCCCTCAGCATGGGACTGGCACCAGTTCTGGCTGATGACAGCTTTCCTCAGCATCATCCTGGCCTTCATGAATATCCTCCCTATCCCCGCTCTTGATGGTGGCCACGTGCTGTTCCTTCTCTATGAGATGATTACACGTCGCAAGCCCTCAGAGAACTTCATGATCAAGGCCGAATACATTGGCTTTGGCATCCTCATCCTGCTGATGGTTGTTGCCAACCTCAATGACATCCTGCGCTGGTTGCACGTCATGTAAAGACCCTATCAGAAGGGTGTAAGTTGGGCGAAGGCGCAAAAATACGAACCAGCCAATAAAAGCAGATGACTGCGATATAAATAAGACAGAGTTGAAAAACTGACGGATGTAAGCCGTCGATACTGGCATAAGGCATTTGAGATAACCACTCAAGTGCCTTATTCAGTATATCTACCACCCATAGCAATGCTGGTCCGAATACTGGCAGGAAAAGCACAAGCAATGCGCCATAGAGAATGAGAGTAGCCATGGGCACCACGATAAAGTTGGTCAGCAGGAAATAAGTAGAGAAGCGTCCGAAATAGAAGGCGACGAGTGGGGCTACTGCCATCTGTGCAGCTAGCGACATACCCACCATTCCAAAGAAATAATGCTGCACACGATGTTTCGCAAAATAGTCTTCAGGCAGGAAACGCTCTACCAATGTGAGCCACAAGAGGATAGACAAAACGGCTGCAAACGACATCTGGAAACCGATATCATAAAGAGAAGCCGGACTAACCATAAGCATGACAATTGCCGTAAAACAAAGTTGGTTAACAGGCGATCGTCGTCGCCCAGCCATAGCAAAAAAGACAAAGACACTAATCATCGTGGCCGAACGCACGACACTTGACGAGAGACCTGTCAGAAACGCAAAGGCCCAGATGCCAATAAAGATAACCATTTGCGACAGCATGAAATGTCGACGTCCCAACGTCAGATGATAAAGCAGGAAGAAGATGATACCCATATGCATGCCACTCAACGCCAGCACATGCGAAGCACCTGTCACAGAATAGGTCTCGCGCAATTCCTTACTCAAGGCCGACTTATCACCAAGTGTCATGGCTGCTAAGATGGCATACTGGTCGTCATCCACGTGCAATGCCCGATAGCGATTCAACAGCTGATGGCGCTTCAGGAGAAAGTATAACCTAATACGCTCTATTCGCGATAGCTTGGCAACACCCTGCCCGCCAAACTGCCAGTCTTTACTACGCACAAAACCTTTATCAACACCACGCACCAGCAAGTTATGTCCCAACGCCACGCTTTTGCTACGCTCATCCTTCCACAGATAGCAACGCACCTGTCGTCCCTTTTGGGGCAACAACAAATCCACTGCCATGGTTTTGGGTTTCTCGGCTGGTTCTGAAAAGACCACTGCCTCCACTACGCAATCATTCACATCTGAATGTTTGATGCGTTGTCCCATCAACATGCCCAACAAGAACACGCACACCAGAACTCCCAAGCTCTGCAAGAGTCCCCAACGCCACAACAGACACGTCAGAAGAAGGCAACCGGATAGGACTGCCAACAAGACACCAGTCTGAGGAACCAAAGGAGCAGCCACGAGTCCAAGTATCAGACTTATGGTTGGAATCATCAAAGGCGTTGTTTCAATACTCTTAAACATGACAGAATACTCAAAAAGCGACGCAAAGGTACATAAAATTATCCAACAAAAGAAGGAACAAAACGAAAAAATACCAATAAATAGTGGTTTATTCATTGTTTTTTCGTATCTTTGCCCTCAAAATCTGCTACTTTAATTCCTTGATTATGAATATCAGAAAAGCTCTTCTACTTCTCTCGCTGCTATCAACAACAGCCATGGGCAAGGCGCAGACATTCTATATCTGCGACGATGGTAACGTAAGCACAGCCTCAGAGATTCAATTTTCTAACAACGGTACCACCATCAATGATACCTTTAGCACCACTGACATCGACAGCATCACCACCCACGTTCCCGATATGCACTTCGTGGGCGGCGACATGTCTATGCTCACTAAGTATGAAAAGCAGAAAGCAACATACTATACCAATACAGGCACAAAGATTAACGACCTGTTGGCCTATGTAAAAGAACAGGGTTGGAATACCATCCGCGTTCGATTGTTTGTCGATCCTTCCAATGACAACGACAAGTGCGTTTGTCAGGACATCGACTATGTGAAGGCACTGGGCAAACGCATCAAGGATGCAGGCCTGCTGTTGATGCTCGACTTCCACTACAGCGACACCTGGGCCGATCCTGCTAAGCAATGGACACCCTCCGATTGGTTGTCGATGAGCAACGACCAACTGTACACTAAGATTTACGAATACACCAAGGACTGCCTAGAGCAGATGAATGCCGCTGGGGCCTCGCCCGACTTTATCCAGACGGGCAATGAGATCAGCTATGGCATGATGTGGGGTGCCAAGGGCAGCAGTGCCAACCGATGCTATATGGGCAGCGAAGCCAACTGGCCACGCTTCACCACCCTACTGAAGCAAGCAGGCAAAGCCTGTCGTGAGGTCTGTCCGCAAGCACAGATTATCATTCACATTGAACGTGTGGCTCAACCCAATGTCATCGTGAACTTCTATAATCAGATGAAAAACAAAGGAGTGGACTACGACATCATTGGTCTGAGCTACTACCCCTACTTCCATGGCAATCTCAATGCCTTGGAAACAGCTCTCAACACCGTAGAGAGCACTTTCGACAAGCCCATACAGATTGTAGAGACAGGCTATCCTTCAAAGTATGCCATTGGTGGCAGCACCTTTGACTATACCAGCACCTATCCCTACAGCCAGGAAGGACAGCGAAAGTTTACTGAGGACCTGATTACCTTACTGAAGAATCATCCACGCGTCAATGGTCTGTCGTGGTGGTATCCTGAGGCCAATGCCAAAGGATGTACAGGAGATTTAAATACCAATTGGTACAACGCAGGCCTCTTTAACAACGAAAATGGAAGGGCACTCAAGGCATTCTATGAAATGAAGAACTTCAAATAACAAAAAAAATGGGAGCCAGATGGTTCCCATTTATTTTTGATTAGAATAACAGATTTCTTTTTGATTAGAATTGCAATTCCTGTCCACGATAGAACTGGATCAAGGCCTGCTGATAGAGGTATTCATATCGCGCCTGCGTCAAGTCACTCTCAGACCTCAGCCAGTTATTCTTGGCCTCATTAAACTCAGTAATGGTGGCCTTACCTTGCTCATATTTTGCCTGCGTCAGGCGGAAAGCCGTCTCACTGCTTTCGCTGGCCTGCTGACTGCTGGTTAACTTCTGGTTGGCAGCAACAGCATTATAATACACCTGCTGGATTTCCTTATAGAGCGACTTCTTCGTATTGTCGAGTGCAAGCATCTGGTTCTCACGGTCAATCTTGGCAGAACGGATGTTATTGCGTGTCTGGAAGCGATTGAAGATAGGTATGCTCAGATTCAGTCCCAGATACTGACTGAAGTTGTTCTTTATCTGATCAGCAAAGCCATCGGCCTTGAAACCAGAAGTCTTATAGTAGTTACTTCCCAGGCCAGCACTGAAGCTCAGTGTGGGATAGTAGCCTGCACGGGCAATAGCGATGCTGTTCTCTGTAGCACGGAGGCGCAACTGCTGTGCCTGAACCTCGGGCTTCACCACCAAAGCCTCAGCATAGATCTCATCGGGCGTAGGAAGTGAAGACTGAACTTTGAAGAGCGACTGGTTACCTACGTCAGGTCTTTCCACGCTGAAGCCTTCAGGACTCTTCAACTCCAGCAGCTGTGTCAGGGCCAGCAGTGCCAGTTTCAGATTGTTGTCGGCCTGGGTAGCCGTCAGCTGACTCTGAGCCATCGTTGCCTTCTGCTGAGCCAGTTCGGCCTCACTGGCGCGTCCGATGGCAAGAAGAGACTGCAGACGAGCCACCTGTGCGCTATCGATACTAATCTGGCGATGAGCCACATCAGCCACCTCCATGTAATAGAGTATCTGCACATAGGCCTGAGCCACCTGCGTACGAATATCGTTCTTGGCCTTTTCCAGGTCCTGCGTGGCAGCCTCCAGGTTCAACTGGCTCAACTTGATGTTGTTGGGAATCTGAAAGCCAGTAAACAGGGGCACACCAGTACCCAGGCTGAACGATGTCGACGACGTATTCGTATTGGTGTACGTATTCTCTGCTGTCAGTCCACGACCAAACGAGAAGTTCTGACTGGCACTACCACTAAGGTCAGGCAGACGCTGGTTCTTGGCATTAGACAGCGTTATCTCCTGTTGTCTTTTCTGGTTCTCCTGCTGTTTGATGGTGATATTATGCTCCACGGCATAGTCACAACACTGTTTCAGAGACCACTGTTGCTGAGCATGAGCGGGCTGCGCAAACGAGACAGCAAACACGACAAGGATAAAAACAATGATTGGCATAATCTTATTCATTTTGGTCGTCATCAGTGATAATCTGTGGGCCACGCACCTTCTGGTTCTTCTCCAGGCCCTTCTTAATTTCAATGTTCACGCCATCGCTGAGTCCTGTGACCACAGCCTGACGCTCGAAAGTCTTCAGCTGACCCTCCCCCTTGACAAGATAGACGAAGGTAGAGTCACCAATAAACTCGATGGCACTCTCTGGTACACAGAGTACATCATTGGCCTCATCCAACACAATCTCGGCGTTGGCACTATAGCCAGAACGGATCTTGCCATCGGAAGGTACCGTCACAGCAGCCTTGATCTCAAACTGATTGGCACCATTGCTCTCAAAAGCCTTCGGCGAGATATATTCCAGCGTCGCATCAAACTGCAGGTCCTGCAGGGCGCCGATAGTAATCTTCATAGGAACACCGATGGCCAGCTGTCCCACCTCCGTCTCGTCGATATTGCCACGGAAGATGAGGTCCTGCATATTTGCCACAACAGCGATTGTCGTACCATCATTGAAGGTGTTCGAGTTGATGACAGAGTTACCCACCTTGACAGGGATGTCGAGGATGACGCCACTGATAGTAGAGCGAATCAGCGTTGACGAGGCCGATGCATTCGATTTCGACACACCATCGCGAACCACCTGAAGGGCGTCGACAGCAGCAGCATTCTCCTCCTGTGCCTGCTTCAGTTGCTGGCGAGCCTTCTCAAAGTCCTCGTCGCTCACCAGCTTCTGGTCGTGCAGGTTCTTGGTGCGAGAATAGTCGGTCTCCACCTGCTTCAGGTTGATATCTGACAGGCGCACACGACTCTCAGCACTCGACAACTGTGCCATATCGGGAATCACCTTCACTTTGGCAATGATGTCGCCTGCATTCACATACTGACCTGGCTCCTTATAGAGTTCGGCGATGATACCAGAGATTTGAGGTTTGATGTACACCTCGTTGCGAGGCTCTATCTTACCTGTGATAATGGTGGTTTTACGGATGCTGTCCGTACCCGTTGTAAACTCAGAGTACTGCACCTCTTTTGGTTGGCTCTTCCGCCAGAGAAACACGAATGTTCCGATGAAAATCAAAGCAATGATTGCAGCGATAATCAGTTTGAAATACTTTTTCATATCTTGGTTGTTTTTATTTGTCTGATGAAATATATTGGGTTAATGGGTATATTGGACTTTCCTTACTCGTCTCGCATAGCGTCAACCGGTTTGATGCTCATGGCTCGTGCTGCAGGCGCAAGACCAGCCAGCACACCCATCGCCGCGATGGCGAGTGCAGCGGAGATGGCAGTCCAGAAGCCCACCTGGAAGTGAGCAGCCAGGATACCATCCTCGGTATTGGCCAGTTCCAGCATCTGCAGGATCAGCACTCCAAAGAGAATGCCACTCATACCTGCCACCATCGTCAGCACGATACTCTCTGAGATGATCTGCGAGAGAATCATCCTGGGCGTAGCACCGATGGCACGTCGGATACCTATCTCTATAGTACGTTCACGCACGGTGACCATCATGATGTTTGAAACGCCGATGGCACCCGCGAGCAGAGTGCCGAGGCCCACCAACCAGATGAGGAAGTTGACGCCACGAAACAGGGCATCGACCATTTGGAACAACACCTCAGTATTGAATACCATCACGCCCTGTTCATCCGTTGGGTCGACGGTATGTGCACGAGCTACCGTTTCACGGATGCGGTCTGTTATCGTAGACATCACCACACCCTTCTTACCCGTCAAGGCAATCAGATGCACACTCTGTCCCATGTTATAAGTCTGCTGCATCAGCGAGATGGGCAGTAACATCGTGGTGCCCGACTCGCCTCCGAAGCTGATACCCTCGGCAGTACTGTAGTCCACACCCACAATCTGGTAATAGACCGAGTCCACACGGATGAAATTACCACAAGGATCGCCACCGCCAGGGAAGAGGTCCTTATAGGTCTTTTTCTGGATGACACAGACCTTGCGACGCTGAGCCACATCCATGTCATTGAGATAGCGTCCATAGCGCATCTTGGGTTCACTCACCCGCTGATAGTCGGCCTGCACGCCATTGATACCTACTGTCGTCTTACGATCGCCGAAGTAGGCCGTGCCTCCACTCGAGAACAACACAGGACTCACCACGTCGAGTTCTGGAATGCGACTCTTCAGACGGGCCACATCCTTATACTCCATATTCCACATACGTCCTTTTCGGAAACCCTTATATGCCTTCGTGGTGGGTTGTGCCCACACCATAGCACTATTGGTGGCAAAGCCCTCGAAGTTCTTGCTCAGCAGTTCCTTGATGCCCTGTCCGCCACCAATGAGCGCCACCAGCATGAAGACACCCCAGAACACGCCGAAGCCCGTGAGGAACGTGCGACTCTTGTTGCGAGTCAGCGTGTCTAGAATCTCTCTATATGTATCTAAATCTAATCTCATAATTTATCTGGTATCTCTTGTTTCACTAGTCAGACTAGTCTGCTCTTAAGGCCTCAATGGGGCGTATTCTTGATGCTTTCAATGCAGGAATCAGTCCTGCGATGGTGCCTGCGATGATCATCACCATCGTAGCCTCGAAGCACACATCGAGTCCCACGGTGGGGTCGAGGAACATCGTGGCCTTAAAGAGTCCTGCGTCCACCTTCGTATGACCTATCGTGGCATCCATATATTCATTGGCAGCAATGCCGAGAATCATGCCGATATAGCCAAAGATGGTGGTGATAATCACGCTCTCGACAATAATCAACTTCAGGATGCTCCAGGGCTTGGCACCAATGGCTTTGCGGATACCAAACTCGTGAGTGCGCTCCTTCACCGTAATGAGCATGATGTTCGAGACACCCACGATGCCAGAGAGCAGCGTGAAGAGGCCCACAATCCATAGGGCCGTACGGATGATGCTGATTCCATCCTGCATCTGCATGTTCTGTGTATAGCGGTTCCACAGGTAGATGGCGCTCTCGTCCTCAGGATGTACCTGATGCGCCAGGTTCAGGCGCTGACGATAGTCCTTCTCAAAGGCGTCGTTCTCGGCCATCGACTTCAGTCCATGGAAAGTAAACTCGATGCGGCCTGCATCATCGGTTCTTGCACCATAGATGCTCTTGATGGCAGAATATGACGAGAACATGTTGGCGCGTCCGTTCTCCTGTTCCTTATAGATACCCACAATCTGGAAGGCGAAGTTGCCCACCTTCACAAACTGTCCTATATGCGTTTTCAGTTCCTTTGCCTGCTTGTTGCTGATCACCAGCACCTTGCGCTTCTGCTGGATGTCGATGTTGTTGATGAAGCGACCCTCCATCATCTCCACCTTATCTATCTTGATATGGTTGGGATAGACACCAGCAATCTGACTACTCAGATACTGCTGTCCGTTGCTGATGAGGCCAGAAGTGAAATACTGAGCGCCCACCTCGTCGATAACTGTCTTGAACTCCTCGTCAGTAATGTCGATGTCGCGCTCGCGCAGATGGATCCAACGTCCCTCCTTCATACCTTGATAGGGCATTGACGTCTCGCTGCCGAAGACCACCATCGAACTACTCAGGAAGCGGTCTGTCTGTTTCAGGTTGGCATTGATAAGACCATTGCCAGCTCCCAGCAGCACGATGAGCATAAAAATGCCCCATGCCACTGCGAAGCCAGTAAGCGCCGTGCGCAACTTATTGCGACGAGCGGTCTGCCATATTTCATTCAATAACTCCATCCTTGATACGAATAATGCGATTGGTTTGCTGAGCCACTGTGGGGTCGTGGGTCACGATGACCTGCGTGATGTGCTCCTGGGCGTTGAGGTCCTTGAGCAGTTGCATCACCTCAATAGATGTCTTCGAGTCGAGTGCACCCGTGGGCTCATCGGCGAGAATCATCTGGGGCTTCGTGATCAGCGCACGGGCAATGGCCACACGCTGTTTCTGTCCACCCGAGAGTTCGTTGGGATAGTGGTCGGCCCACTCTTTCAGTCCCAGACGTTCCAGATATTCCATAGCAAGGGTGTGTCGCTTTTTGCGCGACACACCTTGATAGAACAGTGGCAACTCTACGTTCTCCACTGCATTCTTAAACGAGATAAGATTGAACGACTGGAATATAAAACCAATCATGTGGTTACGATACTCGGCAGCCTTACGCTCTGAGAGGTCCCAGATGCGCACACCATTCAAGGTGTAGAGTCCTGAGTCATAGTTATCCAGGATACCCAGGATGTTGAGCAGGGTGGACTTACCAGAGCCGGATGCGCCCATGATGCTCACGAACTCACCAGCCTCGATATCGAGGTTGATGCCTTTCAGTACATGCAGGGGCTGAGCACCGAAGTAAGTCTTGTTTACGTTTTCTAAGTGAATCATAATTTCTTTTTTTATGCAGCGGACCACTTCGGACTGTTTGTGTTTGTCCGTGTAAGTCCGCTGCTAAACGTTAGACGCACGCCTTATGCGTTTTGTTGCAGATCATACGCCACTTTAACATCTTCTAACGTAATGCCCAGCAATTGCATCTGTCGGAAGAGCTCTGGCAACTGCTCTTTCATAAACACCTGCTTGCGCTCTTTCAGGATTTGTTTCTTCGCGCCTTTAGTCACGAAGTAGCCCAGTCCTCTCTTATTATATATAATGTTCGCGCGAGCCAGTTCATCATAGGCCTTCACGGCGGTGTTGGTGTTCACCTCCAGCAGTACGGCGTACTCTCGCACCGATGGGATGCGGTCGTCGTCCTTGTACTTGTCGGCCAGTATCTCGTCACACAGCCTATCGGCCATCTGCAAGAAAATGGGTTTATCTGAATTGAAAATCATACGTTCAACCATTTATTGTTAATCACCTGCATGCGGCAGAAGAGTTTAAACGAAGCCCAATAGTGAGCGGCGATGATAAGCCAGCCACCCAGAATGGCGAAATAGAAGCGGGGGTTATAGACAGCATGCTTTACATCGTAAGTTGTTCCATTATATTGGAAGACTTCACCAGTGGGTTCGTAGTCCCATAAATGATAGTCAATATCTGCCAGTCCCGTCTGCTTAATGATTATCATCAGCAGAATCGTAACAGTCACAATCACAATACTGGTTGACAGGAACTGGAAGCGACGGAACAGCGTGCCACCAACGATATAGAGAGAATGGTAATAGAACATCCAGGTAACAAACATCAACACTGCCTGCCATTCAGGCGCATTAGTAATGTATCTTCCATACAAAGGAACGCCCCACACAACAACACGCCCAGTGATTGCATCTACCAAGACACGCAACGCATCGGCAGCAATAATAGCCACAACAGTGAGAATGGCCATCAAGATAGTGGAATGAAGCAGACTGATGATGTATTTCTCACTATTAGACACTGGCCAGAGCAAATAGGCAGAGCGCTTACGTGTATCCTTCATCTGTGGAAACAGATAGCTGGCACCAAAGAGCATCGCAAAACAAAAGAATATGAAGCAGAAACTTGATGCTTCATTCACAATATGAGCATATTCCGTAACCAATTCTTCACCTTGATAGAGTTCTTCCATTTTTGAATAGCTCCAACCAGCTACACGGGTAAAGAACAGGTTGGCAACGAACATCACTAACGTGTAGATGCCAAAGATGCGAATCCACGACTTACGTGATACAAGGAAGTGGCACTTCAGTGCCTGACCAAATCTATTTATATTGAAGTTTTCCATTTTTCCTATTGTTTTTTAAATTAAATCTTTGCCTGAGTCTTATAGTTAAACAGGAGTTCGAGGTTCACTTGTGTCTCGGCATCGCCCTCCTTGCGCTTGGCAACGACGGCATTGCCCTGGAGCGTGGGCTCGGCATAGAGCACATCGGCATCCATCTGCTGGGGTGTGCGATATTCAAAGGTGTACTGATCCATGATATCCTGCATCGAGGCATTGAGCAATACGCTGCGCTGGTCGAGAATCAGGACGTGGTCGAGCAACTGCTCCACATCGTGAACCTGGTGGGTAGAGATGATTACCGTGCGATCGTCTGTCATGTGCTGGGCAATCACCTTGCGGAACTGTGACTTCGAAGGGATGTCGAGACCATTGGTAGGCTCGTCCATCAACAGGTACTTGGTGTTGGTAGCCATCGCGAAGGAAATGTAGGCCTTCTTGCGCTGACCCATAGACAACTGTCCCAGGTGGACATCGGAGGTCATCTCAAAGTCGGCCAGACATCTCTGCAGAATCTCCTCAGAGAAATGGGGGTAGAAGGGCTTGTAGAGCTTCACATACTCAGAGAGGCGGATGGAGGGCAGTTCAAACTCCTCCGTCACCAGAAATACGTTGCTCAGCATCTCGGCCTGGCGCTTGTATGTTGCGATGCCGTCGCAACTCACAGAACCCTCAGCAGGGCGTAGCAGGCCAGAAAGCAGGTAGAGCAGCGTGCTCTTGCCTGTGCCATTCTTGCCCAGCAGACCATAGATGCGGTTCTCCTCCAGCTGCATGCTGAAGTCATCGAATACCAGACGCTTCTGTCCGGCATACTTGAAACTGATGTTGTTTACGTTGATCATAACTCTTTTAATTATTCATTTAATAACTTAAAAACATTCTGTATTAGTGTACTACCTTAATAGCACACTGCAAAAGTATAACATATTCCCTTTCCTTCCAAATGTTTTCCAACTTTTCTGCGTTACTTTTACATCATTTAACATTATGCGCCTCCCACCCTATCGCGTACCTCTTTTATTAAATATACGCAGGAAGGCGTTTCTATATGCGATGCTTTCGACAGACATTCACACAACAAACATAGCGCATCCTCGCAAGAAAACAAGAGGACTGGAAGAGAAAAACAAGCCAGAAGGGCGTCTAAACATTAAAATCACGACGTGAAAATAAATAATCACGTCGTGAAAATATAAAATCACGTCGTGATTTTAATTAATCACGACGTGATTTTACGTTAAAAACAACGTATTAAAACCTTTTTCCAAGAGGTTCAGGGGATTTTTCTGCCTGAGGGCGTCAGCGCGTGTCTGCGCCCCACATCATCTTTTCACGCAAAGTGTTGAAATAGCGATGGTCAGAGCGCTTCACCACCTTCACATCATAGGGAGCACGGCGCAAGGTGATCTTGGTACCCTCCTTGAATTTCTCGGAGCGTCCGTCGATGGCCACCAGGAAACTGTGCGAGCGACTCTCCACATCGAGTTCCACGATACTCGAGTCGGAGAAGACGATGGGACGCACGTTCAAAGAATGGGGTGCCACAGCTGTCATCGAGAACACCTTCGTGCCAGGCACGATGATAGGACCACCGTTAGACAGACTATAGGCCGTAGAACCCGTAGGCGTACTGACAATCAGTCCGTCAGCCTGATAGGTGTTGAGATACTGACCATTGATGCTGGCACGGATGGCAATCATCGAAGCGGTGTCGCGCTTCAGGATGGCCACATCGTTCAGGGCATACAAAGGCTCGTCATGCTCATGTCCGTCGGCCTTCACCTGAATCACAGCACGACTTTCCACCGCAAAGTCATCGTGGTACAGCGCCTGCAGGCAAGCCTCTACGTCGTCAGAAGGCACATCGGCCAGGAAACCCAGTCGGCCCATATTGATGCCCAAGATAGGTATCTGCTTGATGCCCACCCTACTGGCTGTCTTCAGAAAGGTGCCGTCGCCTCCCATCGAGATGGCGAAGTCGGCCTCGAAGTCATTACCAGTAAACGTGGTAAAGCAACATTTCGATGCACTCAAGATACTGCGCACATCACACATCTCATTGATGAAATGATAGTACTCCTCATCAATGACCACACGGGCGCCATGCACCTTCAGGCACGCCAGCACCTGATGGATAGCAGCCGATTTCTCCTGCTGATAGAGATTGCCAAAGAGGGCAAAAGTGAGTGACTTCGATGACATATTTCTGCTTTTTCTTTCTGAATTCGTAAAGTTTTTGTAACTTTGCCTGCAAAAGTACAAATTAAATTTGAAATTATGGCAAAAGTTTATGTTTTTCTTGCCAACGGCTTCGAGGATGTCGAGGCGTTGATTCCTGTTGACGTACTGCGTCGTGGAGGTGTTGATGTGGTGACGGTGAGCGTCACAGGCGACAGTCAGGTGGTGACAACAGCCCACAACGTGCAGATCGTGGCTGATGCCATGATCGAGGATTGCGACTTCAGCGATGCCGACCTGCTGTTCCTGCCAGGCGGTATGCCAGGCGCCTCAAACCTCTATGAGCATGCAGGCGTGCGTCAGGCTGTGCTCGCACAGGCTCAGGCAGGCAAGAAGGTGGCTGCCATCTGTGCCGATGGCAAACGTGCCACCTGTTATCCTGGTTTCGAGAAGCTCCTCACCAAGGCCCACTATACGGCCGACCTCGTCACCGTCGATGGCAACATCACCACCGCCGAAGGTCCTGCAGCAGCCTTCCCCTTTGCCTATGAGCTCCTTTCACAGCTCGTCAGCAAGGAAGTCAGCGACCAGATAGCCGAGGGCATGCGATTCAAACACCTGATGAGTTAAATTTAGCAGCGGACTTACGCGGACTATTTTGACTGTGGCAGCGGACTTACACGGACTATTTTGACTGTGGCAGCGGACTTACGCGGACTACTTTGACTGTGGCAGCGGACTTACGCGGACTACTTTGACTGTGGCAGCGGACTTACGCGGACTATTTTGACTGTGGCAGCGGACTTACGCGGACAAACACGGACAGTCCGAAAAAGTCCACGAAAGTCCACTGCAAAAACAAAACATTATGCTTCTATACGAAGATTTATCCAACAAAATAATAAAAGCATACTACCACGTTCTTGATACGTTGGGAACAGGCCTTTTGGAAAAGGTCTATGAGAACGCCATGTGTATAGAGTTGGAAGAGATGGGCCTACCCTTTGAACAGCAAAAAGCGATGAACGTCATCTACAAAGGACATCTCGTTGGCAACTACATAGCCGACATCATCGTAGATAACAAGATCATCCTTGAGCTAAAGGCGATACCATTCTTAACAGCAACCAACAGTGCACAGATTATCAATTATCTGACTATCACAGGATGTAATGTTGGCTATTTACTGAACTTTGGAGACAAGCCCGAGTATAAACGAGTTATTAGGAGAGGAGCACTAGATGAATAACACTATTGATTTTATCTCAGCAGACCGTCGCGGACTGTTTCGGACTGTCCGTGTTTGTCCGCGTAAGTCCGCTGCCACAGTCAAAATAGTCCGCGTAGTTCTGCTGCAAATAAAAAAAGTCCGCGTAAGTCAGCTGCAAAAACAGAAGTACTTGCATCACTTCTGCTCATCTTGTGTATTATTCCTATCAATGCACAGCAACACACCTACAGTATCGACCAGTTCGTCTCAATGGAAATCATCCAACTGGACGACCAAGAGTTGACGCTCAATTGGTGCGTTTTACCTTAAACAACCAGACAAATGAAAGAATATGTTATCATAGTAGCAGGCGGTAAGGGCCTGCGCATGGGGAGCGATATTCCAAAGCAGTTTCTGCCGATAGGTGGGAAGCCTGTTTTGATGCGTACTTTAGAGCGCTTCCGCGAGTACTCTGCCAATCTACAGATCATCCTTGTGTTACCTAAAGCACAACAAGACTATTGGCAGGAACTCTGCAAAGAATACGAATTTGCTGTCAAATATCAGCTAGCCAATGGCGGCGAAACACGGTTTCACAGCGTACAGAATGGTTTGGCACTGATTCCTGACGATACTGAAGGCGTGGTCGGCGTACACGATGGCGTGCGACCCTTCCCCAGCATTGCGGTCATTCGCCGCTGCTATGAGACGGCGCAAAGCCAAAAAGCTGTTGTGCCTGTCATCCCCGTTGTCGAGACGGTGCGACATCTGGAAAACGAGAAGTCCGTCACCGTGCCACGTGATGAGTACTGTCTGGTTCAGACACCGCAAACATTTGATATCCAGCTATTAAAAGCTGCGAACAAGCAACCCTACAACAATGGTTTCACCGATGACGCCTCGGTAGTGGAGAGCTACGGTCACCCCATCACCCTTGTCGAAGGCAACCGCGAGAACATCAAAATCACGACTCCATTCGATTTAAAGATAGCAGAAATATTAATATAAACTAGCAGAGGGTCTTTCGCAGTCTTTTTCGGACTGTCCGTGTTTGTCCGCGTAAGTCCGCTGCCACAGTCAAAATAGTCCGCGTAAGTCCGCTGCATTAATAACAATCAAATAAAGTCCACGTAAGTCCGCTGCATTAATAACAATCAAATAAAGTCCGCGTAAGTCCGCTGCATTAATAACAATCAAATAAAGTCCGCGTAAGTCCGCTGCAAATAAAATAAGAAATGAACATTCTCGATCAGGATATCATGTACTTGCCTGGGGTAGGCCCCAATCGCAAGAAGATGCTCAGCAAGGAGTTGGGCATCGAGACCTATGGTGACCTGCTGGAGTATTACCCCTATAAATATGTGGACCGTTCGAAGGTTTATACGGTTCACGAACTCACTGGCGACATGCCGTTCGTGCAGGTCGTAGGGCGCATCCTGAGTTTCGAGACCTTTGAGATGGGGCCACGCAAGGAACGCGTGGTGGCTCATTTCACCGATGGCACAGGCATCATGGACCTGGTGTGGTTTAATGGGGGCAAATATGCCAAACAGAATTACAAGATAGGCACGAAATACCTGATATTCGGACGACCTGGCGTCTTCAACAATCGCATACAGGTGCAGCATCCAGATATCGACCTGGCCGAGAAGGTGGAACTCTCAGCGATGGGCATGCAGCCCTATTACAACACCACAGAGAAGATGAAGAAGGCTGGCATGAACTCCCGTGCTGTCGAGCGTCTTGTCAAGACGCTCCTCTCCGTACTCAAGGATCCTCTTCCAGAAACCATCCCCGATTTCATCACTACCCCACTCCATCTGATGAGTCGCGACCAGGCTTTGCGCAACTTGCATTATCCGCAGGACACGAAAGAACTGGAACGGGCCCGCGTGCGCATGAAGTTCGAGGAACTCTTCTTCGTCCAATTGAATATTTTAAGGTACGCCAGCGACCAGCGCCGCAAGTACCGTGGCTATGTGTTCAACCGCATCGGCAACATCTTCAACACATTCTACCATCAGAACCTGCCCTTCCCTCTGACAGGCGCCCAGAAGCGCGTGATGCACGAGATTCGTCAGGACATGTGCTCTGGCCGGCAGATGAACCGTCTGTTGCAAGGCGATGTGGGCAGTGGTAAGACCCTCGTAGCCTTGATGACTATGCTCATCGCCCTGGACAACGGCTTCCAGGCTTGTATCATGGCGCCCACCGAGATCCTGGCCGAACAACATCTACAGACCATCAAGGAGTTCCTCAAAGACATGCCCGTCAGGGTGGAACTGCTCACCGGCATCGTCAAAGGCAAGAAGCGACAGGAGATTCTCGACGGCCTACTCACAGGCGATGTACAGATCTTAGTGGGAACACACGCTGTCATCGAGGACACTGTGCAATTCGCACAATTGGGTATGGTGGTGGTCGACGAGCAGCATCGCTTTGGTGTGGCCCAGCGTGCCAAGCTCTGGAGCAAGAGCACCAACCCGCCCCATGTGCTGGTGATGACAGCAACGCCCATTCCACGCACTCTCGCCATGACCCTCTATGGTGACCTCGACGTGAGCGTCATCGACGAGTTGCCACCAGGCCGCAAGCCCATTCGCACGTCGCACGTCTTCGACACCCGCATGACTTCTCTCTATAATGGCATCCGCCAACAGATTCACGAGGGGCGTCAGGTGTATATTGTATTCCCATTGATTGAAGAGAGCGAGAAGATTGACCTCAAGAACCTGGAACAGGGTTTCGAGGTCTTGCGTCAGGCATTCCCTGAGTTCCGCCTGAGCAAGGTGCACGGCAAGATGAAACCCAAGGACAAAGAGGAGGAGATGCAGAAGTTCGTCTCGGGCGAAACCCAGATACTCGTAGCCACCACCGTCATCGAGGTAGGCGTCAACGTGCCCAATGCCTCGGTAATGGTCATCCTCGACGCCCAGCGTTTCGGCCTCTCACAGCTCCACCAGCTGCGAGGTCGCGTGGGTCGTGGTGCCGATCAGAGCTTTTGCATCCTCGTCACACCCTTCAAACTCAGCGAGGACACCCGCAAGCGCATCGACATCATGTGCGAAACTAACGACGGCTTCCGTATTGCCGAAGCTGATTTGAAGCTGCGCGGACCTGGCGACCTGGAGGGTACCCAGCAGAGTGGTATGGCTTTCGACCTGAAGATTGCCGACATCGCACGCGACGGACAGATTGTGCAGATGGCCCGCAACGAGGCACAGAAAATCATCGACGACGACCCATTGTGCCAGTCACCGAAGTACCAGTTATTGTGGAATCGTCTGCGCGAATTACGAAAAACCAACATCAACTGGTCAGCCATTTCATAGTGCAAAAAAGAACAAAAAACGGCGTTGATTCAGGAAAAAGATGTTAAGGCATATTAAATATGTACGTAACACACCTCTTTTTTCATAATTATGTGTTACCTTTGCACTCATTAAAACCGAACCTACTCCAAAACAACTAATGAATAGAGTAATGATAAAAGCTATTATATGTCCCATATTGTTCATGTTTACCTCTGTCGTTTATGGACAGAGCAATGATTCCGTACAGATAAGTTCAGAAGAAACAGAAGTGACTGAAGAGGTCTTCGAAATTGGCATGGACGAGGAGATTGATAACTTTGACTTCCTCTATACAAACAACGGCGAGATTTTCAATTACGACGAGGTGCTGGTAGACAACTTGATGAAGGAGGCCTACAAGCATATCGGTGCTCGTTATCGTTACGGTAGCAAAGGCCCCAATGCCTTTGACTGTTCTGGTTTTACAAGCTTTGTCTACAAGAAGAGCAACATGAATATCGGTGCTTCTTCTCGTGAACAATATGCAAAGAACACGCCCATCAAGCGTGAGGATTTGCAGCCTGGCGATCTGGTGTTCTTCACCAGTCCTGGTTCAAGAAAAGGCGTTGGCCATGTGGGTATCGTCGTTGACTACGACCCCATCAGCAACGTCTTCACATTCATCCACGCCAGCACCAGTTCTGGCGTTAAGCTCAGCAAGTCTAACGAGTCAAACTACGCCCGCCGTTATGTGGGTGCACGTCGCGTTCAGAACTAACAAACAAATTTAGAGAGAGATTACAAAACATACAAACTTCATGAAGATGTTGCTTAAGAAAATCAAGAAAATGGCCTTCGTGGCAATGGCATCACTCGCAGTCCTTCCTGCTGCTGGTCAGGATCTTCTGGCCAACCAGGCACCTATAGACCGCAAGATGAAAGCCATCGACTCTATCGCCCTGCACCGTCTGCTCGAAGATGAGATCTACGAATCATCAGCTACGCAACTCTATACCGACTGGAACAATCAATTCACAGCATTGTCAACAGCACTGCCCGATTCGTTCCTCATCAACTTGCGTGACTTCTGCATGCCCACCCCTAGTCGTGTGGTTACCTCGAACTTCGGTTCTCGTTGGGGCCGTCAGCACAAGGGTCTGGACATCAAGGTATATATTGGCGATACCATCCGCGCAGCCTTCCCTGGTAAGGTTCGCATTGTAAAGAACGAAGGCGCTCGCAAGGGCTTTGGTAAATACATCGTGATTCGTCACGACAATGGTCTTGAGACCATCTATGGTCACCTTTCAGGCTGGCTCGTCAGCGAGAATCAGGAAGTGCGTGCAGGCGACCCCATCGGTCTGGGTGGCAATACTGGTAAGAGTTTCGGTTCACACCTGCATTTCGAGACACGTCTCTGTGGCGTAGCCCTGAACCCCGCCTTGATGTTCGACTTCAAGAACCAGGACGTCATCGGCGACGAATGGATGTTCCGTCGTTCTACCTATAATCAGGAATCTTCACTGGCCACTCGTCTGCGTGGTACTGGCGGTGTCTATCGTGGTGGCGACGACCTGGAGGCCAACATGGGCAAGAGCAAGAGCTCAAGTGCCAGCCGCAACAGCAACGTCCGTTTCCACAAGGTTAAAAAGGGCGAGACCCTTTCTGCCATCGCTCGCAAGCATCGCACCTCTGTGTCGGCTCTGTGCAGCCTGAACGGCATCAAGAAGACCGTTACTCTTCGTCCCGGTCAGATTTTGAAATACAACTAAGAGATAGGTTATATCTTGAAATACAACTAGGAATTACACCTTATTATATATAAGCAGGCTTCAGACAGTCGTCTGGAGCCTGCTTATTTTATACTACACTAATCCCATACGCCTAAGGCTTATACTCTTCGTCATTTCTGTGGCTTACAAGCATCATTCCTGCGATGTAAAGAACATCTCTCATGCTGCCAACACTGCGTCATTCCTGCAAAAAAAGAATCGCACGGAAGACAGCGGACTTCCGTGCGATTCTTATTAGAATCAAATGTTTCTATATTAATTGAAGAAGTACTTCAATCCAATCTGCAAGCTCCAGCAGTTGCTATAGAACATGTTGGTGTCGTAGGTCTTGGTGGGATAGGCACCGTTGGTCTTGTTCATCGAGAACACAGGCTTGTTCTGAGCATCACGTCCCTCATACTTCAGGATACGTCCATTGTTGCAGACATCACTACTCATGGTGTTGCCCCAGTGTGAGTTCAACAGATTACCTACGTTCAGGATATCCACAGAGGCCTGGAATTTCTGAACGGTATTGCCGATGCGGAACGAGAAGTCCTCGGCCACGCGCAGGTCAAAGCGATGACGCCAGGGTGCACGACCACTGAAGGTCTCAGCATACTCACCCTTGTGGCTGCGCAGATAGTCGTCCTGGTCAACAAATGCCCAGAAGGCTGCACGCATCTCCTGATCCTCAATATAGTTACCCTTTGAGTCGAGCTTACCAATCTGAATCTCGTTGTCGTTAGCAGGGATATACATCAGATCGAAGGCCAGACCATCACCATTCATATCGTTAGAGTACATGAAGGTAGTACCACTCTCATAAGCCTTTGTTGTGCTGTTATACGAGGTGTTATAGCCCTTATAGAACACGTTGATGTGTGTGCCCCATGTCAGGCCCTTCACCTTCACGGGGAAGTAGTAACCCACAGAAGCAGTCACCTGGTCGGGAGTTACGAAGGCCGAGCGGATGGGTGAACCGAAGTTAGGACCATCCACCGAGATAACGTTCTGCCAAGCAGAAACGGGGTCACTACCGGGAAGGCTTGAAACCTCCTTGTTCTCTGTGTGCGTATAGGCAGCCATCACATTAAGATGAGGGATAGGCTCTGCGTTCACCGTCAGATTAGCTGTATAACCATAGCCCTTTGAGGTATTGTCCAGCATGATGGCGTTCTTGCCGCTGTAGTACTGGTAGCCCGAGGGATAAATCAAACGGTTGTCTGCTCCACCAAAGCGCTCCCAGTTATCAATATCAGCATTCTTGATGTTGACATTGTTCATATACACCGCATTGATGTTCTTGTTATAGATAAACTCACCAGTAACGCTCAAGGGGAATGAGACGGGCAGCTGATAGTCAACGGCGATGCTCGACTTCCACACCTGTGGCATCTTAAAGTCATCATAGACACCAGAGATCTTCGAACCGGCAATATGGTTCTCATTGGTGGTGGGCACCTCGAAGTACTGCATCAGGTCGTTCACACCCTTGAACTGACCAGCCAGGCCATTCAACTTAGCCTCCACCCAGTCAGAGCTGTGACCGTTTGAATCCACGAACTTCTTATTCTTATAGTCATAGCCAGCATAGTAAGTGGTCTTATTGATATTGGCATTACCAGGTTGGTTGGTGAAGAATACCAAAGGCAGACGACCCGTGAAGATACCTGAGCCACCACGAATCTTCAGACTCTTGTCACCAAAGACATCCCATGTAAAACCCACGCGAGGCGAAATCTGAATATTATTGCTGGGCCACTTGCCTGTATCAATATGATAGCCATTGAAGTCAAGGCCATAGATAGCCGTATTACGTTCCACATCCTGCTCGTCGAACATCAGGTTATCGAAACGCACGCCATAGGTCAGCTTCAGACTGGGAACAACGTTCCACTCATCCTGCAGATACATGCCAAACTGATTGAAGCGCACTGCTGAGGTAGGACTATCGTTGCCATTGAAGCCATAAGTAAAGACCACAGACTCGGGAGCTGCAGCACCCAGGAACTCATTTAGGTTCTTAAAGCGATACATACCTGTTCCCTCACGGATATACGAGTTGTCGGCAAACTGGTGCTCAAAGCTTGCACCGGCTGTCAACTTATGGGTACCCAAATAGAGGGTAAAGTTATCCGTTATGGTGTGCACCTTATTCTCCACGTGGTTCTTCCAGGTAAAGAGCTCGTAGCCAGCACTGATATAAGGCTCCATAGCGGGGTTCGTCGAGGTGGCATCATAGTCATACATGATGTCGATGAAGGGGAACTGTGCCGACTCGGAGGTACGCATGGGGTCGCTAATATAAGTATAGGTATAGAGCAACTGGTTGTTGGCCTTCTGACCAAAGCGGCTGTTCAATTCTGCAGAAACAGACTGCACCTTCTTCTCATTGCCATACATACTGTTAGCGAAGATCATTGACTTCGGACCCACACGGGCGCCACTGTGCTTGAAGAAATAGTCACCCGTCGACTGACTGGCACCCGAATAACCTACGTCCTTCGTGCTGTTATAGCGCACGGCCAGATGATGACCATCGGTGATATTCCAGTCAATACGTGCCAACACTTTTTCGTTGGTCTGGTCAGCAGGGAAGCTATTCCATGAACCGGTTTCATAGCCATAGTTCTTCAGCAGATAATCGTGTACGTTCTTCATGTCGCTTGCCAGAACGTTAGAGACGATACCGCCAGCGGTCTCACCATCCTCACGAGGGCGATACTTCACCACCTGACCAGGAGTCTTCTCATATTCATAGTTGGCAAAGAAGAACAGTTTATCCTTGATAATCGGGCCACCCAGCGTGAAACCATAGACATTCTTTCTGTCCTCAGCACGAGGTCCCAGGTCTTCACCATTAATCTTATTACCGCGCATATGCTCGTTACGGAAATAAGTATAGGCTGTGCCCTTAAACGTGTTGGTACCACTCTTGGTGATGGCGTTCACACCACCGCCAATGAAGTTGGTCTGGCGCACGTCGAAAGGAGCAATGACCACCTGCACCTCCTCAATAGCGTCGAGTGAGATAGGACTGCCACCACCAGGCAGGCCATCGTTCAGGCCGAAGTTATTGTTGAAGTTAGCACCATCCACAGTAAAGTTACTCATCTTACCGTTGGCACCGGCGAAGCTCATACCGCCACCCGAATAGGGCGACAACTTGGCGATATCGGTGATGCTACGACTAATCATAGGCATCGACATCAGCTGCTGGTTGGTGATGTTGGTCGAAGCACCGGTCTTCTCGGCAGCAAACTTCGAAGCACGTCCACTGATCACCACCTCTTTCAGGTCGGTAGCGTTCTCCGACATCCAGACGTCGAGGTTATAGGTCTCTCCCAGTTGCAGGGTGATACCCTTCAGTGTCTTTGGCTGGTAACCGATGTATGACACCGTTACGTTGTACGGGCCACCGGTACGCATGCCCTGAATGGCAAAACGACCATTCACGTTCGACACTGCGGTGTAGCGCGTACCCGAAGGCTCGTGTATCACCACCACCGTGGCGCCGATGATTTCTTCGTGACTGTCTTGAACAGAGACCTTACCGGCCATGCTCGAAGTAGTCACCTGTGCCACCACCGACAACGTTGTTGTCAGCAGTAAAGCCATCAGCAAGAATAGTTTCTTCTGCATAAACATGTTTTTTTAATTAGATTTAATATGTTATCACTTTTAGTTTTCGTCTTCTTCGTCTTCGTATTCGAAGTCCTCGAGTTCGTCGATGTCTTCCACATCTACATACTCGATGTCCTCGTCCTCGCCTTCATCCTCCAGTTCCTGGGCAAAGACCGTCATGTCCTTGTCGCGGTGCACCAGCGAGTCCTCACTGGTGATAGCCTGCAGTTTGTTGCTCTCGGCGTTGAGCTCACGCCACAGCACATCTTTCAGTTCCTCCAATCCAAAGCCCGTCACAGCCGAGATAAAGACCACGGGCAAATCCTGAGGTAGTGTTTCCTTGAGCATCTCGATGAGTTCCTCGTCCAGCAGGTCACACTTGGTCACAGCCAGCACGCGGTGCTTGTCGAGCATCTCAGGGTTAAACTGCTTCAACTCATTGAGCAGTATCTCATATTCACGCTTAATGTCGTCTGTATCGCCAGGAACCATGAAGAGTAGCAACGAGTTGCGCTCGATATGGCGCAGGAAACGCAGACCCAGGCCCTTACCCTCCGAAGCACCCTCGATGATACCGGGGATGTCGGCCATCACAAACGACTTTCCGTCCCTATAGCCTACGATACCCAGCGAGGGTTCCATCGTAGTAAAGGGATAGTTGGCAATCTTCGGGCGGGCGTTGCTCAGCGCACTCACCAGCGTCGACTTGCCAGCATTGGGGAATCCCACCAGACCCACATCGGCCAGTAGCTTCAGCTCGAGGATGATAGTCATCTCCTGCATGGGCTCACCTGGCTGGGCATAGCGGGGTGCCTGATTAGTGGCCGAGCGGAACTGGAAATTACCCAGTCCGCCTCGTCCACCTTTCAGCAATAGCACTTCTTGTCCATCGTAGGTCACGTCACACACATACTTACCTGTCTCGGCATTATAGACCACGGTTCCACAAGGCACATCGATATAGATGTCCTTGCCATCGGTGCCGTGGCACTTGTCGCGGCCACCGTTGCCTCCATGCTCTGCAAAGATGTGGCGCTCATATTTCAGGTGCAGCAGCGTCCAGTAGTTGTGGTTACCACGCAGGATGATGCTGCCACCCTTGCCGCCATCGCCTCCGTCGGGACCTCCGTTGGGGTTATACTTCACATGGCGCAGGTGCATGCTACCTTTTCCGCCCTTACCCGAGCGGCACATAATCTTGACGTAATCTACGAAGTTACTTTCCATACTTAATTTTTGCCAGGACTACCTAGAGTTGCCTAGGACATCCTAGATATTATCTACTACGTTGCAAATATCACCAAAGATACGGTCCAGTTCACCCAGGCCATCAATATGATGATGCAGACCCTCCTTGGCATACCACTCGATGAGGGGCTGTGTCTGAGAGTGATAAACCACGAGGCGCTTCTTGATGGTCTCCTCGTTGTCGTCGGCACGGCCACTCTGCTGTCCACGCAGAATCAGACGCTTCATCAGCTCATCCTCGGGTACGTCGAGCTCAATCATGG
This sequence comes from uncultured Prevotellaceae bacterium, assembly GCA_902788605.1. GTDB lineage: Bacteria > Bacteroidota > Bacteroidia > Bacteroidales > Bacteroidaceae > Prevotella. The sequence goes on along the minus strand of CADAKX010000023.1, from coordinate 5,520 downwards.
CAGCCACCTTGTCGCCACGCTCGCTGAGCATAGCCTTCAGAGCTTCTGCCTGTGGGATGGTGCGGGGGAAGCCATCAAAGATTACGCCTTTATGCTCACGGCCGAAAGAGTCATAGACCGAAGCCAGGATGCTCACCATCAGGTCGTCGGGAATCAGCTGACCATTGTCAATAAACTGCTTGGCGGTCTTGCCAAGCTCTGTGCCGTTCTTAATCTCTGCACGCAGCACGTCACCGGTAGAGATGTGGTTCAGTCCATACTTTTCAATCAGCTTGTCGCTCTGGGTTCCCTTGCCTGAGCCGGGAGCACCGAAAATCACAATATTCTTCATTTTATTATCCAGTAATTTTTAAAATTGGTTTTTCCTTCTCTTTGCGAGCGATCACTCCGCCACCAGCGTATACAGGTCCTTCAGTCCGCGGCCCTGCTGGTCATAGTCCAGTCCATAGCCCAGGATAAAGTCATTGGGAATCTCAAAAGCTACATAGTCTAACTTGAGGTTTTCCTTCAGCTTCTCAGGTTTGAAGAACAGCGTACACACATGCACCGAGGCGGGATTGCGGGTGCCCAGCGAGTCAATCATCTGACGGATAGTGAGACCACTCTCCACGATATCCTCAAGGATAATCACCGTACGACCGGTCAGACTCTCATTGATACCCATCACCTCCTTAATCTTACCTGTTGACGTGGTGCCTTGGTAAGAAGCCAGTTTAACAAACGAAATCTCACAGGGGATGGTCATCTCGCGCATCAGGTCGGCTGCAAAGATAAAAGCTCCGTTGAGCACAGCCAGAAACAGGGGATTCTTGCCCTCCATATCCTTAGAAATCTGCTGAGCCAGCTCCTTTACACGCGCCTTGATTTGCGCCTCTGGCATCGACGTTTCAAACGTCTTGTCCAGTACTTTAACTCTACTCATACACTAATTAATGATATTTTGATGCAAAATTACAAAAAAAATCGCAAAAAAAGGCTAAGATTACCAATTATTTCGTATTTTTGCATCGTTATGAAGATTTTCACCCGCACACAGATAAAAGAACTCGATAAATACACCATAGAACACGAGCCAATCAAATCTATTGATTTGATGGAAAGAGCGGCTCGCGCAATCACCAATGCCATCACCGACCGATGGGCCGCCAGTGTGCCCGTGGTGGTGTTTGCCGGACCAGGCAACAACGGTGGCGACGCACTGGCAGTGGCCCGCATGCTGACAGACCAGAACTACCAGGTGCAGACCTTCCTTTTCAACATCAGCAACCACCTGTCGGAAGACTGCGCTGCCAACAAAGAGCGTCTCCGCAGCACACGCGGCAACGACCTGCTGACAGAGGTGACACAGGAGTTTGACCCGCCCCGTTTGGAGGAGGGCATGCTGGTCATCGACGGTTTGTTTGGCTCAGGTCTCAACAAACCCCTTGCAGGCGGTTTTGCCTCATTAGTGAAATACATCAACACATCCAATGCCGAGGTCGTCAGCATCGACGTACCCTCGGGTTTGATGACAGAAGACAACACCTATAATGTACGTGCCAACATCATCAAGGCCACTCTCACGTTGACCTTGCAGCAAAAGAAGCTGGCATTCCTCTTTGCCGAGAACCAGCAGTTCATCGGCGAACTCAAAACCCTCGACATCCGACTGAGCAAGGAGGGTATCGAGAAGACCGAAGCGCAATATACCATCACCGAGGAGAAAGACCTCTACCCCATCCTCAAGCCTCGCGACCCCTTTGCCCACAAAGGCACGATGGGTCACGCCCTCCTGGTGGCGGGCAGCTATGGCATGGCTGGCGCAGCGGTATTGGCAGCCAAGGCCTGCATGCGGGCCGGTGCTGGCAAGGTGACGGTCCACACGCCCAAGCGCAACATACAGATTCTCCAGACAGCAGTACCTGAGGCCATCCTCCATACTGACCGCGAGGAGACATTTTTCTCTGAGGCAATGCCCACAGAGGAATTCCAGGCTATGGGCATCGGTCCTGGTTTAGGCACTACCGAGCAGACTAGCATCGCGATGATTGCACAAATCCGACGGACCCAGTGTCCCGTGGTGGCCGATGCTGATGCGCTGAACATCCTGGGCACACGTCAGGCCTGGATGCAGCAGTTGCCCAAGGGCATCATCCTGACGCCCCACCCCAAGGAACTCGACCGCATGGAGGGACAAAGTCTCGGCAGTTACGAACGACTGGCCAAGGCACGCCAGTTGGCAGAAAAGTTGCAGGGCTACGTCATCCTCAAGGGTCACTATACGGCTATCTGCATGCCCGATGGTCATGTAGCTTTTAACACCACTGGCAATGCGGGCATGGCCACTGCCGGCAGCGGCGATGTGCTCACGGGCATCCTCACAGGCCTTCTGGCACGAGGCTATCATCAGCGCGAGGCTTGTCTGCTGGGTGTCTATCTTCACGGACTGGCAGGCGACCTGGCAGCGCGCGAATTGGGCGAAGAGAGCCTCATGGCCAGCGACATCATCCGTTTCCTGCCCAAAGCATTTCTCAGACTAAAAAAATAAATGAAGCAATGAATAGAATACTTGGCATCCTGCCTTTCTTCCTTTTATCTTTCCTTTCATCATCTGCACAAACACAAGTCAGCGAATACCTGCCGGGCGTGACGTCCGAAGGTGCTGTGTATTTCTTGCCTAAGACGGCGCTACGCATCAATCTCTTGGTAGAGAAGACATCCTATCAGCCTGGCGATTTCGCCAACTATGCCCAGCGGTATATGCGTCTCAACGATGTTAAACAAGAAGCCAGTACGCAGTATCGCATCATCAATATCAAACTGATGGCTGTTGGTGTGGCCGACTCCACCAAGGGCTATGCTCTGAAGTACGACCCCAAGACGGTGGCTGCCAACGTAGCCCTCGCCGAGGATGGCCGACTCCTGGCCATCAACGCAGAGCCCAAGGCCCAGCAGACTCCCGCTCCCTTCGTACCCCAGAAAAAGAAGAAGCGTCTGGATCCGCGACAGCTGATGAGTCAAGAGATTCTCTCTGCAGGCAGCACGGCCAAGATGGCAGAACTCACAGCACGCGAAATCTACGACCTGCGCGAAAACCGCAACCTGCTCATCAAGGGTCAGGCTGACTTCATGCCAAAGGATGGTGCCCAACTCAAGCTGATGCTCAACCAGTTGGACGAGCAGGACGCAGCGCTGACAAGTTTGTTTAAGGGCGTTTACGACTGCGACACCACCGAGCACACGCTCATGGTCTGTCCCGATGGCCCCATCAACCGCCAGTTGCTGTTCCGTCTCTCTCAAGTCAATGGTCTGGTGGATACCGACGACCTCTCTGGTGCACCGTTCTATATTACCATCGAGGATCTGAACACAGTACCTCCCATCGACGAGGAGGCTGCTGCCAAGGTTAAGAAGAAGAAGGTATATGATGCAGGGGTCTATGTCAACGTTCCCGGTCGCATGCGTGCCTCTCTCTTCCAGGGTATCAACAATATCATGACCACCGAACAGCCCGCTGCTCAGTTCGGTAATGTAGAATTACTCAGTGGCGAGCTCTTCAACAAACGTTACACCACGCATCTCTGGCTGAATCCCATCACAGGTGCTGTGGAACGCTTTGAGTCAGAGGAACCAAGGAAATAAGCACCGCCTTATTTCCTTGGCCCGTCTGGTGGCATTACCACCACACTTGTTTTCCATTCTCATACGTAAAGATGCGCTCCTCAACACCTTTTGTGATATCTTTCAAGATATAGAGGCCACCTGATGGAACGCCAAAGAAAACAAGGGAGTTGGTGGTGGCTTTCTTTGAACCGAGCAGTTCCCAGCTTACAGGGAGTTACAAAATAAATTCGTTAAAATTCGTCAGGTGAACATTTTGGCTATTTTATGCCAAAAAGCCTTGACGAGAATGCAAGAAATCAACCCACCAACCCACCATTTTCTTCTGGATTGCCTTTGTATAAAGGGGAAGAGCGATGGTGGGTTGGATGGGTTCAACCCAACATCAACCCAACATCAACCCACCCCACGAAATTATGCCGCCTTCAAGGGTATAATCTTATAGAAGGTGACATTGCCATGAGAGGTATGCTCATAGCCAAGTTCCATGAGTGCCTTTCCAAGTGCAACCTTCTCTGCATGACGGTTTTTCAGCGTGGGAAATTCCTTGCAGGCCATCTCAAGCAGTCGAGAGCAGTTCATTGACTGTGACTGCTCGCCAGGGTTAGGCTTACGAAAGCAGATACGGGCAATCTCTGCGATATCTTTCTGTTCCATGAAATTCTGGTTTAACTGCTGGATGCGAGCCACCTCTTCGTTGTTAAACCAATAAGGCGATTTCTGCACTCGCAACTCATAGAGCACCTGGGCATATAGCTGTTCGTAGTCTATCTCGCCCGTATTGTCGATATATTTCCCCTTTGGAATCATCAGACAGATAAAGCGACGCGAGCCTGTTACATCCGTCAGCGGATGAGGGTTGTTTGTCGTAGCCACAAAGGAGGCATAACGAGGACGATCTTCTTGCGAGGCACCGTAGATGGGGCGCCCGTTCACCCTGCTCTTCGAAAGCGTCTGCTTCAACGAAGCATGCTGACTGGGAGGAATGGCATCCAGTTCGTCGAGGTTCACAAACAGATTGTTGGTCAGCGCAATCTCCTTATCAAACTTATTCGACAGGTTCAGGTGGTCCAGATAGTACTCACGCAGATGTGGAGGCAGCAGGCGCACGACGAAGGTTGTCTTGCCACAGCCCTGTTCTCCAATCAATGTAAGCACACACTCGTTGCCATGAATAGTATCCATCTGAAGCCAATGGGCCACTACCGATCGAAGCCAAGTGGCCAGAAAGTTCAGATGCTCTGAATCCACGCCAGGCAATCGCTCGAAGAGTTTTGCCACATGGTTCTGTCCGTCCCATGCTGGAAGTGAGTTCAAATACTGTTCGATGGGGTCATATCTTTCCACCTCATCGGAGTTGAGATACTCTACGATGTCTGTCTTCGGAGAGCCTTTCTCACAGATCTGTTCGCGTTTGGCACGAATGATAATACTGTTGATGGCTGTTGAAGTCAGCGCATTCCACTTTGCTGCCTGCCCGTCGGCCTGTTTCTCAGCAAATTCCACCTTTCCGTTCAGGACATTGCGGCGAAACGAATATCTCTCTGAAAGATAGAGTTCTATAGCCAGCAAACCCTCTTGAGAGCCTCCAAGAGACTCTCCATTAATTAGTAAGTTCTGTTTCATTTTTAAAATTTTTAATGTGTTAAAATGTTTAATTTGGCCTTTTCCTTAGTCCAATTTCCTTGTTCTGTGTTTCAAGTGCAAAGGTACAAAAAATATTTTGAATACGCAAACATTCTGTACTTTTATATCATGTTTTTTCATTCAGGACGGAGCATTTAACAATTGCAACAAAACAAGAACTTTGGTGGGTCTAAGGTAAGCGTATCCGCTTTGACGCCTTGCAGGCTATAGTGCCTTCCATCTGTCAGGCAGTAGCTCCCTGTATTTCTGTATGTCTACAGGTTTCTTAGGAGG
>CADAKX010000022.1 GCA_902788605.1 uncultured Prevotellaceae bacterium | reverse complement strand
ACGCAGGTCGCTCTTCTCTACAAATATCGTTGGCGTGTAGAACTCTTCTTTAAATGGATTAAGCAGCATCTTAAGATTAAGTCCTTTTGGGGTACGACAGAGACTGCTGTCAGAATCCAGATATACTCTGCCATCACCGCATATTGCATGGTGGCTATCGTCGAGCACGACCTCAAACTGCACAGGAGTACCTACGAAGTGTTGAGAATTTTGAGTGCTTCGTTGTTGGATAAGACTCCTATTAAGGATCTCTTTACCAAGGAACCTGAATATGTTGCTGATGATGGTCAATTGACTCTTAATTTTATTTAGTGGACACTAGTGTTCTTCCATCATTAAAGAAACTCGCCTCTCTGTACTTGTCCCTGTTGTTCTTGGCTTATTTTGGCTGGTAAATCTTTAATGGTTTGCGGGCTGACGAACGGATACTCAGCACAGCCAGTTTACGGGAGTTAATTCCAGTATTTTCTGTAGTTGGGTCGTGCTGCGACGACTGAACTCAATCGTTAGAGCCATTTCGCAAACATCGTTTTGAATTCGCCCATTGACACCGTCTCGCCACGCTCCACTTCAGCAATCTCTTCCTCTATATCCGGGGTCACTTGCAGTATGTCGTTAACAATGTTAGCATAGGCCATACCCTCAGGTATGTCCTGTACTTCTGGCTCTGCAAATGCTACTGCTGCCTCAGAGGCTTTCAGGCAACTGCCGTCCTCTTCTTCAAATTGTGGATATGGTTTACTCTCTTTCATGACGATTAAACTTCATATTTTCTGCAAAAATAAGACAAAAGTACGACACCTCCAAATTTTTCTTATACAAATCTGCAATTCACATCGCATTTTGATGAATAATGACTTAAATGGTTCGCAAAAGTATGAAAACTCCAGCGCCTAGAAAAGCACATCTTCCATCAGCCATCTTACATCTTCCCCCTTCCCATACTACACTACATGCACGACAATCTGCCAACACCTACATGCATACATAAAAAGGCCTAAAAGCCGCTTAAATACTGGGTATTTGGCATCATACAGCCTACATAAAGCCTACATAAAGCCTACATAATACCTACATAATACCTACATGTTTCGTACTTAAAATAAACAGATAGCCTGCACGCAAGATCTTTTTGAGGCACTTACAAGAATCAGTATTAAGGAATTCCTTAAAATTCTCTAGAGAATTTTTTGCTAAGTAACCAAGCAGCAATAGCTATATAGTTAAGAAGCAACAAAATTCTCTAGAGAATTTCAAAGATAGTATTAGTATAACAGTTTGCAAACCAAGCATAAAGAATCTGCTACTCAACGATGTAGCTGTAAAAAACATGTAGGAATCATGTAGGCTTTATGTAGGCTTTATGTAGGCTTTATGTATGCAATCAAACTACATATTATCTTTATTAACAGCACATTATAGTCGTTTTATGTAGGCATGTATGCGAAAGATAGAAAAAAAAAAACAGCAATACAATTGAATGCCGAGATTCTTCGCAATATGAGTATTATTGCTGAAGACGATAATCTGCTTAAACGATCAGCTAAATATCTGCGTAAGTTGGCAGCAGAGAAAAAGGATCCGACCTTGATGACGGAAGAAGAATTTTTCGCCAAAATTGAGCGTGCAGAAAAACAGCCAGGCAAGAGTTTTGAGAGCATTGAAGAGCTCGACAAATACATTCGCAACCTATGAGCCGATATAAAGTAATTATCAAAGAAGAGGCTCAGGCAGATTTGAAAAAACTGCTTCACAATGAGCCAAAGGCATATCAAAAGGCATTGCGATTTATCGGCGAACTATAGGTTTTTGATTCCGAGCAGCGCTAATCCCTTGTCAGTCAACATATATTTCTGTCGTGGATGACGAGGTGATTGGGGGTATAGCAGACGGACATAACCTTCAGCGATGGCTGGGTTTAGATGATATTCAATAAAGTTGGGTCTATGCTTTAATCCTGTTCTCTCCATTAACTGAGAGACAGACAACTCTTCATTGCCGATAACCTTTATAAGTTCTATGATTAGCGTATTGTTTGTATGCAATAAATTATGAACTTGTTCGGGTACTTGTTCGGGTACTTGTTCGGGAGTAGCCAAATTGGGTTGTATCTTCCATTCTTCGGTTGGATGGATATGCAGATAGCGGTTTCGCAAATCCCATTGCTCGCCAAGTAGCAGATTGCGGAAGAAACGTTCCAGGAAAACGGGCGAATAGTCTATACCCTTAGCCACATTGCGGTAGTTGGCACGTACTAGTGCATTGCGGAAATACCACGAATGATGGGAAAACTGGTCATTGCTTACTTTAAAGCCTAACGACCGAAGATATTGTATGGTGAATACAGCCGTGGTACGTGTGTTACCCTCGCCAAATGCATGGATTTGCCATATACCTGAGACAAATCGTGATAAATGGGCTATCATTTCGTCATGACTTTTGCCCTTGTAGCTGTATGCACGTTCCTGCTCAAGATCGTAGTCTATAGCGCGTCGCAGGTCCTCCCAATTCAGATAGAACACAGTATCGCCTTCCAACACCCATTCTTTCTTGGTGATGTCATAGGTACGGAGTTCACCGGCATGTTTCATTACACCCTCGAAAACGCGGCGATGAACAGACTGGTAGCCACCTGTGCTGAAGTCGAAGGTAGGACTAGAGAGCACCTTCACGATGTTCGATGACACACGATCGGCCTCTTCCTTATCCTCGTCGTTGGTATCATGAGCGGACTTGGTAATGTAGTATTGGTTGACGAGTTCTCGGGCTTCATCTATGGTAATATCACCCTCAATGTGCTTGCGGGCAGTATTTTGAAGATAGTTCGAAACCTTCAAACCATCTACTGCCTGAAGACCTATTGCGGTCTGCCAATAACCTGCTTTCTCCTGCTGGTCTGGCTCACCTTGGCGGATATACTCGTCAAAATTAATATATAGTTCCTTGTCGTCCATAGTTACGTTTACAGCGTTTGCCAGTACTTGAATGCAAAGATACAAAAAAGATTTAAAACTGATACAACTTTTAGAAAATAAATGTGTCAAGGGTGACCCTTGACACACTACTAACTAAATGCACAACAGAACCGACCCTGTGCACTCGATTTTGTTTTTACCCTCCATAGCACCATGTTTAGCGGTATTCGCAAATTAAAAAGCCTTAGAGCTTATATACCACTGCGCCACGTGGAGGCAGCGCAACGGCGACCTGCTGATCACGCATCAGGACAAGTGAAGCCTTTGAGCCAGTGAGGAGATCCACTGCCTTGTAGGCTTTCTCCAAAAGCTCCAGGTGATTGAAAGCATGATTGGGAATGGTGAGATTCATCGTCAGCGGCGTATCATCGAAGTTAGCCACCACCAACAAGATATCATTGCCCGCCTTACGAAGGAAGGCATATTGATGCTGATACTGACGATTTACATACATCACATCGAAGGTCAGTCCCTCGCTCACGGCCTTTTCACTCAAAGCAATATTGAGAATCCTATTATAGATAGGTGTGAGCAACGAGAAGTGTTCTTTAAACGACCAATAGTCAAAGATTGTGGTGCGTCCGTCCTTTCCGCTGAATCCCTCGGCATCCATACCCCGCTCTCCCCATTCTTGACCTGCATAGATCATTAGTGGATTCTTCTGAAGCAAGGCAGAGACCACCAAACCAGGAATAGCCTTCTCGCCACAACCTGCAAAGAAGTCGCTTGCTATGCGCTGCTCATCGTGGTTCTCGAGGAAATAGAGCATGTGGTCGCGAATATCATCCGTTTGTTGCCAAGCCCAGGTGATAGCATCCGTATTGCGTCGGTGACAGATGACATCACGCATCGCGTCATACATTCCCACCTTGTCATAAAGATAGTCGAAGCCCGAGTGGATATAATGCCTGTACTCATTGGGATTATATACCTCTCCGATGAAACGGATGTCAGGATACTGCTCACGCACGTGTGCCGTAACCCACGCCCAGAACTCAGCAGGCACCATCTCGGCCATGTCGCAACGGAAGGCATCAACACCCTTTCCAGCCCAAAAGAGCAGGATATCCAACATCTTTTGCCAAGTATTTGGAATGGGATCAAAATGCCCCACACCGCCAGCATAATAATCTACGCCATAGTTCAATTTCACCGTCTCATACCAGTCGTTCATGCCAGGCGCGTTGTGGAAACAGTCATTACCCGTTGCGCGTGCAGGTTTTTCCATGTAAGATTCCTTTTCGCCATGATACAGGTCGAAATATGGCGTAAACTGCTGACCAGGACAGTAATAGAAATTGTTATGAACAGGGTCAAAGCCGATATTAGTGTTATCGTCCTCGCCCAAATCGCGCACACCTTGAGGTTTGCAGATACTCTTATACTGACGCGCCACGTGGTTGGGCACGAAATCGATAATCATCTTCAAGCCAGCACTATGCGTGCGGCTGACCAGTTTCTCAAACTCCAGCATACGTTCCTCGACATTGACAGCCAAGTCTGGGTCGATGTCATAATAGTCTGTGATGGCATAAGGCGAACCTGCCCTACCCTTGACCACAGCTGGATGCTGACGAGGGATACCATAGCGAGAATAGTCTGTCATCGTGGCATGACGGATGACACCCGTATACCAGATATGAGTCACGCCCAACTCCCTGATTTGCTTCAGGGTGCCGGGCGTGAAGTCGTTCAGTTTTCCACATCCGTTCTCCTCTATCGTACCATTAACCTTGCGGGTATTGTTACGATTACTAAAGAGTCGGGTGAAAACCTGATAGATGATGATTTTATGCGATGCCATGCGCACTCACTTCCTTGTTAATCTTGGCAATCATGCCCTGCAGTGCCTTGCCAGGACCACACTCTGTGAAGTCATCGGCACCGTCGGCAATCATATTCTGAACACACTGTGTCCAGCGTACAGAAGAGGTGAGCTGAGCGATAAGGTTTTTCTTAATCTCTGCAGGCTCAGTATGAGGTTTGCCATCCACGTTCTGATAAACGGGGCACTTAGGTGTCTTGAACTCCGTCTTCTCGATAGCTGCCTGAAGCTCGTCCTTGGCAGGCTGCATCAATGGGCTATGGAAAGCACCACCCACCTTCAGGGGCAGAGCACGCTTAGCACCAGCAGCCTTCAACTGCTCGCAAGCCTCGTTGATAGCATCCACATTACCAGAGATAACCAGCTGACCAGGGTTGTTATAGTTGGCGCACACCACGATGTTACCTTCGCGGTTGATACCTGCACAAACCTCCTCTACCTTCTCGTCGGGTAGACCAATGATAGCAGCCATCGTTGAGGGAGCAGCCTCGCAGGCCTTTTGCATAGCCATCGCACGTGCATAAACCAACTTCAGACCATCCTCAAAGCTCAGAGCACCAGCAGCAACGAGTGCAGAGAACTCACCCAAAGAGTGACCTGCAGTCATAGCGGGCTGGAAAGCGTCACCCATACAGATGGCGCTGATGACGCTATGCAGGAATACGGCAGGCTGAGTGACCTTTGTCTGTTTCAGGTCGTCGTCCGTACCTTCAAACATAATATCTGTGATTCTGTAACCCAGAATCTCGTTAGCTTTTTCAAAAAGTTCCTTAGCTGTTGCGTTGTTGTCGTAGAGGTCTTTACCCATTCCTACGAACTGTGCTCCCTGACCAGGGAAAACGAATGCTTTCATTTCTTTCTACTTAATTTGTTGATGAATAAATGTTTGCGGCGGCAAAGGTACTAAAAAATGAGCGAAGAACCAAATTTCTTCGCCCATTTCTTTTCCTGAGGCCCTTGCTCCAGCCTCATATAGAGAAACCTCGCTCTCTTCTGTTACTTTGCAAACACGAAATCATGAAGTGTGCATATAGACTTGTCCTTCGTCTCTGACTTGAATACAAAGAAGATGGCACGCTTATACTCAAGTTTAGCCAAATCGGGCAGCATCACACTCATCTCCGTCGGCTCCTGCTTCATGTCGGCTTTCAACTCAATCTTACCCAGCAGTATGCCCTGCGAAGCCCAAGGACGGTCGGCCCTGATTTCGATGGTACCGTCAATGCCCTGTGGTGTCAGGTTCAGCAGCAGTTTTCCGTCCTTGCCAAACAGATGAGTACCATAATCAGCATCGCTGAAGTTGAAATACTTATAGCCAACAATCGAGCCGTCTGTATTGTTCACCACATCGTTGGTGTTGTTCTTCAGGTCATAGGGTGCATCGAAATTGCTCTCTGTGCCATAGCCCGATGCCACATACGAGCCATAGAACGTATTGTTGGGCCATTCGTGGGTGGCAGGTTTCGGACCTGTATACCAGCAGGCGATACCAGCCGAGTGACGCTCCAGCGGATTCAGTCCATGGGTGGAAAATCCTTCCGAGGTGTACTCACCCTCGCTGATCTCCACTTTGCCACCTTCACCCTCTTCTACTTTCACCTCAATCGGAGCTACCATGGCCTGACGAGCATACTCATCCGTACCCGTCTGACGATGATAGAACACCCACCACTTGCCATTGATTTCGCAGATAGAGCCGTGGGTATTGCCATCAGGTGTGGCCGATGCAATCACATTGCCCTGCTCGTCCTTCTCGCGACCACGTCCATCAATAATGGTGCCGCCATAGGTCCAAGGACCCAATGGGTGATCGCTGTAGGCATAGGCCAGCGTATAGTTTGAAGTAGGCAGTCCAAACTCACCTTCCTCCGTAAAGCGACTGTAGATAAACACATACTTATCCTTGATCTTGCGGATGCTCGAAGCTTCGAAGAACTTGAAGCGTTCCTCTTGGTTGCGACCACTGATCATATCCTCCACAATCTTGGTTCCAGGTTTGACGGTAGCCATCGTCGTGGGGTCAAACTCGGCAGCATAGCTGCGCTCGAAACCCCAGTAGCCATACACGCGGCCATCGTCATCGACAAAAACGGCAGGGTCAAACTGCAGTACTCCGTCCACCTGGTTGGGATTCTCCTTACTCCAGTTGCACACCTCGAAGGGACCATCAGGTCTGTCACTTTTGGCGATAAGTCCGTTGCGGAAACCTGTCTGATCGTTGGGGAAAAGATAATAGGTTTTCTTACCTGTCGAGTCGGTGACCAACGTCACATCGGGAGCAAAGAGCACATCTGCTGTGCCAGCACTGTCAAACTTCTCGCCATCGCGATTCTTATCAACCACCAGTATGACACCGTCATAGCGCCACTGCGCCAGGTCCTCCACCGGTGCCGACCACACTACCTGGTCACGACCACAATAGGCAGTAATCAAGTCATCGTGCGAACCATATATATATATACGCTGTTTGCCTGGGTTATCAGGGTCGTCAAACACATAGGGCTCGCCATCGGGAATATGCTCCCACAGGGGCAAATAAGGATTGCCCACTGTGGTCAACTTTTCTGTGGCATAGTCAGCCGCTTTCGTGGCACACGATGTCACCAGCGACAGACACAATGCCGTTGCTGTGGACAAGGAAAGAATTGTTCCTTTTTTCATCTCTTTATTTCTTTAGGTTTATCTTGCTTGGCAAATTTCGTGCAAAGTAACAAAAAAAATTATAGTTATCCAACTGTTTTCAATTTTATTTCGTACTTTTGCATGTGAATTACACAAAACCACTTATGGACAAACATAATTTCGTCACCATTGCCGACCTCACTCGTGAGAAGATCCTCTACATGATTGAGATGGCACAGGAGTTTGAAAAGCATCCTAACCGCGAATTGCTCAAAGGCAAAGTCGTTGCCACCCTGTTCTTTGAGCCCAGTACCAGAACCCGCCTTTCTTTCGAGACAGCAGCAAACCGACTTGGTGCGCGTGTCATAGGCTTTGCCGACCCAAAGGTGACTAGTGGCACCAAGGGCGAGACCCTCAAGGACACCATCCTCATGGTCTCCAACTATGCCGATGTCATCGTGATGCGCCATTTTATCGAGGGTGCTGCCCAATACGCCTCCGAAGTGGCTCCCGTACCCATTGTTAATGCTGGCGACGGTGCCCATCAGCACCCCTCCCAGTGTATGCTTGACCTCTATTCCATCTACAAGACCCAGGGCACACTCGAGAATCTGAACATCTATCTTGTAGGCGACTTGAAATACGGCCGCACCGTCCACTCGCTACTCATGGCCATGCGCCATTTCAACCCCACGTTCCACTTTGTGGCACCCAAGGAGTTGGCCATGCCCAAGGAGTATAAGATTTATTGCGACGAGCACGGCATCAAATATCAGGAGCACACCGCATTCAACGAAAAGGTGATTGCCGATGCCGACATCCTATATATGACGCGCGTCCAAAAGGAGCGTTTTTCAGATCTCATGGAATATGAGCGCGTCAAGAACGTCTATGTTTTGAACAACGACCTATTGCGCTCTGCCAAACCCAACATGAAGATTCTGCACCCCCTGCCACGCGTCAACGAGATTGCTTATGAGGTGGATGACAATCCCCACGCTTACTATATTCAGCAAGCCGGCAATGGACTCTTCGCTCGCGAGGCCATCTTCTGCGATGTGCTGGGCATCACGCTCGACGAGGTCAAGAACGACAAGACCATTATCAGGTAATTGATAATTAATAATTGATAATTGACAATTATGAATAAGAAAGAAAGATTAGTGGCCGCCATTGAACATGGCACCGTTATCGACCACATACCCACCGATAAGACCTATCAGGTGGCCTCCATTCTGGGGCTTTTCACACTGAAAACACCCGTCACAATTGGTTTTAACTATCCCTCCAAGAAGGTGGGCTGCAAGGGCATCATCAAGGTAAGCGACAAGTTTTTTACCGACGACGAAATATCACGTCTTTCTGTAGTGGCCCCCAATGTCATCCTAAGCATTATCCGTGACTACGAGGTGGTTGAAAAGAAGCCTGTGGTAACGCCTGCCGAGATTCGAGGCATCGTAAAATGCAACAACCCCAAGTGCATCACCAACAACGAACCCATGGCCACCCATTTCCATGTACAGGACGGCATTCTAACCTGCCACTACTGTGAGAAAGAGCAGGACATCAACAAGGTGGAGTTGGTGTAAAAGAGAAGTTAAATGGTGACGACAAAGTTGTCGGCATCATCTAAAACAGGAAACTTCATACGGAATCGCTGTAGCGACTCGATATCGAGAGGCGCTGCAGCGATTTCTTCTTGTCCTGGTTGGCATTGAGCCAGCATCCGTCCGTAGGCATCCACAATCTGCGAATCGCCCGCATAAGTGCAGTTCTTGTCACTGCCCACGCAATTGACCCCTATCACAAAGCACTGGTTCTCAAGTGCGCGAGCCTTAAGCAAAGTCAGCCACACATCACGTCGTTTCTCTGGCCAGTTGGCCACATAAATAATCGCGTCGTAGTCGCCTCTATTGCGTGAAAACACAGGGAAACGCAAGTCATAGCACACCTGTAACAGGAACCTCACACCTTTCCATTCTGTTATTACACGCCGTTCACCAGCCACATACTCATCTGTCTCGCCAGCAAAGCCAAAAAGATGACGCTTATCATAGTAGTCCCAACTGCCGTCAGGCCTCACAAAAAACAATCTGTTTCTCAGTCTACCGTTCTCGTCGGTCGAAGCTACACTACCCGCAATAGCTGCATTGCGCCCTTGGGACTGCGTCTGCATCCACCCGACAATCATCTGCGCATCCCTGCCAGCCTTTTGGGACGAGCCTTCTGCCAGAAAACCCGTTGCAAAAGTCTCCGCCAACACATACAAGTCTGCCTTGGGCTCTCTGTCCATCAGCCCCTCGATGTGCTTCAGATTACCCTCAAGGTCATCCCACTTAATATGATGTTGTACAATTGCTGTTTTCAACATACATTGTATGACATCAGATGCTAAGCTCGTCGAGAACTTTAATCAGGCCCTTGTTGAAAGGTTTATCGCTGCGGATAGCCTCGGAGAAAGGAACAAATACCACCTCATTGTTACGCACACCAATCATCACGTTACGCTGTCCCTGCATGAGGGCCTTGATGGCACCTACGCCCGTACGGCTAGCCAAGATGCGGTCGTGGGCTGAGGGACTACCACCACGCTGCATGTGTCCCAGGATGGATACACGCACATCGAACTCGGGGAACTCCTTCTTCACACGGTCGGCATAGTAGAGGGCGCCACACTTGGGACTCTCACTGACAATAACTATACAAGACTTCTTGGACTTGCGAATACCACGGGCCATGAAGTCCTTCAACTGGTCAGCATCGGTCTCTTCCTCTGGAATAAGGGCAGCCTCAGCACCACAGGCAATGGCACTGTTGAGCGCCAGGAAACCAGCATCACGGCCCATCACCTCTACAAAGAAGATGCGCTCGTGGGAATTAGCTGTATCGCGGATGCGGTCAACACATTCCATGATGGTGTTCATGGTGGTGTCGTAGCCAATAGTAGAATCGGTGCCATAGAGATCGTTATCGATGGTGCCAGGCAGACCAACCACGGGAAAGTCGTATTCCATGGCGAAGTTGCGAGCACCAGTAAGTGAGCCGTTGCCACCGATGACCACCAGGGCGTCAATCTGTTCACGCTGACAGGTCTCATAGGCCTTGGCCATACCCTCTGGAGTCATAAACTCCTTGGAGCGAGCGGTCTTAAGAATGGTACCACCTCGGGTAATGATGCCAGACACATTCTCAGTGGTGAAGGTTTCAACCTCGCCCTTGATGAGTCCATCATAACCACGATAGACACCCTTCATCGTAAAACCATTGCAGATGCCGCTACGAGTGACGGCACGTATAGCCGCATTCATACCAGGGGCATCGCCACCAGAAGTCAGAATGCCTATTGTCTTTATCTTTGTCATATTATAATAATAGTAGTTGTAATAATCCTAAGAATAGAGCAAGAACTCAATCCCAAGCACGGCCAGTCCCAACAGCCAGCCCAGAAGAACTTTGGGCGAGATGTTCTTGAAATACCAGCCAAAGTGGATATGCTCCATCTTCATCAAAGCAAGTCCACTCACTGTGCCAACAGAAAGGAGGCAACCACCCACGGCGGTACAATAGGCGATGACCTTCCAATAAAGACCGTTCTGGGCATAGTCACCAGCGCTCCACACATCATAAAGCGAAATACCTGAGGCAGCAATAGTAAACGAGTCGACTAGACTGCTAAGAACACCAGCAATGAGTCCCTCAACCCAAATGTCACCGATGGTGGCATCGAGCCAGTCAGCCACTTCAGTAAAGACACCCGTCTCGATGACCACTGCCAAGCCTAACATGATTCCCATGACGAAGAGCATCTGTTGGATGGCCTCGTATTGGATAACACGGGGGATGCGGCGCTGAGAGGTCTGGTCTGCATTCATTAACTTGCGATTAAAGGCCTCGTTGACCACCCACAGTAACGACAGCACTACAAGGGCTCCCAAAAAGGCAGGCAGACGAGTGATGCTGAGGAACGTGGGAATGAACCACAGGCCACCAATGCCAACAAAGAGCATCAGCATGCGTTGCCAACGATTGAGGCGGGTATCATCGCCACGGAAGGGGGCGGTGCCCCATTCGATGTCTATGTGACTAGGCAACTGACGTCCAATGAGGAAGGTGGGCACAATCCATGCCACCAGTGCGGGCAGCGCCAGATAGCTAGAGAAGTCGGTGGCGGTGACAGCCTCGTTGGCCCACAACAGGAGACCCGTGGGATCACCTATGACTGTGAAACATCCACCACAGACAGCAGCCAAGACGATGGCAGAACCGATGAGCATACGCTGGGCGCGACTGCGCACGGTGCTGTGCATGATAACTAGCATGACAATGGTGGTAGTGAGGTTGTCAAGATTGGCCGAGAGAATAAAGGTGGCCAGAGTGATGGTCCATAGCAAACGGTTGGGATTGCGAGTGCGAATCCACTCGTTGATAAAATCGAAACAGCCGTTAGTGTTGAGTATCTCAATGATAGACATGGTAGCCAGCAGATACATGACTATAGCCGCGGCCTTACCCACATATTTCAAGAACACACTATCATAGATAAAGTTCTTGACGGTATCACTGGTCGCTGCATTGTCGCCCAGATACTCAGCATAGGCGACGGAATGCAGGTCCATGATAAAGTCGGTACCCCAACTGATATAGACAACCCATCCAATGGCAGCTAAAAAGATACTGATGGCCGCCTTGTTGACCCCAGTGAGATGGGTTGTGGCTATCAGTAAGTAGCTGAACAATAGGAGTATGACAATAATCGGTGTCATCAGTTGTTGAACCGTTTTAAAAGTGCGATATTCTTACTTTGTCTTAGAAGAGTCGCTAGTTTTAGCGTCCTTCTTGTAGCGTTTGTTCATGCCATTCACCACTTCGGTAGTGATATCAAAGCGCTTGTCTGCAAAGAGCACAGCAGCCTTGTTGACAATCATGTCATACTTTTTGGCCTTGTTATAGTCGGCCAAGAAATTGTCAAGGCTATCCTGGAAAGCCTGCAGGAACTTCTGCTGCTCGCTGGCCAGCTCGTTTTCAAGACGCTGCTGCAATGCCAGGATGTTCTGCTGTTCGCGCTGAAGGGCAGCCTGCTCAGACTCGGCAGCCTCACGACTAGTGAAGCCATTGCTCTGCAACTTCTGTTGGAAGGCGGCAGCCTTCTTCTCGAACTGCTGGCTCTTAGCCTGAATGGTGTTACGTGCATTGGTACCCTTCTTCTCAAGTTCAAGCGACTTTTGCTTTGCAAATTCGTATTGAGATGTCAGAGTATCAATCTCGATGTAGGCAATACGCATACCCTCACCCGAAGCAGTAACAGCCTCGGCCACAGGCTCCTCATCCATTTTGGGAGCGGCATTGTTACATGAACTAAAGACTACGGCAACAGCCATCAGTGCATAAGCACGGAAAATGTTCTTTTTCATTTCTATATTCTTAATTATTTGATCTTTCACTTACTGCCCAACGACTCTTCCTACGCTGCTCACGGTCTTGATCCATGACGCAGTGAATGTCGCGCTGACGCATCGCCTCGGAATCATGTATATGCTGCGAAGAGAAGCGCCCATCCTTCAAGAAAAACAGTTTAACGCACAAAAATGCCATCGATATAGCAATTATTAACGTGCAGATAGCAATTATTTCACTCATTTTTTGTAATTTTGCGCTGCAAAGGTAATAATAATAAATTAAACATTATATCAATAAAACATTAAAAATGAATAAAAGTGATTTAAAACCTGCTTCGGTATTCGAGCAATTTGCAAAGATTAACGAAATTCCGCGCCCCTCGAAACGTGAAGAGAAGATGATTGAATATCTCAAAAACTGGGGAGAGAGCCACCAGCTGGAGACAAAAGTCGACGAGACTGGCAACGTTTTGATTCGCAAGCCGGCCACCAAGGGTTATGAGAACCGTAAGACCGTCATCCTGCAGAGCCACATGGATATGGTGTGCGACAAGCTGGTGGATGTAGACTTCGATTTCGACAAGGACGCCATCCAGACATATATCGACGGCGACTGGCTGAAGGCCAAAGGCACCACACTAGGTGCTGACGACGGTATTGGTTGTGCTATCGAGCTGGCCATCCTTGAGGCCAACGACATTGAGCACGGTCCGCTGGAGTGTGTCTTTACACGCGACGAGGAGACAGGACTGAGCGGTGCCGAGGGAATGAAAGCAGGTTTCATGACGGGCGACTACCTGATTAACCTGGACTCTGAGGACGAGGGTGAGATGTTCGTTTCGTGTGCCGGTGGAAGAAATACGCAGGCAAAGTTCACATTCAAACGCGAGGAGGCTGCTGCCGGTTCGTTCTTCCTGCGCGCCCAACTGAAGGGTCTGACGGGTGGTCACTCGGGTGACGACATCAACAAGAAACGTGCCAACGCCATCAAACTGCTGGGACGTTTCCTATTCCAGACGATGAACCGCTATGAGGGCGTGCGCTTAGCTGAGTTCCACTCGGGCAAACTGCACAATGCCATCCCCCGAGACGGAATGTTTGTCATCGCCGTACCCCACGATGTCAAGGAGAATGTGAAGGCCGACTGGAACGTATTTGCCGCCCAGGTAGAGGACGAATTCCACGTGACCGACACGCAGATGGTGTGGACGATGGAGAGCACCGAGGCACAGACGGTAATTGAGGCACAGGTGGCTCGCAACTTCGTGTGGGCACTGCAGGCCGTAGATAATGGCATCTATGCCATCTGTCAGGATCCCGAACTCAACGGCATGGTAGAGACCTCAAGTAATATCGCTGCCATCCACTCGGCTGAGACAGAGATCACCATCCTCTCGTCGCAGCGTTCCAACGTGATGTCAAACCTTGACAACATGTGCGCAACAATTGTGGCAACTTTCCAGTTGGCTGGAGCCGAGGCTAACAGCAGCGACGGCTATCCCGCCTGGAAGATGAGGGCAGAGAGCAAACTGCGTGACACCGTGGTAGAGACCTATAAGGAACTCTTTGGCAAGGAGCCCGTGGTGCGTGGTATCCACGCCGGACTGGAGTGCGGTCTGTTCTCAGAACGCTATCCTAATATCGACATGATTTCATTCGGTCCCACGCTGCGCGACGTACACACGCCCGACGAGCGTCTGTACATTCCCACCGTGCAGATGGTTTGGGACCACCTGCTGTTGGTACTGAAGCGTATCTAATATAAATAAGGTGAGTCAAAAGTATATCGAGATAAAAGGGGCGCGCGTCAACAACCTCAAGAATGTTGACGTGCGCATTCCCAGAAATAAGTTCGTAGTCATTGCGGGCGTATCGGGCAGCGGCAAGTCGTCGTTGGCGTTCGATACGCTTTATGCTGAGGGACAGAGACGCTATGTGGAGAGTCTGTCGAGCTATGCACGTCAGTTCCTAGGGCGCATGAACAAGCCCGAATGCGACTTTATCAAGGGCATCCCGCCTGCCATCGCCATCGAACAAAAGGTCATTGCACGCAATCCGCGAAGCACCGTAGGTACATCGACGGAGATCTATGAGTATCTGCGACTGCTCTATGCACGTGTAGGCCACACGTTCTCGCCCGTTAGCGGCGAAGAGGTAAAGCGTCACTCCACGGAGGATGTGGTCAGGAAGATGATGGAGTTTGGCGAGGGCACAAAGTTCATGGTGATGTCACCTCTGAAACAGACCGAGGGACGCACTACGGAGCAGCAGCTCAAGGCCTATATCATGCAGGGGTACAGCCGCATCTACGTCAACGGTGACGTTCAGCGCATCGATGACTTTCTGGAGAGTGGTGCCAAGTACGATGAGATTTATATTGTTATCGACCGCATGTCGGCTTCGGGCAGCAAGGAAACCATCGACAGACTGATAGACTCAGCGGAAACGGCCTTTTATGAGGGTCACGGAGAGATGCGTCTGATGATGATGCCGGCAGGATTGTCGTATGACTTCTCGACACTCTTCGAGGCTGACGGCATCACGTTTGAGGAACCCTCAGACCAGCTATTCTCGTTCAACTCACCCGCCGGAGCTTGTCCGGAGTGTCAGGGCTTTGGCCAGATTATTGGTATCGACGAGCATCTGGTGATTCCCGATCCCAACATGTCGGTCTACGACGGATGTGTGGTCTGCTGGCGAGGCGAGAAGATGGGCGAATGGAAAAACTGGTTCATCCAGCATGCGGCTAAGGACGACTTCCCGATATTCGAACCTTATCACAGTCTGTCGCAGCAGCAAAAGGACTGGCTGTGGCACGGACTACCTTCTGACAAAAGACAGAAAGAGAAACCGTGTATTGACGCGTTCTTCCAGATGGTGAAGGACAGTCAGTACAAGATACAATACCGCGTGATGCTGGCCCGCTATCGCGGAAAGACTGTATGTCCCACTTGTCATGGTACGCGGCTGAAACCTGAAGCAGAGTATGTGAAGATTGCCGGACGAAGCATCACCGATTTGGTGCAAATGCCCGTGGTGAGACTACAGGAATGGTTTGACAGACTAGAACTGTCAGAGCACGACACGGAAATAGCTCGTCGACTGTTGACCGAAATCAGGTCGCGTCTTCAGTTCTTACTTGACGTGGGCTTGGGATATCTAACACTGAACCGTCTGTCGAATTCACTCTCGGGCGGCGAGAGTCAGCGTATCAACCTCTGCACATCACTGGGCAGCAGTCTGGTGGGCTCGCTCTATATTCTCGATGAGCCGAGCATCGGTCTGCACTCACGCGACACCGACCGACTCATCAAGGTGCTAAGAGAGCTGCAGGCATTGGGTAACACAGTGGTAGTGGTGGAACACGACGAGGACATCCTTCGTGCTGCAGACTACCTGATTGACGTGGGACCCGATGCAGGCCGACTAGGTGGCGAGATAGTCTTTGCAGGAGACCCCAGCAAGCCTAGTGAAACTAGTCAGGCTAATAAAACTAGTAAAACCTCCTATACCCTAGCCTATCTCTCAGGACAGGAGACTATCCCCATACCATTGAGTCGCCGTCCATGGAACCGACACATCGACATCAAAGGGGCGCGCATGAACAACCTCAGGGGTATCGACGTACAGATTCCACTCAACGTGCTCACGGTGGTAACAGGCGTATCAGGCTCAGGCAAGTCAAGCCTCATCAAGGGTATCCTCTACCCAGCCATCAAGCGCCACCTGGGCGACGTGTGCGACGCTCCCGGCGAATACAGTGGACTCACGGGCGACATCGACGCTATCCGCCGTATTGAGTTTGTGGATCAGAACCCCATCGGAAAGTCTACACGCTCAAACCCCGCTACCTACGTGAAGGCATGGGATGCCATCCGCGACTTGTATGCAGCACAGCCCCTGGCTCAGCAGATGAACTTCACACCGCAGTATTTCTCGTTTAATGCCGACGGTGGCCGCTGCGATGAATGTAAGGGCGTGGGCACCATCACGGTGGAGATGCAGTTTATGGCCGACCTGGTATTGGAGTGCGAATCGTGTCACGGCAAACGCTTCAAACACGACATTCTAGACGTAAAATACGAAGGCAAGAACATCGACGATGTGCTCAACATGACCATCACCGAGGCTATCGAGTTCTTCAAGACACATGGTCAGAAGACCGTGGTCAACAGACTGAAGCCACTGGAGGACGTGGGGCTGGGCTACATCAAGATGGGACAGAGTTCGAGCACGTTATCGGGTGGAGAAAACCAGCGCGTGAAACTAGCCTATTTCATCGGGCAAGAGAAACAGGAGCCCACGCTCTTTATCTTCGATGAGCCGACCACAGGTCTGCATTTCCACGACATCAAATGTCTGATGTCATCGATGGACGCACTCATCTCAAGGGGCCACACCATCGTAATCATCGAGCATAACATGGACGTCATCAAGTTGGCCGACCACATCATCGACCTAGGTCCAGACGGTGGCGATAAGGGGGGCAACCTAGTTGTGGCCGGCACGCCCGAGGAGGTAGTGAAATGCAAGGAAAGCGTCACCGGACAATATCTGAAAGCGAAATTAAAAGACTAAAAAACATAGCATATGAAAGAACTGAATCTGAAACCTATCATCATGGAATGCCAGATGGACGAGCTATCGAACGACGAGCAGTTCATTCTGTCAAAGGCTATCGAGATGACCAACAATAGTTATGCCAAATACTCGCATTTCCATGTGGGAGCGGCCTTGCTGCTAGAGACCGGCGAGGTCATCCCTGGTTGTAATCAGGAGAATGCAGCCTTCCCTGCAGGCATCTGTGCAGAGCGTTCTGCCATATTTGCTGCCGGCGCGCAATATCCCGACGTGGCTCCAGTAGCCCTGGCCATCGCAGCGCGTCAACCCAACGGTGAACTGACCGACGAGCCCGTGAGCCCATGCGGCACCTGCCGTCAGGTTATCATCGAGACAGAGACACGCTTCAACAAACCGCTGCGTATCTTGCTTTATGGAAAGAACAAGGTGTACGTGATGGACGGCATCAAACACTTAATGCCGCTGTCGTTCACGGAGTTCTGAAAGGCTTAATAATAGCATCCCAGCCCCTGGGCAGGGGAAATCGAGTCCAGATGGAAGTCGTACTTCAGATTCTTCTCATCGACGAGTTTGAAGTGCTGCTTTCCTTGGACAGAATCTTTGGGTGTTTCCCAAATCAAGTCGACTAAACGCAGACTATCCTCATTCTCTGTCTTAGGCGTGCGCAGCAGAGAATGTGAGAAACGATAGTCGAAGGCTTTCACCGTGTCGGCAACCGTTCCCATCACCACATCTTCGTCATACCCCGTCACAATGCTACTGTCGCACACTAAACCGTAGAGCGGCATTAGATTATTGAAGCGCAGGGCTACACCTCGTCCACCGACAAAGGGATAAAACTGAGCCAAGGTACAATGGCTCAAATCGGCAAAACCGCCAACTATGCTCACACAATCTCCCTGGGTATTGGATATCTGACAATCGCGAAGACGGATGTTGGAGTTAAAACTCACCAGTCCGATGCCCTTGCAGTTATGAATGACACAACGCTCCATGTCCAACCTGAGGCGAGTCTCGTCGAAGGCAGCAGAATCGCAACGGATTCCATACTTACCTGCATTGCGTATCTCTGTTTGGCGTAAGACATTACCAGTGGATGAGGAATGAAACAGAATGCCACCCTGAGTGCCCCACTGCCCACTGACACGATCGTAGGGCAGATAGTCAAACATATGGTCGAGTCGGTCACCACGCATCACCACAGAGTCAGTCAAAAGCCGACCATACACATCTACACCCTTGCCATCGTGGAAATAGAGGGTCGTATTCTTGATGGTGAGCGTAATGGCACTGTCAATCGTAATACCACCATAAACAATCACCGGTCGGCGACTCTCAATGACGCTGTCGGAACTCACCACCAGGTCGTGCAACTCGATGGCATCCCACGTGAGGGCATGCAGATAGACCACCTGCTCTACCCCACTCTCCAACTTAAAGATGATCTGGTCGTCAATGGTCTGGGGCTCCAACTGACCATTCTCGGGCGCCGTGAGTTCCACAAACACACGAATACTATCGTTCTTTCGTATCTCCAAATCAGTAATCACTGAACCGTAAGTATTGTCCAGATAGATGCCGTCCACATTGACCCGGTATCCCGTCTGGTTGCCCTGTTTCAGACGCACACTCCGCAGACGCAGACCGTCAGAGGAGTAGTTATAAACCCAGAAGTCATAGGTCTTGGACCCTATATTAGAGAAAACGGTATCCATCTTCACCGAATCCGTGGAAAAAGACAAAAGCGCATTGGGACTCGTGGTAAACGAGTCGTTATCTGAACAGGCTACAAGTGCCGCAACAAAAGCTATAATTAAGAAAATCCGTCGTATCATATCAATAATACAACGGATTTTTTTGCTTTTTATTCTTTTATACTTCTACTTTTTTCTGGTAGAATAGTGAATTACTTACCAAAATAGCGCTTCAGCAGGCCTGCGAAGCCAGCACCGTGACGGGCCTCGTCCTTGGCCATCTCATGTACGGTATCATGGATAGCATCAAAACCGGCAGCCTTGGCATTCTTGGCAATGCGGAACTTATCCTCACAAGCACCAGCCTCAGCAGCAGCGCGCTTCTCGAGATTCGTCTTGGTATCCCATACGCACTCGCCCAGCAACTCGGCGAAACGGCTGGCGTGATCAGCCTCCTCGAAGGCATAGCGCTTGAAGGCCTCTGCAATCTCGGGATAGCCCTCTCGGTCTGCCTGGCGAGCCATTGCCAGATACATACCCACCTCACCACACTCACCATTAAAGTGGTTGCGCAAATCGTTAATCATCTCTTCCGACACACCCTCGGGCTTGCCATCACCAATCTTGTGAACAGTAGCATAAGTCATATCGGCATCGTCTTTGAGTTCAGAGAACTTAGAGGCAGGAGCCTTACAGATGGGGCACTTCTCGGGAGGATTCTCGCCTTCGTAGATATATCCACACACGGCACAGATAAACTTCTTTTTCATAGTCGTTGTAATTAGTTATTGTTTAGTTAAATAAAAATGTTCATTGGCAAAGATACATATAAAAAACAAATCCCGCAAATTTTTTGCAGGATTTGTTTGGTTTTTCTTGAAAAATATTATTTTCGACGACGTTATATCGGAATAACGGGATATCGGGATACCGAGATAACGGGATTCCGACCGTTAACCGATAGCGGCAATCAGCTCATCGGCCGAAACGAGTGTCTGCTCGCCGGTCTCCATATTCTTCAGCGTCACCTTGCCAGCCGCCATCTCGTTGTCGCCAGCCAGAACTACGAAAGGAATCTGTTTAGCATTGGCATACGACATCTGCTTTTTCATCTTCGTGCTGTCGGGGAATATCTCGGCACGGATGCCCGCCTGACGCACCTTAGCAACGATAGGCAGACAGTAAGCCGTCTCCTTCTCGCCAAAGTTGATGAAGAGCACCTGCGTGGTCTGCAGGGAGTCTTTAGGATAGAGATCGAGCGCGTTGAGGACATCATAGATGCGATCAACGCCAAACGAGATGCCCACACCCGAGAGACCAGGCATACCGAAAATACCCGTGAGGTTGTCGTAGCGACCGCCACCCGAGATACTGCCCATCGGTGTGTCAAGTGCCTTCACCTCAAAGATAGCGCCAGTATAGTAGCTCAAGCCACGAGCCAAGGTGAGGTCAAGTTGAATCTCATTGTTAAGCGATGTCAGATAACCAAGGATATACTTGGTTTCCTCAACGCCCTTCAGACCTGTCTCACTAGAAGCGAGCACCTGAGCGATGGTTTCAAGTTTCTGCTCGTTAGTGCCCTCAAGCATGATGATAGGCTGCAGCTTCTCTATCTGCTCTTCGGTCAGACCATCCTCACGCAGTTCGGCATTCACATTGTCGATACCAATCTTGTCGAGCTTATCGATGGCCACGGTGATATCAACAATCTTGTCGGCAGCACCAATGACCTCTGCAATACCAGTGAGAATCTTGCGGTTGTTAATCTTAATCTGTACGCGCACACCGAAACGAGTGAATACGGTGTCGACAATCTGCATCAGCTCTACCTCGTTGAGCAGTGAGTCAGAGCCCACCACGTCGCCGTCGAACTGATAGAACTCACGATAGCGACCTTTCTGAGGACGGTCGGCACGCCACACGGGCTGCACCTGATAGCGTTTGAAAGGCAACTGCAGTTCCTCACGGTGCATCACCACATAACGGGCGAAAGGCACGGTAAGGTCGTAGCGCAGGCCCTTCTCACAAATCTTGGACGCCAGACGGAGCGTGTTGCGTTCCGTCAGTTCGCTATCCTCAATCTTCGACAGGTAGTCGCCTGAGTTCAGAATCTTAAAGAGCAGCTTGTCGCCCTCTTCGCCATACTTACCCATCAGGGTCTGAAGGGTTTCCTGTGCAGGGGTCTCAATCTGCTGGAACCCGTAGAGCTCATACACACTACGGATGGTATTAAATATATAGTTACGCTTGGCCATCTCTACAGGACCAAAATCGCGCGTTCCTTTGGGAATACTTGGTTTCATATTTATTAAACATTAAACATTAAACATTAAACATTATGACTCTTCGTTGAATTAACGATATTAACGAGTGTTCCAATAATTCTCCCAATATCATCGTTTATTGAATCAAATTGAGTATCATTGATATATTCTGTTTCCATAAGAAGCTCCAACCAATATTTGGTTTCACTAGCTTCTTTCAGGGCTATACTCATTTTGCTGACAAAATCCATTCGACTTTGAGCAAAGATGCTCTCACTAACGTTTGCACCAATACTTGTTCCACTTCGTAAGACCTGCTTTGACATCACAAACTCTTTTTTCTCTTCAGAAAGATATTTATACAATTTGATAATGCGTATAGCAAATGCCTTAGAATCTAGCACTATTTGGTTGTCAGCCTTCATAATGTTTAATGCAAATGCCTAATTATCTGAAATTTAATGTTTAATTATTAATGTTTAATGTCCCTCACGATAGTCTGTTCACGGTCAGGACCGATGCTGATGATGGTGATAGGAGTCTCGAGTTCCTTCTCCAAGAACTTGATGTAGTCAGAGAACTGCTTGGGGAACTGCTCCTCAGAAGTGAACTTCGTCATATCGGTCTTCCATCCGGGCAACTCTACATATACAGGCTCGATACCCTCCTCAATGTTATAGGGGAAATCGCGTGTCTCTACGCCATTCACCTTATATGAAGTACAAGCCTTGATGGTGTCGAAGCCATCCAGCACGTCGCTCTTCATCATAATGAGCTGGGTCACGCCATTCACCATGATACTATAGCGCAGAGCCACGAGGTCAATCCATCCACAACGACGCTCACGACCAGTCACGGCACCATACTCATGGCCCAGGTCACGAATCTTCTTTCCGGTCTCGTCGAAGAGCTCGGTGGGGAAAGGACCGGCACCAACACGTGTGCAGTAGGCCTTCATGATACCAAACACCTCGCCGATTTTGTTGGGGCCAATACCCAGACCTGTGCAAGCACCAGCACAGATGGTGTTTGAAGAGGTGACGAAGGGGTAGCTACCGAAGTCCACATCGAGCATCGTGCCCTGAGCACCCTCACACAGCACACTCTTACCAGAACGCAGGATCTGATTAATCTCATGTTCGCTGTCCACGATAGGGAACTGGCGCAGATACTCGATACCCTCCAGCCATTTCTTCTCTACCTCAGTGATATCATAGTCGAAGTTCAGCGACTTCAGGATAGCCTCATGACGAGCCTTCGCAGCAGCATACTTCTCGGGGAAGTTCTCGAGGATATCACCCACACGCAGACCCGTGCGGCTTACCTTGTCGGTATAGGTCGGACCAATACCCTTACCGGTAGTACCCACCTTGTTCTTTCCCTTCTGAGCCTCATAGGCGGCATCAAGCACACGGTGCGTAGGCATAATCAGGTGAGCCTTCTTTGAGATGTGAAGACGCTCTTTCAGGGGATGACCGCTGGCCTCGAGTGCCTTAGCCTCCTCCATGAAGAGGTCTGGTGCCAGCACCACGCCATTACCGATAATGTTTACCTTGCCACCCTGGAAAATACCTGAAGGAATAGAGCGGAGCACATACTTCTCGCCATTGAACTCCAGCGTATGGCCAGCATTTGGGCCACCCTGGAAACGAGCCACCACGTCATAGTGCGGTGTCAGTACATCAACAACCTTTCCTTTACCTTCATCGCCCCATTGCAATCCCAACAGGACATCAACCTTACCTTGTTTCATTGTTTATTATTCTTTAGTTTTCTTAGTTTTTCTTGTTATTGCCGACTGACATGTGGAACAGATGCCATAGATATACAGCGAGAAGCCGTCCTTGCGGAATCGCTTCAGGTGTATCTGGTCTATCGTCTCAGTGATTTCAGGCACCTTCACCTCAGTCACCTTGCCACACACCGTGCAAATCTGATGACAGTGGCCCGTCCCCGCATAGCACGACTCATACTTAGTGGTACCCTGGAAGCGATGACGGATGACCAGACGCAGTTCCAAAAACAAATTCAGCGTATTATAGAGAGTGGCACGCGAAACGGGAAATTTGTATTCCTCTGCCAATTTCTCTCCCAGTTCATCAAGCGTAAAGTGTCCATCTATACTGTAGACTGCCCGAAGGATAGCATATCGTTCGGGTGTCTTTCGATGATTGCTCATCGCCATATAGTTGTCCAGAATGCGCTCGGCAGCCATGCGCACGCTTTCTCTTTTTTCACTCGTCTTCATAAACCGAGGGCAAAGTTACAACTTTCGCGCGAGAAATAGAAATATAAAGGAATAAAAAATTAAAAAACAAGCAACAATTATCGTTTCTTGCATAGATATTCGTCACTTTCTATATTTCTTGATGAGACTATAGGCCTGATAGACACCCAATTCGCCTGCCTTACTCATGTCTTTGACAGCCTCCGATTCATGCTTGAGGAACAAATGACACAAGCCGCGGTTATAATAGGCTTCTGCCAGATAGGGTTCATTGGTCAGTGCTTTCGAGAAGTCGGCAATAGCGGCAGTGTAATCACCTTGCTGTGCCTCCATCACGCCACGGTTATAGAGCAGATAAGCATGCTGCGGACTGAGCTTTAGCGCCAGGTTGAGGTCCTCCTTCACGCTAGCATTCTTCAACTCAGTATTGTTGCCCTCAGACGCCAGGAATTGATTGATGCGCCACTGACACGCCGACCTTTGCCAGAGTGCCAGTACCGATGTGGAGTCCTCGTGGAGATAGGTGGTCAGATCATCCACAGCATAGTCATAGTCCTGAATCATCGAGAAAGTGATGGCCCTATAGAGCAACGCATCGACAGCCTTCCGGGTGGTCTGGGCACTGCCGATTGTGGCCGTCAGCGAATCGATATAGGCGAAATAGCTCTTCGACGCCTCTTCGTCAAGGCGTGTCATCTTGTTGTTGACATAAACGGTGCGAGCGCGACTCTTCACATTCAACTGTTCCACCAGCCTATCGTAAGCATGATGCGAGCGCACCTCACTTTGTTGTTGTTCAAACGAGAGCACGAACATCGGCATCAGTTCCATGTCTACCTTGTGGTCCTGCACGCGTCCACGATAATCGCTGGCGTACTCTCTTTCCGGCTCCTGATCATCCTCCATCACCAGTTGGTTATACTTCTCTACGTCATCATCGCTACGTTTACGTATCTGGTTGGGATTGAGACGAGGCTGCGTGCCATAGAGATGCTTATAGAGGCGCGCCTTATAGACCGTGAATTCGTCTGCCTCTGCCAGTTTGGTCTTTCCCAGCCTACGATAACAAGCCGCACGAAACTCGAGTCCCGTCCAGAAGTTGGGATATTCGTCAATCACCTTCGAATAGTCGCGGATGGCCGCTTCCAGATCGCCCGTCTTGTCCAGCAACACGGCGCGGTTGAACAGTGCCAGCATGTTATCCGGCTCCAGGCGCAGTACAAAGTCGAAGTCCGTAATGGCTCGGTTATCATCACCCACCTGCGCACGCAATAGTCCACGATTATAGTGACCCAGAAAGTTATTGGGCTCCAAGTCGAGCGCCATGTCATAGTCGCTCATGGCACCACGCAAGTTGTTACAGTAGAACCTAGCCAGGGCGCGGTTGATATAGCAACCGGCATGCTTCGGCATCAGGTGGATGGCATGATTCAATTGTACCTCGGCACTATCCCACTCCTCTCTCGACAGGCTGATGATACTCCTGGCAGCCCAGGTCTGTCCGTCATAGGGGTCCTTTTGCAGACTCTTCTCCAAGGCATCGATAGCCTGCGTGGTATCCTTCATCTGCAGATAGATGTCGGCCCGCATGTTCCAGGCCTTGACATACTGACTCCAGCGCCCCTGGATAGTATCCAGTTCGCTTAAAGCCTTGTCAAAGTCCTTGTTCTGGATACGACAAAGCACACGATTAGTCCAAAAGCCTCTGTTCTCCGGGTCATACTTCAGGGCCTTGGTATAGTCGTCAATGGCGTCGGAGTATTTCTCCTGCTGGATACGCGAAAGGCCTCGCAACTCATACGAGTTAACCACATAGGGATTGCGCTGGATGGCCTCAGTGCAGTCGTCCTCGGCACCGGCAAAGTCATCCAGATAATATTTAGCCACCCCTCTGTAGAACCATGGTTCATAGAGATATGGCTTGGCAGAGATAGCCTGATTGAAATAACGAATAGACAGAACGAAGTCCTCGAAATACAGGGCCGACCGTCCTATCGTCACCAGATGATCAGTGTTGTACTGCGCAAGACTGACCAATGGAAAGAATAACAGCAGATAAAAAATGCGGCGCATTCTTTATCTTCTCACGGGTTTCGTTTTATAGCCACAACGATATCTGCCCAGCGTCAGCGACTTCAGCTTACCCTTAATCAACTGGCGGCGCAAGGGCGAAATGCGGTCGATAAACATCTTAGCATCCAGGTGGTCAAACTCATGCTGCATTACGCGAGCCAGATAGCCCTCGACCCATTCATCATGAGCCTCAAAGTTCTCGTCCATCCACTGCACGCGGATTCTGGTGGGTCGCGTCACCTTCTCATGGATGGCGGGCAGCGACAGGCAACCTTCCTCCGAGACGTCGGTCTTGGTCTCGTCATACTCAACAATATGTGCGTTAATATACACCTTGCGGAAGTCCTTATACTCAGGCATATCCTCCGACAGCGGATCCAGGTCGATGACCACCAAACGGATATCACGACCAATCTGTGGCGCAGCCAGTCCGATACCTTCCGACTGGAAGAGCGTCTCCCACATATCGCTAATCAGCTGTTTCAGCTCCGGATAATCGGGCGTGATATCCTCTGACACCTTACGGAGCACAGGTTGCCCATAAATATAAATAGGTAGAATCATATAATGCTTAATTACAAGTTAAATCAGTTTCTTTTTCGAGCGCATATAGTCCTCCAGTATAATGGTAGCACTAATCTCGTCTACCAGTCCCTTGTTCTGGCGTGCCTTCTTGCCGATGCCGCTGTCGAGCATCACCTGATGAGCCAGAACAGACGTAAAACGCTCATCAAAATAGTCAATGGGAACCTCTGGCACAGCCTTGCGCCAGCGGTTCACGAACTGCTGCACTCGGGCCAGATTCTCGCTGGGCTCACCATTGGGCTGACGGGGTTCGCCAATCACGATGCGCTCCACAGGCTCGCGAGCGATATAGGCTTTGAGCCAGTCAAAGAGCTCAGACGTAGAAACAGTCGCCAATCCACCAGCAATAATCTGCAGTGGATCGGTGACTGCCAAGCCTGTACGTTTTCGACCGTAGTCGATAGAAAGTATTCTTGCCAATGGCGTGTGTACTTATCGTGTATAGAACAACAACCAAGCGTCCTGATAGGTAGCACGCAGCTGGTCGCGGCTCTGCACGGCGTCAGCCTTGCTATCGAAGGTTGAAGCGATGACACGATACATATTGCGCTCTTCGTTCTTCACAATCTGTGCGCTGTAGCCAGCATTCTTCAGACGCTGCTGCAGTCCCTCAGCGTTGGCGATAACAGAGAATGAACCAACCACCACGCTGTAGTTCTTCAGACCAGCACCGTTGACAACAGAGACACGCTCCTGACGCACAGTCACGTTGTCCATGTTATCCACCACCTGCGTCTGGTTGGCAGGCTTGGTCACTACGGGAGTCACCACAGGAGTCTCGGCCACCTGCTGTACAGGAGCCTCCACCTGCTGAGAAGCCTGGGCCTGAGCCTTCTCGTAGGCTTTCTTATAAGCACTCTCACTAGAATGACAACCAGTGAATACCATTGCGAGGCAAAGGCCTGCACACAAAACGATGTTCTTTTTCATAAATAGTCTATTTATTGCTTTGCTGTTTTAAATTTTTGGCGAAATTACAAAATATCAATGAAAAATGGAATAAAAAGGTGACTAAACTTTGTTAAATGCGTAAAATATGTGGGTTTTAACAAAAAAAACGCCACTTTTTTATTCTTCTTGATAAATAATTCGTATATTTGCTGTCGATAATCAATATTCATTCACTAAAACATAAGACTATGAAAGGTTTAGGTTATGTAGGCGCATTTCTTGGTGGCGCACTGGCTGGAGCAGCCATAGGTATCCTCATCGCACCCGATAAAGGTAGCAACACCCGTGAGAAGATTTCAAATACAGTCGACGACTTCCTGAAGAAGCACAATATCAAACTGAAGCGCAAGGACGTGGGCGACTTGGTTGACGACCTGGAGAACGTAGCAGACGAATAAAGACCGGCATCATGCTTTCGAGCGACAAAAACGTAGAGACCATCTCGCAACTCATTGAGATGGTGAAACACAACATCGAGCTGCGCAAGGAGTATGCCAAGTTGGATGTCGTCGAGAAGGTGGTGCGCCTGCTCACCATGTTTGCACTGGCCCTTCTCGTGGTTGTCCTCGTCTCTGCCATCCTGCTGTTCACCTCGGCCGCCTTGGCCGTATGGCTGTCACAGTTCATCGAACTCTATCAGTCGTTGCTTGTCGTCTCGGGATTCTATCTCCTTGTGCTCCTCTTGGGCTACGCCATGCGCAAGTCGTGGATTGAGCGTCCCTTGGTTAAAGTACTCTCAAGAATATTACTGAACTAACACCGTCAGACCCATGGCACGAAAGAAAAGAATCAGACCCTATCAGTCCTTGGAAGAGATACAGATGCGCAAGGAGCAACTCAGCGAGGTAATTGATCTGGAGAACCAGGAGATTAAGCGCCTCTGGGACCAGTTGGCCGAGAAGGATGAGGAACTGTCGCGTGGCGAGCAGATTGCCCAGTTTATTAAATACGGCTTCATGGCCTATGATGGGTTTATGACATTCCGTAAGTTGAAAAACAGCTACGGCAGCATTCTAAACATCTTCCGCCGCTAAACGCGAACGCAAGCAGACACGCTATATCACGATTTAGGCACGAGTCCCACGCGGGGCTTCGTGCCTAAATTGTTAATTCCATTCCATCGAAAGCCAGCTCCACGCCTTGGGGCAGTTTACTGTTCACTACGTGATGCAAGCCTATATCGTGACACACGTGGGTCAGCAGGGTACGTCTGGCCCCCACCCTTCGGGCAAACGCCAATGCATCGTCCACCAACTGGTGGGAGTGATGGGGCTTATCAAAGCGCAGGGCATTGACCACAAGCACCTCGACGCCCTCGAGCAACGGCAACTGGTCGTCGTTGATTGTCTTCATATCGGTGATATAGGCAAAGCGTCCGAAGCGATAGCCCAAGATGGGCAATTTACCGTGCATCACCTCGATGGGCATCACCTCGATGTCGCCAATCGTGAAAGACTGACCTGCATGAATCTCGTTGAGTTCTATCTTCGGCACGCCAGGATAGCGGTTCTCGGCAAAGCAATAGGGCAACATCTGCAACATGCCTTCGCGTGCTATGGGGTCGGCATAGACATCTATCTGCCCAAACTGACAGTAAGGGCGTATGTCGTCCATTCCACCCACGTGGTCGTAGTGCGAATGGGTCACCAGGATGCCGTCAATCCGGCGAAAAGGCTGCGGCAAAATCTGCTCGCGGAAGTCGGGTCCCACGTCCACTAGCAGGCGTGTATCTTCGGTCTCCACGAGGATAGAACAGCGCAGGCGCCGGTCTTTGGGCTCCTTGCTCTGACACACCTCGCACTGACAGCCGATGACAGGCACGCCACAGGAGGTTCCTGTACCAAGAAACGTGATCTTCATATGATGTTTACTTCCGGTTCTATCTGTATATCAAACTTACGTTTAACGTCCTGTCTGACGGTCTCACACAAGCGGACGATGTCGGCACCAGTGGCTCCACCGCGGTTCACCAGCACTAACGCCTGCTTACTGTGCACGCCGGCGCGTCCCAGACTCTTGCCTTTCCATCCGCACTGGTCTATCAGCCATCCAGCGGGAATCTTCTCGTGTGCTTCATCGATGTGATAGTGGGGCATCTGCGGATACTGTCCCAACAGGCTCTCATACTTCTCGCGGTCCACGATGGGGTTCATAAAGAAGCTACCGGCGTTGCCCTCCACCTGGGGGTCTGGCAACTTCTCCTGGCGTATATCGATAATCACCTGACGCAGTTCCTGAGCTGTGGGCTCGGCTATACCCCTACGCTCCAGTTCGACTCGTATGTTGCCATAGTCCAATTTAGGCTCAAAATGCTTTTTCAAGCGATAGGTCACATAGGTCACCAGATACTGGTTTTTCCATTCATGTTTGAAACGACTCTGACGATAGCCATACTGGCAGTCAGCATTCATAAACACTACGCTCTCGCCATCACTCAGTCTCACCGCCTCTACCCTGTCTATCAGGTCGGCGGCCTCGGCACCATAGGCACCAATGTTCTGTACGGCCGACGCGCCTACCTCTCCGGGTATCAACGACAGGTTCTCGGCGCCATGCCAGCCTTTTGCCACACAGGCAGCCACCACGTCGTCCCATACCTCGCCACTGCCCACGCGTAGCAGCACCTCGTCGTCGGTCTCGCTCACCACCTCCATGCCTTTGATCACGGAATGAATCACCACGCCATCATAGTCCTTGGTCAGCAGCAGGTTGCTGCCGCCACCAATGATGAGCAGCGGTTCGTCCTTACCTTCCAGCAGGCGGGCCAACTCGGTGGCCCCACTTGTCGAGGCATATTCCACGAAGGTCTGACAACGGGCATCAATACCGAATGTATTGTGGGCCAGCAAACTATAGTCATGCAGGATATTCATCATTCCGTCAGTTTTGTCAGTTTCCACTTGTCATGCTGATGACGGAAGGTCATCGTCACTTCCTGACCGTTGGAGATGCCACGAATCACGAAGATTTTCTCGTCAGGAGAGTTGTGACGTTTGCCATATACTATATTATATATGGTGTCACGAGGCAGTTCGGGTGCAAAGGCCTCCCAGAAGTCAGGCGTAATCACGCCTTCCATCTGACTGAACTCGTCGTCGGGGTCGGGGCCCACAAACTGTATCTCTTCATTCAGACTATGGTGCTGGAAGACTGAGTCAGTCACAAAGCGGCGATAGAATGCCAGGAAAGAAGCGTTGGGATTCAGAGACAGCGTCTGCTTGTGAATCTCGTCGAGACGCCACTGACCGTTCTTCTTGCGAAACACGTACTGGTGAACAAAAGCTTGCGACAGGAAGATTTTC
Source organism: uncultured Prevotellaceae bacterium (assembly GCA_902788605.1). Lineage (GTDB taxonomy): Bacteria > Bacteroidota > Bacteroidia > Bacteroidales > Bacteroidaceae > Prevotella. The sequence continues at coordinate 3,850 of CADAKX010000022.1, read as the reverse complement.
TCCACGACCACCTCTTCTACAGGTACATCTTTCACCTGGTTCATCTGCTCCTCGCTGTCAAAAATCAGCGTATATTCCTCCTGATGCATAAAGAAATGGTCGGTGTGCCAGTCCTTACGCTCCAGCGTATCGGTCTTGGCATTCGAATAAACCAATAAGGGGAAAGAGACACGTTCCTTCTGCAGTCGCTTGTTCGAGGCGAAATTAAAGAAGAAGTCATCAAAGAATTCCTCTGCTGCCTGGGGCATGGGCTCTTCGGATATCAGTTCATCGGTCTCGTCTTCCATGGGGTCTTCATCCACCATTTCCACGGAGTCGCTGCTATCCGTCTCCCCGTCATTCTCTGCAGACGTATTCTGCTTGCAGCCCTGTAGCAGACAAGCCACAAATGCGCAGAACAATAAAAATCTATTCATACAAAAATGAAATAACCTACACTATCTGGATACTATTTCTATACACTTCTGTTTTTTCTGCTGCAAAGGTACAAATAAATCTGCAATCAGAATAAATTATTGGCTAAAAATTTGCACGGTTAAAAAAAAATGAGTACTTTTGCACCCGCAAACAAACGAAGGGGACCCGTAGCTTAGCTGAATAGAGCGTCAGATTCCGGTTCTGAAGGTCAAGGGTTTGAATCCCTTCGGGTTCACACAATAGGAGCATAGCTCAGTTGGTTTAGAGCGCTTCAGTCACATTGAAGAGGTCTTGGGTTCGAGTCCCAATGTTCCTACCACGCAAAAGACAGGACATCAGTCCTGTCTTTTTTTTGAGTGCACTCCAGCAGTTGTCAGACCGCAGTCTAACAATTGTCAGAGTGCACTCTAACAATCAGCCGAGTGTATTCTATTATCAACCCGAGAGAAATCCAACATCAATTCGTCGGCAGTTAGGTGGCGGATTCTCGTCTGTCGGTTGGGTCAACTACATATATAATAGTTGACCCAACCGACAGACAAAAATCTATCCGCCAGGCAAACGACAAATCCGTGTTTTCGTTAGGTAAAATAGTTGGATAAGCATGCAGTATAAGCGAAAATAATGGGAATTATTTGGTTATATGACCAAAAAATGTTACCTTTGCGGTCAAAACTCCAAAACTTAGAAAAACAATGACCGCAAAACAAACAATCGAGGCTGGAAAAGCCATTCTCGGAATCGAATTCGGTTCCACACGCATCAAGGCCGTTCTTATCGACCAGGAAAACAAACCCATTGCTCAGGGCTCGCACGAGTGGGAGAACCAACTCGTTGACGGACTGTGGACCTACAGCATTGAAGCTATCTGGTATGGTCTGCAGGACTGTTATGCCGAGTTGCGTAAGGACGTGATGAAGCAGTATGACTGCGAAATCGAGAGTCTGGCTGCCATCGGCTTCAGCGCCATGATGCACGGCTATATGGCCTTCAACGAGAAGCAGGAGATTCTGGTTCCCTTCCGCACATGGCGTAACACCAACACTGGAAAGGCTGCCGCCAAGCTCTCTGAGCTGTTCAACTATAACATCCCCCTGCGTTGGAGCATCTCGCACCTCTATGAGGCTATTCTCGACAATGAGGAGCACGTCAGCGACATCAAGTATCTGACCACACTGGCAGGCTATGTACACTGGCAGGTGACTGGTCAGTTTGTACTGGGTGTAGGCGATGCCTCGGGTATGATTCCCGTGGATCCTGCCACGAAGACTTACGATGCTGAGATGGTGAAGAAGTTCGACGAACTGATTGCCCCCAAGGGCTTCAGCTGGAAGTTGCTCGACATCCTGCCTAAGTCTCTGAACGCTGGCGACAACGCTGGCTTCCTGACCCCCGAGGGTGCCAAGAAGCTGGACGTAAGCGGTCACTTGAAGCCTGGATGTCCCGTTTGTCCTCCCGAGGGCGATGCTGGCACAGGCATGGTTGCCACCAACGCTGTGAAGCAGCGCACGGGTAACGTGAGTGCCGGTACTTCTTCTTTCTCAATGATCGTGCTCGAGAAGCCGCTGTCAAAGCCCTATGAGATGATCGACATGGTAACCACCCCCGACGGTTCGCTCGTGGCTATGGTACACTGCAACAACTGTACTTCTGACATCAATGCATGGGTGGGCCTGTTCAAGGAATATCAGCAACTGCTAGGCCTGAAGGTCGACATGAACGAGCTCTATGGCAAACTGTTTAACAAGGCCCTGGAGGGTGATGCCGACTGCGGCGGACTGATGGCCTACAACTACGTGAGCGGTGAGCCTGTGACGGGACTGGCTGAGGGTCGTCCCATGTTCGTGCGCTCGGCCAACGACAAGTTTAACCTGGCTAACTTCATGCGTGCTCACCTCTATGGTGCCATTGGCGTGCTGAAGATTGGTAACGATATCCTGTTCAAGGACGAGATGATTCGCGTGGACCGCATCACCGGTCACGGCGGTTACTTCAAGACCGCTGGCGTGGGTCAGCGCATGTTGGCTGCCGCACTGAACAGCCCCATCAGCGTGATGGAGACGGCTGGCGAAGGTGGCGCATGGGGTATCGCCCTGCTGGCTGGCTATCTGATTAACAAGAACGGCAAGAACCTGGCCGACTATCTGGAAGAGGTGGTATTCGCTGGCAACACAGGCGTGAGCATCGCTCCTACAGCCGACGATGTAGCCGGATTTGAGCGTTATATCGAGAACTACAAGAAGTGCCTCCCCATCGAGCAGGCTGCTGTAGATAACAAATAATAGGAAACGAGAAAAAATAGTATATTAGTTTAGTAGTTTTTAAAATTATGAACGACAACAAAGTAATGAACAGAGCAGCGGACAACATCCGTATCCTTGCTGCTTCTATGGTTGAAAAGGCTAAGTCGGGTCACCCCGGCGGTGCTATGGGTGGTGCAGACTTCATCAACACCCTGTACAGTGAGTTCCTGGTTTACGACCCCGAGAATCCCGCATGGGAGGGTCGCGACCGCTTCTTCCTCGACCCTGGTCACATGGCTCCAATGCTGTACAGCCAGCTCGCCCTCATCGGTAAGTTCACGCTGGAGGACCTGAAGAACCTGCGTCAGTGGGGTTCTGTAACTCCTGGTCACCCCGAGCGCGAGATTGAGCGCGGCATCGAGAACACCTCTGGTCCTCTTGGTCAGGGTCACTGCTTCGCTGTAGGTGCTGCCATCGCTGCAAAGTTCCTGAAGGCTCGTCTGGGCAACGTGATGAATCAGACCATCTATGCATACATCTCTGACGGTGGTGTACAGGAGGAGATTTCACAGGGTGCTGGTCGTATCGCTGGTAACCTGGGGCTGGACAACCTCATCATGTTCTACGACGCTAACGATATCCAGCTCTCTACTAAGACAGAGGTTGTAACCTGCGAGGATACAGCCAAGAAGTACGAGGCTTGGGGATGGTATGTACAGAAGATCGACGGTAACGACGTAGATCATATCCGTGAGGCTATCAAGAAGGCTCAGGCTGAGAAGGAGCGTCCTTCACTCATCATCGGACACTGCGTGATGGGTAAGGGTGCACGTAAGGCCGACAACACATCATACGAGAGCAACTGCGCTACTCATGGTGCACCTCTCGGTGGCGACGCTTACATCAACACCATGAAGAACCTGGGTGCTGATCCTGAGAATCCATTCCAGATCTTCCCTGAGGTTAAGGAGATGTACGCTAAGCGTGCTGAGGAGCTGAAGAAGATTGTTGCTGAGCGCTACGCCGAGAAGGCTGAGTGGGCTAAGGGTCACCCCGAGCAGGCCAAGCAGCTTGAGGAGTGGTTCAGCGGCAAGGCTCCAAAGATCGACTGGAGCAAGGTTGAGCAGAAGCCTGGTTGCGCTACACGTAACGCATCAGCTACCGTTCTCGGTCAGCTGGCTGAGCAGGTG
>CADAKX010000021.1 GCA_902788605.1 uncultured Prevotellaceae bacterium | reverse complement strand
TTCCTTGATTCCTTGTTTTTACTGCTACGCCATGCTGAACTTCCTCGTGCACTAAGAAAAATTTTCTGCATGGCCATGCCGTAATTTTCAGACGCTTATATCCTTGTTGCATCTATGATGCAAAGGTACTAATTTTTCGCGAGATATGCAAGAAAATCGGCAATTATTTTTCATAAAATTTTGTTGTTTACTACCACGTTCAAAATGCCGAGGTTATTCCACTTATAACTTATAACTTTGGACATTAAGGTTTTTCGATTTTCTTAGACAGAAATTTTATAATATATATATTATGTATAATATATATATTATAAGTATAATTATTGTATAATTACCACTTATATCTACACTGTAATCCATTTTCCGCAACTCCAATCTCCACCTTCGATTTTTGAAAAACCTTAATGTCCAAAGTTATAAGTTATAAGTGGAATAACTTCAATGCCTTTTTCTTATTTTCAGTTGACGTTTTATCCTTTTCTAAGATATACAAAAAGGACTGCCTCGAAAGACAGTCCTCATCAGTTCCTTTTATAGTGCAGTATCAAAGTCGAAACAATCAAGTGCACTTTATAAAAACAGACCCGACAGCTTGAAAATCAGAGGCTGCCGGGAATCAACGATGCAAAAATATGAATTATTCTTGAAACTTCCAAATAATTTTGGAATTATTTGCATAAAATGTTATACACACATGACTTTTCCGCTCACTTGGGCTACATGATCCAAACCGTAGACTAAAGAAGGACCATCAACATTCATCCAATTGAAGAGTCGCATCATTCGCGCATATTGGTTGAGTACGTAAGTCGTGTCGATAACAGGATTTGGTCGAGCAAAGCAGATTGGCTCATGATGCGCTATCCTGTTACGTAGCTTGTTGATATAGTCTAGTTCCTGAAAGATATATGTATTGTCATATCTTTGCTGTCGAGTAGATCTGGGTTTATTTGGAAATATACGAAGAAGCCTCTGCCCCATTAGTGCGTAGGTAGCATTGGAGAACATGTACTTCCAAACTCCAAATTCCATCTCTGCCAGCAACTTTGAATGCGAGTAATTCCCCTTTCGCATCAGACCGTCATAAGCTTTTTCGATAATCTTCCGAGTATTTTCTACGCGATGATCGTAATAAAGCACACCGTTGGGGAGAATAGCATCTCTTAGCCAATTGTTACCAAGATGAGCAACCATCTGCTCGTCTATACGATTTCTAAGGACCACCTCAAAACAGCTTATTAGCGTAAACATTTCCTGCGACAATTTCAGGTTATAGCGATATAGTGTCATTGCCCTGCGGGTGTCGCCTCCACAAGCCAATACGTATTTCTGCATTCTCTTGGCAGAGAAGAGTCCTTCAAATTCTTCGTATTTCATTTATCCATGTCGATTAATTTTATCATGCAAAGGTAGTCAAAAATCTCGTAAACAGAAACTGTTTTGAAATATTTTAAAGAAAAAATGGAAATACGATACGTTATCAAAATCTTTTTGTATTTTTGCAGGCAGATAATCATAATTGTAAACAAAAAAATAACTACTGGGTAGAACCTTTCAAACTATTAATCTATGAAAAAAGCACTATTTATTATCCTCGCCATAGCTACATTCATCATGACTAGCTGTAGTGATAAAAGGGCTGAAAATGAAAATGCTGTATTGCGCAATCAAGTGGACTCACTTCAAAATATTGTGAAACAGTTGCAAACTGTGACGCAGTGATACTGTGACGCAGTTGCATTTAAACGCCGAGCTCATCCTCACGGATGTCTCGGCGTAGGCATGATAAACCAAACTATTAGTTACTCTTTGGGTACGAAGATAAGCATTTCGGCAGAAACCACCAAGGGTTGAAGCACCAGGAAGGCACTTTTTGTAAATTTTGAAAGTATTTTTGTGAATTTTGAAAGTCGGAGCGACTGACAGGCTTAAAAACGGATGCCAAAAGAGGTGTTGATAAACCAGTCGTTCAGATAGCCGTGGGTGTTTTTGTGCTGGTAGCGGATGTTGTTGAACTGGCCGTAGGCATTGAGGTAGAAACGGTCGAAGCTGTAGGTCAGCGACATGCGGGCATCGAAGCCCAGACTGAGTCCGCTGTTGAAGGTCTTGTTGCCTGCAGGGGTGATGCGCACACGGCTATAGAACCAGTCGTCCCACTCGTCGATGGTGACATCCTCGTCCCAGAAATAGGGATCCTTCATCAGTTCGGGCACGTTGGTGGTATAGCCATAGGCCCTGAGCTTGTTGACAAAGGTGAGCATGGGCATGGCCATGACGTTGACGAGGAGTTGGCGGACGGGCACCCAGTTGTAGGCATAGCCCACCCCTGCACTACCCTGCCAGAGCTTCACCTTGCCCACACCATTCATCAGATAGACCAGGTCGCCATTGGGGTCGGAGGCGTAGTCGATGCGAGTGTAGTTGTACATCAGTCCTGCCATGAGCGAACCAGCGGAACGCTTCTGGATGGCCGACTGGTCGTAGGCGGCGGAATAGGAGAACTTCTTGCCATTAAAGAGGTAGTAGCCATCGGCAAAGACCGTACGCACACGGATAGGGTCAATCAGTTCGACATCGTTCCAGGTCTCTTTCTCTTCTTCGGAAAGGATGGGGGTGGAAAAATTGAAGTTTGGGGTGCTGTTCTCAAAGGAATGGATGCGCACATTGACGCCATAGGCGCCGCCCGTGGCACCAAAGGTGAGATTCATACCCCTGTCGCCACCAACGTTCATGGTGTAGCCCAGGCCATAGCCACGATAACCTGCCCACAGGCCGACATACTGCGAAGGGGTGGTCTTGAGGTAGGGGTTGGCACGATAGTCCAACCCGTTGATGTCTCCATGGGTATGCATGCTCACAGCGGTCTGACTGACATTGCCTCTCAGGATAATCTGCCAAGGGCGCTCTGGGGCGTCGATATAGCGTCGGTCAACACCACGCACCGCCATGGAGTCAATCTTCTCGCCTACCTTCCTGACGAAAGAAACCAAGCCTCCATGTGCCATCAGCTGCCCGCAGGAGCTAAGGCTGAGGAGTAGCAGGAACAGGCGCGCCTTGGAATATGTCATAGTCGGGGTCGTAAGCGGGCGACTGGATGGACAGCAGGTTGAGAACGGAATGGAAGATGTAATGCTGCTCGAGGACGGCAGGCAGGTTGCTCTTATAGGTACGGTAGCCCTTGGAGGTCCACACCAGGAAGGGAATCTCGTACTGCTCCTTGGGGGCTAACTTCATGGGCAGGCCATGCATAAACATCTTGTTCTCGCCCAGCGACTCGCCATGATCAGAGATGAATATCATGGCAGTCTTCCTGTCGGTCATCGAGCGCAGGGTGTTGATGAGACCGTCGAGAAGGAAATCGGTATAGCGAATGGTGTTGTCGTAGGCATTGACCAGCATGCCCACATTCTTCTCGCCCTCCTCGACATTCTTGGCCACAGGCTTATAGACCTCGAACTCCTTGGGATATTTGCTGGCGTACTGGGGACCGTGGCTGGTGCTGGTGTGGAGGATGATGAGGACCTTGTCCTTCTGGCTCGACTCGATGCGCTCGCGCAGCCCATGGAACAGGATGTCATCGTAGGCATTGCTCATATCGTAGAGGTCGCCCAACTCGGGGTCGGTGAGGTATTCGTCGATATGGATGGGAGGCTCGCCCCAGTTGGAGGTGCGCCACGACACATCGACACCTGTGCGGAAGGCGTAGTTGGGCAGCAGCTCGTAGAGGTCGCCGCAGTCCTTGGGCTCGAGGATGGCCTTGGTGCCAGCGGTGGTATAGGTGGCACAGGAGTGGGCCTGGAAGACCTTCAGGTCCTTCTGCTTAGACAGCAGGGGATTGGTGTCGCGCTTGTAGCCGTAGAGCTGGAAGTTGGCCTTTCGGGCCGACTCGCCAATGACGAGCACCACCACGGCCTTCTCGTTGTCTGTGATCTGGCCGTCGGGCAACAAGATTTCCTCTTCCTGCTCGTCCTGCATAAAGCTGATGACGCGATAGGTGTTGGCGATATAGGACCAGGGCTGCAGCAGGCCACCCAACTCGGTGTCGTGCTCGCTGAAGAACAGAGTCTGGTTGATGTTCAGCAGACCAACCACGAGGATGACGGCCAGCGAACTGCCACACCAGACGCCCAGCTTCTTGGCCTTGCCAATGACTACCGGCTGGAACAGGCAGAACAGGGCGGGCAGGACGCCAAAGACAATGATGAAAAGCCACAGCGACCAACTGAAGAAGCCAGAGGCCTCGGAGTAACGGGTGTTGAACACATTCTCGATGGTGGTGGCATTGATGATGACATTATAGGTGAGGACGAAATAGACGGCCGTGGCATTGATGATTGACAGGATGGCCAGCAGGATGCGTCCCACGATGCGCAAACAAAAGATGGTCAGATAGGTCATCATGAAGTTGAGCGTCAACATGATGATGACCAACGACACTGTCAGCCATACAACGCCCAGCGTACTCTCGTTGCTGTTGTCGATGACAAACTGGAAAAATGGCAGGTTGTAAAGCAGCAGCGTGCCGATGGTGATGATACACGAGAAGGTAAAAAGCGAAACGGGACGCAGAAGGGTCTTTTTCGCCTTGCGTAATAAAGATGTCATTTTATCTCTTGTTTTTTAGGTTTCAGAAACTTTTTCCTGAACAGATAGAAGATCAGGAAGGGGGTGACAAAGCCGATAATGCCTCCCACATACACGTCGGACAGGAAGTGCTGGGACAGATAGACGCGCGAATAGGCACCCAGGGCGGCAAGCACCAGCAACACCAGCAACGACAGGTCGAACAGCAGGCGGGTCTTGAGGTCGTACGACTTGCCTTTGCGACTATAGAAATAGGTCAGAACAATCACACAACAGGTGCAGAACACAAAGAACGTAGATGCGTGGCCCGAGGGGAAAGAATTGCTGTGATGCATATCTACGCCCTCTACCAGGGGCAACACCCACTGAGGATAATGTTCGAACAGACATACTGGACGATCGATGCAAATGGTGTGCTTCAACAGCTGAAGAAAAACACCTCCAGTCAGTTCGCTCACGGCAAAGAAGAGCGTTATCTTGCCTTTCTTCCAAAACAGGGGAAGCAGCGCCAGAAGATACAACGGCCACTCTGCCAACAAGGTATAGTACTTAAAGAATGTATCTTGAAAAGCGGAGTGACGGGAGTTGAGCAACATGTGAAGCTCGGGCTTCGGATAGCAACACAACAGTCCGAGTATTACCACGAGCAATACGAGATAGGGAATAACATAGATTAGAAGTGCTCTGATGAAAACTTGTTTGTTAATCATTTCTTTAAGTAAGGTAGTGAGATTATCTTGTTAATCATGAATATCTTCAGCATTTTGAAGGTCGCCACGCCAGCATTAATCGGTGGGATGGCGCATCCAGGCTGTGACAGACTCGCCCATGCGCTGCTTGAACGCAAGGCTGAAGGTGCTATAGCTGCGATAACCGCTGTCGATGGCCAACTGCTGGGCCGTGAACGTACGCTGGGAAGCGACTGCCTCGCGATAGAGGCAGATGAAATGATTGATACGCAGACTATTGATATAGGCATTGTAGGTGGTGTCCTGGCGCGAGAAATACTGGCCGAGATAGGTGCGGTTGGTACCTATCTTCTGGGCAAGCTGGGTCACGGTCAGGTCGTGCTGCAGGTAGAGGTGCGCAGCCTCGCAATGCTGCTGCAACAAGAAGCTTAACTGACTGTCGACGTTTGTATTCTCTTCTGTCGTATCAGCCTGGACATGCGAGATGCTCAGGTCGCTCAGCGTCTCTACACGCCACAGGAGATAGCCCACCAGCAGGATGTTGAGCACCTGGATAATGAATTCGTAGCCAGGGCCCTCCACATCAAACATGTAGAAGGCAAGCATCAGCATGATGATGGTCAGCACCACAAAACTCTGCCACACCTCCTTGTGCTCCAGATCGGCATAGTTGTCGCGCAACCAGCGTCCATACTGTCGGACGGCAATCACCATAAAGATGAGTATGCCGATGCACATCAACAGAAAATAGCCCATCACCAGCGGCATATAGGCATCATTATGACTGACCAGACACGCCACCAGACCTAGAGCAAGGGGGGCCACCATCACGGCAACAGGCCACAGCGGACGCCTGCGGTCCTGCAGCATGCAAATCAGGAGGACGATGATCAGGGGAATCACAGTCATGCTGTCGAGCAAAACTCCCACAAGCTGACTCTGCCTGATAGCATCGGGGGAAGTGAAAAAGACTACCGGCAGATACCACATATGGCTCAAGAACATCAAGGCGAAGAAAGTTATCGTCCATCGGCGCAGACGCGCAGATGGCGTCACGTCGGGGGCAAATACATTGCTTCGACGTAGCAACAGATAGAAGCAGGCAATGAGTTCCATCGCCGTCGCTCCTCCGTAGACTAAGAGCAATAATATGATATCGAAGGGTATGTGTCCAAACATAGTTGATTCTGCAATCAGAAATTAAATGCAAAATTAGCTAAAATTTTTTAAACACATTACATTTCTTTTGCAATTTTTGCATTTTTTAAAAGTATCATTAGTTAATGAATAGGCGCAATGACATGGAAAAGGTTTAAAAACAAAGAAGGCTGGCGTTTAATTGCCAGCCTCCTTCAGTTGGATTAATTTTGTAGTACTTTATAAGAAGTGCCATCGGCATCGCGCTTGATGATGATGGTTCGCGGCTGATGGTTGCGAACCTCTCGGCCCTGCAGGTCGAACATCTGCGAGTGGCTGGCACTGTTACCCTGATGTATATTAGTTACTGATGTGGTATCGTTGATGGGTTCGATGGTGATATGATCGAGCCAGATGCGCTCGTTCATATTACTGAGCAAGCCACGGAAGCAGAGCTTCAGGTAGTGGGCATCGGCAGCGGTATGCAGTGTAAGCTCATGGAGGGTCCAGCCCTTCTCACCCTCAGTCACGCGGATGGTGTCGCCCATCTGTACGTAGGGGTAGTCGTCAGTACTCTGGAAGACAACCATCGTAGGCATGATGCTCATCGCTGACGCCACACCATGATAGCTATAGAAGGTGAGCTTATAGTCCTTATTGGCCTCAACGCCTACCTTCGGCGTGATCAGGTCGCCATAGTGATACTGCTCATAGTAGTTACCGTTATAACAGAGGGCGCAGCCATTGTCGCCGTCCTGAGACACCATCTCGTCGTTGTCCTGAACCAACTGCCAGGCAGCACCATACTGGGACACATCGCCATCGCTCACCCAGCCGTCGGTGTTCAGACCGCCGTTGGCAAAAGGCTCGGCAAAGGGCATCGTCTTCAACTTACCCAGGATGGCAAAGTCGAGCACGGCCTTGCCAAGACCTGTTGAGGTCTGGGTGATGACGGCATAGATGTGCTGCTCCATATTATCGGTAGCCTCGCGTGCCACGGTATAGGTGGTATTCTGCGTGGTAGCGATAGCCACTACCTGCTTGTTGGCATCGGTCTCGTTGGGGAAGTACTCGCAGACAACATAGCTCAGCGAGCCATCGACCACACCACCATTCTGACCTACCTCAGAAGGTGCCGTCCAAGAAAGAACGGCCTGCTGGTTGTCCTCAGAACCACGGATGGCGAAGTCGCCAACAGCCTCGGGCAGGTCAATGCCGGCATAGGTCTCTGTGGTGGCAGCCTTACCACGACCAAAGTCGTTTGAGGGCACGACAGTATAGCCGTTCATACCTGTGAGGGGCTGGTTGTCGGTCCACTGCAGGGTCTGACCAGGCTCCACATTATCGAAGGTCTTCAAGGGGATGGTCTGACCAGCGCGATAGATGCTGACACTCATCTTGTTGGTGAGCGCGCGCTTTGCATAGTCGATGGCAGGAGCCTGACAACTGATGGTGACGCTCAGCGCACCTGTCATATCATGCTGTGCCACGAGGTTCTCAACAACATAAGGCGCCTTGGCAGAAGCCACATGCTGGATATTGATATTGTCGATGGTGGGCATGATATAGTCGCCACTGGTGCCACGATTGCCGTGGATATAGACAGAGGGATAGTACTTGCCCGTCTTGGTGGCAACCACCTCCTGCGTCACAGGACGAGCCACACCATAACCCAGGTCATCGGTGAAGGGCAATGCCTCGCCAACGGTCTGAGCAGTGCTGTCGGCAGCGGTGCCGATGCTCATGTAGCCCACAGAACTCTTGTTGTAAGAAGAGAACACCCAGTCGTAGTTCACCTCATAGACCTGCTCCTCTTCGAGCTTCACAGCAGGGAAGAACAGCCAGATGGGCTCGAAGTTCTTCTGGACATAATAGCTCAGAGCCAGGTTCTTGTTGTAGTCGCTCCATGCCCACTTGCAGGTGTTGCCATCAGAAACAGAGTCGTTGACGGTGATGAAGAAGCGATCGTCTTCCTCAGTATCGAAGGTGTTGGTATAAGGAGCGGTATAGACGCCGATGAAAGCCTCAGCGCTCACTTTCTTACCTTCACCATAGTTGTTGGTCACACTCACGGTATAGCTATGAACACCCACACCCTTCACGGTATTGTCTGTCCACTGGGCCTTCTCGCCAGCAGAAACATTGAAGTTGGCCACAGCCTCGCTCAGGTTCTGATCGCGATAGATATTGGCAACGAGTCCTTCACCCAGGTCGTCACCACCCATGCTCTTGGCAGGTACGGTGAAGCTCACCTCGGCCTGCATCTCGCCTGCAGCCTCAGGGGTGATAGTGAGTTCTGTCACCTCGGCAGGGGCTGTGCTGACGCCCAACTCATCAACGCGCAGACCATAGACAAAGAGAGCAGAGGCATTGTCCTCGCGGGTGGTATAGCCACGAACAGCCATATAGTAGGTGCCTGTCTCCTCCACCTGGAAGTCGGCCTCCCAAGGACGGCCATTATTGCCCTGTCCGTCACTCATCACATCGTAAGCCTCGTTGCTGTCAATCACACGGAAGGTAGAAGGATCGTTGGGGTCGGTACCCACCAACAGGCTTACACGCTCAGCCATGCCTGCAAAGGTGTTGCGCATGCTGACGGTGAGGGCATAGGTGATATCTTTCTTCAGGGCGATACCTGGAGACACCAGATAATCGTCCACGCTGTCAAAGCCATCGCCAATGGCATAAGGACCTGTACTCAGATTCATATCGGGGCCCCACGACTGGTACTGCCAGGTGTAGGCATTACCCCAGGCGCTGGAGTCGTTGTTGACGTTGATGATTGTCCAGAGACTGAGCGTCGACTCGTCGGCAAAGGTCTCCACATAAGGGGGCTCGAACGACGAACCAGCCAGCACGCGGTTTGACTCGGTGGCAGCGCCTTTCTTGTTCTGACCGTTGTAGGGATAGACCTCATAGTAATAGCGCTCCATCTTGGTGGGCAGTGTCTCAGTGAATGTCGTTGCCGAGATGCCTTGGGCCACAGTGACATTGCCTGGCTGGCGCACCACATCATAGGTGACGCCCTCCTGGTTGATATAACCACCGTTGACACCACCCTCGGGGGCATTCCACGAAAGGGTGGAAACGCCATCGGCAACATTGAGCACCACATTCTTCACAGCCAGAGGGATATCATAGCCTGCATACTCATAGGTATAGCTGCAGGGAGAGAAGCCATCGGCATTCTTCAGCACCACATAGGCATAGTGGTTGTCGTTGGTAAGGTCGAAGGCAAAGGTCTGACGCGAACCGGCTGTCACATTGGTGGCCAATGCCAGACTCTGACCGTCAATCCACACATTCATCTGCACTTCACCGCTCAACGAAGAACCATCGAAGGTGGTGGTGGGAACGGTGAAGGTCAGGTTGCCCGTGGTAGAACCATTGCCACTGTAGTTCATCTTCAGGTCAGTAATACGGCCTGGTGCCTTGGCAGGTGCCTTGTTACCCTTGAAGAAAAGGGTTGAAGCCTGCTCGTTCTTCGACAGACGGCGAATCAGGGTGGTCTCGCCATCAGCAGGATTCACGGCATAGATACCTGAACCGCTCTGGCTGACGGCCATCCAGATGAAGTAGCCCGACTGGGGCTCATAGTTCATCGACTGGACATAGAGCGTGGGTTCGATGCCCAACTGTCCCAGCATAGAGGCATCGCCCGTCTGCTTGTCGATGGCATAGAAGAAGCCATCGGCACCCACGCAATAGAACTGTCCATCGGGGGTGCAAGCCAGCGTCAGGGGCTGGAAGTCGTTGTTCCACTTATGGATGGTATCGAAACGGCGAGTCAGGGGATTCCACTTTGACCAGTTCAGACCTGTGAGGTCGGCGTTGTACTGGGCTGAATAGATGACATCGCTCGTCACATCATAGGCCATCACAGAGGGGATGTAGCTGTAGTTCACCTCGTCGCTTGAAATGACCTCTGACCACTGCTGTTTGAAAAGCATGGAATCCAAACCGTTATACTCCACACCTGTCAGCGTGCCAAAGAGATCCATAGGGCGCACGCCCAACAACTCTTTGCGGGCCATGGCAGAAGCCATGTAGTTGAAGCCCAGGTCTGTGGATACAGGCTGGAAGTCCAGGTCCTCGCCAATGGTGTAAGTGTAGACACCATAGGGTACCGACGCGATGCCGGCTCCACTCCAGTTATCACTGTTCTTGAGGGCAGCATAGATGGTCAGTCCCTGAAACTGCGACAGGCTGGGAGCTCTGCGCACGCCTTTCTTCTGACCGTTCTTGACGGGCATCAGACGGCCTTTTTGGGACTTCTGCACTACCTTCTTATGAGCGCTCGGAGCGGCATCATAAGTTTCTTGAGCCATCAGCGACATAGTCATCAGCATGGCTGCGAGTGTCATTACAAGTTTTCTCATTGCTTTGATTGATTTATTATGAATACGTGTTGGCTATTTGATGGCTATCTTATGTCCGTTGGAGACATAGATGCCTTTCTGGGGCTGACTGACACGACGGCCCTGGAGGTCGTAGATAACCTGTGGCTGGGGATTCACCTCACGGCTTACGATGCCTGTGGACGTACCACTAAGGGTAAAGACACAACTGGCATTGGCACGGGGCTTGATATAGGTATTCTCATCGAGGTTGATGAGGGTGGCCTTATAGGTGGTACCCATCATGCCGTTCTCCATCTTACCTGTGAAGGTGATATCCAGCGTGCCATCGGGCTCAATGAATACAAACTGGGGCTCCAGACTGCCCAAGGGTGATGTGGTGGTCTCATACTCGTCATATATATATATGGTGACGTTGTTGGCAAACACACCACTGGTGGCATGCAGATGAGCCGTAAAACTCAGTTCGCTGCGACTGGGGGTAACGCCATCCGTCACGGCGAGGCTGCCAACAGCCTCTGCTGTACCCTCACCTGCAGGGGCATCCAGCACTTCCACCTCAATGGGTTCGCCAAGGGGCTGAGAGTCTTCATCAATCAGGTTGAGCTGATAGGTGCCTGGGGCAACGTTATAGGCACTGACAATGGTGGCCTGAGCCTCATCCTGAGCCAGGACATCTTCGAGATAGCTGTCGCTTTCTGCCATCTTCATGCCATCAGAAGGACGATAGAGGGCCACGCGGACATCACTGCTATAGTCCATATCACCGTCATTTCTCAGGATAGCACTCACGCTGCACTTCACACCGCTATAGATGCGGGTGTCTGCCGTGATATTGGTGGCAGAGAGGACAGATTTCGTGGGTTGCTCGAAGGTCAGCTGACCATCATCCCTAACCTGCAGCTTCAAATAGTTGGGACGGGCATTGTTGCCATGGTGAACGGGTGTCCATCGGCTGCCACCATGCTCCACCACGACGGGACGAAGCACGTAATCGCCTGATGAAAGCGACGAGAGGTCGGCCTGCGAGACATTGATGCCGATGCAGAACTTGGTCATCTCTACGCTCTTATCGTTTTCGTTGGCAGGAATGATGAGCACCAACTCGTTGTTCTCGTCATAGACACCAAAGCCAAAATCAACGATGGCATCGCAATAGCCACCATTGGTAATCTTACCTGTGAGCTTCAGAGCCACAGGAGTCGTCTTTGAAGTGGTGGCAGGCGTGGCCTTTACTGTCTCGCTGCTATAGAACTCTGGCGTCAGCTCGCTACCCTCGCAGGCGGGTTGAATACCTGTGATGATAGACTGACGGGCATTGAAACCGCCATCGGCTCCACCTGTACCCTGAATGGCAGGGGTGAGGGCTGAGGTACGGAAATAGCCGTTGCTCACACCTCCCCATCCCCAGTTGACGTGGATAAGTCCGTCTTCATCATAGCCATCGAAGACAAAGGCGTGGCCACCAGAATTGGCAAAGCCGCCAGCAAAGACGGGACGTCCGGCATCCAACTCACGACGGATAATCTCGTTCCACTCTTCGTGGGTATAGTTGGCACGATAACGGTTGCAGAGACCACGATCATAGTCGAAATACTCAATGAGGGCCTTGGGCCAGGCATCAGGAGCAGCGCCACTCACAGCACCATAGTCCATATTGATGGCATAGCCGCAATCGCGCATCAGCACAGCTACAGCTTCACGACTATCCTGAGAGTCCCATTCGCCATAGACGGGTTTCATCAACTGCCACTGATAGGTGCTCTGACTGAAATCTATCGACAGGCTCATATTGTATTGTGAGGTGTGAAAGCTGTTCTGACCACGGCCCTGAGCGGGATAGCGGTGGTAGTACATAATCTGGGCCATCGCCGTGGCGGCACATCCCGTGGCGGCATTGGTGGTACCTACATAACAAGGGGTCAACTGGTTATAGGGATATCCTTGGTTCCAAGCGGTTTCGCCCAACAAAGGAGAAACGCCTTGGTATTTCTTATCGGAAAAGGAAAGCGTTGAGGTCTTGTTACCAATATGTTGTATCTCGTTGGAAAACGTCTGCAGCCAGTGTGTCAGGGCTTCTGGAGCGGTAGCAAGATTGATGGAGCCCTTGTCGCTATATCCCAGGATGGTGTAGGCGCGATCATCGGCAGCCACAATCACAAAACCCTGGTCTGAGCCTCGGTTCACGATATAGAAACCATCAAACGACGCAATGGTTGCAGAAACAGACTCCTGTGGGTGTTCGCCACGAGAATGGGCTGTGCGCTGAGAAAGAAAATCGATAGCGAGTTGCTGGGCTTGTTCGGGCTGGACATGACCAGCGAACGAAGACAGGGAGCCAAGCAAGGCTATCACCAGAAAACAAAAAAGTCTTTGCATATATCTATCTTTAATCGGGTTGCAAAATTAAACTTTTTGCTTCGGATTAGTGACATATTAATACTTTTAGGCGTTCTAAATTCGGAATTTCAAACCAAAACAGCCGATTTAATCGGGATTCAACGCATGAGACTGGCGCAAATATTCCGAAGGAGTAAGACCGGTAATACGCTTGAAAGAAGTGAAAAAAGCACTTCTGGAACGGAACCCAACGCTGTTGGCAATGGCCTCGATGGTCATATTGGCATATTGTCCGTGGTTGTCAATGCGCTTACAAGCCTCCTTGATTCGATATTGGTTAATGAAGTTATTGAAGTTCTGGTCGTAGTATTCATTGATGACCTGCGACACATATTTATATTTCGAGTCGGTGAGCACAGCCAATCGTTCCACAGAGAAGTCGGGGGAATAGATCTCGTCGGATGTCTCTATCACGTTTTCTATACGTTTCAGCAGCTGTTGCTTGTCATCATCCATGAGGTTACTGCCTGCATACTTGTTTTGCTCTCTCCTGCAGGCCTCCTCGGCACGAAGCATCGCCACGTTCTTCAGATACAACTGACGATTGGAGTGGCGCAATTTGGCATTCTGACGGAAGAGGATAAAGAGGAATACGGCAACAACCAGCGCAAACACACCTATCACAGTGGTCATCATGAGCAGGCGCTGACGATGCTGCTGCATCTCGTTCATCTCACGCTCAATCTGCTTCATCTCGTTCTGGAACTCGCTCTCGTTGATACTGGTCATCTGACGATAGGTGGTGAGGGTATCTTCCAAAGCCCGACTACGTTCACGATAGCATTCATACTCAGGAAGGTGGTCTGACAGCTGATGGCATTTGGCCAGCAGGCCATAGACCTCCAGCATACAGTCCTTCATGTGGAGGCTGTCAGCAATCTGCTCTGCACGATGCAACACGTCAATAGCTTCGGCATAATCTGATTGTTTGATATATACCTTTGCCTTCTCCACAATGGTGAAATAGACCAAACGGGGGTATTCGTGCTCGTCAATAAAACTCAGCTGTTGGTCAAAGATGGCAACCGTCTGCTCATATTGCTGACGTTCCAAGTGCTGATAGGCCTTATAAAGCAGTTTGTTATAACGCCGCAACACCCTGACGGGCTTTCCTTCTGGCAGTTGCTCATACTTATGCCACTCACCAGCAATCGGAGCCAGTCCCTTTTGGATGGAAGCCATAGAGACAACATTCGTGGCAGCCTTATCGGTATTGTCATCGTCGTGCGAGAGAATGGCCGCATTCATCGCCTTGATATAGTACTCCAGCGATTTCTCTCCTAATTCGCTACTATGGCACTCCTCCGAGATGGTCTGATACATACAGGCCAGCCCCAGCCACACACGGGCTTCCTGCACTTGGAGATCCTCCATCATCTCTCGCGCCTTGTTCAGATAGTCAAAGCAACGGGGATAATCATAATAGGTATAGAAATAAATACTCCACAGACACATACAGGCATCCACGCCCTGCAGTCGTTCCTCACGGCTCTTACTGGCATATCCCCTCTCTGCCACGATATTATAGCACATCTGTGCCTGCTGCATACTGTCACGCTGTCGAAAGTCGCCACCCATCTCAAGCAACTGGGAAAGGGGCTTATCAATCCATTTCGCATATTGATTAGCTGAAGCATGGGACTGAGCACTAAGGGACAGACAACTCAGCAGACAACAGACGACAATGAGCAGGTAACGTTTTTGATGCAGCATATCTATGGACTAGGCGTTGTTCAATTGACGGGGGTAACTGTCATGGGAGACAGGACAGCGGCATGGGCTGCCTGCTGGGCAATGAGGGCCAACTCGGGGATAACGCCCTTGGGACGCGACTTGAGTCCCACGCAACTCTTGCCAGTGAGCACCTCAAACCAGGTACAGGCCGCGATATAACGGCCAACGGTATAGTTCAGATGATATCCATCACGGGTTAACTCACGGTTGACCACCGGTTCATTAGGGCGACTTTTGGCCAGCAACGTTGTACGGGCATTCTGAATGGCAGTTCCTGAAGGGATATAGAACGTCAGGTCGCCCTGATGGTAGTGCATGGCCTTGTCAACAGCTGCCGTGATACAGGAGTACATCAGGAACTGGTTGCGGTTGTACTTGGCAAAGCCTTTATGGTCAGAATCCTTGGCATAGGCCCACGTCTGGTGAAAACCCAGTCGCACGGAATCCACACGGGCCAAGCCCTTGACATAGCCAATCATCAGACTCAGTCCTGGTTCATAACTCTCTATCCGACCAGCATCCTGACTCACCTGCTGAAACGTGATAACATCCCACGGTTCGTCAGTAATAATCTCGCGCAGGGTGTGCTTTCCATGATTGACGCGCTTTCCTTCTGTCACCTTACGAAATTCGGTGTCGGCAGCCAGCGAACGGGCATCCTTCCAATGGCTTATCAGACTCCAGCCACCTCGATAGGCATTACCAATAACAAATTCCACACCGGTTTCCTGGCCCAGCTCCCATAAGTACTGCTCCACAGCATCCTCAGAGAACGAATTACCAATGGCGAGAACCCTCAATGTATCCTTTACCTGAGCGCCTGCCACGCCAACAAATAAGGAGAAAAGTATCAACAAAAATATCTTTTTCATTTTCGATGTTAACTACTAAACCTATTTTGACGGGCAAAATTACTCAAAACTTTCGAATTACATGCGCGATTATCAAAAAAAATAGTGTTTTTCTCAAAGAAAATAACTACCTTTGTCGCAAACTATTGAGCAAAACCAAAACACGAGTGGCAAACTATAAAACAATTATTAAAACAATCGCTTTTCTGGTAGGTGGAATAATGGCGCACACAGATACTATTCTAGCGCAAGAGACGGCAACAAGCATACCGTATCAAGCTGGAACGGAGACAACGTGCCACTTACAGGACAAGGAAGGTTTTTGGTGGTATGGCGGCAAGGACGCGGGACTATGCCGATTCGATGGCTATGACATAGAATCATTCCGCAGCGACAGGCAGAATCCGCATCTTTTGCGCAGCAATGACGTGCTGTGCATGACGGAGTTGCCAGGCAACGCTGAGATTTGGTTTGGCACGAAAGAGGGGGCGTATATCCTTAGCAAAAAGGATTATCGGGTACGCCCTATTGTCGTCAAGACGAAAAATGGGGATAACGAGTTGGCAGACAAACGCATCAATTGCATAATAACGGCAAACGATGGTAGTGTGTGGCTGTCCTATCGCAACCAGCTGCTGCATCTGTCGGCCAAGGCCAAGATGATAGAACGGTTTGAAACGACATGGGAGGGCAAAAACCGTAGTGTCAGTCTGCTATGCTTCGACAAGCAAGGTAATCTATTGGCGAGTCTTTGGAATGGCGGTATTGTCCGTCTGAAAAAGAACCATGGAAAATGGCAGATGGAGGCAACAGCATTAACACAAATCGACACGGGGTCAAAGAGCAGTTCACTGGACGACATCAAGCACAGACTTGATTCCGTCATGAGTCGTCAGGCGCCCCAAAACGATGCCACCGTCCTGTCGTGGGCAAAAGGAACCAAAGAAAACCTTTACTATATTGGTTCATATCATTCGCTCTATCTATACGATGGGGAGCATCTACAGCAACTGGAAACGGACTTGGACAAAGTGCGTAGCATGGCGTACTCACAACAGCGGCAAGCATTATTTCTGTTGAGTAAGACACGTGGCGTCTGCCAGTGGAAAGACCAGAAGTTGACCGTACTCAACGACACCACATTATTCCGTCATATCGCCTTGAATAGTGATACCGCCCTTCTGCTGTCAGATGGCATGACAAGTGTCTGTCTGCTGAACCTTCGGACACTCAAACTGACCAACGACACGATAGCTACCGACATCAATCCCATTGTTACAGCCTATGCTATCGATGGTCAGAAAAGGCCGATGGGCTATGGAAAGCAGACTATCACTCTATCCAAGGATATCAGCATCGTAGAGATATACCTCTCCACGCTCGACTACGAGCACTCATCGCAGGTGCAGTTTGCCTACCGAATGAACAACCAGGAGTGGATTGTACTGCCTGTTGGGGAGCATATAGCCAAATTTGCCAATCTGGCTGGTGGAGTCCATCAATTGGAAGTACGCGCCACGGATGTCTATGGCCGATGGAGTCACCCCACCACGGTGCTAACCATCGACTATCCCACGGCCTGGTATCATCATTGGTGGTTGTGGATAGTTGTTCTTGTCGTGATTGGCGTGGCTGGCTTGCTGTTTTATCGAAAGAACAGGAACAAACAAGTCACAACAGATGTTCAGGAGGAAAACGACAGCGAAGAAACGTCTGTTGTTTCCGCTGCCGACCAGGAATTCATCGACAAGGCAAAAGCGGCTGTGGCTGCCAACATGACCAACTCAGATTATTCTGTCGATGCGCTGGCCAGCGACCTCTGCATGAGTCGTTCCAGTCTGCACCGTAAGATGCGAAGCATTACAGGACTCACGCCAACCGACTTTATCCGCAACCAACGCCTGGAACGTGCCGCAGAACTGCTTCGCACCACGTCGCACAGCGTGAATGAGATTGTCGATCTCGTGGGTTTCTCGTACGCCAGCTACTTCACGAAATGTTTCAAGGAGAAATATGGTGTGCTGCCAAAAGACTACTAAAACAGGCACTTTGCAACGATTTTCTTATTATCTGCGACGAGATTTTCAGGGAGTTTCATTTTTTCTTGCGACCTTTGCAGCCAGAAAATCTAACTCAAAACAAATCAGAAAGAAAGATGAGAAAGTCAGCACTAACCATCATCGCCATCATACTATCAATCAGCATGGCGATGGGGCAGACAAACAAAATGGATGACAGAGCCTTATGGGCGAGCATCAACGGCAAGAAGGATGCTTCACTTGGCGACTATCAACAACACACGGGCAAGGTGCTCGTATCGTGGCGTATGCTGCCAGGCGACAATGCCTCAACGGGCTTTGACCTCTATCGCACCATCGGCACAGGTACAGAGAAGAAGATTGCTTCGAACATCAAGAATCGCACATGCTATCAGGATGGTTCAGCCAGCAAAAGCGCTGACAACCACTACCGCCTGACCTATGCAGGCAGCGAGGAGACGCTGTCGGAGTTTACGCTGACCAAGGCGCAGGTGTCAGGGGGACTGCCGTATATCAGCATCCCACTGGCTGACACGAAGGACGTTTATGAGAACACCTCGAAGATTGTCTACACGGCTAATGATGTGAGTGTGGGCGATCTGGATGGCGACGGACAGTTCGAGATCGTCGTAAAACGTCTGCAAAGCGTGAAGGATGCCAGTGGCAACATCATCAGCGATGGCTCAGGTGCCAGCTACTCGCAGCAGGACTGTCTGTGGGCGGTTATCTGGGATGCCTACAAACTGGACGGTACGCTGATGTGGCGCGTGAAGGGCGGTCCTGGTGTCATCCTTGGCAACTCGTCTTCATTTGCCATAGCTGACTTCGATGGCGACGGATGCGCAGAGATGGCCATCCGCACCTGTG
This sequence comes from uncultured Prevotellaceae bacterium, assembly GCA_902788605.1. Lineage (GTDB taxonomy): Bacteria > Bacteroidota > Bacteroidia > Bacteroidales > Bacteroidaceae > Prevotella. The sequence continues at coordinate 28,178 of CADAKX010000021.1, read as the reverse complement.
AGGGAACGGTATTTGGCGACGGCACGGAGATTCCTGATACTGACGGCGATGGAAAGATTGACTATCGCACATGGGGTAACCTGAACTCCTCGCACCCTGGTTATCTCGACCATTACAACTCAGCAGGTCCTGAGTTCATCAGCATCATCGACGGTAAGACAGGACGCGAACTGGCACGCGATAATTTTATTAATCGCGAGACCAGCAGTTCCTGGGGCGACGATTACTGGAAACGGGCCTGCTCGTTCCGCATTGGTGTGGGCTGCTTCGACGAGACGGGACTACCATCGGTAGTACTTGGGCGTGGTGTCTATGCCCATAGCGTCATAGAGGCGTGGGACTGGCGCGATGGTCAACTCACCAAACGTTGGCGATTCGACACCAACGACAAAGGTACAGGCAAGGATGGTAAGAAGCATAGCACCTATGCCAGTCAGGGCAACCACTCGCTGAACGTGGCCGACCTCGACGGTGACGGACTGGACGAGGTGATGTATGGCTCGATGGCTGTTGACCACGACGGCATCGGACTCTGGAACACCCGCTTGGGGCACGGCGATGCCAACCACGTGGGAAAATTCCTGCCTGAGCGCGAGGGACTGCAGATGTTTCATTGTCTGGAGACGGGCAAGACGATGGTGGCACTTCACGATGCACGCGATGGAAGTGTCATCTGGAAAAAGGACGCTACCAGCGACAACGACATGGGGCGCTGTCTGGTGGGCGATTTCTTCCCAGAATACCCTGGCTGCGAGTTTTTCTACTATCAAGGCAACTACATCAAGCAGGATGGTACGGAGACCAACATCAACACCAAAGGTCAGAAGGGTGGCTGCGGCATGGCCATCTGGTTCGACGGCAACCTCTCGCGCCAACTTATCGAGGACAACATCATCCAGAGTCCGAAATATGGGCGCACCTTCACGATGTATCGCTACTCCGAGACGTTTATCAACGGCACGAAGTCAAATCCCTCGTGGTATGGTGACATCCTTGGCGACTGGCGCGAGGAGATTATCCTGCCAGACAACACACGCCTGCAAGACATTAAGATATTCTCCACCTGGTATCCTACCACCCATAAATTTCCGTGGCTTATGACAGACCACTGCTACTGGATGAGTGCGCTGAATGAAAATATCGGCTATAATCAGCCCACCAACACAGGCTACTATCTGGGTAGCGACCTGAAGAACGATGCCGAGGCATGGGCAGAGGCCGAGAAGGTGCAAAATCAAGGACTACCAACGGGCATACAAGAAATCACGACCATGCCCCAGACATCGACTTCTGGTCTATCCTATAACCTGTCTGGACAACGCGTGAATACGTCATACAAAGGTATCGTCATTAAAAACGGGAAAAAGACATTTAATAAGTAAGGTATGAAAAAGTTTGTTCTTTTCTTTATGCTGCTTCTCGCCATTGGCATGCAGGCTACGGATCGTCAGAAACTGTTTTTCAACGCCGATTGGCGACTGGCTGTAGGCGACTTCCCAGAAGCATCAAAGACAGATTTCGATGATATGGCGTGGCTACAGGTCACACTACCCTACGCCTTTAACGGCAATGAGGCTTTCCGCAAAGATATCAAGGACTTGACGGATACCGTCTGTTGGTTTCGCAAGACCTTCACGCTGACGGATGTCGATGCACAAGGCAAGGTGTTTATCGAGTTCGAAGGGGCTCGCCAGGGGGCCGACGTGTGGGTGAACAATCAGAAGGTGGGCTTCTCGGACAATGGCGTGATGGCCTTTGGCTTCGACCTGACTCCTTATATCAAAGAAGGCGAAAACGTGATAGCCGTACGCTGTGATAACAACTGGAAATACCGCGATAGGGTGTTGGACAGCCGTTACCAATGGAACGATAACAACTTCAATGCCAACTACGGCGGTCTGCCTAAGAACGTCTGGCTGCATATCACCAATAAACTCTACCAGACGCTGCCACTCTACTCTAACCTCGGCACAACGGGTACTTACATCTACGCCACTGATTATGATATTGCTGGCCACAAGGCGGTGATTCACGCTGAGAGCGAGGTCAAGAACGAAGACTCTCATGCACACTCCTTCACTTTCGCCGTCAGAATACTGGATATCGATGGCAACGAGGTGGCACGATTCCATGGCAAAAAGGTCACCCTGCAGCCTGGCGAAACACGCGTGGTTAAGGCACAGCAGTCTGTCGAGGGCCTCCATTTCTGGTCGTGGGGCTACGGCTACCTCTACACAGTAGAAACAGCCCTCCTGCTCAACGGCTCCATCTGTTGCGACTCAGTCGCAACCCGCACCGGCTTCCGCAAGACGCACTATGGCGAAGGCAAAATCTGGCTCAACGACCGCGTGATGATGGTACATGGATACGCCCAGCGCACCTCCAACGAATGGCCTGGTGTGGGCATCAGCGTCCCTGCCTGGCTGAGCGACTACAACAATGGGCTGATGGTGGAATCAGGTGCCAACATGGTACGCTGGATGCATGTCACACCTTGGAAACAGGATGTGGAGTCGTGCGACCGCGTGGGCCTGCCACAGGCGATGCCTGCTGGCGATGCAGAGAAAGATGTGGAAGGAGCTCGTTGGCAACAACGCACGGCCTTGATGCGCGACGCCATCATCTACAACCGCAACAACCCCTCCATCCTCTTCTATGAAAGTGGCAACGAGAGCATCAGTCGTGAGCACATGCTGGAGATGAAGGACATCCGCGACAAATATGACCCTCATGGCGGACGTGCCATCGGCAGTCGCGAGATGTTGGATATCAACGAGGCGGAGTACGGTGGCGAGATGCTGTATATCAACAAGAGCAAGAAGCACCCGATGTGGGCGATGGAGTATTGTCGCGACGAGGGACTGCGCAAATACTGGGACGAGCAGAGCTATCCTTACCACAAAGAGGGCGACGGACCACTCTATCGCGGAGGTCCAGCCTTAGAATACAACCACAACATGGACCAATTTGCTGTCGAGATGGTGCGTCGCTGGTACGACTACTGGCGCGAACGTCCTGGTACGGGCACCCGCATCTCCTCTGGTGGTGTAAAGATTGTCTTTTCTGACACCAACACGCATCATCGTGGCGAGAAGCACTATCGTACCAGTGGTGTTGTCGACGCCATGCGCATCCCCAAGGATGCCTTCTTCGTCCATCAGGTGATGTGGGGCGGATGGGTAGAGCCTGAGAAGCCACAGACATATATCGTGGGGCATTGGAACTACGAACCTGGCGTCAAGAAGCCTGTCTATGTCGTGTCAACAGCCAATGAGGTAGAGCTATTCCTCAATGGTCGGTCACTCGGCAAAGGGCGCCAGAGCTACCGTTATCTCTATACTTTTGACCACGTTAATTTCGAGCCAGGCACGTTGGAAGCAGTCGGCTCTGATGGCAGCAGTTATCAACTTGAAACGGTAGGCGAACCTTATCAGCTGAAACTCACTACCATCGCTAATCCTGAGGGTATAACGGCTGACGGCGCCGATATGATACTCTTCCAGATAGAGGTTGTCGACAAACAAGGACGTCGTTGTCCGTTGGATAGCCGAAACGTCAACTTCGAACTATCGGGAGAAGCTAAATGGATTGGCGGCATCAACAATGAAAGTATGTGGCTGCCTGTTGAGTGTGGAGTCAACCGCGTCCTTGTACGTACCACTACACACGCTGGCGACATCAATCTCTCGGCCTATGCAGAAGGCGTTAAACCAGCATATATCACAGTAAAAAGTGAAAGGAAACCAACTACAACCACACACAAAACATCTCTATATCGTGGCGAAACGCCACTCACACCCTCGTACACGGAGAAAGCACAAGGTATTGACATCCTCTCTGCCAAGGCAGGCTATGACAGCGAACATGCCATCTGCAGCTATGATGACAACGAACTGTCGGAATGGAAGAACGACGGACGACTCTCTACCGCCTGGATCACCTATCGTCTGGCGAAGAAAACCGTCATCGACGATATCTGCATGAAACTCACAGGATGGCGTTTGCGCAGCTATCCCCTGGAGATCTATGCTGGCAAGACGCTTATCTGGAGTGGTGAAACAGAGCGCAGCCTGGGCTATATCCACCTGTCACCCATCAAGCGTGTTAAGACCGATGAGATTACCATCCGCCTCAAAGGAGCTGGCAAGGACAAGGATGCCTTCGGCGGAATTGTCGAGGTGGCTGAACCTGCTGCTGGCGAGTTAGACCTCTTTAAGGCCAAGAATGGTGGTAGCACAAAAAATGAGCTACGCATTGTGGAGATAGAGTTCATTGAAAAACTACAATGAATCTACTCCACAAGACGATGCCTGTATTGGTCTGGAAATCTATTACTCATTAACTGTTTGCTGGAACGGACTCATGGGTAGTCCGTTCTTGCCATAGACATTGGCACGAATGGGGTTGTTCTTCCATGCATAGCGAATGGAAACAGGCTGAGCAACGGGCGACTTGATAAAAATCTGACTTCCCCTACCCTCAGCCTCGGCATTAACATAGCGGCCATCGGCACCAGCCACCTCAAATTCATAAAGCACACCATCACGGAGCAGAGGCTGAGAGAGAGTACATACCACCTGGTTATTCTCAATGGTAGCCTTGACGACCTCGGGTGACAGCACGGTACGAGGATTCCACAGCAGGCGTTCAAAGGCCAATGCCACTCGTTCGGCCACATCCTTCTTGCGCAAGGGATGGATATCCACCGTCTCGCCGCGGTCGATGGTTACTGCCAACTCGGCATACTTGTCTTCCTTAGCCACCACGCGCTGAGCCTCACGCACCATCGACCAGCCGGTATTCTGAGGCTGGGCAGAGGGTTCCATATAGTTGGCCAACTGGATGATGACAAAAGGCAACTGGGGGCGCTGGAAGGCCTGACGCCAGTTGGCCATCATCAGGCGCAACAACGAGGCATAGTCGCTGGCCTGACGGGTATCGGCATTCGACTCGCCCTGATACCACAGCACGCCAGCCACTGCAAAGGGGGCCATCGGACTGATCATGCCATTAAAGAGCGTAGAGGGTTGATACTGCAAGTCGATGCCACGACCAATGCTATAAGGCATCTCCAAGCCTGTCTGCAGTTTCCACTGCTCGTCAAGGGGCTGTACATCGTCTTTCCCGAAGACCAGACGATAGGGTTTTTCGTGAATAAAATAGGGTTTGCCGTTCTTATTGACAAAGCGAATGGTAATCACATTATCACCCTCGCGAAGCAATCCCTCTGGTACCTGATAACGACGAGGAGGATACTGATAGCCCGTGCTGCCCACCTGAACACCATTCACATAAGTCACATCGCTGTCATAGAGGGTACCCAAAAGGAGTTGGGCTGCCTTACCTGCATGTTCCTTACTGATGGTGATATGCTGACGCAGCCACAAACTGCCTATCCACTCACGTTTGTCTGGCAAGAGGTTATATTGATTGACCTCGGCCCATTGCGAATCGTCATAATCCAACAAGGTATATTTGCCCACGCCAGGATCGCCCTGATCCAGTATCTCCTGCCAGCGCTGGTTAGCCAGCATACCGGCTCGCTGCTGAGCCTGCACGAAGGCATCGTTCTGGTAGAGCTGCGTCTGACGATGGAGCACAGGATAGTATTTTGCCAAGCTGTCGGCAGCAATCCAAGCCTCAATAGGCGTACCACCCCACGCACTCTCAATGAGTCCCTGAGCCACGCCCTTTTCTCGCTGCAATTGCTTGCCAAGGAAATAGCCGATAGAAGAGAAGCGCCAGGCATTCTCACGATTCAAGCGTTTCCACGCCGTAGGACGCAGGTCGGCAGAGGGCTGGCGGGTATCGGTCTGATACTGCACATGAAACAGGCGCACCATATTATTGCTGTCGTTGAGTTCGTCAGGATACTGGGGCGACACACGCTCAAGGGTGGTCTCCATGTTTGACTGACCTGAGCAGAGCCACACATCGCCCACCCATACATCGGTCAGCGAAATAGCCTCTGACTTCTCACCCTTCACCTCAAGGATATATGGTCCGCCCGCCTTCATGGCTGGCAGATCAACGCGCCATCGTCCGTTGGAATCGGTCACGGTAGCACACTTTTTCTTGTTCAGACTAACAACGACGTTCTCTTGAGGATTGGCTTGTCCCCAAACTGGAATATTGGTGCCACGTTGGAGCACCATGCCCGACTGGAAAATCTGTGGCAAACGCACCTCGGCGCTGCACAGGGTGACACTCATAGCGAGTGCACACAGCATAGTGATGGTTTTTCTCATAACTCTGCAAAAATACGCATTTTTTGTCTCACAGAGCAGGAAACATAGGACTTTTTGAGCCTGATGAAACAATTTGAATAGCATTATGAAACATGAGGAAAGACAAATTCGAAAAAAAACAAGTAACTTTGCAAGCAAATTAAACAAAAAATAATCAATAACAATTATGTCAACAGTTACTATTAATCAAGAGTCAAAAGGATTCTACAAACTTTCGTGGCTTCAGCGCATCGGTTTCGGATCGGGCGACCTGGCGCAGAATCTTATTTTCCAGACGGTAGCATGCTACCTGATGATTTACCTGACCACCGTTTTGAAATTAAATCCAGCCTTTGTCAGCGGACTGATTCTCGCAGTTCGACTCATTGACTGTTTCTGGAGTCCTGTAGTAGGTCGCTACATTGACAATAGAAATCCCAAATTAGGCAAGTATCGTGCCTACCTCCTCTATGGTGGTATTCCTCTTACCGTTGCTGCCTGTCTGCTGATGCTTCCTCAGGCTGCAGAATGGGGCACCACCGCAAAAATTATCTACGCCACAGTCAGCTACACCGTGCTGAGCATGATCTACTCAGTGGTCAACATCCCCTATGGCTCGATTATGGCCAGTATGACACGTGACAACGACGAGGTACTGATTCTGACATCTACGCGAATGGTATGTGCCAATATCGGTCAGATCGTGGTTCAGGCAGGCTTCCCCATCGGACTCGCCATGTGTGTTCACACTGCCATCGACTGGAATCAGGCCACCTTCATGGCTATTGGTACCATTCCCGCTTTCGTCATCCTGCCCTCACTGCCCATGCTGAAGAGATGGTTGGGCAAGAAAGGACTTTATTACACACTCCTCGCCATTGGTTTGATTGGATTTATCATCTTGTTCACCATCGGTAAGTTCTTCGACGTTGAGGAACTCAACACACTGGTTCAGATTGCAAAGGTCATGACTGGTGTTGGTCTGCTGGTAGGTTCACTGATGTGGGCATTGGTTCCTGAGGTCATCACCGAGGCTGAGTATCGCACTGGCAACCGCCCCGCCGCTACTGTCAACGCCCTTGCCGGTGTGGCTTTCAAGGCAGGTTTCTCTATCGCTGGTTGGATTACACCACTGGTGATGGGATGGATTGGCTTCAACTTTGCCAGCGAGGAGTCAGCATTACCCATTGAACCCAGCGCATGGTTCATCGTTACCTGCGTATTTGCACTCGTCGGCTTCGTCCTCTTGATGCTCTGCTTCATGGGTAGCAAGGAGAATATCACCACGACCCCCGAGAAGCCCGTATCATTCGGCGAGATGTGGCAGGAGTTCAAGGCCAACAAGTGCCTCCAGCTCGTACTGAGTATCTTTGTGGTAGTGTTCCTGGCATCCTTTATCAGTGCGCCTGTAAACGCCTACTACACGAAGTTGGCCAACTATTCTGCCATCGCCCAGAATGCCATCCTGGTGTTCACCTGTATCATCCCCGCCGCCCTCCTCGTTGTCGTAGGATGCCTCATCTACAAGTATCCTCTTACCGACGAGAAACTAGACGAAATCAACAAGGAGATTGAAGCACGTAGCAACAAATAATAAACATGAATAAGAACATTAAGACACTTGCTCTCTGTCTGGCCATGATGCCCTTGGCATCTATGGCTCAGCAGGGATTGAAAGACGCGATTGGAAAGTATTGTTTAATTGGCGCTGCCATCAACCAGTGGCAGAGTGACGGACAGGTGCCCGAGGCCGACGCTTTGGTTGACAAGCACTTCAACTGCGCCGTAGCCGAGAACTGCATGAAGCCCGAGTCACTGGCTCCCGCCGAGGGGATTTTTGACTTCCGTGTGGCCGATAAGTTTGTGAGCTACTGCGAACAGCACAACCTGAAGGTGATTGGTCACTGTCTGGTGTGGCACTCACAGGCTCCCGACTGGTGGTTCACCAATGGCTATACCGCCAGTCCTGCGTCGAAAGAGGTGCTGAAGGCTCGTCTCATCAAGCACATCAAGACCGTGGTAGGCCACTACAAGGGACAGGTCTATGGCTGGGACGTCATCAACGAGGCCATCAACGACGATGGTTCTTTCCGCAACTCTCCCTACTACCGTCTGCTGGGCGAGGACTTCTTTGAGATCTGCTTCCGCGCTGCCCATGAGGCCGACCCCGATGCAGAACTCTATTACAACGACTATTCGATGTCAAACCCCGCCAAGCGCGATGCCGTTTGCCGTCTGGTAAAGAACCTCAAGGCCAAGGGCCTGCGCATCGATGGCGTAGGTATGCAGAGTCACAACGGACTGGACTACCCCAACCTGGACGACTATGAGAAGAGCATCGATGCCTTTGCTGCCTGTGGCGTAAAGGTGATGATTACCGAGCTCGACATCAACGTACTGCCCAACCCAGAGGGCTTCGGCGGTGCAGATATCGCCCAGAATTTCGAGTTGCAGAAGAAGTACAACCCCTATGTGGACGGACTGCCCGCTGCCAAGCAGAAGGAAGTGGACCAGCGCTGGCTCGACCTCTTTAAGATCTACTATAAGCACCGCAATCAGATTTCTCGCATCAACCTGTGGGGTGTCAGCGATGGCGGTTCTTGGCTCAACGGATGGCCTATCAAGGGTCGTACCAACTATCCTTTGCTCGTAGATCGTCAGTATAAAATTAAACCTATTGTTAACGAAATCGTCAAACTTTATAAATAATACAGTACTATGGCAAAATTACCTCGTTATTTGTTCCCAAGTGACTATATGGCCGACCCCGCGGCCCACGTTTTTAACGGCAAGTTGTACATCTATCCCTCACACGACCGTGAGTGCGACAACGTCTTCGATGACGACGGCGGACACTTCCAGATGCGCGACTACCATGTGCTTTCTTTCGAAGACATCGAGAACGGCGAAGTGACCGACCACGGTGTAATCCTCGACCAAGACCAGGTGGCCTGGGTAGAGAAGCAGATGTGGGACAGCGACGTGGTGGAGAAGAATGGCAAATACTACCTCATCTTCTCGGCCAAAGACTATAACGGCGAATTCCACCTGGGTGTGGCTATTGCCGACAAGCCCGAAGGTCCGTTCATTCCCCAGGAGCACCCCATCCGTGGCGCCTACAGCATCGACCCCTGTGCCTTCAAGGACGACGATGGCACCGTCTATTGTTATTATGGTGGTCTGTGGGGCGGACAGCTCCAGTGGCATGTGCCCCTGAGCGTCAAGCCCATCCAGCAGCCTGACACCGAGGCCGCTCCCGCCGGATACGTTGACTTGGGTCACGCTTCCGACAAGAAGACCGAGTTGTGGGCACCTGCCGACGTTCCCGCCCTGTCAAGCTACGTAGCCCGTATGACCGACGACGTACTGCAGTTCACCGAGGCTCCCCGTCCCGTCGTGATTCTCGACAAGGCTGGCAAGCCCCTGCGTGCCGATGATCCTCACCGTTTCTTCGAGGCCAGCTGGATGCACAAGTACAATGGCAAGTATTATTTCTCTTACTCTACCGGCGACAGCCACTTCCTGTGCTACGCCATCGGAGATAATCCTTACGGTCCCTTCACCTATCAGGGTGTGATTCTGGAGCCCGTGGTTGGTTGGACCACCCACCACTGCATCGTGGAGTTCAAGGGTCAGTGGTACCTACTGTATCACGACTGCGTGCCCTCTAAGGATATCACGCACCTGCGTTCGCTGAAGGTTCAGCGTCTGTTCTACAATGAGGATGGAACCATCAAGACCGTTGTCAATGAATAAACTAAAAACCTTTATAGTACTATTCGTCCTCTGCCTGGCCATCACTGCCAGTGCAGAGGACGGTAGTCGTTTGTGGCTACGCCACGAGATGCCTAAGGACATCACGCTGAAAATTGACCCTACCATGCCCGACGATGATGGTTATCGCATCAGCGGACGCACGGTGACAGCTCGCACCGAGATGGGCCTGCTCTATGGTCGCTATGCATTGCTGCGTGGCGAGCAGGGCGAGTCGCATCCTTACTACAAGTTGCGCATCCTGAACCATTGGGACAACATCGATGGCAGCATCGAGCGCGGCTATGCCGGCAAGAGCATCTTCTGGAACAACCGCCTGGAGATTGACCACAACCTGATTGAGAAATACGCAGAGGCCAATGCCTCTGTAGGCATCAACGGCACCGTGCTCAACAATGTGAACGCCTCACCGAAGATGCTCACACGCGCATATATTAATAAGGTGAAAGAGGTGGCCGACATTCTGCGCCCCTGGGGCATCAAGGTCTATATCTCTGTGAACTTCGGTTCGCCCAAGGCTTTGGGAGAGTTGAAGACGGCCGACCCCCTGAACCCTCAGGTGCGTCGTTGGTGGCAGAAGAAGGCCAAGGAGATCTATGCCGCCATCCCCGACTTCGGTGGTTTCCTGGTCAAGGCCAACAGCGAGGGACAGCCTGGTCCGTTTGACTATGGCCGCACCCATGCCGACGGTGCCAACATGCTGGCCGATGCCCTAAAGCCTTTCGGTGGCATCGTGATGTGGCGCTCGTTTGTCTATGGTGCCAAGCATCAGGGCGAGGACCGTGTGAAGCAAGCTGTCTCTGAGTTTGCCGAACTCGATGGCCAGTTCCGCGACAACGTGATTCTTCAGTCAAAGAACGGTCCGCTGGACTTCCAGCCCCGCGAGCCATACGCCCCCATCTTCGACCAGATGAAGAAGACCCCACAGATGGCCGAGCTTCAGATCACCCAGGAGTATCTGGGTCAGAGCAAGCACCTGGTCTATCTGGCTCCCATGTGGAAGGAGTTCTTCTCCTATGTCAACCCCAAGATTCTGGTAGGCATTGCCGGCGTGGCCAACATCGGACTCGACACCAACTGGTGCGGTCATCATTTCTCTCAGGCCAACTGGTATGCTTTCGGCCGTCTGGCATGGAACCCCATGCTCTCGTCGAAGGAGATTGCAGAGGAGTGGCTGAAGCAGACTTTCGACACCAACGATGCGCGTCTGGTGAGCATGATGCAACGCAGTCGCGAGGCTTGCGTTGACTACATGATGCCCCTCGGCTTGCACCATATCTTTAAGTTCGACCATCACATGGGTCCCCAGCCTGGCGGTTTCATCGCCCGCTACCCCATTGAGTGGTGCCCCGTTTACTATCACCGTGCCAACAGCGACAGCATCGGCGTCGACCGCAGCAGCACCGGTACCAATGCCACCGCACAGTACCGCGAGCCCTACTGCTCTCTCTACGACAATATCGACACCTGTCCCGAGCGCTTCCTGCTGTGGTTCCATCGTGTGCCCTGGACGCGCCGCCTGAACAGCGGCCGCACCGTTTGGGAGGAGCTGCAGTGGTGCTACAACCGCGGTGTCAACGAGGTGGACGACTTTGCCGCCGTATGGAATGACGCCTTGCCCTTCATCGATGGAGAGCGTTGGCGCGCCGTGGCCAAGAGTCTGGAGTTCCAGCAAAAGGATGCCCGTCTGTGGCGCGATGTCTGTCTGGAGTACTTCGGACAGTTTGCCAATAAGACCAAATAAAGACTAACTTATTTATCAACAACAATTTTTATCTATGAGAAAAACCATAGCCTGTGTTCTGATGGCTTTGCCCGCTTTGGCATCAGCCCAGAACCCCGTCATTCGAGACCAGTTCTCGGCTGACCCTACTGCGCGTGTGTTTAACAACAAGGTGTACCTGTACCCGTCACACGACATCAAGCCTCCTGTCGGACAGCGTCAGGACTGGTTCTGCATGGAAGACTATCATGTATTCTCGTCCGAGAACCTGACCGACTGGACCGACCACGGTATGATTGTCACCCAGAACAAAGTACCCTGGGTGAGAAAAGACTCCTACTCAATGTGGGCGCCCGACTGCGTTGAGCGCAACGGCAAGTATTATTTCTACTTTCCCTCAGCACCCGCCGAGGGTCGTGGTGGCTTTGCCGTTGGCGTTGCCATTGCCGACAGCCCCACAGGTCCGTTCATCCCCGAGAAGGAGCCTATCAAGGGCATTAACGGCATCGACCCCTGTGTGCTTCAGGCCTCTGACGGCAATGCCTACATCTTCTGGGGCAATGGCCGCTGCGCCAAGTTGAAGCCCAACATGAAGGAACTCGCCGACGACAACCCCAAGGAGACCGTGAAATGGGGCAACCGCGAGATGGAGATGGTTGGTGTCAACTGCCTCCAGGGCCTGCCCAACCGCCAGGCCGAAGGTCCGTTTGCTTTCGAGGCTAACGGCTGGTACTACCTCACCTACCCCTATGTCAGAGAGAATACCGAGGTGCTGGGTTATGCCATGAGTAAGAACCCCATGGGACCCTATGAATACAAGGGTCTCATCATGGCCGAGCATGCCAATGGCTGCTGGACCAACCATCACAGCATTGTCAACTACAAGGGCCAGTGGTACCTGTTCTATCACTGCAATTTCTTCTCGCCCAACGACGACAAGCGCCGCTCTGTGCAGATTGAAAAGCTCTTCTTCAATCCCGACGGCACTATCCAGGAGGTGAAGCCCACCATGCGTGGTGTTGGTATCAACAAGGCCACCGAGAAGATTCAGATCGACCGCTACAGCACCGCTTCCGACGGTGTGACCACAGCCCATATAGATACCACGATTGCCTTCAGCGGCGACTATGCCACCATCCCCGCTAAGGGTTGGATGAAGTATGCCGACGTGGACTTCAGCTGCCTCACCGATGGCTATATGATTGTCAACGCCAAGGCCAGCGACAACACCGAGTTCTGCATCCGCGAGGGCAACGCCAAGGGTAAGGTTCTCGCACGCATCAAACTCACCGTGAAGCCCGAACAGCCAGCTGGTGGTGCTGCCGCCAACCCCATGATGAGCCGTTTCCGTCGCGATATGACTAACCAGTGGCTCACCCAGACCGTGTCTCTCGACTACGTGCCCAAGGGTGTTGTCGACCTGGTGGTGACCTGCGAGGGTCCTGGTGCCGCGAGCGTCGACTGGGTACTCTTCAAGAACCGTCCCAAGTACTTCTCTAAGGCTACCGCCGCTCCCGCCACTCCCGATAGCGAAGGCTTTATCCGTCGCTGGATGCTGCTGGAACCCATCGACAAGCCCAACAGCGGCAACACCGTGTTTACCGACAGCTACCTACGCGACCACTTCAACCGCGAGTACTTCAAGAACCAGATGACCATCCTGCCTAAGGACGGCCAGAAGGTGAACGCCGTCTTCAAGCAGGAGACCGCTCCCGCAGGCTTCGGCCGTGGCCGTTCTGCCGAGCCGTTCAAGCCCGAGATCAAGACTGTGAAGCAGACGCTGACCTGGCATGCCCTCGACAGCGAGAACTTCAACGTCAAGCTGTTCCGCTTTGCCGAGAAGTATGGCGAGAAGGTCTATGGCGTGCTGTTCTGGGGTGTCACCATCATCGACTGCCCCGAGGAGATCAAGGACGTGCGTCTGGCCGTAGGATCTAACTCAGCCTCAATGTGGTGGCTCAACGGCGAGGAAGCCCTGCTGCTCAGCGGCGACCGCCGCATGGTGAAGGACGACTGCATGTCGCGCCGTCTCACCCTGAAGAAAGGCCGCAATATCCTGCGTGGTGCCATCATCAATGGCCCCGGCATGAGCGACTTCTGTGTGCGCTTCCTCGACGAGAAAGGTAACCCTGTAACTAACTTCACCATTATCAACAACAGCAAATAACTATGCAACGCTTACATACAATCCTTGCGGCACTGGCCATTGCCTCAGCCGCAAACGCCCAAATAGGACAACCATACATCCATGATCCCTCTACCATCGCCGAGTGCGAAGGCAAGTACTATACCTTTGGCACCGGTGGCGGCGGCCTTATCTCTGAAGACGGCTGGAACTGGCACAGCGGCGCTGAGCGTCCTGGTGGCGGTGCTGCCCCCGACGTGATCAAGGTGGGCGACCGTTATCTCTGCATCTATGGTGCCACCGGTGGTGGCCTGGGTGGTGGTCACAGCGGCCGCATCCTCACCATGTGGAACAAGACCCTCGACCCCAAGAGCCCCGACTTCAAGTGGAGCACGGCCGTAGAGGTTTGTTCGAGTGATGGTATGGAAGACCAGGACGCCATCGACCCCGGCGTACTTCTCGACCCCACCACGGGTCGCATGTGGGTGAGCTATGGTACCTATTTCGGCACCATCCGCCTCATCGAGATTGACCCCAAGACGGGCTATCGTGTTGCCGGCAACAAAGAGAAGGACATCGCCATCGACTGCGAGGCCACCGACCTCATCTATCGTAATGGCTGGTATTATCTGCTGGGCACCCACGGCACCTGTTGCGACGGTGTGAACTCCACCTATAATATTGTGGTGGGCCGCGCCAAGAGCGTTGAGGGTCCCTATATCGACAACGTAGGCCGCGACATGTTCCATGGCGGTGGCCGCATGGTGGTTGCCGCTGGCGACCGCAAGACTGGCGCAGGTCACTTCGGACGCACCATCATCGACGAAGGTGTCGAGGTAGCATCGTTCCACTGGGAGGCCGACTTCGACCAGGGTGGACGCTCTGTCCTCGCCATCCGTCCCCTGCTGTGGAAGAACGACTGGCCTTATGCCGGCGAGCTGTTCAAGGCAGGTACCTACGAGATTGAGAGCGAGCGCCGCGGCTACTCTCTGGAGCTGGCTGTCGACTTCGTTCGCATGAACGTTCAGCGTGCAGGAGGCTTTGGCGGATTCGGTGGTGGTCAGCAGGCCAATGCCGCTCCTCCCCAGCCCATTGCCAACCAGACACTGGAGCAGGTTCAGGGCTCATGGCCCAAGGGCGAGATTGGCGTTCGCTGCAGCGACTATATGTTCCGTCCCTGGCAGAAGTGGACCATCACCCCACGTCCTGAGAAGGGTGGCCGCCTGACCGGTCCTCTCTACGAGATCAAGATTGAAGGCACCAACCGCGCCCTCACCGCTACAGCCGACCTCGAGTTGACCACCAAGGACTATGCAGGCGAGGATGCCCAGCTGTGGTGGATTGAGCAGTTGACCGATGGCACCTATCGCATCATGCCTTACGCCATCCCTGGTCAGGAGGGTAAGAACACCAAGTACTGCATCTACTCTGCAGGCGACTCTACCCCCACCCTGGCTGAATACGACTTCAACAGCGATAACTCTAAGTGGAACTTCCGCGCCAACTGGTAATCGGGAAGTAAACACCAATATTTTAATAGCGCTCTGTCAATCGTTGACAGGGCGCTATTTTTGAAATCACCCCACCATAATCTATTCCTTTGAAACAAAGGCTTTCCATGATATTCTTAAATTTACAAGCATATCATCCGAGACAGTACGTTGAGCGCCAGACATTGGTCACGACGAATGGTTAGTCGTTCGTTGTGGCGTTCCCACGGAGCAAGCAGCAACAGCGGACGGCGACCTTCAACCACCATGGTTACCATATACATCATACGCTCCGTGTAGTCATGACCCACACAGCGTCTCAACATTGATGGTTTCTTCTCGCCTGCATATGCCTTCTGGCTCTCATAGACCTCGCACTTCATGTCGGCAAAGATACGATAATTCCCTGACATCTGCAAGCAAACGTCAGGGAATTAATTCTGGTTCCTAAGTATGGTCACGCGACTGCACGCAAGTTGTTACTTCTTCACCAGCTACGTGTCAATATCAATTTTGTTATAGCCCATCAATATCAGCATCACCATCCTCAGGAACCTGAATAGATGCATCCTTAGCTTGGATCTCGGCTATCGCGTTGTTATACTCCTCACTCAGCTTTGTGATAGGCTCGTTGTTTGAATAATCTCCTTCTTTTGTTCATTCATCTTCTTCAGGAGCTGCTTCATCATCTTACCACCCTCAATGGCAATATTAGGACCAGCCTTCAGATATTTACCGTAAGAGAGTGCTTTGAGCGGATCACCTGCCAGTGAAGCCGTTGCCACAGTCGTTTCACCTGTAATTTTCACCAAGTCTCCAAGAATATCCAAACCAGTATTCGTCATGTCAAAATACTGTGCCAAAGCCTCGTTTGAGCCACGAATATTATCCTTGTCATCAACAACACAACGGCGTTTGATGATTGTACCATCAGGCTGTTTTACGTCAATGGGGCGTACCGTATAGAATGTCACGCTATCCATATAAGTCAAGATACGAGTATTGAGCGTATCACAAACACGCAGGTAATGGTCAAATTCATCAATACCCGTCATCTTCTTGGGCATCTCCCATTTCCATCCCTTCTTATCCTTGTCTTTCTTTTTCTCTGCATAAGCAGTTTGAGGAGCGATTACTCCTAAGAGCATGGCCACAGCCAGGAAACTTAAGATTTTTTTCATTGTTTTTAAGTTATTAAGTTAATAAATCGGTTAATCTCTTGAAAAAACGACTTTGATGTCCAGATGCTTTTTACCACGCAGGGTTTGGTAAACATTCTTTGAGAACTTCTTGTTGCCAGAAGGTACGAACAGAAGTCCCTCGTACTCTTCGCGAGGCACCTCTACATGGAATTTTCCTGCAGGATCTACCGTTCCAACATGCACACCATGAACACCCTTCATCATATCCTTCGTCTTGGCAGAAACGCCATAGATCTCAATACCCGTAATCGCCTCTTCCATGAGCTGTCCCTGCTTGAAGTCGGTACTGATGACAGTGCCACTCATCACATATCCAATCTTTGCACGACTCTTTTCCAGAGCCTCTATGCGCTGCTGATAACGATCATTACGGGTGATAGAGTAGATTGTCTTATAGTTTGCGATAGCCACGTCATAGAGAGCTACCACCTCATCGGGGTTCACATCCTTACCATTATCCTTATAGTTCTTGAGTAACGTCAACACCTTGTTGGCCTCAATCTGAGCAGCGGAGCAGTCATTAACACGACTCAGGAAAGCCTGAATCTCAGTTTTATTCTCATCAGTGGCTTCCTTGCTCTCCAGAGCCTGCTGATAATATGAGGCAGCAGTCTTGAATTGTCCAGCATTATAGGCATTGTTAGCCAAGTTCAATTTCTCGGCCACCTCGGTCGTTGCCACGGTACGGATTTCCTTGCGAAGCACATCGTCCACACCAACGGTCACCAAACTCTTAGCCGTCAATAGATTGTTAATCAGTCCCTCCATCTGACCTGTTCTTGAATACGAGAAGAAATCTTTCTCGTCCGCCAAATCGATGGTATTAGTTTTGTCACCAGAAAGCGTGATATAAAAGGTTGGAATATCAGCTACAGCCTTATCGGCCGCTGCCTTCAGTTCAGCCTCATGCGCCTCTGCAGCATCGAAGTCAAACCCATCGTCATTCATCTTTTCCTCGAATTCTGCTTTGAAAGTAGCCAAGGCCACCTCTGCTTCTCGCGCCTTATCCTCTGCTTTCTTCTGACGATCAAAGAAGGCTGTTAACTGTGCACAATCAATCTCGAGTGCCAAAATGTTATAACCCTGAGAACTCTTGGTGGTCAACTGTCGGCCGATACCCTCTGTGAAACGTAAATGCAATGAGCCAATATCCTGTGGCACATTGATTTCAACGCACGACTTCTTTTCGCTGGTTTTATACAACGGACTCGTGTTCTGCGGGAAGTTGAAACAGAGCTGATGCTCAGCTGTCACCACCTCGAAGAAGAAGTTCTTTCCTGCCGTCAGGATTTTTTCCGTACTTTCCTGCTGAGATGTTCCACTGAGTTTCACCGTAAACTTACGTTTACTATCAGCACTTTTGTTGCTCATATCACAGAGCACCTTCACCACAAACTTTCCATCGTTCTGTTTCACCGCTGCTTTCACCTCATCGTTTTTGTTCGATGAGGTCACAACGAGATTGTTGTTTGCCGACAAAAAGTTCACTTGAGCATTAGTACCTAAAGCTTTGTCCACCGTATTGAGATTGGGCAGTTCACTAATACTCAAAGCAGACTCTTGGGCAAAAGCCGCTACTGCTAAAGGCAGGATTGCCAGTATAGCCAAAATCTTTTTCATAAGGGAGAAATGGGTTACAAATCAAAATCACTTAACGAGAACACCTCTTCCTGAGGTAACGGCTGTGTCTTTGCCCTGTCTAGGTACTCTGGCTGCCAAGTACGAACATGCAGGATATAATCGTCCTCACCACGGAACTCCCACAAAAGGAATACATAGCCATCATCACTATAATTGGATGAACGCCAAGCCTGATGCAAACGTACACCATACATATTTGGATTATTAGCCGAAACTGTGACAGGACCGCATCCACCACCCTCGCCTATTTCTGAGAACTTCACGTCGATATACTTATTGCGGGCAAAGGTACGACGGAGATTCGACAGATATTCTGTCTTGGTTTGCTTTTTATAGGTCACCTTGGGCTTCATGGCACCAGCCTCAGGATGATACACCTGAGTTACATTACCCGTGATAATCAGAGCATCATCACTAAAGATTTCCTGCAGTTTATCCAAACGCTTCGTATTATAATAGGTGGCAAACTTATCACAGAACTTCAGAATCTTCAGTTTGCGCTCCATGTCTACAGCAGAGCCACAACGCTCCATGCTCTCTGACAACTGGCTGTCAAAAACGAACTGAAAGTCGACGATACGGCCGTTTTTATCAAAATCGACTGTAGCCTCCTGATAGTTTCCATGACCAAAGGTTTCTCCCTGTGGATTGATAATGAGAGGTATCTGGCGCAGCATGAAACCATCCTTCATAGGCCATAATTTATCCACCACTTCGGCATCATCGCACGAGAAATGGATATTGTCCCACAGGGCGTTCAGCATACCCTTGGCATCAGGACTCATCACACTCTCTGGTATATTGCTATTAGCCAAATTCAGCTGTGCCTTGTTTTGTGAGTCAGACATATTAATCTCTGACAACAGACGTCCCAAGTTGCGCTGCATGGTTTCCACCAGACTCTTACTCACGTCGGTGTAATTGTCGGTAAGAATGGTCACAGTTACCTCCTCAGCCTGCATAGCCTTAGGGCATGCCAGGGCCATCACCAACGTCAAAAGTACTATTAATTTCCTTTTCATTTTCTTCAATAGATTTTATTTGCTAATCATGACGCCAATGGCACCACGCTCTTTGTAATTACTGATATTGTCAACCTTACCCGTTGCCAGATTCGTGCGCTGTGGGCCTTCACTCAGCACAGCCTCTATATCGCCATTACGATTGTAGACAACCAACACGTAGAGATCCAAGTTTTGCAAAGTCTTCTGCTTGCCAAACTTACTAATACGCCCTTCGCCTTTCAGCTTGTTCAAGCACCCCTCCAAATCGGCAAAACGCTTCACGGCCAATAGTCTGTCTATCGTCTCTTGGCGTTTGGTTTTCACTGTCGCATCGTTGAGGGCAGGTTTTGCATCTGCTGGCTTGACATCACGTTTCAGCACCACAGCATTATCAGCAGCAATAATGTTACTCTTTTTTATGTAGGCAAACGCACGTACACGATTATTACCGCGTGGCATCGTGACCACCTTCTTCATATCAACAGCAACAATCTTCGGTGCATTCTTTAGCTTCGCCTGCTGCTCTACAAACTCGTCAATTTCATCCTGCAAATAATGCTGAGCCTTTGTCACGGCCACCTCTTCCAACGAATCAACGACCTCGACATACAGGTATTGCTCTGGACTTTTCTTGATACTGTTTATCTCACGCTTCTTCTCATCGACATTCGACTGAGCCGATGCCATAGAACAGAATGCGAACAGCAAAACAACAGAAAAATATCTTCTAAACATGATTAATGAATTTTAAAATAATCGCTTGACACGTTATGCATTGGAATATAAACAAACAAATAGCCACGGATGGGGCCATTGCCACCATTTTCCAGCGTACTAACGGGAATCTCTACACTCATCAGATGGACATAACCTGCCCCTGGATGAGTCATGAGCACTGTGCCTTCATACTTGTCTGATCCCTTGCGCTTAATTCCGAAGAAGGGGGTACAACCCTCATCGAGACACATCTGCAACCAATACTTATAGGGCAATGTCAGAACGTCCTTCACATCACTGTGCTGGTCTAAAGAGACGGTAAGCAAGGGTTGTGCATCTGACTCCAGACTAAGCATCATATTTCTCAGTATCTTACCTTGAGTACTGGTGCTGTCAGCCAAGTGCCATTCACCATTAGTACGTTCGTAGTAAAGGTCATTGCGGAATTCGCGAATCAGAAACGTATCACCAGCAGCTACATAGACATCTGAGTGCTCTGGAAAGGCCCATGTCTTTTTCTTGTAGTCGTGGGGCTTAAACCGTTTTAGACGTTGCATAAAACGGGTGTCCAGTTCTATGGCATCGCAGCCAGAAAGCGTCTGATAATCCATTCCGAATTGAATCTTCAGCAGTTCGTTTTCACCTTTCTTCCAGCAAACCTCATAGTTCTTAAAATCTATACGGTTGAAAGAGAAGCCGTTGATTGCCGTCGTGTCAAGGTGCATGGCTGTGCGAGCACTACCACGAAGGAACAGAAGATTCTCGTTCTGCAATTTGAACTTCAGACCACCATCCAGATTAGGCATCAAACGTTCCAAAAGCGTACGCTCCAGAAAGTCATAGAGCACCATTGTCTGTTCTGTTCGACTTCCCCGCGGAAAGAGCAGCAATCCAATATGCTCCACCTCGCCATACTGGTTGACACGCACATTCAAGTCATGCCCCTGATACTTATAGTGGTAATGACTTCCTATTGTCAATGTATCCAGCGAATTGAGTCTTAGACTCTTGGCAATACTCTCCAGACGACTGGTCGAAAAACTTATTGCGTTGGCAGGCATTATGCCCACCAACGACAATAAGAGTATGACCAGTATCGTCTTCTTCATACTTAGATGACCTTAATATCCTTTACAACTACGACATTGCCGTCACTCTTGTACCACTTACCCATGTTCACATAGCCATTGCGGAACACGCCCTTGATGCTTTCACCAGGCTGTGCCATCTCGCCATTGATCTCATGACTGCGGGTAATCTTCAATTCACCTTGTCCATTGGGCTTACCGCTGGCATCACGCTCACCCGTATAGGTACCCCAGCTTGGCTGAGGAGTAGCCTTAACTGTTTTAACGGGTTCCGGTTTGGGCTCCGGTTCCTTGGCTTGAGGCTCTTCGACAACAGGCGTTTCAACGACTGGAGTATCTGTAACAAGAGTGTCTACAGCTGTGGTATCTACCTCTTCGACCACAACGGGTGGTTCAACCAAAGCTTCCTCTGCATCAGATGGTTTAAGTCCGAAATAAAGACCACAAGCCACTACTGCTGCAGCGATAACACCTCCACCGATGAAGAGCTTCTTATTACCGCCACCATGAGGGGGTGGACATTCTCTCAGCGGTTTACCACAGCTTTCACAAATCAGATCCTTACGCATAGGGATTTGCTGTACTGTTTTGTTTTTACACATTTCGCACTCGTCGTTCAGACAGATGCCGTATTTAAAACGTTCGGCACGTGATGATGTTGCCATAATATTCTTAATTTTTAAATTGGTATAACTTTTTTTGTTTGATTCTTACACATTACATTCCAGGCGTAGGAGGCACACCAGGTACTGGAGGAACTGGAGGTACGGGAGGTGTAGGAACTGCTGGAGCAAAGAGACCAGCCAATTCAGGCACCTGTCCGGCAGGTGTCCATGCAGCCATACCCTGTTGCCATACGAGCGTCTGAGGCGTCAGCTGTCCCGTAGGAACAAAGGTCTTCAACGTCTTGTAGTCGTATGGCCCATACTGCTGACCGTTGATATAAAGCATCATCTGCACCTGAGGCTCGGGCATCGGAATGGGACCTGACACTGGCTGTCCACCAGGAGGTGGAGGAGGAACGGTACCTGGTATTCCACCAGGAACACCGACCATACCACCAGGAACTGTGGTTGTACCGCCAGGAGCAGTGGTCGTACCCTGCGCCCCAGCAATCTCAGCAGCATTCTCAATCACGAAGAGTGATGGCAACTCTGCACCATCGTCCTCGGTATGCAGCAGGATGGCATTGTTGCGGTCTGTAGCTTTGTTGCCCGTATTCAGGAATCTCTCATACTTCTCCTTATAGGTCTTCAGCCAGTCGGCACAACGCATCGGATAACAATAGCTGATGGTAACGATGCTCAGCTCGTTCTCACGCGGGCTAGTGGTATCAAACGACAGAGTCGTAATAGCTGTACCCTGCTCAAACGAAGACTTGAAGGCCTTCTCCAGCTTCTCGGCAAATGTCTTCTGACTATCGGTCTTGGGCTTAGGAATAGACACGAGGATAGCCTTCTTGTTGATGCTGGCCGGATTCGAAGGTGAACGGTCACCTTCGTTATTGCGCACATGCAGCTGTATCTGGTCATTATTCAGTTTCAGATACACACCACTTTGCTGCACAATCTTAAAGGCGAAGGCATTGATATCCTCTTGTGTCTGCAGCTTCTGCTGCAGCTGGGTGATGATGTTCATGCCCAGCACCTTCTTCTCGCTGTCGGCTTTCTCGTTATGCTTAGCACGAACAATCTCTGACAGTTTGATATCAAAGGCATCGCGAATGTCATCAATGCTGATACCTGTAGCCAAGCGTCCAAAAGTGGTAAACGGCACCTGAGGCAGAATAGCCTTGCGCAACTGAGTGGCGATACCAGGCATCTCGGTCTTGTCGAGTTTCAACTCCACCTCAAATTCCTTCATGGTTTCTTCCTCGCTCACTTCGACGATAGCACCACGCATATCCTCAATACCCTTGTTCACTTTCTGCTGAGCACTAATCAGGCTTTCTGTCTCGGCAATGGCCTTATTGATAACCTCCGAGAAAGCACTGATATCAGCATCCATATTCTGAACCTCGTTGAGCAGCTTCAGAGCTAATGCCTTAGCAAACTGCAGTGCTACTGCATAGGTACGTGCGGTATAGAGATCGCCCAGGTCGTTCTGATGACGGGCATAGATACGGTTGCCCACATTAGCCAGTCGCTGAAGAATATTTAGGTCGCTCCATTCAGCCACATTGGCCTTGCAGTCATTGGTGATGGCATCAATATCCTCTTCATTCTTTTTGATTTCGTCTTCAATATGCTGACGAATCTCCACCACTTTCTCAATGAGCAACTTAGATACCTTGAGCAACTCCACAATGCTCACATCGCCGTCGCGCCATGACTCAAAGAACTCATTCTCTATCTTATGGCGAATCTCCTTCACCATGTCGGGAATAGCCTTTTGCTTACCCTGATAGAAGATTTCCACACCCACGCCACGGAACTGCTTTGTGAAGAACTCCTCAGAAAGCAAGGCATCGAGTTCGTTAAGCGGGCACGAAGCTTTCTTCACAGTCTGATCGTCGGCATAACCTACAGCTTTCTCATGCCAATACTTATCGATATCCTGATGGTCCTTATCAGTGGGGAGTATCTTCAGGTTCAGCGTCAGGTGGTCATCGTCCAACATCCACGAGCGCAACTTGTTCTCATTGAAGTAGGTCTCACGATAATCCTTATTGGCCTCTTCGTCAACGAATCCCAGTTCATCGCGCCAGTTGTTATACTTAAACTGAAGCAACACGTTTTGTCCTGTAGTATAGGTGATATGCTTCAGTACACGCAGTTCGGGATACATCACGCGCTTGATGCCAAAAGAATTGATCTTCTTTGTGCGGGCAATGAGTTGTTCCTCGTTGGCAGCCAAATCTGTACCCAACTCATCGTACTCCACCTCAAAGTTATTCATATTCTCAAAGTTGTAGCCACGGATAATGTCTTCGCAGGCCTTGTTCTGAGAGTTAATAAGGAACACGCGAGAGAAGACATAGTCGCTAACCACCTTGGGAAGCTCTTCAAGCGAATTGAGGCGCAGGCCATTGTCGTTGACATTGCTATAGAGGGTGATACCGTTGGCCACACCATGCACACGGGCTGACCACACGTTGGCGGGACCAGAACCTGTGATATCATGTGGTACATAGCGGCCTGCCTGCAGAGCATTCAGTTCGTTGAGGGCAGCATATCCATTCTGATAATAACGTCCCTGGTCCATATTGGCCTTAGGCAGGTGCATCTCAGGAATCATGGCATAAACGCTGATGATAGCATCGGGATAATGCTTACGACACTGCACAATGGCATCTATGATACTGCCTGAGCCCGTACCACCACTGAGTCCTGCAAAGATATGGATATAGAGGTCCGACTCGTTGCCACTCACCTGAGCACAACGAGAGAAAGCATTCTGCAAAGCATTGATAAAGGCGATAGCGTTACTAGCAAACAGCAGACGACCAGCACGACGCATCTGACCGGCAGCCTCGCCCAGGTTTCCGATAGCTGACTTTACAGCGGCAGCATTCTTCACAATACCCTTAACCGATGGGAAATTGTCAATATGGTCAAGAATGTAACTGACATCGTTACCCTTGATAAACAGGAACTCATCATTGGTAAACGAAGCATCCTGTCCCATTACGCGGAAATCGGCACGTGGACGACCATCCTTTGGCATCATCTCCTTGGACGAATCGACATAAAGAAGTGATACCGACTGCTTTTCACGCTCTTTCTGGTCAGGAAACTCTTCAAACATGCGCATCTTAAACGCGCGGAGGATTTTTCCTCCTGTACCACCCAATCCAATCAGGATGTGGTTAGTGTTGCAATAACTGTTTGTTGGCATAGTTTATTGATATTATGTTGTTCGTTGTTTTTAGTTATTTTGTTTCAGTTCTATTTAGCGATAACGGTGCTGTCGCGTGCGTCCGTGTACCCTGTCTGTATTCGAGGAACGGCCAGCCCGCCTTTCACCTCGCGAAGCCAGAGTGTCGCGTGCAAATCTTCCTCCGCCAGCACTACCAGGCTTGTCAAGCACGATCACCACGGTGCAACCCACAATGATAACGCCCAGAATCCACCACACGCGATGCCAGATAAACGAATCAAGATAATCGGTCACCTGCTGATGCATGGCATCGGTCAGATTCGTCACGCCTTCGGTTGAGAATTCCGACAGGTCAATGAAGTTTTGAAGGATGGGATACTGCTCGTTCACGGAATCCAGCACCTGTTGTATGTTCTCGTTGTCAACCACTCCCAGACTGGTATCTACCACCTGACTAGTAAATTCAAAAGCATCGTCAGCAGCGTCCTGGGCTTCCACAGCACCTATAAGAAGCGTGGTCTGGATGAGCAACAGAACAGCCATCACAGCACCTACAACATAGAATGCAGGCGTCTGCACCACTGTCTTGCAAACAAGCATAAGCGCTATATACAACACAGCCATGATAACCAAGGTGGCTATGATGCCATAGAACACGCTTGATAAAGCGGTAGTTATCAGTGAAAAAAATATCATTTCTATAATTTTAGGTCTTCATCGTCATGCCAATCTCCCAGCGCCTACAGGCTCTGTTTGACAGCTAGACGGGACAAAGATAGCAAATAATTTTTAACCACAAAAATTTTTCTATACTTTTCTCTACAAGAATAGAAAAAAAGACCTATCACACAGAACAGAACGTATCCCAGAGTTCTCAACCATGCGAATTCTGGGGTACAGTTTATTATTACTTGGGAATAAGGAGGTCATCCAAAACCTTCTCGAAACCGGCATCAAGGATTGGTTCCTCGTCGGGATGAACAGCCTGGTAATTAGATGGTATTGCTTTAAAAAAGCCCTCCGTTGTCCTTGAGACAACGGAGGGGGAATCGTAAGTTGTTCACAATATATCTAAAGCACTAGTGAACTCGTTTCTGAAATATGAACGTCCCAAGGCTCATCCTTGTGAATGTCCTTGTCAAACTGATCAAAGGCAGCACAGAACGCATCATACAATTCATTGTCACGACGCAGGAAAGCACCCAGATAGTTTGTCACGTTGCCAACCTTCAGCGATGTAGTCAGTAGACTGTACTTACTGTCATCAGCATAATCTCTGAACCAACGCGAGAACAGTCTTGCCCTATAGTCCTCAATAAGTGCTATGTTATAAGTCAAGCCGGCATCGATGTCAAAATCGAAGCCGCCAAGTTCAGAAATTCTTAAGTGATAAGGGGCGGTGGCATTTATGGCCGATAGTGACAGTTCTGTCATTCTGCTACAGCCATAAAACGAATACCCTTAGCATCCAACTCCTTCTTGCTGATCTTTCCAGACAAGGCCTGCATCCACACACGCCTTACCTCCATAGCCTTTTCCAAAGCCATGGCAGCATTACTCTGTTTGTTTGCATTAGTATTCATAATCACTAAATATTTGGTATCACGCCGCAAAATTACAACTATTTTTTGAATAAATTGCAATCTTTACGCCAAAAACTGCACCTTTTGTTACTTTTTTATGCGATTATGCATCTTCATCCTCAAAAAAAAGCCCCCCGTTGTCTCGAGGACAACGGGGGGCTTTTTTTTCAAGCAATACCACGGAAAAATCCGGGTGCGCCTATTTCGTATAACGCTTTTATTCCGTTCTTATTTCGTGCCTCCGTAATACTATCAGCCATCATACATCAAACATCAGCCCTCTTATCCATTGCCCCTGCAGGCCGGTTTTTCTGGTACCAACTGTAATTCCGTTAACGGATTTTAAAATTCCTGATTTTATATTAAGATTGACTTAACATTTTAGACAAATGCTGCGTATACGCAGCAGGGGTTAATTTTAAAATGAGTAAATTTGTGTCTGAAAAACGGAAACAAATTCCGACAAACCTAAAAAAGTAAAACCAACAAACAATGATTAAAGAATCAGACATTGCAGCGTCATTCACCGAGGTAATCCTCGGCCTCCTCGGCCTTATTAAGAACTCAAGGAGTAAAACCAACGTCGCAACGTTTTGCCAGGAGAACCATCTTGACAGAAACAATCTATCATCAAAAAAGTTTTAAAAGGTCACACGCAGGCTCACCCATCGGCAGAAAGAAAGAGTCGTGATACAAGACATGAAACTCAGTATTATTACAATCAAAATAAACCAAAGATTCATTATGGAACATCCAGCAACCATCCGCGACATTTTGTATGGCATCTGCAACACCCGCGATGCCAACCTCCCCCTCTTCCAGCGGGAGCTGAAGGCGTATCTCCTTCGTCGGGGCGTCATGTATCAAAGGGAGCCCCACGACCCTCCAGCGAAACCTCCGTAGAATTTCGCGCTGATAGTATTTTTTTATTTGTCTCGCAGAAATCGCCTAACTCTCTGACATCTAACATCTTACATCATCCATCAGACATCGACAGTGTAACGAGTGTAACGAGATTTACAAAGTTTCTATATAACAAATATATTCACCTCGAACCAAATGTATTTCTATAACGAAAGTTTAATATTCTCATTACACTCATTACACAAATATAACAAGTTATATTTGAGAACTAATAAAAAAGTATCAATTATGCAAGCAATGTTTAAAAGTGAGCTCGCCAAGCTCGCAGGTGTGTCAAGCCGCACCTTCAGGCGTTACCTCGCCACACGCCGTGCCATTCTCACCGCGATGGGTGTCAGTCCCTTCGCCCGTAAACTACCCCCCTCAAGCCGTCCACTACATCTCCGAGGACTACTGCATCGACCTTCCACCGTGCGCTATCATAAAAAATTTCATAAAAAGAATCTTTTTTCTGGTGCAAGCGGCCTGAAAGGGACAAGACACTTTCCCAATGTAGTAACTTTGCAAATGAAATCAGGACGTCGTTCCCATGGCACCTATGACTCATCGGAATCATCCGAACAAGTCATTGAGACCA
Organism: uncultured Prevotellaceae bacterium; assembly: GCA_902788605.1. GTDB lineage: Bacteria > Bacteroidota > Bacteroidia > Bacteroidales > Bacteroidaceae > Prevotella. The sequence continues at coordinate 284 of CADAKX010000021.1, read as the reverse complement.
TTCGAACAAGTGATTGAAATAATCCCTTTGGGGGTATAGAGATTATCGGAACACCTCGTTAAGACCATCTCAACAACCCATTAAGACTATCCGGATCAGTAAACATAACTTCATTAACTTCTTAACTTCTCAAAAGTATGAGTCAGAAATTTATTAAATCTCAAAACAAAAACAGTCACAGCCAAGCCTTCGGCAAGTATTACGCCAAGGCCGTGTACGACAACCATTTCATTGGCACTGAGGAGCTCTCAGACTATATCCAGAACCAGGCGTCCGTGAAGAAG
>CADAKX010000020.1:63147-81153 GCA_902788605.1 uncultured Prevotellaceae bacterium | reverse complement strand
TGAGGACGTTAACATCCTCGTGCTCGATACTGAGGTTTACTCTAACACCGGTGGTCAGGCTTCTAAGGCTACTCCTCTTGGTGCTATCGCTCAGTTCGCAGCTCAGGGTAAGCGCATCCGCAAGAAGGATCTGGGTATGATTGCTACCACTTACGGTTATGTATATGTAGCTCAGATTGCTATGGGTGCTGACCACGCTCAGACCCTGAAGGCTATCCGCGAGGCCGAGGCTTGGCACGGACCTTCAATCATCATCGCTTACGCTCCATGTATCAACCACGGCTTGAAGGCCAAGGGCGGTATGGGTAAGAGCCAGGCTGAGGAAAAGAAGGCTGTTGAGTGCGGTTACTGGCACCTGTGGCGCTACAACCCAGCTCTGGCTGACGAAGGCAAGAACCCATTCTCACTCGACTCTAAGGAGCCTAACTGGGAGAACTTCCACGACTTCCTGCTCGGTGAGGTTCGTTACCGAGGTTCGTTACCTCTCTGTTAAGAAGGCTTATCCTAACGAGGCCGAGGAGCTCTTCGCCGAGGCACAGCGCATGGCTCAGCTCCGCTACAAGAGCTACATCCGCAAGTCTCAGGAAAACTGGGAGGATTAATTTGAATCCGTGTTGTCAGGAGTTCTGCTCCTGACACACCTCAATACTAAAAGAGCATCCGAATCATCGGGTGCTCTTTTTTTGCCTAAAACATAACTTCTTAGTGTACAAGGGGAAATTACTACAGTCCAATAAAATCGTGAACCCAGCCGAGAAGAAGTTGCTTTTCTTCCTCGGTATAGTATTTGGGGTTGAGGAAGTAGTCGTTGTGGGTACCGTTCTTGCAGATGATGCGCTTCACCTTGGGGTTGGTGCTTGCATCGATGGCTCCCGCTGTCCAGGGGTCATTATAAGAATAGGCGAAGATCATGTTGTACTTGTTCTGCGTCTTCACCCACTGGCGGAAGCTCTTCATCAGCTGACCTCCATCCCACTGGTGTGAATAGCGCTGATAGAGTACGGACACATCGAACTGATGTGAAATCGTGGCAGCGAGGAAACCGAAGTCGCTGGTAGAGCCAGGGAAGTGGAGGCCGTCGAGCGACGAGAGGTCAAAGCGTATGTTACCCAATTCGCGTACAGCTTGAACATAGTATGGCATAGAAGGCTCAAAGCTACGGAATAGGAGTAGTTCGTCATCAGACATGGCCTTGGGCTCATTGGCTGACGGCTCATACGTATAATCAAAGCCGTATGTGTTTCCACCATCGTTTATGTGTTCCAATTCTTCTGAGTTCATCATGATAAACTCGCTCATACGCTCTACATCACTGGTGTCGGGCACCATACTGGCCCACGTATTGAAGGGCACATAGCTAAACTTATCGAACAGACAATGGAAGAAGATGTGTAACACACCGGCAGTAACCATCTCCTCATCGCGTCCGAAGGTGTTGATGATCTCGACATAATCGCTGGGATGCTTCTGGTGATACAGACGCAGGCAGGCGTCGCGCAGCTCCTTGCTCTGGATGAGTGCCAGGGGAATCTGGCGGATGCGCTGATAGGCGATATCCTCCTGAGAGTCGGCGGGATAGCCACTGCCACATACGTTATAGAGATATTGTCCCACCTTCGGGTCATCGCAGCTTTCGGTTGTGGCTTCGAGGAAAGGTGCACAGAAGGGCATGTAGAGGTCGATGTCGTCCCAGCCGTAGATGTCGCTATAGTAGGCATAGAGGGCTGTGGTGATGCCATCCTTGCTGACACCTGTGCTGACCCACTTACCGCTCTGCTTGAAGACCGTTTGCTTCATCACGCTGACAATGGCATGCAGGTCTTGTGCGGCCTGGTCGGCATTCAGGTAGGTAAATTCGAGGCTCTCGAACGGTTCGGGCAGCGAGTTGTTGAAGTAGCGATGCTCAATCCACAAGGTGCTGGCATCCAGATAATCGGTCATCTCAGACGCATAGCTATCATTAACATCAAACATGTTGTAGCCATTGGTATAGAGCACGACAGGCGCCGTGAGACCTTTTCGGCTGATGCGGATGCGCACCTGCTGCTTGAAGTAGCCCAATGAGGGGTTGTTGTGGTCGATGAGCTGATTGAAGAAGAAGGTGTAGTAGCGTCTTGCTTCTTCGTTATCTCCTTCTTTGACTTCATCTACCTGTACGTTATAGACTCCTGGAATGGCTTCGAGCGCTTGCGAGAACTCGTCGCTGGTGGATTCGGTTGAGTCCGTGGGTTCTTCCTTTTGTTCGGTGGCAGGTATGATTTCGGTGAGTTCATCGCTCTCCGTACATCCGGTGGTGAACATGCTGAGGGCCACGACCAGCGTCAGCATGAATAGCTTGTATGTTTTCATTGTTATATCTTCGTTTTAAATTTTATTTTCCTGTTCTGATGAACTGCAGGGCACGATCCAACTGGGTGTCGCGGTCATTGATGATGAATTCGTTATAATCGAAGTCCACCTCGATGTCGGGTGTGATGCCATAACCCTCAAGTTGCTCTTTGTCCATGGTAAACGAGGCCAGCGTGGGCACATAACCATAGACAGGGGTGACGCCGTTCACACCGATGTATCCAGAATAGTTCAGCGAGTGTTGATTGTTGTCAGTCAGACCACATAGTCCGCCGTGTGTGCGCTTGCCGATGATGGTGCCGTTGGGCATGAGTTTCACCGTCTGTGCCGTCATCTCTGACATGCTCTCCGACATGCAGTTGGTGAGCAGCACCACGGGTTTGTCGTCGATAATCTCATGTTCTGTCTCCAAGGTCCTCATATAGGCAGGTATGAGTGGTGAGTAGTCGTATCGGCCCGTACCGCGCTTGAAGCGGCTATAGCCATATTGGAAATCGCCAGCAGGCAGCAACGCTCCAGCCACAAACTGACCGTCGTACAACATACCACCGCCATTGCTGCGAACGTCGATGATGACGCCATCAAGCTTACCTGCCTTATGCAGGATCTGGATGTAGTTGAACCAGTTAGACCACACAGTCGCTACACTATTGACGTGGTACTTCGTAGCAGGTTGAGACATGTCGTAGGTGCTTGCGATCGCTTCTTTTACGAGGTAGGTTGACAGGAAGAAATCACTAAAATAGAGGTAGGCGATGCTACCGGTATTGCCTCTCAGCAATGCAAACTTCACGCTGATGCCGGTTTCGAGGAATGCGGGATCGAAAGGTGTCAGGCCCGGCACATTGAGGAAGCCATACTTCACAACCAGATTGTTGTAGGCGGGAACGGCCACCCTCACATTCATCTTAAACACATTGTTCAACTCGTAAGAGAGATTATTCAGCGATTTGTAGGTAAAAACTTCCATCTCGGTGGGGAGCGTCAGCGATGCTATTCTCTTCATTTCGGCTTCAATCCATTTCATGCCGCTGCCCTTGGTGCTTTGCAATGTAAATTTCAGGTCCTCCCAGCGAGTGCCATACTCCAGCACGATGGGGTCGCCATTCACGTCGACCATCACCTCGCCATTCTGCGGTTTGCTATAATAGTCGAGCGAGGGTTCAAAGTCTTCAGAAACCTCGGCATCATCGCGTGTGGCATTACGGTCTTGGGAGGGGACATAGACCACAGAATTACCCGTGGCGTGGTTTTTCCATATCATGGCGAAATGACCGTCGTGCAGCGGGGAGAGCACCTTCTTGAGCATCTCCGTCAGTTCATCGTCAGTCACGGGGTTGTCTTTTCCACGATTGTCAAGGGCCTCAAACTGCGGCAGGTATTCATTATAGACATCGTCCCAGTCGAGCCCCTGCTCTTCTTCGTAGTCCCAGAGGGCATAATACTGGTCCATTCCGTGCCACATGACCTTAAACTTCTCGGCATAGCTATTTTCGGCCTTACCAAACGCCAGGTAGTCAGCATGGTCGTAAGCCATCAGGTTGTCGCTTTCCTGGCGGCATGATGTTGCCAACAGCATCAGGAGCAGGGCTCCAATCATATATATCTTTTTCATAGAATTATCCATTTTCAATTCCCTATTATCCATTATTCATTAGAATCTGTAGCTTGCGCCGATTTGAATGGCAGCAGTACTGTTGTAGCGGTAGTCTTTCGTCTGCTGATACTGCTTGCGCGTGCTGACGAGGCTGTAGTAATAGCGCACCTCACCCTGCAGGGCCCAATGCTCGCAGAAGCGATATTCCACGCCAACGCCACCCACCAGACCACCATCCAGGCGCTGGTCGCGATCGCTGTCGAGTGTCACCTCCTCGCTGAATTCGTAGTTGCGAGAAGTAAAGCTGTTGGTGTCGGTACCCCAGCGACTGCTGTTCAGCCAGTAGCCGGCATAACCGCCCAGGTTGCAGAAGCCACGCAGATTCTCACCACCAAAGCTGAACGATGCCATCACAGGCAGCTGCAGGTAGTTGTTGCGATACTTGTAGTCAACCACGTCGTATGCCATACGGTGCAGACGATAGTTCTTCTGCGTCCAGTTAAGGTCGGCACGTACGCCAAACCAATCAGTCAGGTCGTACTGTCCGGTCACACCGAGAGTAGCACCCCAGCGACCATCCAAGCGAAAATCGTTCATGTACTGCAAGTCCATGGTGTGTGTGTTGTAGTCGGCTCCGGCCGTTACACCCACACGCCACTGTGCAAATGTTGTCGTTGTGCCGCATAGCAGGATGGCGGCAAGCATCCACAATTTTAGTGCTTTCATGATGTATGTAAATAATAGAATATCAAAAAAAAACTGTGCAAAGGTACAATTTTTTTGGATATTTCATGCACCTTTGCACAATTATTTTTGAAAATTCACTAGTTTCCAGATTGTACGTCTTGACGACAGAGATCCCAGCCTCGCAACATCGCGAAGTAATCCAATGACTCTACCCCATTCTCTTGGATAGCCATGGCGATGCCGAGTGCCATCCAGCGCGAGGGCCTATCTGAGGGGATACCCAGGGGCTCATCGGGGTCGATGCCAGTGAGGCGACTAACGTTGGCGATATACGTCTTGGTATTGTTCTCGTTGGGTGGTGCCCACTTACTGACAATCGCCCTGATTGTGAACAATCGGTACTTGTGATAATACGTGCGAGTGAGCAGGTAGAACGCTGCGCGCCAGCCCCACTCCAACGATTTGAACTGCACAAAGGCACGGTCTGTCTGCACCTCTGCCATTCCTTTCCACTGGTCCTTACTTTTGCGGATATTCAGCGGATTATGATTTCTAAATCCTCTTGATATCATACTTCATTATGTGCTTTTTTAAAACTGTCAACTGTCAACTGTAAGACGAACCGTCGGTGCACCCATTGATAAACCATATTCCGACATTTATTATTTTCATTCGATAATCCTTCTTGCTGCCGCACGCGCATAGCATCCCCCAGCGTAAACTCCTCTGGCAACAGTTGCAGCAGACTACGTGGACCACGTGTGCCTATGCGCGAGTCCTCGCCCCTGTTGGCCCGTTCAATGGCGTCACCAAAGAACTGCATCTTGCACCACAAGTCATATTGCAACGACCAGCGAATGAAATCATCGATTGTGTTCTCCCATTTGCAGCCATTGGCAACATAGAGTACGCAGGCTTTCAGCCAAGCTATCGTACAGGCACGATGCGACAGGTTCCAGTAGGTCTCATTCTGTGATAGACGGGCAAAGTCAGCACAGTCTGCCTGCAGCTTCTTGGCCAGTCGAAGCGCTTGTCGGCATTCAGTCAGTCCTCTGGCGCTCGTCAGCCTGTCTATGTAGGGTTTCAGGGCCTCGTCGAATGCAGAGTCGTAACATCCGAATACAGGCTGTTCGGCACCTATCTCCTGTTCTGGAATAGTGCAGAAGTTGATACGCGAGATGGGGCCATCGGTCAATACATTCCTGAAGAATTTCCGGCCCTTCAGAATCGTGGAACAAGCATTCCAATTGAATCGGCATTTCGGACGCGCAGTCACGCTCTGCAACCCCACTCGCGTTTGTCCATACTCGGCATCAGGATCGAAAGCCAAACACATCAGTTGGAAGTGCTGCTTACCATTCTGACCTTTCAGCTGGTCAAACAAGTCCAGCTCGTTCAGCTTCACATAGACAAAGTGTCCCTGGGCTTCATCCATACGTGTCACCAGTGCAGGCTTCGTCATGTCAGGATCTATCATCTGAATCACCAGACCTTCCGGACGCAGCAGTTTGTCTTTGTTGGCACCTTTCTTCATGCAGTCCTTCTTCCATTCCGCCTCACGTCGCTCATTCTCCTTGTCTCTCAGTTTGATGTCGGCCATGATGTGGTTGATGGGTTGGTCTATACAGCCCTTACCGCTACCCGTGCCAGCCATCAGACAATTCATCAGCGTGGCTTCGTGGACGGTATTATCAGTATAGGTGAAACTCACGTCACAGAGGTGCGTGGCCAGAGGAGGAAACACCGCATGAGCCACTGCAGGCTTATAGATGTCTGGCGTTTTCGAAGTCAGCAGACTGATGAGCTTCGGCAACTTCTCGGGCATTGCGGGCGGCTGACAGTCTGTCTTTGCCACGACCACAGGAGCTGCAGACTTCTCACTCCCCCTTTTCAGGCTTTGTGCAAACACCTTGCGCTGAAACTGTGTCATCTTCTGGCTGTCATCGGTGTACTTCATATAGAAGTCGTTAACCAACTGTCTGACGTTCTTGTCCTGCCACGTGTCTGGCATACGCTGTTGCAGCACGCCCATCAGTTCCTCTTTCGAGAGCAACTGCGTGGCACCAACGCTCAGCACAGCCTTCAGCGAGTTGTGGCGAGCACCGGGTTCTATCAGGTGCTTGGCTTCCAGTCCCGCTTCTTTAATACATTGGTCGAAGATGAACAGCGTACGCGAATCTGGAGGCTGGACATCCTCCTTCTTGCATTCCCCCTCATCCTTCTTACCTTCCCCATCCTTTTTCTTCAACGGTCTCCCATCGACATCGAGTCCGCGATTCAGATAAGCCTCGCGACGTTCCGACAGTTCCTCCTCGCTCAGGGATTCCAGCCAGTGCGGCGAGCGATAGACCTCCTCGTCGATGCCCGTGACATAAATAAAACGCTCGGGCGTTATGCAACTCTCGTCATAGGGCACTTCCATCTCCTCGCAGAAAGACTTCTGTGCCTCCTCGATGGTCATTCCCAAGGGTATGCGGATATATATGTGCACCTTCTTGCGGGCAGAATACTCGATGCGCAGCACCTGGTCCTGCCAGTCGGAATACTCATCCTTGTTCAGCTCCAAAGCCCGACTGATGGCTTTCTCCACCAGCGCCTTGTCGTCAACATCGACACAAGTCATATAAGTGAACTTCTCGGGCAGGATGTCGTCCTGCGCACGGTGGTTGTTGCGGAAGGCCGAATAGTGCGGACAGATATAGGGCAGCATCTCCTTCTGCTTCTCGTCGCCGCCCCGTATGTCGCTCACCATTTTTCTGAGCCAGTCTTCCTTGAGAAGTTCATCGAGTTGCTCCGCAGTCCACGACTCTGCATACCCGCGGTTTTTCTTGCCAGCATGCTGTGAGTTTACGGCTATTGTCTGTATCATAGTCCTTTCTTCTTTAGGTAAGCCACAATCCTCCTGATGTCTTTTTGCAGCAGAAAGGCAAACTCATCGCGCTGGCCGTTGGGCAAGATAAAGATGCAACGGTCATAACCGTCTTCGCCGTACGACAGGCTGATATGTCCGACCTTGTATTCGGGTTTGTTGCGCACACGCTTTTGGCGCATGAAATCGAATGTGCCATTGCTCAGCATCTGTCCCCGGCCATAACCGCAAAAAGGATTTACTCGTCCTGGGCGCGGATTCTCGGGCATCACCTGTACATAATTCAATCCGTCCTCAGTCTCTGTGACGGCCACCTCGGCAGCCATCGTCACCAATGATTGATTCATCTTTTTCATTTCAATAATCTCCACTTTTTAGTTATTGCTAGTAATAGATTTCAGCAGTCCGATTTTCTCCCACAGCCGTTTCAGCAGCGCGTGCGCAGGCACCGAATAGCGGTCGTCGTCAATCAGTTCGCAGAAGAGTCGGAAGTGCCAGTTCTGAACCGCCCTACGGAATCTCGTACGCTTGCCTGTGAGCACATACGTCTGCATGGCGTTAATCATCTCCATGCGCTGTTCTGGGCGATAATACTTGATGTACTGATTCACCTTTCGATGTGTGTCCTCCGTCAGCCATCTGAACAGCAGTCCCTTTGCCAACAGTTCCTGTTTTTTCAGCAGTCGCTTCATCGCTTGGTTCTCGCGGACAACTTTCTCCAGCATCTCAGCTTCTGTTTGATTACTTTTTTCTTTCATAATACTTACTTGTTTTTTTTGTTAATGAATAATGTTTACTGATGAAACCGGTGATTTCCGATTTCGCCGGCAAAAGTAGAATGCGATAATGCGACTGAAAAACATCTTATCAATCGCATTTTCAATCGCATACCAAAACAGCCCGCAAAGTCCGATAAATAAAGGAGAAAAAAAATTTTCAAAAAAAATAGTGCGATTAAGAATCCTGTCCTCAATCGCACTTTCAATCGCATTTAGCGTATTTCTTCACCTTTAGCAGTAGTCATTCACATGCTGCAATATCCATTCAGTATATGGTTGTTCCTGACTTTCTTTCCCTATATACCTGCCAAAGGTTCTATAATTTTTCATGATACCCGCCTCACAGGCTAAGCAGTCGTTCGAGACTTCCGACTTAAACACCCCTGCCTCTTTCAGACAACCAATCACATATCCCTTAATCTTGTCGCTCTTTCCTTTCCAGTCAGCGGCAATCTGACTGCCATATTCCGACCGCATCAGCGCCTCGGCAAACGCATCAGCCCACCTGCCGTCATACTTCTTGTCGGCCCGATTCTTCTCAAACCAATCGACCTTCATCATCTCCTTAATATGAAGATACGGCGCAAACAGCGTCGTGCCCTCCAGAGTCCCTGGGCTCTTGCTGTCACACAGGTATTTCGCCAGTTCTGGTTTCAATTTCGCCATATCCTCATGGATCATCTTCAGCTGCACATCATACTCATAGAGAGCGATGTGTTGCTTCTTCGTAAACTTCTCAAAACAATGGGAGAAAAGATAGGTGTAGATCTTTTGATAGTCAATCATAAACAAGTGTTCGCCTTTCCAATAAGAATAGCGTCTCAGTTTGGCACACTCCGCTTTGAAGTTTTCGGGCAACTTCTGTCCATGCTTGATAAACCGCATCAACTTTTCCAGATTTACCTCTGCTATTTCATCGCCGGAGGGGTCCTCTGCGTAGTACATGATACCGTCTATCAGCATATCGGTGGTCAGTTGCGCTTGCTGCTCCTCCAGCTGTTTCATCGTTGGGCGCGGATTGCATACCCGCCATTTCATATAGTCAAGAAAGTTGTTGGTTGATCTCTTCACTCGTCTCGCCATCCGCTTAAACACCTCCTCGGCATAGTCGGGATCCACCTGCAGAATCATCAGTTGCAGCTCATTCAGCATGTTTACAAGCTTTTCAATCTTCTGTCTCAGGGTCTCGCTACGCTCCACGGGATCCACACGGAAGATGTCGCTCTTCAGCCAATAATCCTCATCTGTCATCCCCTCAAAGTCTATCTCCAGAGGAATTCTGCAACTCTTAATCTCAGGCTTATCCAGCAGCCGCTGCACCTTGACAATAGAATCGTCGGCCAGTTCATTAATGCACATATAGCAACACTTATACACGCAGTCACATGTCAAGTCCTGCTTGTTACAATTCTCCAATACTTTAGCCAGATACATCAACGTCTTATTACGTATCATCTCAACACACCTCCTTTCTGGCTGATGGTTACACACTCGGTTACTTTTCGGGAACGCTTCACGCAGAAGGTTCCCTGTCGTTGGAGCCAACGGGCTCCAGTTTTCAGGTTAAGTTTCATTCTTTATTTTTTTTAGGTTCGGGCATATGCCCATATGTCAAATTGGTTCGCACAAAACAAATGCAATGATAATAAAAAATTTTGAGGAATCTATAAACAAATTCAAAAAAGTATCAAAATATGTGATTGAGAATAAAAAACGTAGAAAAAGCTTGGTCATTAAAGCAGATTTGTGTAACTTTGCAGCATAAGATAATACCAACAAAAGATCTATCACAAATTTTGTGGAACGCATTAGGACGAAGTGGACCTTTGTCCCGTACTCTCTTCCGCTCTTTCAAAAAGAGATGACTGATTTGATACATACTAATTAAAAAAGAAAGAACTATGATTTGTGATATTCAGAAACTTACGAGCAACAACGTGTTGGATTACTTAAAATGGCTGGAACAGGATCCTACTGTCTGGTCAGACAAATGCAAGGGTATGGGGAGTTTGCTTCCCAATCAGGATATTTATGTCTTTGTCAAGGATAACGAAGTGCTGGTGGTCGCTCTTGACCCCGGTTCTACGTACACCCAAGAACTTGCTGACGAAGAGCCTTTCAACGATGAGGATCCGCTGTATTTTACGGAGGACTCACACCGGAAGAGTCCTGTTTGGCAACTTGCAGTTATCTGTGAATCAATGCGTTTAAGAGGCTATCAATCGCCTCAAGTCTGGGGGCTGCTACTCACCTCCAGTCTCATTATGAATTATGACGATATGCATGATATCTGGAATACGCTCAAAACCACAGTATGTCACCAGGTTAAGGGCTTAACAGAACTGTCGTTTACAGTCCATCCCGACGAGGCTTTAGTCACTCAATTGCAAACATCTATATGGCATGTTGACTTCAACGAAACGAACATAGAGGAGGCTACGTCTGTCCTTCGCAAGCAGATGGAAGGGGTTTATCCGCCATTCGAGCCACAGAACTATGACTTCGACGATGAAGAAAAAACGACTGACTATGACATGAATGACGCTGTGACTTCACTTAAGAGCATTTTTGATAGAAATACGATTGAGAGTGAGAAGCTGACAGGAAGGTTAATTAAAGAGGTTTCAGGCGTATCGCTGAAGATTGCTTCAGAAGGTAAGCAACCTCTGTACACCAGCTATCCATTTGTTGTTACGCTCACTCCAGCCGATGGAAAGATTCTTCCGCTAGACACTTTCAAATGCTATATTTATACCAAGGATCTCTATCCTGTGTGTGATATGCAGAAGAGCAGCGAGAAACATATCTACAAGGACCTCCAGATTACCTTGCGTTGTATGGAGATATGGCTTCCCGGCGACTATATTCTCCTTATATATAATGGTGTGAATGCCGAAGAGCGGATTGACTTCACGCTTGACGAAGACCTTCGTATCGTGATGGGCGAACGTAAGGGCTGCGCCGCCTTCAGCCAAGAGAGCATCCTCATTTACCTGTTTCAGGGTGACAGCACCCAGTGGACGCAGTTGGCCTCGCAACCTGGCGTAGCACAATTTCGTCAGTATATTGTCAAACGCAAGCAGTTGGATCTTTATCAAGATTTTCGATATTCACGCAATCACTGTATATTGACGTCAGCTGCTCAGAACAACCTTCTGATTTGCAAGCATAATAACGACATCGACGAGCACTTTATTAATAATCTTGCATTCCTATCAAAGATGGGCAATCGCAAGGTCCAATTTATTGATTGTTCTTACTTGTACGATCCATCGAAACCCAACAATCCTTATGAGTCACTTAACGAGATGCTGGATGTTTGTGTCAGTCATCACATCATCTGCCTCGATAATATTGGATTCCTGCTCAATGCTGGCGGAAAGACCATTCTAAAACGTGTGAAAGATTTGATGAAGGGCAAGGAAAACGTTTTGTGGCTCTGTGGCACGTCTCAGGAAATAAAAGCTGTTCTGAACGAATGCCCCTCTTTCAATTCGCTATTCTCGTCTAACAGCCGACTTGAGCAAGAAGCATACAGTACGTTTGACCTTATACAGAGATTCCATTTCTCCCTTAAGAGCAGATTTTCCGATAATATTCCACTCGACGTTCACGATGCTTTAGCAAGAGCCATCATGAAAAGCAGCAAAAATGGCAGCATCGATTCTTGGTCAATCGAGTCCATTCGCCGATACGTGGAGGATACCGTCTGCTCGCATTATTTTGAACACACGTTGACAACGGTACGCAACAGGGATTATTGTCCTCTCTCCATAGACGACCTTTGTCTCGAGAAGCTGTCCAACAGTCACGATTCCTTCGATGATGCCCTTCGGGACCTCAATGAGATGGTAGGACTTGCTGACATCAAGTCCGAGATCCTGACTTTAGCCTATACGGCCCGACTCTTTGTCAAACGACGTCAAGCAGGTTTCAGAAGCAGTGAGTCCCTCACACTCCATTCTACGTTCGTAGGGGCACCAGGTACCGGCAAGACCACTGTGGCAAGACTACTTGGCAGGATATACCACTCCCTTGGATTGTTGTCGAAGGGGGACGTCATATCCGTAGACCGCAGCAAGCTGATTGGCCAGTATATTGGTGATACGGAGCATAACACCAAGGCCATACTGTCGGAAGCCCAAGGCAATATCCTCTTCATAGACGAGGCCTACTCACTCGTAAGCGGTGCCGATGATTATAAGGATTATGGCAGGAGAGTTATCGATTGCTTGATGTCAGTGCTTTGCGAGCCTAATCCAGACATGATTGTCATCATGGCCGGTTATCCACAAGAAATGGAAAGACTACTCACGTCCAATTCAGGACTGGCATCACGTTTCCCCTATAATTTCCATTTTGCCGACTACTCTGCCGACGAGCTGACGCAGATTGCACTCCAGCTTCTCAAGCGCGATGACTATATTCTGACTGACGACGCTGCTGTTGCGCTGAAAGACGTCATCAAAAAGCAAGTTGCCAACCATCAGAAGAACTTTGGAAATGCGCGTTGGGTCAATACCTTAGTAAAGAATGGCATCATCCCGGCTTTCGCCCACAGAGTATTCTCTACTGGTAGCGATGACCTTCAGCACATCAACACTCAGGACATTCTCAAAGCCTGCAAAATGTTGGAAACACATTCAGATACAGCACGGAAGCCAATAGGTTTCCGTGCCTAAACAAAACGTATTAAATAGTATCACATATGAAAAGAATCGTATTATTTCTGGCAATCATCACTTTGTTTGCCGGTTGTCAGCAAAGACAAGAAACGCCCTTACCCTTGTCCGAAGAGGAAGTCCAGAATGCACGCCATGAATGGAACTGGGCACGCCAAGTGTGCGACTCGTTAGGCGGCGATTTGCGCCTAGACCGTTTGTCGCATCTCGAAAGCGTACCACTCGCCCGACTCATGATGTTGAATGCCTACCAGAGTCTTGCCAGTCAATACGATGGGATGCTAGACGAAGACTGGTTCGTGAAAGACTATGCTTTATGGGAGGCCGTTTTCAGAGAATACGAAGACCACTATACCAATATAGGCAGCAGTAGAAACATGATGTTGACTGCCGCCTACGAAGCCATCACCATGTTGCGCCTCGACATCCTCCAAGAAGAAATTGGTTATCTCTCATGGAATCACGATGGCGCCGCCCAATGGTTTGTCAGTGCTGACGAGATAAAATGGGATACCGACGCTCACGCCCTTCGTGCTTGGTTCAACCATCGCATGGAGATGGCTAACGCCCTTCTGCCCATCAATCAGAATCGTGCCGAATACCTCCGTCACATAACCTATAAAACCGTGTTTATCTTTAGTCACCTCCAGCTCGACTGGACGTATGACTTTGAGAGAATATAATGATGTTACTGTACTAATAGAGATTCTACTATGGTATTTTTCTAAAGAAATCTTGCAGGTTTACGAAATAATGCATATCTTTGTAGGCAAAAGTATAGAATCACAATTTTTTGGAGATGCGATCTCTAACTATATAATCATTACTATTACCCTTCAGAAGAACAATCACAATTAAAATTCTAACTATTATGGCATTAAAATATTACTATGAGGGTTACGAATATACCCACGAAGACCAACAATTTGAAGTTCTTCTCACATTGTTGAACAATTATTTTCTTTACAAAAATAAGACTGCTTATTTCATTGGTTTCGGAGAAAGAAAAATAAACAACAAAGCTCTCGATGCTCTGCTCATCTTACCAGAAGCTGTCATTGGTATTGAGTTTAAAAGTTATGGAAATGATGGGGACATTGCCGAGGTTACTGACAACGGTGTCGATCCCTGGTACGTATATGATTCGAATGGGAATCCGAAACATGACAATGACGGAAATCGACTCTATGTAAAGGGAGGTACTGATGGAAAGATTCCAAATGAACAAGCATCCATTAATCGACGGGGGCTAACAAGCTCACTTTTAGAATTTGATCAAGATTCTGGATATAACGCAATAAAGGACAAAAATGAAATTAGCATACATACACCGTATTTCATAGTCTTTAACAAAGAATTGATTATACGGGAAAATTTCTCTAGGAGTAATAAACTATGGCTAAAAGTGACCACAAACAACAGCTTTATTAACGCTCTAGAAGATTGTTTGAAAGATAAAACAACATTACTTTCCGATGATGAAATAGTTGCTTTCCTTGACAGATGGGGATTTCGAGAATTCCACGACGCAAGAGATTGGAGCACACATAAGGCGACGGTTATTCAGAGAAAGAAGCAGAAAGAGCAAATAACATTCACCCCCACCAATGTATATGGAATTAAGCCATCCCAAAGTAATGTATTTACGCAACTTTCAGGCAAGTACAAGAAACTTGCCCAAAAGGGGGATATGGCATTTCTGTTTTTGATAAGTTTTGCTATGACACTCACCATTGCAAAACGCTGGTGGTGGGACACTCAGGATAATATTGTTAACATCGCAATAATGTTTGTCGTAGCCTTTTTTGTTGGTCTTTTCTTTGTCATAAGTTCGAGCCATAAAACAAGAGCTGTACCTGTTAAAGGAGAGCTTATTGATGATATGCCACAGATAATTGGACTTAATATATTCTCATATGGTTCAGTTATATTCAGCCATCTAAGTTGGTTGGGACTCTCAGCAATACTATGTATATTTGCAGATCCGATACGTGATTTTATTCCCAATAATTCAGAAGCCTTTTATGGGGCATTTTATGGTTTATTACGCATTATGTGTATCCTCTTAAAAACAGCTGGCTATGTTATGGGTTCAATAACACTTGCGAGCTTTATATTTAGAATTCTAAGCATTAATAATTACTCATCACAAAACAATTCACCTTCAAGTTTTAGTTTTCTGACTATGATGCCCTGCACACGTTCAGACATCAACATAGATAATAACCAAATGACGGAGTATTGGTATGACTTATGGAGATGGTTTAAAAACCTGATAAAAATGAGCGCATATATTACCATCATTTGGGTTTTACTGACATTTATATTTGATAGCAATTTGTTTAAGTCCAAATACAATTATTGGCCAATGACAAACAAAACAGAAACTAATGTTAAGCCATCTAAACAAGCAAAAGAAAAAGAAGAGGAACAGGAAGATTCAATTCCAGGCAGACCCCATGGAACTGTCAGACCAACAATAATTAAAATTCAACAACTTGAATTTAATAAGCCAAGTATTAAGCTAGGGTATGGAGAATCTTATGATTTGCGCAAACTACTTATAATAGAGCCACAAGATGCTACAGAGCCTTTGTCATGGAGCGTTGCTGATAGGAAATATTTGTCAATAACCGAGACGGGCATTGTTACCAGTCGTATGTCGGAAGACCTGCAATTTATTGTTACTGTAACATCGAAAATTGGAAAGCACGAAGCCAGTATCATGATTAATAGTAAATAATTATTCTTCAGAGAAAGCATGGGGCGGTTCTATTAATTACAATAATCAGAACCGCCCCATGTTGACTCTTTTAATCTACATTCTTCTTTGTCACCAATCACCTAAAAGGCAAAGAAAGCACGTACATACGCAGTCTGTGTTGAGTTTCCTTCAAAAACTTTGTTACTAGCGAAAGAGTAAGACTTTGTATAACTACTATTCTCTGTGCCATTCGAACTCGTCCAATAACTGTTTGAATACAAATTAGTACCACCTACAGTACCGAACTTGTCTTTCAAACTTGGACTACTAAAAGAACCCATAATTTGGTACCACTGGTTTAGAGAACCTAAGAACCAGCCACTACAGTTCGAAGGACGAGCTCTCTGGTAGTTTGTCGCTGCACTTCCTGCAGAGGCTGAATTCATGTACTCAGACTCCTCACTACCACCTATTCCTACATTGTTCAGGGATATGGCCAAACCGTGATTGTATGTTGAACTATACGAAGCGCCAGCTGTTCCCCAAGTTCCATTTTTATCTCCCACATAACCAACCATTGCAGAGGGGGTAGTACCTGCTGCGACTGCACAGAGGACATGAGAATATAACTTACCATCGGTACCGATAATCTTACCAGCATGTTCAGAGGTCACAGAGGCAAGGTCAACACATTGTGTCATCTTTACCGTGATGATATGAAAACTACTGTTGGCAAACGTCACACCAGTCTTAGCAAAATCGTAAGTATTGCCACCTGCACTGGCCGTCAGCGTAATAAGGTTGTCTGAAAAGCCTGGAATAGCGACAAATATCTCATTAGAAGCCGGCGTTAGGGTGACGGTGCAAGAATTGGCGTAGTTGCTGACTTTCAACGAAGAGGCGCTGAGAGGCGAATTGCCTTCATCCTTGAGAACAAACTTCACGATGGCTTGCTGATTAGCGAAGGCAGCAGTTCCCGTAGTCGTGATATTGCCGCCATCGACGCTAGCCACAGTAACGGTAGCCTCAGCATAGTCACAGTTGGCGGCGATATACTCCAGGGTGCCTTCCTGCGAGTCGTAGTTTGGGCTGAGGAACTTCAACTTCAACTCGTCACCTTCTTCTATAGTGCCAGTAAGCGTACCTTTCAGCGTGGTACTAGCGCCACTGCTTTGAGCGACCAGCGAGCCACTAATGTCAGCACTTTTCGTAACGTTATACACGGTGACCTCCTCACCCTGAGCCCACGTAGAATTCAACTTTTTGTCATCGAGTGAGAGTGCGCGAGTATCGTTACCTTTATCGGCATCGATAGTCATAACATATGTTTTCGGACCCGTTGGGTCTACTCTTTTCTCTGTATTATCGTCTTCTGTGCTTGAACAGGCTACACAAAGGGCAGCCAGAAAGAATATACGAAATGTTTTCATACCTTTGTTATTCGAATAGTTCGTTGTTGTGTTTTACCTTTAGGGCCACGTTTCTTCTTCGGCGTTACCATAATTATCTTTTGTTGCCCTTAATCCAGCAGGACTAGATTCTAATAATTGTTGACGGACACGCAAGATTACGACCTGCATACTGGGGCTCTCGTACTTTTTTCTTTCAGTTTTCATGTTAATATTGTTTTAAGTTATGCACAACGGTGCAGTTAATGTTAATTGATTGTTGGTAATAAATGTTTTTTAGATTCGTCTGCAAATATATGAAAAGATTTCGATAAAGACAAGAAAATTGAAACTTTTTTGTCTTACAGTTGACAGTTGACAGTTTTTATTTGGAGGGGGTACATTTTTTAAGAAAAGAAATGTAAGTAAGTTTTACTTATATATATAATATAAATATTATATATATAAGTACATTCAAATTCAAAGAAATTAGGGGTCCACGAGAAAACTGTCAACTGTCAAATCTGTAAGACGAAGGCTTCTATCACGCAGAGAATGAAGTCTATTAATCCTCATAAATTACAGACCTAAAAACAGGTATGCCCGATTTTCAGCATGAAATCGGCCTAAAACCGCCCAAAACGCCATATAATTTGGATAGCCCCTCAAAAGTTTGTACCTTTGCATTGTCAATGAGAGAGAGAAACGGCGTATCGCTGGCAGCGAGAAGGCCTATCGCTAAGAGAGAAAGGCCGAAACTCTTAATCGAAGGTACGGAGGTGCGAAGGTACGGAGGTACGAGGATAGCACCGAGTACGGCAACACAAAAACAAAATTATTAACTTAACAAACAAAACAACACAAAACTATGGGAACAATTGAAATTAAGAAAGTGGAACGTAAAGTGATCGTTGGTAAGAAGGGCGAGCAGCGCCAGCAGGTGCAGAAGAC
>CADAKX010000020.1:0-63138 GCA_902788605.1 uncultured Prevotellaceae bacterium | reverse complement strand
GCTCAGCTCGAAGGGCGTCGACAACGCCAAGGATTTCAGCGCCAACGATGCCGTCACCCGACTGGGCATCTCGTTCCTGGCCGACCAGAGCAAGAAGTCGGTGTATAAGGCTTCGGCCATGCGCCAGGGCGCAACCCTCAGCACCCAGCTCTATAGCGAGCTGACAACCTCACCCCAGACAACCTCACCCCAGCCCTCTCCGAGCGGAGAGGGAGCTGAGCAGACCGGCAATGAGGGAGGCAATCAGGGTGGCAATGAGAACCAGGGCGGCACCACCCCACCCTCTGGCGGCGGCAACGAGAACGATTAGTGAGGGCTGAGGGCTGAAGGCTGATGTCGGATGTCTGAAGGCAAAACCTAATCTAAGTACTAACCTTAAAATTAAAACGACTATGAAGAAAGAAGGCGTAAAGACACTCTTGCAGATTCTTGCAAGCATTATCACGGCAATTCTCACCACGCTGGGCACCACCAGTTGTATGGGAGCGTGAACCACGCGGCGAGCACAGCAAAATCCCGCACCTCACAGCATGTGAAGTGCGGGATTATTATGTAATGATAATCGGAATCTATTTTCTGATCACCGTGACCTCGCCGGTGGGGCCCAGTTTGATGATGCTCGAAGGCTTGTGGGGCTTGTGCTCCTGACGGCGTGTCCAGCACACATAGTCGACGGCCTCAAGGATGCGGGGATCGATGTCGCGGTAGTTCTGGGCGGCAGGCTCTCCGCTGATGTTGGCCGAGGTCGAGACGATGGCCTTCTGGAAACGGAAGCAGAGCTCATGAGAGAAGGGCTCGTGGGTGATGCGGATGCCGATGGAACCGTCGTCGGCAATGAGATTGGGTGCCAGGTTAACGGCCCCGTCGAGAATCAGCGTGGTGGGCTTGTCCTGGTCCATGCAGTCGATAAGCTGCCAGGCCACGTCGGGCACATTGCGCACATAGCGCTGCAGACGGGCGTCGCTGTCGACGAGACAGATGAGGGCCTTGGAGTCGTCGCGCTGCTTGATGTCATACACGCGCTTCACGGCCTCAGCATTGGTGGCATCGCAGCCAATACCCCATACGGTGTCGGTGGGATAGAGTATCACCCCACCCTTGCGCATCACTTCGATGGCGTTCTTGATATCTTGTTCCTGTGTCATACTGATATATTTAATTATGTGTTAATCGTTGAGTCGGATAATGCGGATGCCGGTGTGCGTGGGATGCTTCTTGAGATACTTGTCGAGGGTCATGGTTTCCTCGACCACGCGGTGGTGCAACTGCGAGGCATTGAGCAGATGGAGACCATCGCGGCGCCACACGGCAAAGCCCAGGTGAGCGATGTCGAGACCGGGCTTGTTGCAGGTGATGGCGATGATGTCGCCGTCGCGCACCACCTGGCGCATCATCTTGGTGTTCTTGACCAGATACTTGGGAATGAAATGATAGCGGCGTCCGGTGAGGGCCTTCTCCTGGGCGGCTATGTCGGCAACAAACTGGGGATGGGCCTTCAGGGCGGCATACGACTCGGGGTGGCGACTCATATAGTCGACCTTGACGGTCTGGAGGCTGCTGAAAGGGGCCGTCTGCTGCTGTATCTCGCTGACGAAGCCCATCTGGGTGTTGTCCTCGATCCAGTCGGTGAAATAGTGGAGGCGCGAGGGATAGCCCTTGATGACGCCCTGGCGATAGCGCAGCTGGCGCAGGTATTTGCGAAAGGCGGCATAGTCGCGCTCGTTGTTGCGGGCGCAGAGGGTCAGGGCCACGACATTCTCTACCAGCGTGGTGCAGTCGAGCTCGCGGGTGTTGACCACCAGTCGCTCGTCGCCCGCGGCATTAACCTCGAGGGTGTGGGCCACATAGGGGGCTCCCAAAAACTGACGGGCAAAGAAAAGCACGTCGGCCGAGGCACCACGCAGGGTGTTGACCACGAAGACGCTATCGGCATTCTGGGCCCACGAGAGGAGTCCTGAGAGCGAGAGGAGACAGAGGATGAGGAGTCGTTTCATTCTGAGAGTTTTTTGCGGTATTTCTTTTTCATGCCGAAGTTAACACCCACATAGACGTTGACCGACCCGAAGGTGTTGTTGGTCTGGAAGCGGGTCTTGCGGTAGTTGTAGGTATGGAAGATGCTGCTGGCTCCGGCATACCAATTCATATTATTATAGACCACGGCAAAGCGGGCGATGCCGTCGATATTGAAGTTGTCGAACGAGAAACCGCTATGGCCACTGACATTGTCGCCATAGCTGCGCTTATAGCCCAGGGCGGCCTGGAGGCTGGAGGCCAGGAGCCAGTTCTTGGCAAAGACCCAGTTGTAGGCATAGCCACCCGAGAGACTGACGTCGTAGTAGCGGACGTTGTCGAACATCAGGGCGCTGTCGAGCTCGACGGCCTGGGGGCCCATCTTCTCGTTGATAAGGGTCTGCAGACTGTTGTGGTCGAACTCGAGCGAATGGCGGGTGTAGCCCACGCCGGCAAGCCACGAGCCGCAGCTGATCTTCTGGATGGTGCTCTGAGAGAAGGCGGCGGGATAGGAGAAGCGCCCGTGGTTGAAGATGTAATAGACGTTGAAGCCGGTGATGCCTGCACGGATGCCGTCGAAGGGCTGGCCGTTGAGGGGCGAGGCATCGACATTTCCACCCAGGCTGGCGTTGCGCAACTTATAGTCGGAACCGGTGCGGCGATAAAAGAGGTCGACGCCTATCTGCGAGCTGTACATGCTGAAGTCGAACTCGCGCCGGCCATCGTCGAAGTTGAGTTTGCCCAACTCAAAACAATAGCCCAGGAACACCCATTTCCAGCCGGCATAGGGGCCTAACTTCACACGGGCGTCGGGCATAAAAGTAATGTCCTGATCGGCAGGGCCCGACGAACTGATGGTATAGCGGTCGATGCTATAGGTGCCCTGGACCATGGCCGAAAAGACGTAGTGCTGGGGTTCAATATATCGTTCATCCACACGGTCGAACCCTCTGATAATGCGACGGATAAGGCTCAAAGAGTCACTCTGGGCTACCGACACGACGGAGCCCAAAGACAACAACACAAAAGCCAAAATCAGTTTTTTCATTATCAATATTAATACTTTCCCAGGATGCGGTCGAGCACCCAGTTAACAGAGGTGGCCGAGACCGAGGTGGCCGTACACACGGCACGGCCTTGCAGGTGTTCACACACGTTCTTGATGAGGGGATACTGCACATATTGCGGATTGGGCACTTCGATGCGCTGACGGCCCTCGCTGGTGTGAACCTCGATGGGGTCGTAGTTGAACACCGAGAAGCTGAGAGAACCCTGATTGCCAATGAGCAGGATGCGGTCGGTGCGGGCCGACTCGTGGCCCACGAAACACCAAGAGCCGCTACCGGGCAGACCATTCTCAAAGCGGAAGACGGCGCTCACCGAGTCCTCGGCGCTATAGAGGCGACCTCTGTTGGCACAAATACCGCGAGCCTCGACGATGACGCCAAACATCTCTTGCAAGAGGTCGAGCTGATGGGGCGCCAGATCGTAGAAATAGCCTCCACCGGCAATGTCGGGCTGGAGTCGCCAGGGCAGGTTCTCGGGATGGCCGTAGTCCAACTCGCGAGGTGGCCAGGCAAAGCGTATCTGCACGTTGAGGACGTCGCCAATGACGCCCTGGTCGACAATCTGCTTCACCTTAAGGAAATAAGGCAGATTGCGGCGGTAGTAGGCCACGAAACAGGGCACGCCGGTCTGCTCGCTGATGCGGTTGACGCGGGCGCAGTCCTCATAGTTGGCTGCCAACGGCTTCTCGACATAGACGGGCTTGCCAGCCTTCATGGCCATGATGGCAAACGTGGCGTGACTTGAAGGAGGCGTGGCCACATAGATGGCATTCACGTCGGGGTCGTCGATGAGTTCCTGAGCATCAGTATACCACTTGGGCACACGATGACGCTCGGCATACGAGCGCGCCTTCAACTCCGACCGGCTCATCACCGCCACCACCGTAGAGTCCTCTACCTCAGCAAAAGCCGGTCCACTCTTCTTTTCGCAGACCTCTCCACAGCCAATAAAACCCCACTTCAATTTTTTCATAACTGCTAATTTTCTGCAAAGGTACAAAAAAGATGAGAAATGACAATTGACTATTAATAAATATTTTGTACCTTTGCAAAAAAATTAAGAAACATCATGAACGAAAATAGCGAATTGGACGCACACCGCGTGCGAAGCATCAGGGCCATTATTCGCGATGGCTATCTTCTCTACACCAACAACTTCAAGCGCATCTTCCGCGCCTCGTGGATCATCGCCATCGTCTATGCGCTGGCATTCGCGTGGGTGCTCAACTGCAGCATCGACTTCATACCGCTCTATGCCGTCATCTTCTCGGGGGCCCAGGCCGACCCGGCTGCGGTGACCGTACAGGGCGCACTCTACATACTGAGTTCGACGCTCTTCCAGGTGTTGGTCATCATTCTGGCATCGTGTGGCTTCAAGGCATGCTACGAGCACTATACCACGGGCGAGGTGGTCAGAACAAAGCATTGGTGGGGCACATTCCCCATGAAGACGTTCTTCAAGTTGATTATTCCCGCCATCATCTGGTTCTTCCGCAACTGGCGCCATTGGGGACTGCTCATTGGCACGGTGATCCTGGCCAACATCATCATCGCGGCCATCACGCTGGTATGCTGCATGCCGGCTGCTATCATCGCGCTGGCTAACATCAAGGCCTATATCGGCGTGATGCAGGGCGACCCGCTGGGTATGCCCGACTATCTGCCCACGCTGTCGTTTATCGCCTTCACCATCGGCGGTTTCATCCAGGCATTCGTGCATCTGTGGAGCGTCTTCCCGTTCTACTATGCTATCACCACCATCAAACAGAAAGAAATCAATAAAAAGAAATATCTATGAATCCCCAACGTATCCTTTTCATTGACCGTGACGGCACCATCGTGGAAGAGCCGCACGACGAGCAAGTTGACGCAATAGAGAAAATCCGATTCAAGCCGGGCGTGTTTCGCTGGCTGTCGTTCCTGCGCGAAAAGACGGACTTCCGCTTCGTGATGGTGAGCAATCAGGACGGACTGGGCACGGCTTCATTCCCAGAGGATACGTTCTGGCCAGCACATAACTTCATCCTGGAGGCACTCAAGGGCGAGGGCATCGAGTTTGACGAGATTCTGGTGGACCGCCACTTTCCCGAAGACAACGCGCCCACACGCAAGCCACAAACGGGACTGGTGGAGAAATACATGAACGACCCGGCCTACGACATTGCCAACAGCTATGTGATTGGCGATCGCGAGACGGACGCACTCTTTGCCAAGAACATAGGATGCAAGGCGCTGATACTGGGCGACACGCTGTCGTGGAAGCAGGTGGCCGAACAGGTGTTTGACGGCGAGCGCACAGCCGAGGTGAAGCGCACCACCAAAGAGACAGATATATATATTAAGGTGACACTGGACGGCAACGGACAGGCTGACATCTCAACAGGACTGGGCTTCTTTGACCACATGCTGGAACAGATAGCGCGACACGGACAGATGGACTTGGTGATTCACACCAAGGGCGACCTGCACGTAGACGAGCACCACACCATCGAGGATACGGGTCTGGCCTTGGGCGAATGTCTGCTGAAGGCCTTGGGATCGAAGCGCGGCATCGAGCGCTATGGCTTCTCGCTGCCCATGGACGATTGTCACGCACATGTGGCTCTGGACTTCGGAGGCCGTCCCTGGCTCATCTGGGACACGGAGTTCCATCGCGAGCGCGTGGGCGACGTGCCCACGGAGATGTTCTTCCACTTCTTCAAGAGCCTGAGCGACGCGGCACAGATGAACCTCTATATCGAGGCTGACGGCGACAACGAGCACCACAAGGCCGAGGCTATCTTCAAGGCGCTGGCACGCTCGCTGAAGGCTGCCGTACGTCGAGATATCGACCACTATCAGTTGCCATCAACAAAGGGGGTGCTGTAAGGCTTCACCATCAATTGATATCGCCTACATACATCAACGTAATCAGTTGTTGTCTACGGGCGTTCTGTAGGCATCAACACCGATGGTCTCCTGACTGCCGATGGTCATCTGGCGCAAATCATAGAACGAACCGTTGTAGATATTGAAGTCTACCGGGCCCTTGATGCCTGGCAGACTGCCTGCGTCGGTGTGCTGCCAGAACTTCCACTCGCCCTTGTACTGCAGACTGTCCACATAGTAATGGGCTATCCAATAAGGATACTGGTTGAAGACGGAATCGTTGAGATAGTCCAACTTAAACTTATAATAGGTATAGAGAATGGGCTTCACGCCATAATGGTCTTCCACCGCTTGAAGCCACGACAGCACGCTACTCTTAAACTCGTCTCGGTTCTGGTTGCGGGGCTTCTGCTCGACGTCGAGTACGGGGGGCAGATCGCCTGGTTCGAGCTTCACTGTATTAATGAAATGTGAAGCCTGGGCCTGAGCCGATGACTGGGTGCTGAAATAATGATAGGCGCCACGCGTAAAACCATACTCGCGCGCCTGGTGGAAGTTATCCTCAAAGTTCTTGTCTATCTTGGTGCTGCCCTCGGTGGCCTTGATCATCACAAAGCAGATGGGACAATCGTCTATGGAACCCTGATTGCGCAGCAGTTCCCAGTCTATGCGGCCTTGATAGTGACTGATATCTATGCCGTGGATATCATAACCCTCGGGATAACTGATCTCGCCATAAAGGGCCTGCCAACGCAAACCATAGGGCGATACAAAAAAATAATAGAAAAACCAAATGTAGAGTCCGGCAACAGAAAAACCGCCTATCCACCACGCCCAACCAGGCACATGGCGCAGAAGACGTACAAAGAAACCGGGCTTCTTTCTACGAACAGGCGAAGTCAAGCGAGGCCGTTTCCGACCCGCCTGACTTCGCTTGGTTGTTCTATTTGCAGACATTAATTATTTTGCCTGTTCCAGGGCCAGCGTACGAGTGGGCTGGTCGCAAACCTCTGTGGGACCCCAGTACTGAATAGGACCGGGATAGACGTAAGCCGTCTCGCGAGCCCAACGGTCACGCTGAGCAGCGAAGGTCTTGAAGGGTTTGCCATCCAACTCAACGAGAGCCTTGCGGATCACAGGCTTCATCTCGCCGTTACGCTTCTCCATGTTCATCATCATCGTGATGGGCACACCACCTGCCTTCCACTCGTCGGCGGAAGCTGTGGTATTCTTAACGATGGCCATATAACCGGTCTTGCCGGCAGCAATCAGCTGGGCAGCGCTGGTACCCAGAGCGTAGCAGTAGTCAGCATCGAAGTTAGAAGGAGCGGCGCAACGTCCCTCGTAACCGAAGAAGTGATGCTGGGCAGAGAACTTGCCAACAAACTTACCCTCGGCCTTCATAGCGTCGAGCTTCTTGGCTACCATCTCAGAGAGCAACTTCTCGGTCTCGATGAGTGACACCTGTACGTTTCCGTGGGGGTCGCGGTCGAGAGCCAGCTGGCGAGCAACACCCTCGGGCAGACTGTTGAACACAGCGAGATTCTCGGCGGTGAGGTGACTCTTGGCGAAGTCAACCTGCTCGTCACGGCTGATGTTCTTTGCCTCGGGCAATGCCAGTACGTCGTTCAACTGAGCAATGAGCTTCTTGATAGCAGGGATAAACTCGATAACACCCTCGGGGATGATAACGGTACCGAAGTTGTTGCCGTCGGCAGCACGCTGAGCCACAGCATTGGCAATATAAGCCACGATATCGTCGAGGCTCATGGCCTTCTCCTCAATCTCCTCAGAAACGAGGCAGATGTTGGGCTGGGTCTGCAGAGCGCACTCCAGGGCGATATGAGAAGCCGAACGGCCCATCACCTTGATGAAGTGCCAGTACTTGCGGGCTGAGTTACAGTCGCGCTCGATGTTACCAATCAGCTCTGAGTAGGTCTTACAAGCGGTATCGAAACCAAATGAGGTCTCAATCTGATCGTTCTTCAGGTCGCCGTCGATGGTCTTGGGGCAACCGATAACCTGCACGCCATAGTTCTTGGCGGCATAGTACTCAGCGAGTACGCAGGCGTTAGTGTTAGAGTCGTCACCACCGATAATCACGATAGCCTTGATGCCGAGTTCACGGATAATCTCCAGACCCTTCTCAAACTGCTCTACCTTCTCGAGCTTCGTACGGCCTGAGCCAATCATGTCGAAGCCACCGGTGTTACGATACTCGTCAACAACCTCCTTTGTGAGTTCCATGTAGTTGTGGTCTACCAAACCGCCAGGACCCAGGATGAAGCCATAGAGACGGTTGGCGGGGTTCAGACGCTTCACAGCATCAAACAGACCAGTAATCACATTGTGACCGCCAGGAGCCTGACCACCACTAAGGATGATACCCACGTTCATGGGCTCATAGCTCTTCTCCTCACCGGGAACAAACTCTACCAGAGGCATTCCGTAGGTATTGGGGAAGAGGGCCTTGATCTCTTCCTGATTGTCAACACTCTGTGTGGGAGCACCTTCCACAGCCTTAACTGCACCCTTCAAACCACGGGGCAACTTGGGCTGATAGGCTGCTCTTGCAATTTGCAATGCACTTTTTTCCATACTGTTCTAGAACAATTTTATAATTAAAATAATGTTTCGAATTCTGGTTGCAAAGGTACGACAAAAATATGAAACGCCCAAAATTTTATTCAAGAAGATATAAAACTCGCAAAAAATTATCCAAGAACATTTGGAGGTTACAATTATTTTGTCTATCTTTGCAAAGGATTCAACAACTCTAAAGACTATGGCAAACAAAAGAACTCTTAAGAAGGTAATTAATCAGATCTGCGAAGAACTGTTTACTGAGGCTGTAGCTGCTTCATTGTATGGCAACGAGACCAACAAGGATAACACCCAAGCTTTGCTTGTGGCAGTAGTCAAAACACAACGCAACTTTGTCAGTCGCGTGTCGCACCCAGAACCGGGCATCGCTCCGAGGGCATACTACAAGGATTTGCGCGAGAAATTTGCAGCCCAGGCCAGCGAAATCGTAGACCAAATAAACAATCTGTAAATGTGGCAGAAATTTTGCAACTGGCTCTTATTCAAAAAGATGGGATGGACGGTTGATGTCACCGAAAAGCATCCCGAGAAATACATTATCTGTCTGGCTCCGCACACCAGCAACTGGGACTTTCTCATTGGACAGCTCTATAACAGCGCCAAGGGACTGGGAAGCAATTTCCTGATGAAAAAAGAATGGTTCTTCTGGCCATTAGGCCCCATCTTTAAAAGCATGGGGGGCATACCGGTGCATCGCCAGAAACACACCAGCATGACCGACTCGATGGCCGAGACGGCAAAACAGGCTGACGTCTTTCATCTATGCATCACACCCGAAGGCACTCGCTCACGGGTGGAGGAATGGAAGAAAGGCTTCTATTTCATTGCCCTGAAAGCAAACCTGCCAATCCTGCTCTACGGGCTGGACTACGAAAAGAAACACATTAAGTGCACGAAGACCATCTGGCCCTCGGGGGACCTAGAGGCCGACATGCGCGAGATAAAACTATACTTCAAAGACTTCAAGGGCAAGCGGCCCGAACTATTCACAATAGGTAATGTATAGGCTGACTCATCTTTTTATGACTCTATTCCTGCTGACTGGCAACCAAGGCCTTTCGGCGCAAACGTCATGGGGGCATACCGACTACAAAGGGGAGCCTTGGGTCAAGAATACATCGCGCCCCTACTCTATTGACAAAGGATTGGACGGTCGTCACTTGTCGCTCTGGGCAAGTCACGGCCGTTACTATGATAACAACGAGGGACGATGGAGATGGCAACGTCCAGCACTCTTCGGCACCACCGAAGATTTGTTCACGCAAACCATCGTCATCCCTTATCTCATCCCTATGCTCGAGAATGCGGGAGCAGTGGTCTATACGCCTCGTGAGCGCGACTGGCAGAGGCATGAGGTAATCGTGGACAACAACCAACTGTCCATGGCCTATCAGGAACAGAACGTCCATCACAATTGGAAAGATGCGCCACGAGCTGGTTTCGCCATGCACGAGGGGAAGTACCATGATCAGGAGAACCCATTTGAGGCAGGTACGGCGAGAATGATTGAGACAACGCACTCGCGCAGCAACCTGAGTACCGTCAGCTATCAGCCGGAGATTCCTGAGGAGGGACGCTATGCGGTGTATGTGAGTTATCAGACCGTAGATGACGGTATCGATGATGCACGATACACGGTATATCACAAAGGACAAAAGACGGAGTTCTGCGTCAACCAGCGAATGGGTGGTTCCACCTGGGTCTATCTGGGCACGTTTGCCTTTGACAAGGGTAGCTCGGAGCTCAACCGCGTGGTGCTCTCGAACCACAGCCGACACAAAGGGCACGTGACTGCGGATGCCGTACGTTTT
This sequence comes from uncultured Prevotellaceae bacterium, assembly GCA_902788605.1. Taxonomy (GTDB): domain Bacteria; phylum Bacteroidota; class Bacteroidia; order Bacteroidales; family Bacteroidaceae; genus Prevotella. Next base: position 52,778 of record CADAKX010000020.1, on the reverse strand, counting down.
GGTGGCGGCATGGGAAACATCGAGCGCGGTGGAGAGATAAGTGGATTGCCACGTTGCCTGGAGGGGGCTCGCTACGCTGCTCAATGGGCGGGCATGCCCTACGAGGTGTATAGTTCTAAACAGGGTGTCAACGACTATGGCGACGATATCAACGTGCGCTCGCTGTCAACCAACCTACTTTGCGGCGGCTCGGTCTTTGCACCAGACTCCATCGGACGAGGGGTGCCCATAGAACTGTCACTGGCTATCCATAGTGACGCAGGACACACGACAACGGGACTGGGGGTATTTGGTTCGCTGGCCATCTGCACCACACATCAGGGCGACAGCACCCTGGCCACGGGTATGAGTCGCGAGGCATCGCGCGAGTTGGCCAAGGATTTGCTTTACAACACAACGGCCGACCTGAAATACCGCTACGGAGAATGGGCTGCGCGCGACCTCTATGACCGCAACTACTCTGAGACACGTGTGCCTATCGTGCCAAGCGCCATTCTTGAGACGCTGTCGCACCAGAACTTCGGCGATATGACCTATGGTCAGGACCCGAACTTCCGATTCACACTGGCTCGCTCTATCTATAAGACGCTGCTGAGATATATCACCAGCAGACACGACAAGGACTATGTGGTGCAGCCTCTGCCACCCACCGACCTGCGCATGGAGTTCACCGATAAGGAGGGGCAGATTAAACTGAGTTGGATGGGCGTTGAGGATGGTCAGGAACCGACATCTGTACCCACGGGATATACACTTTATATCGCTCAGGAAGACGGCGACTTTGACAACGGCACTTATCTGAAAGGAACGTCGTGCTCCATCAAACTGAAGCCTAACGTACTCTATAGCTTCCGCGTGACGGCGAACAACGATGGCGGACAGAGTTTCCCCACTGAGACACTATCGGCACTCTACAACCCTCATGCCACACAAACGGCTCTGGTTATCAACGGTTTCAACCGTCTGTCGTCGCCTGCCATCAGCAAGAACGGACAGGGCTTTGACATGGGTGAGGACATGGGGGTAAGCTACGGACGCACTTGCGGCTGGCTGGGACTTCAGCGGGTGTTCGACACCACAAAGATGGGTATAGAGGACTCAACCGGACTGGGTTACACCACTCCTGACTTCCAGGGAATGTTCATTGCCGGCAACGACTTCAACTATACACGCGAACATGCACAGGCCATCCGCACGGCTGGAGCCTATAACATCGTAAGTGCCTCTGGCAAGGCCATCGAGAAGGGATATATGAACCTGGCTGGCTTCCAGGTGATTGACCTCCTGTTGGGTCTAGAGAAGAACGATGGCCATAGCATGGTGTTCTATAAGAGTTTTCCGCATGCCCTGCAACAGCAACTCAAGAGCTATGTCAGCAAGGGCGGCAACCTGATGGTAAGCGGAGCGTATCTGGGGTCAGATATGACTACCGATACAGAAAGAGCTTTCCTGAAGGACTTACTAAAGGTGCGCTTTGAGGAGACGAACAATGACCTGAACGAAGGGGTGAGCGGCATGGGAATGGCATTCAATTTCTATCGTCTGCTGAACGAACAGCACTATGCAGCCACACACACCGACATTCTGATGCCGGACAACGAGAAGGCTTTCCCTGCGATGGTCTATCACAACGGAACAAGTGCAGCTGTGGCTTATAAAGGCGGAGACTACAACGCTTTTGTGATGGGATTTCCCTTTGAATGTATCAAGGAGAACGATGTTAAAGCAAGCATTATGAGAGGAATATTAAACTTTCTAACAACCAAATAGTTATGAAGAAAATTCAAGCAAACGCTTCGGGTACAAGAAGCATCGAAATCAGCGAACAGCATCTGGCAACTATCGACCAGTACCAACTGCTGCGCGACCTGATTGATTCGAATGGATATATCGACGAGCCTGTGCTCGACAAACTGAAACTGAATATCCGCTCTCTGTTGGAGTCGGAAGCTGGTCGCGACAAGCAATTGTTGGACCTTTGTCTGGACGTCATCTATCACCCCAACATGAAGGCCATTGGACTGCAGAACCTGATGACGGCCTACAAGGAATGGAAAGAAAAGCAGGAAAAGGAGGAGAATGGAGTATCGGCTGACTGATTTTCTTCCTACAACAAAAAAGGAGCTTGAACTGCGTGGCTGGGACTACGTGGACGTCATCCTCTTTTCGGGGGACGCATACGTAGATCATCCGTCGTTTGGCGCAGCTGTCATCGGGCGCGTGCTCGAGGCGGCTGGCTACCGGGTGGCTATTGTGCCACAGCCCGACTGGCACGGCGACTATCGTGACTTCAAGAAGTTGGGGCGCCCGCGTCTCTTCTTCGGTATCTCGCCTGGCTGCATGGACTCGATGGTCAACAAATATACGGCAGCACGACGTTTACGCTCGGAGGACGCCTACACGCCAGACGGACGACACGACATGCGTCCGGAGTATCCGACCATAGTCTATACAAAGATCCTGAAGCAGCTCTATCCTGATGTGCCCGTCGTACTAGGAGGCATCGAGGCTTCGTTGCGTCGTCTGACTCACTATGACTACTGGCAGGACAAACTACGCCCAAGCATCCTTCTGGATAGCGGGGGCGACATCATCAGCTATGGCATGGGTGAGAAGACCATCGTCGAGATTGCCAATAAGTTAGCGGAGGGATGTCAGGTGACTGACCTCTACAACCTGCCTCAAACGGTCTATATCACCAAAGATATCAAGCCCAAGGACACAGATATCGTTCTCCATAGCCACGAGGAATGTCTGCAGAACAAAAAAGCACAGGCCGAGAATTTCAGACATATCGAGGAGCAGTCGAACATGATGCATGCACAAAGGCTGATTCAACAGGTGGGCCATCAGTATGTGGTGGTGAACCCGCCCTACCCGCCTATGACTACCGATGAACTCGACGCATCGTTTGACCTACCCTATACGCGTCAACCGCATCCCAAATACAAGGGTAAGCGCATTCCCGCCTACGACATGATTAAGTTCTCTGTCAACATCCACCGTGGATGTTTCGGAGGATGCGCCTTCTGTACCATCTCGGCACACCAGGGCAAGTTCATCGCCTGCCGCTCGAAAGAGAGTGTACTGAAAGAAGTGAAGCAGGTGGTACAGATGCCTGACTTTAAGGGATATCTGAGTGACGTGGGCGGACCAAGTGCCAACATGTATGGTATGCATGGACGCAACCTCAACGCCTGTGAGAAATGTAAGCGTCCCAGTTGCATCCACCCTCAGGTGTGCCCTAACCTGAACACCAGTCACCAGCAGTTGTTAGACCTCTATCGAGCCGTCGATGCTGTGCCAGGCATCAAAAAGAGCTTTATTGGTAGTGGTGTGAGATACGACCTCTTATTATATAAAGGGAAGGACGAGGCTGCCAACCAGTCGGCTAAAGAATATACACGGGAACTAATCTGTAATCACGTGAGCGGACGCCTGAAGGTAGCCCCTGAGCATACCAGCGACCGGGTATTGATGCTGATGCGTAAGCCGCCATTTGCACAATTCGGGGAATTCAAGAGAATCTTCGACCGCATCAACCGCGAGGAGAACTTGCGACAGCAAATTATCCCCTACTTCATCAGCAGCCACCCTGGCTGCCACGAAGAGGATATGGCTGAGTTGGCTGTACTGACAAAAAATATGGACTTCCAACTGGAGCAGGTGCAAGACTTCACTCCAACACCAATGACGGTGGCCACCGAAGCGTGGTACACGGGGTATCACCCCTATACACTGGAACCGGTGTTCTCTGCCAAGACTCCACGGGAAAAACAGGCACAGCGTCAATATTTCTTCTGGTACAAACCGGAAGAACGACGAGGTATAGAACAGAGTCTTAAGCGCATAGGACGTCCAGACCTGATTCGACAGTTGTTTAACACACCGATGCCATACGCTTCTCAGCCGAGGCGAAATGCACCCGCACAAAACACTCAACAGTCAAGGCGAGACGGTCAACCGTCAAAACAAACTGCACACGGGAAGCCCAAAAAGCATAGATAACAATAGATTTACTGCATAAAATTTGGCTATTTCATAAAAAAGCAGTAACTTTGCACTCGCAATTCGGGCACATCCCCTATGCAAGGATGGTTCCGTAGCTCAGTTGGATAGAGCAACAGCCTTCTAAGCTGTGGGCCTTGGGTTCGAATCCCAACGGAATCACTTCTTAACATAAGCCCCAAATTCTTTAGGATGACGGGGCTTTTTCATTAACAAGAGGTTTGCAGATGAAACTGATCATCATGACAAAGGCCACGTTTTTCGTGGAGGAAGACAAGATTCTCACCACCCTCTTTGAAGAAGGGCTGGAGAATCTTCATCTATATAAGCCTAACTCGGAACCTGTCTACTCCGAAAGGCTACTCACCCTACTTTCTGACGAATATTACAAGCGAATCACCGTGCACGATCACTTCTATCTGCGCGAGGAGTTTGGATTAAAAAGCATTCATCTGGACACACTCGACACAGAATTGCCCTATGGTTATCGCGGTGACTTCAGTTGCACTTGCCGTTCGCTGGACCAGTTGCAGGAGTGCAAGAAGAAAGCCAGCTATGTGTTTCTGCAGAACATCTTCGACAGCCAAAGCAATCCCAACGACACACAGTCGTTTACGGAAGAGGACTTGCGTGCTGCTGCCAAGCAGGGACTGATAGACCGCCATGTCTATGCGCTGGGAGGACTCAACCTTGATAACATCCGCATGGTGAAAGATCTGGGATTTGGCGGTGTTTGTATCTGCGGTGACCTGTGGAATCGTTTCAATATTCATCAGGAACAGGATTACAAAGACCTGATTGGTCACTTCAAGAAATGGCAAAAGGCCGTTAGCTGAAAAGAAACTTTTTACGAACCAAATATTACAATGACTACACAAAATTCTTACATGGTCTTCTCAGGCACAGCCACAAGATATCTGGCAGAGAAAATTTGCCAGAGTCTGGGATGCCCGCTGGGAAAGCTGCAAATCACTAAGTTCTCTGATGGCGAGTTTGCCGTATCCTATGAGGAATCTATCCGCGGACGCGACATTTTCCTGGTACAAAGCACATTCCCCAATAGCGACAACCTGATGGAGCTTTTGCTGATGATTGACGCCGCCAAACGCGCATCGGCCCGCACCATCAATGCCGTGATTCCTTATTTCGGATGGGCTCGTCAAGATCGCAAGGACAAACCACGTGTGAGCATCGGTGCTAAACTGGTGGCAGACCTCCTGAGTACGGCTGGCGTAAACCGCGTCATTACAATGGACCTGCACGCCGACCAGATTCAGGGTTTCTTCGATGTTCCCGTTGACCATCTGTACGCTTCGGGCGTACTGCTTCCCTATCTGCAGAGCTTAAAACTGGACAACCTGGTCATTGCTTCTCCCGACGTAGGCGGTTCTAAGCGTGCCAATACCTACGCCAAATATCTGGGTTGCCCACTGGTACTGTGCAACAAAACACGTGCACGTGCAAATGTAGTGGCTACAATGCAGATTATTGGTGATGTGGAAGGTAAGAATGTGGTTATTATAGACGATATGGTAGACACCGCAGGCACTATCACCAAGGCTGCCGACATCATGATGGAGGCTGGTGCCAAGAGCGTACGTGCTTGTGCTTCTCACTGTGTGATGAGTGGTCCTGCAAGTGACCGAGTACAGGAGTCAGCACTCTGCGAGATTGTCTTTACCGACTCTATCCCCTATACCCAGCGTTGCGCCAAGGTGAAGCAGATTAGCGTTGCTGAGATGTTTGCCGAGACCATCCGTAGGGTGATTGAGAACGAAAGCATTAGCGACCAATACATCGTATAAATTATGAAACAACTAAGACTTTTCATCGGACTGGCTTTCACAGCTCTGGTCATGTCGGCTTGCCATTCTAACGAATTCAAATTAGAAGGTGCTGCCGAAGGCATGAAAGATGGAGACACCATCTTGATCTTCAAGAATGCTCCTGCTCCAGTTGATACACTCATCGTCAAGGCGGGTGAGTTTGAATGGAGTGGTCAGGCAGACTCTGTTGTATGTTACTTCTTGACAGCACCGAAGACTGGCGCATCAACCTTATTCTTCGCAGAGCCTGGCACCATCCACATCAACCTCTATGCCAACGGTGTAGCTGAAGTGTCTGGAACAACAGCCAACGACGCCCTGCAGGAAATGAACGTGAAACAAACTGAGTTCCGAAGAAAAGTTGATACGTTGCTTTCTAAACTCAACAATCAGGACACAAACGAGGAGCAGCAAAAGGCTATATACGATCAATACAACGCTCTGCAGGAAGAAATGAACAAGAGCGCTGTAGAGATTGCCATCAAGAACCTGGACAACGAACTGGGTTACATGCTCATCAGCGGGATGGCCTACGGAGACGTCTTCAAAAAAGACGAACTGAAGGAATACATTGCCAAGATGCCAGCAGAATTCCAGAAACGACAGGCCATCAAGGATATCCTGAAAATGCTTGAAGCAACCTTCTCAACAGAAGAAGGTGACGTGATTCCTGATTTTACCATGCAGACTCCCGAGGGTAAGGATATCAGCATCATCAGCGAAATCAAGAACAACAAAATTACCGTCATTGACTTCTGGGCATCATGGTGTGGACCTTGTCGCGAGGAAATGCCTGCTATGAAGAAGATGCTGACCGAGAACAAAGACAAGGGATTTGGTATCGTGGGCATCTCTCTTGACGACAATAAAGAGGATTGGGCTGCCTGCATCCAAGAGTTGCAACTCACATGGCCTCAGATGTCTGACCTTAAGGGCGGCGCATCGGCCATTGCTCAGAGCTTTGGTGTACGTGCCATCCCCTTCACCGTCGTGGTTAGCCAGGACGGCACCATTCTGAAGAAGGGCTTGCGCGGTGAGGAACTGGCAGCGTTCGTCAGCGAGAAGTTGAAATAAAGGAAGCACATAATAAGAAAACAAGCGGGTGCAACATCGAAATATTGCACCCGCTTATTTTTATATACTTAAGAAAGTCCTACATTACGTGGTTATCCTTGGGGAATACCACTGTGGGCTGGAATGTCTTTGCTTCCTCAAAATCCATCAGGGCATAGGAGATGATTATCACGGTATCACCTACCTGAACCTTGCGAGCGGCAGCACCATTCAGACAAATACAGCCGCTACCACGCTCACCCTTGATGATATAGGTTTCAAAACGCTCTCCATTATTGTTATCCACTATCTGAACCTTCTCACCTGCAATCATATTGGCTGCATCCAGCAAATCCTCATCAATGGTGATACTACCCATATAGTTAAGATTTGCCTCCGTCACACGAACACAATGAAGTTTTGACTTCAATACCTCTATCATCATACTTCCTTATACTTAATATGATCTATAAGACGAATAGGCGTCTTTCCACAGTACACCGTAATACAACCAACAATATAGGGAGAATCTTCCCAATTTGCAACATCCTGTAAAGTGTTGCCATCAACAATAGAAAAATACTCTACGTCAAGACCATCCACCTGATTAATATCGGCAACCACCTTATCATGAGTCTCCTTCAAGGTGTGCTTCTTGGCATATGTCAAACTATCCTTCAATGCCTTAAAGATAGTTGGGGCGATAGCACGCTCATCGGGCGACAGCAACGTGTTTCGACTACTACGAGCCAAACCGTCTTCGTCACGCACAATGTCGCATTCAACAATCTGAACTCCCAAGCCCAACTGGCGTACCATAGCCTTCACAACAGCAATCTGTTGCCAGTCCTTCTCACCGAAATAAGCCCTGTCGGGACGCACAATATAGAAAAGACGGCTAACCACTTGGCAGACACCATTGAAATGGCCAGGACGATGTGCACCCTCCATCACAGTAGATACGGGCGGAAATTCAAAATGACGGGTATCGGGTGTTGGATACATCTCATCTACCTCAGGAGCCAGCACATAGTCTGCGCCACATGACTCCAACAATTCGCAATCTGCCTCCAAATTGCGAGGATAGTTTTTCAAATCATTCTTATCGTTAAACTGCGTTGGATTAACAAACACCGACACTACGGTAACTTCATTCTCGCTCACACTACGTCTAACGAGCGATGCGTGACCTTCATGGAGTGCACCCATCGTGGGCACCAATCCAACTTTTTTCCCCTGTTTGCGTTCATCAAAAAGAGCGTTTTGCAGGTCAACAATCTTCTTAAAAACTTTCATGCTTTCTATATGATTCTCATTTTGAGGGTGCAAAATAACAACAATTTTCCCAAATATGGAAAAAAAACGCTAAAAATAAGCCTATTAAATGTCACTTTTTCCTAAAATCGCACATTTTTTGAGGTTTTATACAAAAAAAATTGTACCTTTGCATGTGATAAACCAAAAAAGATGGCAAAGAAGAAAATTCTATTCATCAATCAGGAAATTTCTCCCTATGTTCCTGACACGACCATGTCCGTCATGGGTCGCGAAATTCCTCGCGCCATGCAAGAGAGGAACCACGAAATTCGTACGTTTATGCCAAAGTGGGGTAACATCAATGAGCGCCGTGGACAGTTGCATGAGGTCATTCGCCTTTCGGGTATGAATCTCATCATAAATGACACTGACCACCCGCTGATTATTAAGGTTGCTTCTATTCCAACGGCACGCGTACAAGTGTATTTCATTGATAATGACGACTATTTCACCAAACGCTTGATGGCTCTCGACGAGAATGGCGAAGAGTATGAAGACAATGGCGAACGTGCTATTTTCTTTGCACGCGGCGTTTTGGAAACGGTAAAGAAATTACGCTGGATTCCCGATATGATTCTATGTCAGGGATGGATGAGTAATGTCGTACCGTTTTATATCAAAACAGCCTATAAGGATGAGCCGTCATTCGCAAATACTAAAGTAGTTACAGCTCTGTATCCCAATAAGCTAAAGAAAGATCTTGGTGCTGACTTCAAACAGTGTCTGGAGTTCCGCGATGCGAAACCCGAACTGCTCACTGATTACCAGGATGACTTCACCTTTAACGATTTGGAAAAGCTAGCTATTGACTATAGTGACGGTGTAGCTGTTATGGAGAAAGGCGTGAGCAAGACCAATATTAAGTTTGCCAAGAGTAAAGGCATTCCCGTGCTTGACATGCCTGGCGAGGATTTTGGTGATGCCTTCGAAGCATTCTTCAATCAAATTAGCCCCGACGATCCTGAGTAATCGTCAATATTTGAACTTATTATATCATACACTCGTAAATGAAACGATTCTACTATTTGGCTGGTGTCGTACTAACGGTTATGGCCATTTATTCATGTAGTGAAGATACGGCTGGCATAGGACAGTCATTAACCAGCGCCACAGACCAGCTTGACATCACCACAGAAGACATTGAGGTCGATTCAACACGTACTATCATTGCCGACTCGGTATTCACGCTGGGCAACAGTTCTTATCTCGGACGTGTGCGCGACCCTGAAACACTGGCTGACGTCAAGAGCGAGTTTACAACACAGTTTCACGTACTTGACGACATGTTTATCTCGCCAGACTCGAAATTTGTAAGCCGTGGTGAGGATGGTTTGGCCGCAGCCGATTCGTGCGATATTATCCTTTATGTGTCAAGTCCATACAACGCTAAGGATAGTCTGTCGTCCGTCAAAATGAAAATCTACGAGCTCCAGAATACGCTGGAAGAAGGCACTCGCTATTACTCAAGTTTCGATCCTATAGCTAATAACTTCGTGAGAACGAATGGGTTGAACAAAGGTAAGATGCTGACATTCCTCAACCAATTGGATACTGACGAGGAGCGCGATGAAAGCAGCTATCTCAATAATATCCGCATCACATTGAATGCCCCTTATACTGCACCCGATGGCACTACCTATAATAATTATGGTACGTATCTCATCCGCATGTATCATCAGCATCCTGAGTACTTCCGCAACTCCTATTCCTTTAGTCACAACGTGTGTCCGGGCTTCTTCTTCCAAGTTGCAGATGGTTACGGCTTCTATTCTAAACTCTCCAACATCGGTCTGAGAACATTCTACAGATTGCAGGATGAGGATAGCGTGGCTAACTATTCGTTTACACTGGCTAGTACAAAAGAGGTCCTTCAGACCACCTATGTAACAAACGATAAGAAAGCCCTGGAGAAATTAGCTGCAGAGAAAGAGCATACTTATCTGAAGACACCTGCAGGGTTGTTTACAGAGGTTGCACTACCCATCAAGAAGATTAAGCAAGGCCACGAGAGCGACTCTTTGATTGCTGCTAAAATTACATTCCAGAGACTTAATAATCAGAAGACTGACACTCGTATGTTCGGTGTTCCTCAAACGCTATTGATGCTACCGAAAGATAGTCTAAAGTCGTTCTTTGAGGGTAACAATTTGCCAGATAACAAATTGACGTATATTGTCAAATACAATTATAACGGTAGTACCTACAAGAACAACAATACCTATAATTTCACCAACATATCAAATCTTATCACCACACTCTGGAACATGCGCCAGAAGGGAATGGTAGAGAATCCTAACTGGGAGGCTGAGCATCCCGACTGGAACAAGGTGGTACTGGTGCCAGTAAACTATAACAGCAGTACGTCAACAAGTGTCGACCACGACATGTCTCTGACAAGTATCCGACTGGTGGGAGGAACCAACAACCCGAATGACCCCGTAAAGGTAAGCGTGGTCTATGGAAAATTCAGAGAAAAGTAACACTATGGCAGACGGATATCTAGAAAAACATCAGGCGGACTACGAGGCCCGCAAGGAAGCATGGCTTAGAAAAAAGCGCCATCTGCCTAAAGCGAAACCACATATTGAACGTCCTGATGACGAAGCACTTTAAGACAAAGAATGGGAAGCATCAACCGGTACTTCCCATTCTTTGTCTTACTGCCTCAAATAGTAGAACTGCGGCCGAGACGGAAACATTGAGTGAATCTAATTGGCCACACATAGGTATGCGAATGTGAGCATCGGCGGCGCGACGCCACTCATCCGTTAGACCTGTGGCTTCTGTCCCCATCACAATAGCTGTTCCGCAAGTCATATCCATGTCGTAATAGAACTCAGAATCCTGAAGTTGAGCCGTCAATATTTTTATGCCACGCTCTTTCAGAAATGCAATACACTCTACATTACTCGTAGCAACAGTTGGCACCGTGAATAACGCACCAATACTAGCTCGAATCAAATTGGGATTATAGAGATCCGTCAGCGGGTCACAGACGATAACTGCATCTGCTCCCGCTGCATCGGCCGAACGTAGCACAGCTCCAAGGTTACCAGGCTTCTCGACACTCTCAAGAATGATAATCAGGGGATTCTCTGGCAGATTCAATCCTTCCAGGCTGTGGTTCTTGGACTTCACCACAGCCAACAGTCCTTCTGTGCTCCCGCGATAAGCAATCTTCTCGTAGACCTGTTGCGTCACCTCATAAACATTCTTTATATCCTGCAACAAATCCAAATCAGAAAAAAGAGATGCACAATAATAGATGCTATCTATTTCATAGCCAGCTCGCATACAATGCCCCATCTCACGAACACCTTCAACCACAAATAGGCCCGTACGACGACGTTCCGAAGATTTCTGTTGAAGCAATACTAATTGCTTTACTTTTTGATTCTGTAGACTGGAGATAAACTGTTGTTCCATGATAAAATGAGCGGAATACGGGACTCGAACCCGCGACCCTCGGCTTGGGAAGCCAATGCTCTACCAACTGAGCTAATTCCGCATTTTATAGACGTAAAAACAAAAAAGGGGCATTTCTTTACCCCTATTATTTTCTTCTTGATGAGCCGACACCCGGACTCGAACCGGGGACCTACGCATTACGAATGCGTTGCTCTACCAACTGAGCCATGTCGGCAACCTTTTGTTTTGCGGGTGCAAAGGTAGTTATTTTTTTTGATATCAACAAATTTTGAATCCACTTTTTTCTTGAACATTGGCTTTTTTCTGCAGAGCCTAATACCACACAGGTCTATCGAAACTTTTTGGGCATTTCATGATGCTGTTACAAAAAAATGTATTATCTTTGCAACGTGACTCAATAATGAGTCGCCATTAAAGGTGCACTTAGCTGTGCTTAATTGGGAATGTGAGTGAGAATCTCCGACTGTCCCGCAGCAGTGAACTCCATTATGGCTCTTAAGCAGAATGCCATTGCCCACTTGGGTGAGAAGGCGCTTGGGAGTGGAGTAAAGTCTGAAGACCAGCCTTTATTGAAATTATGCTAAGTGTTCTCGATGTAAGTTCACAAAGCGAAAACTAAATTTTTGTGGGTATGAAACATGAATCAATCGTCGTCGTGTACGACAGTTGTCAGGCTATTGCTGAAGAGATAGCCGACAAACTTGGCGCTGAGACCGTCAGCGTACAGAGTGTGAATAGCAGGCAAATTGAGAGTTGCCGCAGTTTCGTTCTTGCTGTAGAGTTTCAAAAGAACGGAGAATTGACGCCCCACTGGCAATGGGGTTGTCAGACTTTGACACAAACTAACCTTAGTGGCAAGAACATCGCAGTATTGGTGGCACTAGGCTCCAGCGCAAGCCATGAAACAAACAAACTATGTAGTCAGCTTCGGGAGAATCAGGCCCATATTATAGGAATTCGATTCCAAGATAATACGCCACAATATTCTCTGGACAACTGGATTTCTTCTATCTCACCAAATCTATAACCTTAAAACTATACTACTATGTATTATATTGCAATTGTTGCATCAGAATTTGTTGTCACTATCATTGGTGTTGCATGTATCGTCAGATACTACAACCATAAAGATTAGTATATACAGACCTCTTTGTTTTTCACTGCACTCCAACAATTATTCCACTGTACTCTAAAAAGTGTTAGAGTGCGGTCTAATTTATATGATAAAAAAGAAAAAGGTATATAAATGACTTATATACCTTTTTCTTTGAAATATACAACAGATGGCTATTAATCTAAGCCATGAACGTATTTACAGTAATGCAACAGCAGCCTTGTCAATCCACTCGTAGATGCAAGAGCAGATGCCGAAGAGCAAAATGCCCGCGGTGCAAATGGCGAGGCTCCAGTTGATGGCAGCACCATTACGGAAGGTGGGCAGAGGGTTCTCTTCCTTGGTGATGTACATAGCCTTGACGATGAGCAAGTAGTAATACAAGCTGACCACCGTATTGATGAGGGCGATGAACACAACGAAATAGGGCCAGAAGGGGGCACTTTCGTGACCACCAACAGCTGCCATAAATACAAAGAACTTTGAGAACATACCTGCAAAGGGAGGAATGCCTGCCAAAGAGAAGAGTGCAAGGGTCATGAGCAGAGCCAACTTGGGGTTGGTCTGATAGAGACCGTTATAGGCATTCATCTGGGTCTTGCCACCATTGTTCTCCTCTACGGTGCTGATAACGGTGAAGACGGCCATGTTGGCTGCCACGTAAACCAGCACGTAGAATGTGAGGGCGGTGAGACTGGCGGTGCTGTTGCCCACCACGGCCAGCATGATATAGCCTGCCTGCGAGATTGACGAGAAGGCCATAAAGCGCTTCAACTCGCTCTGACGGATGGCCATGAGGTTGCCCACGGTGATGGTGAGCATGATGACAATCCAGAGCAGGGGCTGCCATAGGTCAACAAGACGTCCGAAGACGTGCATCAGAATGATGGCCAGCGTGAGGGTGGCCGCACCCTTTGACACAACGCTCAGATATCCGGTGACGGGTGTGGGAGCGCCCTCGTAGGTGTCGGCCGTCCAGAAGTGGAAGGGCACCAGCGAGATCTTGAAACCGAGTCCGCTGAAGAAGAACACCATACCCATAACGGTGAGCGGGGTGAGCTGAATCTGTGCGGCCATATCATCGAAATACAATGTGCCTACAGCACCATAGAGGAACGAGATGCCATAGAGCATGACGCCGCTCGAGAAGGTGGCTGTGAGGATGTACTTGGCAGCGGCCTCTGCTGACTTCTGCTTGTAGCGGTCGAAGGCCACGAGGCAGGCCATGGGCACGGATGCCATTTCGAGTCCGAGGAAGAACATGAGGAAATGTCCTGAAGACATCATCATATACATACCCAGGAGTGTTGAGATGACCAGCAGATAGAACTCGCCAGAGATCTTGGTGGCGTTGTTGTTGATCCACGACTGCGACATCACGACAACGATGAAGGTGCCCAGGGTGAGCACGGTCTTCATCACATTGACGATGGCCGACGAAACATACAAGCCTCCGAAGGCAGTGGCGGGCTGGGCCATGAAGCAGGGCACCAACTGACACAGCAGCAGAGCGCCGGTGAGAATGCTCAGCACGTGGGTCTTGCGGGGGCTCTTGCTCAAAACATCAGGGTTGCCTCGGGAATCATATTCAAAAATTGACTGTAATCCATTTCTTTTCCTCCTTTACATGACTCCAATTGAACTTAAGATATTTCCTACTGAGGGCGAGATCATATCGCAGAAGAAGAAGGGAGCGCAACCCAGACCAGCCACACAGAAAATGAGGCAGCATACAGCCACGCGCTCATCCCATGAGGCATCGGTGAGTTCCAGGAAGTGCTTGTTCTCTACTTCCCCATACAGAATCTTGCCTACCACACGCAGGATGTAGACTGCGGTAACGACAATCGACGTACAAGCAATGATGGTGGCCACCATGCGGAACGACGATGAGGGGTCGCCAGCCATCTCGCCAGCACTAAACGAGCCAACGAAGATGGTCATCTCGGCAATGAAGCCTGAGAAACCGGGCAGACCCAGGTTGGCCAAACCGGCAATGACATAGCCCACAGCCAGGAAAGGCATAATCTTCATCAGGCCTGCCAACTCGCGGATGTCGCGGGTGTGGGTACGTCCATAGATCATACCGATGAGGGCGAAGAAGAGGGCGGTCATCAAACCGTGTGAGAGCATCTGAAGGATAGCACCCGTGCAGGCGGTCTTCTGCATCATGAGCAGAGCGAAGAGCACCAGTCCGCAGTGTGACACCGACGAATAGGCGTTGATGTACTTCAGGTCGGTCTGCACGCAAGCGCTCAGGGCACCATAGACCACCGAGATGGTGGTGAGGATCAGGAAGATCCAAGACAGGTTCTGTGCAGCGTCGGGCAGCAGATACATGGCCAGGCGAAAACAGCCGTAGCCACCAAGCTTCATCAACACGCCTGCGTGGAGCATTGATACTGCTGTAGGCGCAGAAGCATGACCATCAGGGCTCCATGTATGGAAGGGAAACAGTGCACCCAGCACACCGAAACCGATGAAGATGAAGGGGAAGAAGGCGTTCTGAACCTCCTCGGGGATGTTGTGCATAGCAGCAATCTCGTTAACGTTCATCGTGGTGTGTCCGCTGAAGTAATAGATACCCAGCACACCGAGAATCAACAGGGCCGAGCCACCCATCAGCATCAGGGTAAGTTTCATGGCCGAGTACTCCTTGCGTCCACTACCCCACACGCCAATCAGCAGGTACATGGGAATCAGGGCTACCTCATAGAACATGAACATGGTGAACATGTCGGTGCAGATAAAGAAGCCGTAGACACCCGTAGAAAGGAGGGTGAACCAAAGGAAATACTCCTTGGTCATGGGCTTCAGCTGCCATGAGGCGAAGGTACCGGTGAACACGATGATGCTCGACAGGAGCAGCATGACCACCGAGATACCGTCAACACCAACGCTGTAGGCAATATTCAAGGGTTTGAACCAAGGTGTAGAGGCCACGAGCAGCATCTCTGCATCGTTACCTGCATTACGCTCGGTCACAAAATAATAGCAAAGCCAGATTGACAGCGCCAGCAACATTGATGAGCCGGCCACCATCACGCCACGCACCTGGTTGAGGTTGCGGGCAATCCACAATCCCAGAAGCATCAGGGCGGGAATCAAAACGAATAAACTTAATATATTCATAATCGTTATTCCTTTCTTATAATTACAGAGCTAATAGGATTAATGTTAATGCCACTGTGCCGGTGAGGAACCAAACGGCATACTTACGCACGTCGCCACTCTGCCAAGCACGCAGACTCTCGCCGCCCTCGTTGGCACCCCAAGCTAGGAAGTTGAACGTACCGTCAACAATATGGCGGTCGAACCAGGCAATGGGCGTAGAAACGCAACGGAAGATGATGCGATGGGTGACAAACTGCCAAATCTCGTCTTGATAGAAACGCTTGTAGGCTGCGCGGTGCAACTTGGGGAACGTCTTATACAGGCGGTCGGCAATGGGCTGACTCTCACCTTTATAAATATAGGTGGCCAGACAAATGCTCAGAATGGCGATGACCGTAGAGGTGGCAGCAATCTGGGTGTCGAAGTGGATGGTATAGTCGGTACCGGCAGCCGATACGAACGAACCAAAACTGCCACCCCAATCCAGGAAGCCTGCCAGCGTAGAATAAACACCCACGCCAACGGTGATAACACAAAGCACAATGAGAGGCAGGGTCATGGTGAGCGGAGCCTCGTGAGGTGTATGGTGTGCATGAGCCTCCTTGTTCTCCGTACCCCAGAAGATACCGTAGTACAGACGGAACATATAGAAAGCTGTCATAGCAGCGATACCCGTCATGATCCAACCCACCACAGGACTGTAGGCCATGCAGGCGGTAATAATCTCATCCTTTGAGCTGAAGCCCGAGAAAAATGGAATACCGGCAATGGCCAGACATGAGATGAGGAAGGTGATGTGGGTAATAGGCATATACTTGCGCAGACCACCCATCAGGGCCATCTCGTTAGAGTGAACGGCATGGATGATACAGCCGGCACCCAAGAACAGACAGGCCTTGAACATAGCGTGGGTGAAGAGGTGGAACATGCCAGCCATATAACCCAGCTGTGCGTGGTTGTCAAGCAGAGCGCCGTGATGACCGGGCAGCGATACGCCGAGGGCCACCATCATGAAGGCAATCTGAGAAATGGTCGAGAAGGCCAGCACACGCTTGATATCGCTCTGGGCGCAAGCCACAGCAGCTGCATAGAAGGCGGTGATGACACCTACCCATACCACAATCGACATAGCCTCAGGGGCATACTCAATCCAGAGGGGGAACATACGTGCAATCTGGAACACACCAGCCACCACCATCGTAGCAGCGTGGATGAGTGCAGACACAGGTGTGGGACCCTCCATGGCATCGGGAAGCCAGATGTGCAAGGGGAACATAGCACTCTTACCGGCACCACCGATGAACATCAGCACCAGAGCCGTAGGCAGGATAAAGCCACCTGCGGCAACAGCCTTGGCCATATTGCCCTCGATGAAAGGTGTGGTGCCCTGCCCCATCACGATATCACCAGCAAACGAGAAGCTGAACGAATCGGTGTAATAGCCGAAGGTCAGAATACCAATCAGGAAGAACATATCGGCAAAGCGGGTCACGATGAAAGCTTTCTTACTGGCTGCAATGGCGGGCTTCAAAGGATAGTAGAAGCCGATGAGCAGGTAAGATGATACACCCACGAGCTCCCAGAACATGTACATCTGGAAGATGTTGGTGGCCAAAACCAAGCCCAGCATTGACATGGTGAAGAGGCTTAGGAAAGCGTAGTAACGCTGGAAACCTTTCTCACCGTGCATATAGCCGAATGAGTAGATGTGAACCATCAACGACACGGTTGAGATGACCACGAGCATCATCACCGAGATAGGATCCAGAAGGATACCCATGTCGAAGTGAAGATTACCCAGAGGCAACCAGGTGAAGTTGAAGGGAACGATGGTCTGGAAGATACCTTCTGCCGTACGGGGGGCCGTGAAATAAGTGATGGCCGTGAGGTAAGACAGAACAGTAACCAGCGACAGCGAGCAAGTGCCGATGAGTCCAGCAGTCTTGTGCTGCATCTTCATGCCAGCCAGTCCTAACACGAGGAAGGACAGCAGCGGCAGAAGCAGAATCAAATAAATAGCGTCCACGCTGTCACTCTTGAAGTTGCGGAACACATTAATAATAATCGCGATAGCCACAGCACTCTCGGCTGCACTCACACCGATTGAGAAGAGAGTCATGAAGAAGCCCTCGAGCTCACCGGGGAACAGCAGGCGGTTGAACGCTGCGAAGTTGATATCAACGGCATTGAGCACCAGCTCGATAGAGATGAGCATAGCGATGAGGTTGCGACGGGTGACGAAACCATAGACGCCGATGAAGAACAGCAGTGCACTCAGCACAAAATAACATTCTACAGGTACCATAGCTTAATCCTCCTTTTTACGTGATACAACCAAACCGCCGATGATACATGCCAGCAGGAATACTGAGATAAACTCGAACGGCAACACATACTGATACTTTTCGCTACCCAGCAGGGCGGTTCCAATCTGATCCATAGGCAACTCGTCGGTCGTAGCGGCGCTGATAAAGCTGTTCTTCAGGAAAACAACAGCTACCGTTGCCAGACCTACCACAGAGAGAAGCAAGCCCTGAAGCATGCGTGAGCACTTTATATGCTCTACCATACCCTGCAGTGTCTGCTTGCTAACCAACTGGATTGCAAATACATAGATCATCGTTACGCCACCAGCGTAAACAGCAATCTGAGCAGCACCCAGGTAGGTGTAATCGAGCAGGAAGTAAAGACCTGCTACCCCAAAGAGCACGAACAACATATAGGTGGCGGCTCTCATGATTCGCTTCGTTGTCACACACAACAGGGCTGAACCCAGAATGACAAGAGCGAGAATAGAAAATACTACTATACTAGCCATAGTGCAGTTTACTTCTTTTTAGTGTTAAACTTACCGACCTGCCAGTCAGCGCCACCCTCCAAGATGTTGGGCAGTGAACCGCCCTGATAAACCTCCTTGTCGAGGTGGAGCACCAGAGAGTCACGACTGAACGTGGCATTCTCGAAATCGTTGGTGAACTCGATGGCGTCGAAGTTGCAGGCATTGGTGCAGAGCTGACAGAACATGCAGTCGCCCAGGTCGTACTGATAATCGTCGAGCACCTTCTTTTTCTTTCCCGTCTCAGGATCCTCCTGCATGTGGGCCGTAATCTTGATAGTGCCGTTAGGACAAGCCTTCTCACACAGTGTGCAGGCTGTGCACTTATAGGCGCCGTCTTCGTTGCGCTTGAAGACCAGACGTCCGCGATGACGCTTTGACACGTGGAGTGTGGTCTTACGGTTCTCAGGGTACTGCTCGGTACACTTGTTGGTCCAGTAGTCCTTGAAATACTCACCGATGGTGACCTTCATACCGGTGGCCAACGTCTTGATGCCGTGCCCTATTTCTCCGAAATATGATTTATTATCTTCCATTTTGCTATACCTTATTTAATATAAAGTCCGAAGGCCACAATGACAGTCATCAGCACCAGGTTGATGAGTGCCAGCGGCATCAGGTACTTCCACTCTAACTTCAAAATCTGGTCGATACGCAGACGGGGGAACGTCCACTTAATCCACATGAGCAGCCAAACCAACAGGAAGGCCTTACCCATGAACCACACAATGCCAGGGATATACTGCATCACCTCATCGAAAGCCTCGACACCAATCTGAATGGGTGCCCAGCCGCCCAAGAATACGGTAGCAGCGATGCCGGCAATAATAAAGAGGTTGAGGAACTCGGCCAGGTAGAAGAAGCCGAAGCCCATACCAGAATACTCGGTGTGGTGACCAGCAGTCAACTCACTCTCGGCCTCGGCCATATCGAACGGGCCACGGTTGGCCTCGGCATTTCCAGCGATAAGAAACACCAAGAATGCGATGATGGCAGGCACGTGACCCTTGACGATGAGCCATCCCCAAGGACCGGCCTGAGCTTCTACGATGCCGCTCACCTGCATGGTGCCTGTCAGGATGACAGCCGTGATGAGGCAGAGGCAGAGTGACATCTCGTAAGAAATCATCTGCACAGCAGCACGCATGGCCGAAACCACAGAATACTTGTTGTTAGAGCCCCAACCGGCGAGGAAGATACCTACAACGCCAATAGATGAGATGGCGGTGAGCAGGAAGATACCTACATTGAAATCGAGGATGTGAGCACCACGGTTCCAGGGCAGGAAAGCAAAAGCGCCAACCGAACCGATGATAACCAGGAAGGGAGCTACAATATAAAGCAGTTTATCGGCCCTGTCAACGAAGAAAATCTCCTTGATAAGCATTTTCAACACATCGGCCAACACCTGCAGCAAGCCCCAAGGTCCTACGCGAACCGGGCCAATACGGCACTGGAAGTAGGCACACACCTTACGCTCCATAAAGATTAGTATCATAGCGATTACCGAATAAGCACCCAGGATGGCAGCACCCACGAGCACGCACTCAATAAGAATCGCAAAGAACTCGCTCAGTCCCAGAGTCTGTATCAGCAGTTCGTGGAACCAAGTAGTTACTTGTGAGAAATCAAATATATGTTCCATAGTCGTTTATCTGTCGATGTCAGGTATAACAATATCAATAGCTGCACCAGTGGTCACCAGGTCGGCAATCTTCTGACCGCGCAGCATGGGGTCGAGTGCACCAACGAGCGATAGACCCATAGGACGCATCTTCATGCGGTATGGACTCTTGTCGCCCTTTGAATCGAGGTATACGCCAAACTCACCTGCAGCACCCTCTACAGAGAAATACCACTGTCCCTCGGGCACCTTGATGATGGGCTTCTGCTTCACACAGAAGTCGCCCTCGGGAATATTGTCAATGAGTTGCTCTATGATATTCAAGCTCTGATACATCTCGTTGATGTGAACCAAATAACGACCCATAGAGTCGCAGGTATCGAGGGTGATTTGCTCGAAGTCCACCTTACCATACATATCATAAGGATGGTTCTTGCGAACGTCGTTCTTCCAACCAGAAGCACGACCGGCAGGACCTGTTACACCATAATTAATACAGTCGGCCATCGACATAGGACCTACATTCTCCAGACGGTTGTGGGCAATGATGTTGTCACCAAACACGTCCATGTATTCCTTAATCATCGGACGCAGGTACTTACAGAGCTCCTTCACGTTGTTCACGAAGTTAGGATCAATGTCGTCCTGCAGGCCACCTATTCTATAATAGTTCTGAATGAGGCGTCCACCAGTGGTCTCCTCCATCACGTTGAGCACATGCTCACGATCGCGCATGCCATAAAGGAAGGCGGTGAGCGCACCCAGATCCTGAGCACAGCATGAGGTGAACAGCAGGTGACTGTCCAAACGCTGAAGCTCGTCCATGATGGTACGGATATAGTGGATACGGTCGGTCAACTCAACCTCCATTGCTTCCTCGATGACGCCCACCAGCGCGTGACGCTGTTGCATGGCACAGAGATAATTCAGACGGTCGGTTAGAGCCAGCGTCTGAGGATAGGTCATAGACTCCCACATCTTTTCGATGCCACGATGGATATACCCCAGATGAGGATAAACGCGCTTGACGGTCTCACCATTCAGCACGGTCTGCAAGCGGAGCACACCGTGGGTTGAGGGGTGCTGAGGGCCGATGTTAATCACATAGTCGTCGGAAGTGAAGAGCTTATTCTCCTTCTTCTGCAGGCGACCGTCGCGGTCAAGCGAATACTCCAGTCCGAAGTCGGGCTCGTTGTCGTCCTCAAGTGTATACTCGTTAGTGGCCTGGAAATCCTTGCGAAGGGGGTATCCTTTGAAATCGTTGCGCAGGAACAGGCGACGCATGTCGGGATGTCCCAGGAACTTGATGCCGAGGAAATCGAAACACTCACGCTCCAGGAGGTCGGCCCCCTTCCAGATGTTTACAACTGTAGGAATGACGCTCTCGCCATCAACCACCTTAGCCAGCATCTTCACGCTGACGCGCTCGTGATTCTCGGTATTCTCGAGGATATACACACAACCAAGTCCTTCTTCCTCGCCGAAGTCCTCGCCGACGATGGTCACCAGGAAGTCGAAGTGCTTCTTGTCTTTCAAGTTCTGCATCTCCTGTGCGAACTTGTCAAAGTCAAATACAAGATGATTCAGTTTCATTTCGCTTCCTCCTGTTCTTTTTTAAGGGTTTCTGTAAACTCTGCAGGCACCTCGGTCACCACGATGGGCTTCTTGCCACCGCGTCCGTACGTCAGCTCTTCGTTAGAGACGCCAAGAGCGGCCTCTTCCTTGGTCTGCTTGTGGTTTGCACCGCCGAAGAACTTCTCAATCTTCACCTTACGCTGCAACTGCATCATGCCATAGAGGATGGCCTCCGGACGGGGAGGACAACCAGGGATGAACACATCCACAGGAACAATCTCCTCGATACCCTTCACCACATGATAACTCTGTTTGAAGGGGCCACCGCTGATGGCACATCCGCCAACAGCTACCACATACTTAGGCTCGGCCATCTCGTCGTAAAGACGCTTCAAGGCAGGAGCCATCTTGTGGGTAATGGTGCCGGCACACATAATAAGGTCGGCTTGACGAGGAGAGTTACGTGTTACCTCGAATCCGAAACGAGAAAAATCATAGCGCGAACAACCACAAGCCATGAATTCAATACCACAACATGAAGTAGCAAACGTGAGTGACCAAAGCGAGTTAGAACGTCCCCAGTTAATCAGGGAATCCAAGTTACCTGTTACCACGTTGACACCACCCTCATGAAGTTCGTCAACGATTTTCTCCAACGACTCGTTATCCTTGAACTCGTCGTATGGAAGAGACTTGATAGTCGGTTTTCTTACTTCCATTCCAGTGCTCCTTT
The DNA here is from genome assembly GCA_902788605.1 of uncultured Prevotellaceae bacterium. Taxonomy (GTDB): domain Bacteria; phylum Bacteroidota; class Bacteroidia; order Bacteroidales; family Bacteroidaceae; genus Prevotella. The sequence goes on along the minus strand of CADAKX010000020.1, from coordinate 30,149 downwards.
CCGCCAAGCATAAGCCAAGCCAAATACTAATACTACCAGGAAGAACCCGATTGACAGCAAGGCCATCGGTCCGAAGTCCTTCACTACTACTGCCCATGGATACAGAAACACAGTCTCTACATCGAACATGAGAAAGAGGATGGCAAATAAATAATAGCCCACGTTAATGGGAATCCAGCTGGAACCACGTGTAGGAATACCGCACTCAAACGGTTCACCCTTAACCTTATTATAGGAACGTGGACCCAATAGTTTCGCCGTAACGTAAGCTGCTGCCACCAGTGTAATAGCCGTCACCAGGACGGTAATTAACATCGTGAAATTCATAAAACTATTTAATGTTATAACAATATCGTCTGTTTTAAAGGCGGTGCAAAGGTAGCAATTAATTTGCAAACAAAAGACATATTTTACCAAAATCTTTTTGCCTTTTTAAAAAAAAAGAGTACTTTTGCAGCACAAATTAACATAACAAACTTACAAACTTGAAAACAATAACCAAAAACTTACTTATTTCGCTAATCGCCACACTTCCCATACAAGTGGCTGCGCAATGTTTCGACTTCGACCTCACGAAGCCGCAACCAGTATATAACGACAGCATCGGATTTGGATTCGACATTCTACCCGCCCCTTGCATCAAAAGCAGCACCGAGCCTTTCTATTTCTCCGTAAAAGTGCCCGATGGCAATTATCGAGTCGAGGTAGTCCTTGGAGGCAAGAAGAATTCCGACAATACCGTAAGAGCAGAAGGTCGCAGATTAATGGCAGAAAACATCCAAACAGCCAAATCAAAAGACACAAAAAAAGTCGTGTTTGTTGTTAACAAGCGCTCTACGTATATATCTGACACAAAACAAGTTAAAATAAAACCGCGCGAGAAAGACTATATGGTTTGGGATAACAAGTTAACTTTAGAGTTCAACGGATCAAACCCAGCAGTCAAAAGCCTTCACATCGAGAAGGTTGACATACCTACGATTTACCTCTGCGGAAACTCTACTGTTGTTGACCAGAACTACGAGCCCTGGGCCTCGTGGGGACAGATGATTACACGTTGGTTTGGCCCCGATGTGGCCATCTCGAATCATGCCGAAAGTGGTCTCACCGCCCGCACGTTCATCGCCTCAAATAGACTGGACAAGATTCTGTCGACCCTCAAAAAGGGTGATTATGTGTTTGTGGAATTTGGCCATAACGATGAAAAAGAAAAGCGTGCCGGTGACGGGGCCTGGTATCATTATCAATACCAACTGAAGATTTTCATTGACGAGGTTCGTGCTAAGGGTGCAGATATCATATTCTGCACGCCCACGCAACGACGCTTTTTCGACAAGGACAACAAAACCATTATGAACACACACGGAGATTTCCCCGCAGCGATGAAAATGGTAGCAGAGAAAGAACATGTGCCCCTAATTGACTTAAACAAAAAGACGAAAGTATTCTTCGAAACCCTAGGATTCGAGGACTCCAAACGTGCGTTGGTCCACTATCCAAAGAGTATGTATGGCCGCGAGTTGGCCGATAACACACATTTTAACCCCTATGGCGCCTACGAAGTAGCAAAATGCGTGGTGATGGGAATCAAAGAGCTGGATTTACCTATTGCGAAATATCTGCGTAAAGATTGGCAGGACTTTAATCCCGCTCAGCCCGACGATTGGAAGACGTTTAAATGGGCTCCCTCACGTATGGTAGAAGATGTAAAACCTGACGGCAACTAAACAACGATGAAAAAACTACTATTTATAATTACGCTGACTTCTCTGACAACTATTGTCTCTGCCCAGTCTTGGCCTACGCCAACAACAGGAGCAAAGCCTGGCACCAGGTGGTGGTGGCTAGGCTCAGCTGTCGACAAGGAAAACCTGAATTGGAACCTCTCAGAGTATGCCAAGCATGGAATTGGAGCTGTTGAGATAACACCTATCTATGGTGTTCAAGGCAACGACAAGAACAATATTGCCTATCTGTCTGACCAGTGGCTCGATATGCTGCGCTACACACAACAACAGGCGGAGCACAATGACATTGAACTCGATATGGCCACAGGCACAGGCTGGCCTTTCGGTGGTCCATGGGTGCCTTTGAAAGAAAGTGCTTGCAAGGCTGTTTTTGTGAACAAGTCAGTTGTGGACAGCAAGCAGGAAGTTTTCGACATCACTCCGAATGCTTCCGACGCCAAAAACGCCTTTCTCGAAAAGGTCATGGTTTATGGCGATGGACAGGTCCTCGATGTAACTTCGCAAGTGAGCAATAACAAGCTTACGATACCCAAAAACATGCCATTTAAACCACAGTCCATCGTTGCCCTTTATATCAAATATGGGGTCATGAAGGTGAAGCGTGCCGCCCCTGGCGGTGAGGGACTTGTGATTGACCACTTCGATAGCAATGCCGTGGCGCATTACCTGCAACATATTGAGCAGGCTTTTGAGCGTACCAAGACACCCTATCCCCACACATTCTTCAACGACTCGTACGAAGTAGAGGCAGGCACGTGGACCCCTACCCTTCTTGATGAGTTTGAGAAACGCCGTGGCTATAAACTTGAGAACCATTTCCCCGAGTTATTAGCCTACGAATCAAAGGTTTTAAGCGACTATCGTGAGACACTTGGCGATTTGCTCCTCGAGAATTTTACACGCCAGTGGACTGCCTGGGCACACAAGCACGGTGCCATCACGCGCAATCAGGCTCACGGTTCGCCTGCCAACCTTATTGACTGCTATGCTGCTGTTGACATACCCGAGATTGAAGGCTTTGGCCTTTCTAACTTCGGCATCAAGGGTCTGCGACAGGATCCCGGCAAAACACGCAAGAACGATAGTGACTTCTCCATGCTGAAGTATGCCCCATCTGCAGCTCATATCTGCGGAAAGCCCTACACCTCTAGCGAGACTTTCACTTGGCTCACAGAGCATTTCCGCACATCGCTTTCGCAACTCAAGCCCGACATCGACCTGATGTTCTGCGCTGGTGTCAACCACATGTTTTTTCACGGAACTTGTTATTCTCCAAAAGACGACAAATGGCCCGGATGGAAGTTTTATGCCTCTATTGACATGAGTCCCACGAACAGCATCTGGCGAGATGCGCCGTTCTTTATGGACTACGTAACACGTTGCCAAAGTTTCCTGCAGATGGGACAGCCTGACAACGACTTCCTTGTCTACCTGCCTGTACGCGACATGTGGAAAAAGAACACCGGAAAATTGCTCATGCAGTTCTCTATCCACGCAATGGGACAATTGGCCCCCGAGTTCATCAAAAGTATTTTGGCTATTGAAAGGGCTGGCTACGACTGCGACTATATTAGCGACCAATTGTTAGCAAAAGTCAGGAATGACGGCAACCGACTCATCACCGAGGCTGGCACCAGCTACAAAGCAATCGTCATCCCAACAGGCACCACAATTACGCCTCAACTCAAGAAGATACTCGAACGCTTATCGCCAATGGTTATCTATGGTGAGAACGAAGCCGACATGGCTCGCTTTGCGCAACCAGAACTCATGAAGAGCGCATTGGGGCTCAAAGCCATTCGACGCAAGAACGACAACGGATATCACTATTTCATCGCAAACTTGACGCCCAACGACGTCGACGAGGATGTGACAATAGCTGTTCCATTCGAAGATGCGCTTTGGTTTAATCCTTTGAATGGAAACATTGCCCGTTGTAATCACGATGAAAACAATAAAGTTTCCATACACTTAAAAAGTGGCGAGTCGATGATTCTGCAACTATTCGATAAAGATTTACATACCAACACATCTTCATTAGACAAAAGAAGTGAATCGGCAGAAATCAACATCAGCGGCCCCTGGACGCTCTCGTTTATAGAGTCATCTAGAAATACGAATATATCATACAGAATTGACACGTTACAAACATGGGAAAAACTAGACGATGAGACACGCACTTTGATGGGTACCGGCGTGTATACTACAACATTCAAGTTATCGAAGAAAGAGTTAGGCGACGGTCAATGGAGCATTGATTTAGGTGACGTGCGTGAATCTGCTCGAGTATTTATCAACGGTCAATTTATTGGATGCGCTTGGTCTGTGCCGTTTATTCTCGACACCAAGGGTGCCCTGAAAGTGGGCAACAACGAACTTTGCATAGAGGTCACCAACCTGCCAGCCAACCGCATTGCGAATCTTGATCGACAAGGCGTTAAATGGCGTAAGATGGAAGAAATAAACGTTGTGGACATCAACTACAAGAAGACAACCTACGACCAATGGGAACCGATGCCAAGCGGTCTAAACTCGGCTATCAAATTAGTCAAAGAATAAAAAGCACTGTTTCCCTCAGAGACAGAACGACATCTTAACAGGCAAAAGAATCACTACTAGTTATTTAATATAAAAATCACCGGTGAGGGTCTGATACCATTCAGACCTTTTACCTGGTGCATCCTCAATCACTCCAGTGCATCTGTCTACATTGTCAGCACTACTTAGTGCAAAGCAGAACAAATAGCGACGCGGCTGTTTTTTGGGGGTAGTCTTTACCGCCCACTCCTTATGTAGGAAGAAACCGTGCAAGCTTGCCTCTTCCAATACTCTGCCGCGATAATCAGCAGGCGCCACAAGTGACAACTTTCCATGTGCCGTCAGGACTCTTTTTCCCAATTCGAATAAGGCCGCATACGAAAAACTATCGTCATGTCGGGCCATGGTTCGCTGGTTGTCAGGGCACGTCAACGACTTTTCAAAGAATGGCGGATTAGACACCACACAATCATAACTACCTTCCAGGATATTGGCATCTGCCTGTTCTATTCTGACACGATGCGAAAAAGGCGATGCCGCAACGTTCTGAGAAGCCTGACCAACAGCCTTCTCGTCGATATCAACCCCCACCACTTGTGCAGAAGGAAAACGCTGTGCCATCATCAGCGCAATGAGTCCTGTGCCAGTACCCACATCAAGGATGCGTTCACCACCGTCGGCCCAAGCTCCAAGTAGTGTTCCATCTGTTCCGACCTTCATTGCACAATGCTGCTGCCAGATGGTAAATTGTTTGAATTCAAAGTAGTTATTTGCCATAATCGGCCGCAAAGTTATACATTTTTTGTTAATAATCAACTAATACATACTAATTTATCAAGATAATTTAGTAACTTTGCACCCCAATATGCAGTTTAAAATAAAAATGAGTGACAATCAGTATAACACAAAGTCTATTTCAATGATAGCCGATATAGAAGGAGACTTCTCTGACATGATAGACGGAGAACTCCCTACTATTCTCCCTATCCTTCCCGTTCGAAATATTGTGGTTTTTCCAGGCGTTGTCTGGCCCATTCTGCTTGGCCGTGATTCAAGTTTAAAATTAGCTCGACAAGCCAGCAAGAACAACACACTCATAGGCGTCGTATGTCAGCGTGACCCCGACATAGAGATGCCTATCATGAGCGACCTTTACACATATGGCGTAGCTGCCAAGATAGTCAAGCTATTCACATTACCCAGTGGTTCTACCACGGTGATAGTTCAAACTTTAGGTCGTTTCCGACTGAAGAAGATTACCCAGTTTCAGCCTTATCTTGAAGGTGAGATAGAGCACAAACCCGATATTCATCCCGACAAACACGACAGGGAATGGAAAACCGCTTTCGACGATTTACAGAAAGTAGCTGAGCAATACATCACAATGGTTGATGAGGTTTCTGACGAAGCTTTGTTTGCCATACGCAACATCCAAAACGATGAGATGATGCTGAATTTCCTGTGCTCGAACATGCCCTTCACCATCAAAGAGAAAATCAAGTTGCTTGAAGCCGAGAGCGTCAAAGAACGTCTGTTTGGTGCATTGAAAGCATTGAATCGAGAAATCAACCTTCAACAGTTGAAGACAGAAATTCGCAATAAGACACGCGAGGATATTGACGAGCAGCAAAAGAACTACTTCCTGCAACAGCAAATTAAGAATATGCAGGCCGAGATGGGTAATGAACAATCACCCGAGAAGACTGAGTTGCTACGCAAAGCACAAACCAAGAAATGGTCAGAAGAAATAGAGAAGATATTCTATAAGGAGTGTGATAAACTGGATAATGTACAACCTCAGAGTCCAGACTATAACGTTCAGCTTAACTACCTGCAAACATTCGTATCTCTACCTTGGAACGAATATACCAAGGACGACCTGAATCTGCAGCGTGCCCAGAAGATTCTGGACCACGACCACTACGGCATGGAGAAGGTGAAGGAACGCATCCTTGAACATATGGCTGTACTGTCGCTTCGAGGTGATTTAAAGAGTCCCATTATTTGTCTTTACGGTCCTCCAGGCGTAGGTAAGACCTCGTTAGGCAAGAGTATTGCCGAGGCTATGAAACGCAAATACGTTCGTGTGTCTTTGGGTGGTCTTCACGATGAGGCCGAGATTCGCGGTCATCGTCGCACTTATATCGGAGCCATGCCTGGCCGTATCATCAAGAGCATCCAGAAGGCTGGTTCCAGCAATCCCGTCTTTATCCTCGACGAGATTGACAAAGTGACACAGAACACCGTCAATGGCGATCCAGCCTCTGCCCTTCTCGAAGTATTGGACCCTGAGCAGAACACGGCATTCCACGACAACTACCTTGATGTGGACTACGACCTCTCAAAGGTTCTCTTCATCGCCACCGCCAACAACCTCAGTACCATTCCCCGTCCATTATTAGACCGAATGGAGATTATCGAGGTAAGTGGCTATATTACAGAAGAGAAGATTGAGATTGCCAAGCGCCACTTAATTCCACGCGAACTTGACAACACAGGCTTAAAGACACTCGTCAACAAGCCTAAGTTCAATAAGGCTGCCATAGAAAAGGTGATTGAGCAATATACCCGCGAGAGTGGTGTTCGTCAACTGGAAAAACAGATCAACAAGGCCATGAGAAAATTGGCCTTCAAGCAACAGATGAATGGCACTATAGACAATTGGAAGATTACCCCCGAGTCTTTGGAAGATCTTCTTGGCAAACCGCCTTTCTATCGTGACATCTATCAGGGCAACAGTTATGCAGGTGTGGTTACAGGCCTAGCTTGGACCAGTGTTGGTGGCGAGATTCTCTTCATTGAGACATCACTATCAAAGGGAAAAGGCTCTAAACTCACCCTCACAGGAAATCTGGGCGACGTGATGAAAGAGTCGGCAGTACTGGCATTAGAGTATGTAAAGGCTCATGCCGATAAGTTAGGCATCGACTATCGCATCTTTGACAATTGGAATATCCATATCCACGTGCCAGAAGGTGCGACCCCTAAGGATGGTCCATCTGCAGGTATCACCATTGCCACCAGTATTGCTTCTGCCCTCACCCAGCGTAAGGTTCGCAAAAACGTAGCGATGACAGGCGAGATTACCCTTCGCGGAAAAGTACTTCCCGTAGGTGGCATCAAAGAAAAGATTCTTGCAGCCAAGCGTGCTGGCATCACCGACATCATCATGTGTCAGGAGAACGAAAAAGACATCCTCGAGATTCCTGAGATGTACCTCAAAGGAGTCACATTCCATTATGTAGAGAATGTACTTGATGTATGGAAGATTGCCCTCACCAATGAGACTGTTGATAATCCACTGGTATTCGAAATTGACGAAGAAAAAGAGAAGAAATGACATTCGAACTACAACATACAGACCCTTATAGCAGCGCACGTGCTGGTGTGATAACTACCGATCACGGTCAGATTAAGACACCTATCTTTATGCCCGTAGGAACATGTGGCAGCGTGAAGGGTGTGCATTTTTCAGAGCTTCGCCAACAAGTAAAGGCCCAGATTATCCTGGGAAACACTTATCACTTGTATCTGCGTCCCGGTCTAGACACATTGCGGGAAGCTGGCGGACTGCATAAGTTCAACACATGGGACCGCCCTATTCTTACCGACTCAGGTGGTTTCCAGGTTTTTTCGCTTACCGGCATCCGCAAGTTGAAAGAAGAAGGCTGCGAGTTCCGCTCTCATATTGACGGTTCCAAGCATATCTTCACACCCGAGAACGTGATGGACACCCAACGCATTATCGGTGCCGATATCATGATGGCCTTCGACGAGTGCCCTCCTGGCGAAAGCGATTACCAGTATGCCAAGAATAGTCTGAGACTCACACAACGCTGGCTGGATCGTTGCATCAAACGATTCAATGAGACGGAACCTCTATATGGTCACCGTCAGACGCTATTCCCTATTGTTCAGGGATGCAAATACAAGGATTTACGCCAGGATGCCGCCAAGCATGTGGTTGATCGCTTAGGTATGTTGAACGATGGTGGCGGAGCTTCTATTGGTGGACTAGCTGTAGGCGAGCCAACCGAAGTGATGTACGAGATGATTGAGGTGGTTAACGACATCCTGCCCAAGGACCGTCCACGCTATCTTATGGGCGTTGGCACACCGCAAAATATTCTCGAAGCCATCGAGCGCGGTGTGGATATGTTCGACTGTGTGATGCCAACCCGCAATGGACGCAATGCCATGCTCTTTACCTATCAGGGAACAATGAATATGCGCAATAAGAAATGGGAGAACGACTTCTCACCCATTGATCCCGATGGTTGCGACATAGACCGCCTTCACACCAAGGCCTATCTGCATCACCTCTTTAAGTCACAGGAGTTGCTGGCCCTGCAGATAGCCTCTATCCATAACCTTGCTTTCTATCTGCGTTTGGTCACCGATGCTCGTCAACACATTGAGCAAGGAGATTTCTCGCAGTGGAAACGTTCCGTCATCAACGATTTAGGACGCAGAGTATGAAGAAGATTTTGGCACGACTTGTACCCCGACTCGATCGCTATATCATCAGCAAGTTCATTGGAACATATATCTATTCCATCTTGCTGATTATCAGTATTAGTATCGTTTTCGATTTCAACGAGAACTTAAATAAGTTCTCCACCTATCACGCACCCTGGAGTGCCATCATCTTTGATTATTACGCAAACTTCGTTCCCTACTTTGCGAATCTCTTCTCACCGTTATTCGTGTTTATTGCCGTCATTTTCTTTACCTCGAAACTGGCAGGTAATTCCGAGATTATCGCTATGCTGGCTGCAGGCACCAGTTTCCGTCGTCTGCTACGCCCCTATATGATATCGGCTGCCATCATCGCCATTCTGAACTTCTATCTTGGAGCCTATATCATTCCCCACGGCAATGTGACTCGCTATAACTTCGAGACAAAGTATAAGAACAAGCGCCGTATTACGACAGCAAATAATGTGCAGTTGCAAGTGGCACCGGGCGTCATTGCCTATCTGCAACAATACGATAACAACATCCGTCGTGGTTACGGATTCTCGCTCGACAAGTTTGAGGACAAGAAGTTGGTGAGCCACATGACAGCCAACGTCATCCAGTATGACACCATCTCCGACTCACGCTATCACTGGAAGGCCATCAGTTATAAGATTCGTACTCTTAAGGGACTACGTGAACAGATTCAGACTGGCACCGAACTCGACACGGTGATTATGATGGAACCCATGGACCTCGTCTATAGCCAAGGACAGCAGGAGACCTTCACCTCACCTGAGCTCCAACGCTATATCTCCAAGCAGCAGGAACGTGGTTCGCAGAACGTTGTACAATATGAAGTGGAATACCACAAACGAATAGCCACTTCTTTTGCCTCGTTCATCCTCACCATTATCGGAGCATCGTTATCAGCCCGCAAACGCAAGGGCGGCATGGGACTCTCCTTAGGAATTGGTTTGGCTCTGTCATTCTCGTATATCCTGCTTCAGACCATCAGTGCTACCTTTGCCATTAATGCAGGCATGCCAGCCTTACTGGCAGCATGGATTCCCAATCTAATATATGCCGTCATAGCTTATTTCTGCTATCGTCAGGCACCAAATTAATGGAGAATAAAGAATAAACAATTGACAATGACATTTGAAGAAACATACTTAAATGACAATATCCTCGATGCACTCTATGATATGCACTTTGAGGAGATGACTCCCATACAAGAACGCTGTATACCCGAAATTCTTGATGGGTACGATGTCTTGGGTGTAGCTCAGACAGGTACAGGCAAGACTGCCGCCTATCTTCTGCCCATATTATCGATGCTCGACGACGGAGGATTCCCTGAGGACGCTATCAACTGCGTCATCATGTCGCCCACCCGCGAACTGGCCCAGCAGATTGACCAAGCCATGCAGGGCTTCGGATATTACCTCAATGACGTCAGCAGCATAGCTGTCTATGGTGGCAACGATGGTGGGCGCTACGACCAAGAGATTAAGAGCCTACGTGGCGGTGCTCCCGTGGTCATTGCCACTCCAGGCCGTCTGCTCAGCCATCTAAAGGTAGGAAACCTCGATCTCTCTCGCACCTCGTTCTTTGTGCTCGATGAAGCTGACCGCATGCTTGACATGGGCTTTATGGAAGACATTCTGCAAATCAACGCCCTATTACCCAAAACCTGCCAAAAGGTAATGTTCTCTGCAACGATGCCAAGCAAGATCCGCGAGTTGGCTGTCAGTCTGCTCCACAATCCCGTGGAAGTAAAATTGGCAGTAAGTCGCCCCGCCGAAAAGATCCATCAGATGGCTTACGTGTGCTACGAGCCCCAGAAGGTACATATCATTCAGGATATTTTCAAAAAGGGCGACCTCAAACGAGTTATCATTTTCTGTGGCAAAAAAGACAAAGTAAAGGACATCAATCGTGCCCTTCTTAAACTGAAGATTAACTGCGCCCCAATGCACTCAGACCTCAGTCAGCAGGAGCGCGACGATGTAATGTATCGCTTTAAGTCAGGTCAGGTAGATGTATTGGTGGCCACCGATATCGTAGCCCGTGGTATTGACATCGATGACATCCGCATGGTGATTAACTATGACGTACCCCACGACAGCGAGGACTATGTCCATCGCATAGGCCGAACAGCCCGTGCCGACCGTGATGGTGAGGCAATTACCTTTGTCTGTGACAGCGACATTCCCTCATTCAAGCAGATTGAGGATTTCCTCGAGAAAGAAGTTGAAAAACTGCCCTTGCCCGATGGTATAGGCGAAGGTCCCGACTACAGCAAGGCCATTATTCATAAGAAAGGTTCGCAGGGAAGGGGCCGAGGACGTGGCAACGGACGAAGTAATGGACGTGGACGTGGCAACGGTCGTGGTAATGGTCAAGGACGAAACAACAAGACCACCAGAAAAGCTGATGGTCCCAAGGAGGTTCAAAGTTCTGGCACAGCATTTGCAGGTTCTCCATCGAACAAAAGAAAGAGAACAAAGAAAACAACTAGAAAGAATGACAACCCAATTCAACAATAAAGTCTCTCAGATTTTGGCTTTTTCCCGCGAAGAGGCTGCCCGTTTGTCGTGTGCTCATGTGGCTCCCGAGCACCTGCTCCTAGGCATGATGCGATCCTCTGATGGCATCATTGCCAAGGTCTTCCAGAAGTTCAATGTCAGCCAAGAGGCTCTCAAGACCCAAATCGAAGAGAAACTCCAACGAACAGAAAATGTGTTTCCGCCTGTGCAGAGCAGTGAACTGATGCTTAACGAGAACGCCAGCAACATACTGAAGTTGGCAGTCCTCGAGGCTCGTCAGCAACACCAGCAGACCATAGACGAGCATCATCTATTGCTCGCCATTCTGCACGATAGGACAGACAATACAGCCAAGCAACTGCTTGAAGAACGTCATATTGACTATAACAACGTGCTGAACCTCACGAAGGAGACCCAGCCGCAGCCTCAAAATGCCCTGCAGTTGCCCGAAGAAGACGAGGAGGAATACGATAGCACCAAGGCCAACGCATCTGGACACACCACCCAGACAGCGACCAACGACAAGGAAGAAAAGTCAAAGACACCCGTACTTGACAATTTCTCTACCGACCTAACCCAGGCAGCCCTTGATGGCAAGCTCGACCCCTGTGTGGGTCGCGAGCAGGAAATCCAGCGCGTCATGGAAATCTTAGGTCGTCGCAAGAAAAACAACCCCATCCTCATTGGTGAGCCAGGTGTGGGAAAGAGTGCTATTGTCGAAGGACTGGCACAGCTTATTGCCCATCGCAAGTGCTCTCCCATGTTCTTCAACCGTCGCATCGTCAGTCTCGATATGACAGGCGTTGTGGCAGGTACCAAGTATCGTGGACAATTCGAGGAACGCATCCGCGCCCTTATCAAAGAGATAGAACAGAATCCCCAGATTATCGTCTTCATTGATGAGATACACACCATTATTGGAGCCGGTTCTACTCCAGGCAGCATGGATGCCGCTAACATCATGAAGCCAGCCTTGGCTCGTGGCACCATTCAGTGCATTGGTGCAACAACCCTTGATGAGTATCGCAACAGTATTGAAAAGGACGGTGCTCTTGAGCGTCGTTTCCAAAAGGTTATCGTCGACCCTACCACAGCCGAGCAAACCCTTCAGATACTGCACAACCTCAAGGATCGTTATGAGAAACATCACCACGTTGAGTTTACCGACGATGCCATCATGGCATGCGTCAGATTGACAGAACGCTATGTCACCGACAGATCGCAGCCAGACAAAGCAATCGACGCAATGGATGAGACAGGAGCCCGCGTACATCTGAAGAATGCACAGATTCCCCCTGAAATCCATGATCTTGAGAAACAGATTGCCGAAGCAAAGAACAACAAGAACGAGGCCGTCAAGAATCAGAACTACGAACTTGCAGCCAGTTACCGCGACAGGCAGGCAGCACTCGAGAAGCAGCTCTCCAATACCCAGGCCGAATGGATGAAGGGCAACAACGAACAGCGTCAGACCGTCACCGAGGCAGAAGTCAGTGACGTTGTGTCGATGATGACAGGCATCCCTGTTCAGCGCATGGCAGAGAACGAAGGCCAACGCCTTAAGGATATGGCGCCGACCCTGAAAGCCAGCGTTATTGCCCAAGATGCCGCTATCGATAAGATGGTAAAAGCCATCCAGCGCAATCGTGTGGGACTCAAGGCCCCCAATCATCCCATTGGTGCTTTTATGTTCCTTGGCCCCACAGGTGTTGGAAAAACCTATTTAGCCAAGAAGTTAGCCGAGCAGATGTTTGGTTCTGCCGACGCCCTCATTCGCGTCGACATGAGCGAATATACCGAGGCCTTCAATGTCAGCCGACTCATTGGAGCCCCTCCAGGCTATGTAGGATATGAAGAAGGTGGTCAGCTCACCGAGCGTGTACGACGTAAGCCCTACTCCATCGTCCTCCTTGACGAGATAGAAAAGGCTCACGGCAATGTCTTTAACCTTCTGCTTCAGGTACTGGACGAAGGCAGACTGACAGATGGTAATGGACGCTTTGTGGACTTCCGCAACACCGTTATTATCATGACCTCTAATGCTGGTACTCGCCAACTCAAGGAATTTGGCAATGGCATTGGTTTTACAGCCTCTTCGTTGGGATTAAACATGAATGAAAAAGACCGCGAGCATGCTCGTAGCATCGTACAGAAGGCACTGTCGAAGCAGTTCTCGCCTGAGTTCCTCAACCGTCTCGACGAGATTATCACCTTCGAGCAGTTGGACCTTGAAGCTATCAAGCGCATTATTGATGTCGAGCTTAAGGGACTCTATCATCGCATCCATGAATTGGGCTATGAGATAGAACTCACTCCTGCAGCCAAGGAGTTTGTGGCAACCAAAGGCTACGATGTTCAGTTTGGTGCCCGTCCACTGAAGCGTGCCATCCAGAACTACATCGAGGATGGCATCTGCGAGCAGATTCTCTCTGACAATCTCCCTTCTGGAGCCACCATCCTCATAGACAAGGATTCTAAGAAAGAATCCCTGACATTCAGAATAAAGTAAAAAGCATTCAGCTTAATACCACTGTACTGCGTTGGAGTATGACGAGCGTTTGTCGTACTTCAACGCATCTGTTAATGTAGAGGCGTTACAACGGAAGGAGAAGTTGTAACTGGTATAAGGTGCCAGCACAACAGAGCACGACATATTAAAACAGTGGAGGTCGCGCGACAACGAAGCCATTGTCATCGAAATCTTCTTATTCTCAAAGTCGTAGCCAGACGAGAACGAGATATTCCAACCATCAGACAGACGCACGTTACCACTCATGTTCAGATTCTGAGTGAACTTATACGGATAACGCATGGTGTTATAGTTGAACTTCTTGACGTCGGTATTCTCACGCATGGTAACACCATAGCCAAAGCTCAGTGACCAAGGCAGAGAGAAGTTCATATAACCATCTTCATCAGTCTCAGCCTTACCGGCATTCTTCTTTTCGGCACCATGCTTACCCTCTTCGAGGTCCTTATCAAGGTTTGATTCTACCTCTATCTCGTCGTCATCGTCCTTCTTGTTATTCTTCTTGTTGCCATTCTTGTCCACTCGTTCACCTCTGAGCCATTTAAACAAGTTACGCACCTTCTCATCAGTCAACGTATAAGACAAGTTCTGAGACATACCCTGGAAACGTCCTATCTTACCTTTCTCCCAATAAGTGGTATGCTCACTGATACGTGGTGTTGCCCCCACAGAATCGGCCTCATAGACATAGCTGGCAAAGACAGCATTGATATTCAGCGTATAACTCTTGGTCAGTTTCAGACGCAGACGTGTGCTCAGATCACTCCAAGGACGAATCTTTGCAGCCATGTTGTAACTCATAGCCAACCCCAACTCATCGATAAGTGACACCTTATGGACAGAGTCGTTCTTATCCACCGTCTTCATTTCGAGGTTATTCGACAGGTCCATACTGATGCTACCCGTCTTACCCTTTCCAGGCACACCATAGAGTGAGCCACTATAGGGAGAATACTCTACGAGCGACACCGTACCATCGGCATTAGTCTTCTGATACGTTTCATAGTAGCCATAGCGCGATGTACTGAAGTCAGGTGCATAAGTAAACGACACCTGCGGTGTGATGACGTGACGCACAGCCTGGATACGGCCACCCAGGAACTTGGGTGAAGGTTTCAGGAAACCATAAAGTTTCGTAGAAGCACCCAGCGACATCGACCAGTTATAGACGTTATAAAGTCCATAGATGGTATCGTTGACCACCTTCTGTCCATCCCACGACTGCATCACCTTATTAGAATAAGTACGATCGGTGAAGTTGAATGTCGCATTCAGGTTGATATAATTGAATATCGTGAAGTTGGCACTAATAGGAATACTGTGCTGCATACCATTACGCCAGTCTTTTATCAGGTTTGAATGCATTAGTTTGTCCTCTTTCGTAGAGATACTATTACTAAAGCGACCCGTATATGACATTGAGATTTTCTCGTACCATTTCTCCTTGCCAACCATCTTCTTTCGCTTGAAGGGATAGAAGCGAGCAATAGAGATATTAAGGTCAGGCATTGTCATTGCAATCGTAGAGTCGCGCATGTTCTGATTCAGGTTCATCGTCGTGTTGATAGACATGCCGATGCTCGAGAACTTCGTCGAGTAGTTGACAGACGACGTACGCGTAGACTGCGTCAGCGCCTGTGGATTATACATTGACGTGAGATTATTGCGCTCATAACTACTTGTCGCAAAGTTGACCGAAGCCGACAGGTTGCTAAAGGGGTTGGCCTTAGGATCCTGACGATGGCTCCACTGCAGTTTGAAACTTGTAGTCTTCTGATAGTCAGGCAAGTTCTTCTCGCCCTCAACAGAATTCTGGTAACTGGCATAGAACGAGCCACTGAAGCGATAGCGCTTTCTGTAGTTCGAAGCCGCGCTGATGGCCCATGAGCCCTTAGTATAAATCTCGCCCAAGAGTTTCAAGTCCATCTTGTCAGACAGGGCGAAATAATAACCACCATCACGCAGATAGAAACCTCGCGAAGTCTCGTCACCATAGGTTGGCATAATGAATCCGCTGGAATAGCTCTTGGTGAAGGGGAAGAAGCCGTAGGGAATGGCCAGTGGCAGGGGCACATCGCATACCACCAGATAGGCAGGACCGAAGACCACATCCTTGCCAGGACGCACCTTTGCTCTCGACAACGCTATATAGAAGTCGGGATGCGAATCATCACAGGTTGTGTATCGACCATGCTGCAGATAGAGCACGCCATCGGCATCACGCTTAGAGAGTTCACTTGTCAGGAAACCATCTTCCTGCTCAGTATATACCTGCTTGATAAAACCTTTCTTCGTCTTGAAGTTAAAGGCCATCGTATCGTTCTCATAGGTATCGCTACCCATCTTGAAGACAGGTGTGCCAAACATGACACCAAGAGAATCACGAGCACCAGTGGCATGCACCAACGACGAGTCCAGACACATATAAATCTTCTCACTCTTTAGGTCCATGTTCTGGTAAGTCACATGCGAGTCACCAAAAAGGTGAGCCATTCCCGAGCCAGCGATATAGACAATAGAATCGTTGGCCGAGAATTCCACAGGCGAATCGATACCCGTTTTCTTAGCACGGTTCACGCTGTCGAGAGCCAGCGAATCGTCAATCGCCTTGTTGTGCTGGAGAATCGCCATGTGAAGGGAATCCAGCACCGTTGTATCTTTCAGGATTGTATCCAACGGCAAAGAATCCTGTGTAACAGTATCTATAGCAAACATTTCCTTGGGAACCGTATCCAAGGAAACCGTATCATTGACAGATATAGAGTCATCTTTCGCCGCCCTGTGACTGTTACCCTGAAAAGGTGCGGAAGGCAGGCCTGCCATCACAATCAGGAAGACGAATAGAAGTAAAATTATAACCGAATTACGTTTCACGGCTGCAAAATTACACCAAAAATATGGAATATCGCTCTCTTTACGATTGTTTAACGTTGTTTATTCGAACATTTTTGACCAAGCGAGGAACTTTTCCACTCCCTCGTGTCCGAATTTCTCCAAGCTCTGTGCCGTCTGCTCTACCGTGCGTATGCGATCAGGACTTGACTTCGAGAAGAACTTATCGGCATAGCAAACCAACTTTTCCTCCGTTGAAATGGGGATAAAATCCTCTGCAGGCAGGGGCAGTTGCTGACTCACAATCTGAGCCTTCGTCAGCCCCGTTCCCGTATGCCGTTCACATACCAGTGCATGACGCATAAGTCCCTCTTTTCTAAGCAGTTCACCGCCAATCACTCCATGACGAATATAATGTTGGTCACCCATACACAGAATACTGGGAGCATGACACCAACGAATACCTATATCGTGGAGCATAGCCGCCTCCTCGACAAACTGCTCATCGAGATTCAGTTCAGGATGCTTTCTGCAAGCCTCCAGACACTTGTCGGCCACCTGTCTAGAGTGTTTCAATAGCAACGCTTTCAGTTCGTTATCTTCCGGATAATACTTATCTATGATAGCTTGATAGTCCATTATTACTTAAAATTTTGATGCAAAGGTAGTTAATTCCGTGCATACCACAAAACTAAATTAAAATTAATTTGGTTTTTCAATCAGTTATTTGTACCTTTGCACAAAAATAAAAAATAATCAACTTTTTATGGCAACAGATAAGATTAGGATTAAGGATATCGCAGAGCGTGCAGGTGTGTCAGTGGGCACCGTAGACCGTGTGTTACATGAAAGACCCAACGTGTCGAAATCTGCTCGCGAGAAAGTAGAGAAGGCTCTTGCCGAGATGGACTATCAGCCCAACGTCTATGCATCAGCATTGGCATACAACAAGGACTACACGTTCTATTGCATCATCCCCCTGCACGACAGCGAGGCCTATTGGGACGAGATTGAACAGGGCGTCAAGGCAGCGACAGCACGCCGACGCGACTTCCACATTTCGCTGAAGATGCTGTATTACGAACGCTTCAACGGCCCATCGTTTGTCAAAGCCACCAAGGAGTGTTTGGACCAGAATCCTGATGGCGTCATCGTGGTGCCTGCCAAGTTGGAGATTACCCGTGTCTTCACCGACCAGTTGGCCGACCGTAATATCCCCTTTATTCTCCTTGACTCTTATCTGCCCGACCTCAAGCCACTGGCATTCTTTGGTCAGGACTCCTTCCAGAGTGGATATTTCGCAGCTCGTATGATGATGCTCATTGCCTCGAAAGAGAAGGAGATCATGATGATGAAGCAGTTGAAAGACGGTCATGTGGGCTCTAAGCAGCAGTCCAACCGCGAAACAGGTTTCCGTCACTACATGCGCGACCACTTCCCCGAGATTAAGATTACCGACGTCAACTTGCCGATGGGCGAATCGAAAAACCAGTACGACAAGATTCTCGAAGAGTTTTTCTCCACCCATCCACATATTCACCACTGCATCACCTTCAACTCTAAGGCCCACCTGGTGGGCGAGTTCCTTCTGCGCACCAACCGCCGCAACGTCCAGATCATGGGCTACGATATGGTGCCCAAGAATGCAGAGTGTGTTCGCCAGGGCAGTATCTCGTTTCTCATTGCCCAGCACGCCTATATGCAGGGTTACCAGTGTATTGAGACCCTCTTCCAGGCTATTGTTCTGAAGAAGGAGGTGACCCCCGTAAACTATATGCCTATTGAACTTCTGACCAAGGAGAACATCGAGTTCTATAGGCGCGACAACGTCTAAAAACAGATTATGGAACTACAAACATATTTAAAAATTAATCCTGCCGACACCGTTGTGGTATGTCTGACAGAAAAGAAACGAGGTGATGTGATTGAGGCCGGCTACGAGCGCGTGGTCCTTGCCCAGGACGTACCTGCAGGCCACAAGGTACTGCTGCGCGACGTGAAAGCAGGCGAGAACATCATCAAGTATGGCTATCCCATTGGTCACGCCATCAAAGACATGAAAGGTGGCGAGTGGGTCAACGAGAACAATTTGAAGACCAACCTTTCCGGCACCCTCGAATATACCTACGAGCCTGTCAGCGAGAAACTCAATATCCAGAACGACCATCGCACATTCAAGGGCTATATCCGCAAGAATGGCGACGTGGGTGTTCGCAACGAGATATGGATTGTACCCACCGTTGGCTGTGTCAACGGCATCGCCGAGAGACTGGCCAAGCAGTTGCGCGAAGAGACGGGATGCCAAGATATAGACAGCATCTATGCCTGGCACCACAACTACGGGTGCTCGCAGTTGAGTGGAGACCACGAGAACACCCGCAAGATCCTGCGCGACATCGTGCTTCATCCCAATGCTGGTGCAGTATTGGTGGTGGGACTGGGTTGCGAGAACAACCAACCCGATGACTTCATGCAGCTTTTGGGCGACTATGACCAAGAGCGCATCCGCCTGATGGTGACCCAGAAGGTGGATGGCGACGAGGTGGAAGCAGGCATGCAGATTCTTCGCGAGCTTTATGAGAAAGCCCGTCAGGACAAGCGAGTCGACGTACCTGTATCCAAGCTCCGTGTAGGCCTGAAGTGCGGAGGTTCCGATGGCTTCAGTGGTATCACCGCTAATCCCCTTGTGGGCGAGTTCAGCGATTGGCTGGTGGCCCAGGGCGGCACGAGTGTGCTGACCGAGGTACCCGAGATGTTTGGTGCCGAGACCATCCTGATGAACCGTTGCGAGACGCCTGAACTTTTCGGCCAGACCGTTTCGATGATTAATAATTTCAAGGAGTATTTCCTGAGTCATGGCGAACCCGTTGGCGAGAATCCCAGTCCTGGCAACAAGGCCGGTGGCATCTCGACCCTCGAGGACAAGGCCTTGGGTTGTACCCAGAAGTGCGGACGCGCCCCTGTTAGTGGTGTGATGGAATATGGTGATCGTCTGTCGGCCAATGGCCTCAACCTGTTGTCAGCCCCAGGCAACGACCTTGTTGCTGCCACCGCATTAGCCTCTTGTGGCTGCCACATGGTGCTCTTCACCACAGGCCGCGGCACCCCCTTCGGCACCTTTGTTCCCACGATGAAGATAGCCACCAACCCTACCCTTGCCCAGCGCAAGCCCCAGTGGGTGGACTTCTCTGCAGGCCAACTCATCGAGGGCCGCACCATGCAGGAACTCGTGCCCGAGTTTATCGACAAGATTCTGGCTGTGGCCAGTGGCGAGAAGACCCACAACGAGGAGAACGACTATCGCGAGATTTCCATCTTCAAGAACGGCGTCACGCTATAAGCAAAAGAACGATATAAGAACGGCGTAACGCTGTAAACAATAAGAGCATGAGAAAAGGATTGCTGGCACTATCGCCCCTGATGGTATTTGTTGCACTCTATCTCGTCACGAGCATCATTGCGCGCGACTTCTACAAGGTGCCCATCACCGTGGCCTTCCTTGCTGCCAGCATCTTTGCCGTTGGCATCACCAAGGGAAAGTTACGCAAGCGCATCAACGTGTTTAGTCGTGGTGCAGGCTCTGCCGAGATGATGCTCATGATCTGGATCTTCATCCTTGCTGGCGCCTTTGCCAACACAGCCAAGACGATGGGGGCCATCGATGCCACCGTCAACCTGACGCTGTCGCTGTTGCCTGGTCAGATGCTGCTGGCCGGACTTTTCCTGGCAGCCTGCTTCATCTCGCTGTCCATCGGCACCAGTGTGGGCACCATCGTAGCCCTGACCCCTATTGCTGCAGGCATTGCCTCGCAGACAGGTGCCAACGTGGCCATGGTAGTTGCCATCGTGGTGGGAGGCTCATTCTTTGGCGACAACCTCTCGTTTATCTCCGACACCACCATCATTGCCACCCAGACCCAGGGCTGCAAGACCAGCGACAAGTTTCGCGTCAACTCGTTTATCGTGATGCCTGCCGCCTTGCTACTGCTCATCGTCTATTTCTATGCAGGCCGAGACATCAGTGTGCCAGCCCTCACATCCGATATTGAATTATTAAAGGTGCTGCCCTATCTGACAGTCATCATCACCGCCGTCTTCGGCCTCAACGTGATGATTGTGCTCACCCTTGGCGTGGTGCTCACGGGCATCATCGGCATCTCACTCGGCGCGTTCGACTTCTGGGGATGGATAGGTGCCATTGGCGACGGCATTGTGTCGATGAGCGAACTCATTGTCATCACGATGCTGGCAGGTGGTCTGCTGCAACTTATCAAGCACAACGGTGGCATCGACTTCATCATCAACGGGCTCACTCGCCATGTCAACGGCAAGCGAGGCGGCGAATACACCATTGCCCTGCTGGTGAGTATCATCAATCTCTGCACAGCCAACAACACCGTGGCCATCATCACCACAGGTGGCATTGCCCACAAGATTGGCGAGCAATTCCACCTGGACCCCAGGAAATGCGCCTCTTTGCTCGACACCTTCTCGTGTGCCGTCCAAGGTCTGTTGCCCTATGGCGCCCAGGTACTGATGGCAGCAGGTCTGGCCAGCATCAACCCTATTGCCATCATCCCCTGGCTGTATTATCCGATGGCTATCGGCGTGGCGGCCTTCCTCTCCATCCTCTTCAGATATCCCAAGCGCTACTCATAAATAAAAAAAGGAATCTCTGAGTTGAGATTCCTTTTATTTTTCACGATTCACTTTTCGTATCGCGTTATAACGGCAAGCCGAGTTTCAATACTCCGTCTTGTCCACCTTCTCGTCCCACATCTTGAAGGCCTCCAGCGCCTCGTCACGCAGCAGCACCTCGGAAGGCTTCTTACGATCCTTTGCGTCGAGTGCAATCTCCTGATAGATGAAATCGTCGTCGAAACCTATCTTTGCCGCATCCTTGCGATCGTTGCCCATATAGATCTTGTCGAGATGTGCCCAGTAGATGGCACCGAAGCACATAGGACAAGGCTCGCACGACGTGAAGATCTCGCAACCCGAGAGGTCAAACGTACCCAGTGCCTTACAGGCCTTGCGGATGGTCGACACCTCAGCATGGGCCGTGGGGTCGCAGTCGATAGTTACACAGTTGGAGCCCTCAGCAACGATTTCTCCGTTGCGGGCTATGACGGCACCGAAGGGTCCTCCGCCGTTGCGCACGCTCTGCTTAGAGAGTTCAATGGCGCGTCGCATCAATTCTTTATTCGTCATACACTTTCCTGATTAAAATATTTATCAAATTGCTCGCGCAGCAAGCGAGTATCCGCTATGATGTTGCGCAGCTCCTTCAGTTTCTCCTCATTCGGCGAGCCAGGAATCCACAGTCTGATATAGCCATTGACCGAGTATTTCTCGTCCATATGCTTCACAAAGCGCTGCCATTGCTGCTCCTTGTCCAGCTCAGGATAGTTGGCCAGTCCAAACTGCACCGTACGCTGAAACACCACCTCGGGCACGATGTCCCTGTCGGCCTCAGCCACAATCTTGCCATACAGGCTTCTGGGTGCACGCGATGCCGAAGCACGATGATCCTCGATGGCCTCCTTCATGATTTTAATCTGCTCGGGCGAGAACCATTTCTTCAGTCGCGCATCGCTGGCCATGATCTTGGCACCCGTGATATGATGAACGGCCCTGGGCCCTGACATACCCACATCGTGATAGGCCGCGATGGTGTACACCATGTTCTTGTCGGCACCTGTTTTCTGTGCCAGTTCCATCGAACGACGAATCACCCTGGTCACATGTTCCAGGTTGTGTGCCTTGTCAAAATTGGCATACTGCGGCAGAATCTGTGTTTCTATAAATTCCACCAAATCGAGGCTTGCGGTCTTGTTCAGCATTATTTTTAAAGGATTATTTTGCAAATATACGAGATTTTATTTACTTTTGCAAACGTTTTTAGAAAAAAGTGAGAAATGGAAGTGAAGAAAAACTCTTTGAAAGCGTGGGTGCTGGCAGCCCGTCCCAAGACGCTGACAGGCGCCGCCGTACCTGTGATGATAGGATTGTCGCTGGCGTGGAAAGACGCAGCAGCCTATATCGGTCACCCCTTTTCGTGGACAGCAGCCGTGCTCTGTCTGCTCTTCGCCTTTATCATGCAGATAGACGCCAACTTCATCAACGACTTCGTAGACTATGCCAAAGGCACTGACGATCGCGAGACGCGACTGGGCCCTGAGCGAGCCTGCACCCAGGGATGGGTCAGCATCGAAGCCATGAAACACGCCATCGCCATCACCACCACCCTGGCCTGCCTGGTAGGCCTTCCCCTGGTGCTCTATGGTGGACTCGAGATGATACTCATCGGCATGCTCTGCGTGGTGTTCTGCTTTCTCTACACCACACACCTTTCTTATATAGGCATGGGCGACGTGCTGGTACTGGTGTTCTTTGGCATCGTACCTGTCAGCATGACATACTATGTCCAGCTCCACACCACTAGTGTCGAGGTGCTCACGGCATCGTTGGCCTGTGGCATCGTGATTGACGCCCTCTTGCTGGTCAACAACTTCCGCGATCGCGATACTGACAAAAAGGCAGGCAAGAACACGCTGGTGGTGCGCATCGGCGAGAAAGCCACTCTCGAACTCTATGTGGGTGTGGGCATTGTGGCCTGCCTCATGGGACTCGTCTTTGGCATCAACGGACATTGGTGGGCCACTGTTCTTCCCCTGATCTACCTGGCGCTCCACGTCTTCACCTTTCTCAAGATGAAAAGCATTTGGGAAGGCCGCGAGTTAAACAAGTGTTTAGGCGAAACAGCCCGTAACATTTTCATGTACGGGCTGCTTGTAAGTGTTGGGTTATTAATTTAATTCGGAATTCCGAAAATTCAAAATCAATAGCTTCTTGCGATGATGACGCGAGCCTTGGCGGGCTTGCCAGTCACCATATCGACGCCAGGAGTCTGCTCCACGCCGAAAGGCACGCAGCGGATAGTGGCCTGAGTCTCCTCCTTGATCTTTGCCTCGGTCTCGGCAGTACCGTCCCAGTGGCAGAGGAAGAAACCGCCGTCCTTCACCTTTTCCTTGAACTCCTCGTAGTTCTCGCACTCATAGATATGAGCATCACGATAAGCCTTAGCCTTCTCGAAGATGTTCTTCTGGATATCCTCCAGCAACTGCTCCACATACTCGGTGATTCCCTCGATCGAGCGAGTCTCCTTCTCCAGCGTATCGCGGCGCATCACCTCGATGGTGCCGTTCTCCAGGTCGCGAGCACCCAGTACCAGACGCACGGGCACACCCTTCAGCTCATAGTCGGCAAACTTAAAGCCAGGACGCTTGTTGTCGACATCGTCAAACTTCACCGTGATGCCCTTAGCACGCAGCGCCTCGATGATCGGAGTCACCTCCTTGTTCACCTGCTCCATCTGCTCGGGCTTGGTGGCGATAGGAATGATGACCACCTGGATGGGAGCCAGCTTCGGAGGCAGCACCAAACCATTGTCGTCTGAGTGAGTCATGATGAGCGCACCGATAAGACGCGTAGAAACACCCCATGAGGTAGCCCACACATACTCGGGCTTGTTCTCCTTATTAAGATAGGTCACCTCGAAAGCCTTAGCGAAGTTCTGACCCAGGAAGTGAGAGGTACCGCTCTGCAGCGCCTTACCGTCCTGCATCATGGCCTCGATGGTATAAGTATCCAGAGCACCGGCAAAGCGCTCGGTCTCACTCTTTACACCCTGAACCACGGGCACAGCCATCCACTCCTCGGCAAACTTAGCATAGACCTTCAGCATCTTCTGTGCTTCCTCTTCAGCCTCCTCGCGAGTGGCATGAGCCGTATGGCCCTCCTGCCACAGGAACTCGCTGGTGCGCAGGAAAGGACGGGTGCGCATCTCCCAGCGCATCACGTTACACCACTGGTTGCACATCAGGGGCAGGTCGCGCCATGAGTGAATCCAGTTCTTATAGGTATTCCAAATGATAGTCTCTGACGTAGGACGGACAATCAGCTCCTCCTCCAACTTGGCAGCAGGATCAACCTCCACACCGCTCTTATCCTCTTTGGCGCGCAGACGATAGTGAGTCACCACTGCACACTCCTTGGCAAAGCCCTCCACATGCTCGGCCTCGCGGCTCAGAAACGACTTTGGAATGAGCAAGGGGAAATAGGCATTCTGAGCACCAGTCTCCTTAAACATCTTGTCCAGCTGCTGCTGCATCTTCTCCCAGATGGCATAGCCGTAAGGTTTGATAACCATGCAGCCGCGTACAGCACTCTGCTCGGCCAGGTCAGCTTTTACCACCAGGTCGTTGAACCACTGACTATAGTTATCAGCCCTTTTTGTTAATTCTTTTAATTCTTTTGCCATGATTTATCCAATAAATTCAAAATTTTGGTGCAAAGGTACAAAAAAAATGATAATTAGTAATTCAATTCATAATTATTTTCTATCTTTGCACTCGAAATACATGAACGTTTAACAATTTTATTAATAAAACTAACTACCATTATGAAAAAGATGAAAGTTATGATCCTGACCTTGTGTGCAGGAATTGTGATGGCTGGATGTAACAATTTGGCTAAGGGAACTGCAATTGGTGCTGCCGGTGGTGCAGTGCTGGGTGCTATTGTAGGTAAGGTGGCTGGCAACACCGCTGTAGGTGCTGCTGTAGGTACAGCCGTAGGTGCTGGTACTGGTGCCCTCATCGGCAAGCACATGGATAAGGTGAAGAAGGAAGCCGAGGCTGTGAAGAACGCCCAGGTAGAGTCTGTTACCGACGCCAACGGCCTGCAGGCTGTGAAGCTGACCTTCGACTCTGGCATCCTGTTTGCCACCAACAAGAGCGACCTGAACGCCAACTCAAAGGCAGCCCTGAACCAGTGTGCCACTCTGCTGAAGAACAATGCCGACTGCGACATCGCTATCTTCGGTCACACCGACAACACCGGTTCTGACGCCATCAACAACCCCCTCTCTGTAAAGCGTGCCCAGGCCGTTGAGTCTTATCTGAAGAGCCAGGGCGTGACTGCAGCTCAGATCCGCACCGTTGATGGTCAGGGTTCTACCAACCCCGTTGCCGACAACTCTACTGCCGCAGGTCGTCAGCAGAACCGTCGCGTTGAGATCTACATGTATGCTTCTCAGGCCATGATCCAGGCTGCTGAGGCAGGCACATTGAAGTAATTAATAATGGACAATTGATAATTAGCAATTGAAAACCATACTTCAACGCATTCGTAAGATAGCCCAGTGGGCTACTGCAATATTCTTCGGCACTACCATTCTTGCAGTGGTAGTGCTGAAGTTTTTTCCCGTCTACTACACGCCGCTGATGTTCATCCGCCTGTTCCAGCTCGACGAGGCAAAGCTCAGTCACACCTGGGTCTCTATCGACGAGATGTCTCCCAGCATGCCCACTGCCGTGATGGCCAGCGAGGATGCCCGGTTCCTGGAGCACCACGGTTTCGACTTCGAGGCCATTCAGAAGGCTGCCGAGCGCAACCGCAAGCATCCCGAGAAAAACAAGTTGGGTGCCTCGACCATCAGTCAGCAGACGGCCAAGAACGTCTTTCTGTGGCCAGGCCGTTCGTGGGTGCGCAAGGGTCTTGAGGCCTATTTCACCGTACTCATCGAGCTCTTCTGGAGCAAGGAGCGCATCATGGAGGTCTATCTCAACAGCATCGAGATGGGGCCTGGCATCTATGGTGTCGAGGCTGTGGCCCGCGAGCATTTCGGCTGCTCGGCCAGCGAACTCACCCCGAACCAGTGCGCCCTGATAGCAGCCACGCTGCCCAATCCGCGCCGTTTCAGCAGTCTGAACCCCAGCAAATATATGAAGAAGCGCCAGCGTCAGATCAAGGCCAACATGCGCTATGTTAAACCGCTTAAAGAATCAGAGAAGAAATAAAAAAACATACTATTATTTGGGAAATTCGGAAAGTTTTATTAATTTTGCCCCAAATAATCTGAATTAAAAACAAACTAATTATGGAAAATAACGCACAACTCATTGCCCAGTGCGAAGCACAGGCAAAGGTATGGCTCTCACCGTCGTTCGACGAAGAGACACGTAAGGAAGTACAGGCAATGCTCGACGCCGAGGACAAAACCGCCCTCATCGACGCATTCTATCAGAACCTCGAGTTTGGCACTGGTGGCCTGCGCGGCATCATGGGTGCCGGCACCAACCGCATGAACAAGTATATCGTAGGTATGGCCACTCAGGGCTTTGCCAACTATATCAACAAGGCATTCCCCAACATCCAGCCCGCTGTCGTTGTAGGTCACGACTGCCGCAACAACGGACGCATGTTTGCCGAGACCGTAGCCGACATTTTCTCTGCCAACGGCATCAAGGTCTATCTCTTCGAGAGCCTGCGCCCCACCCCCGAGATCTCTTTCGCCATCCGTCAGCTGGGCTGTCAGGCAGGTGTCAACGTTACCGCCTCTCACAACCCCCGCGAGTATAATGGCTACAAGGCCTATTGGGAAGACGGCGCCCAGGTGCTGGCCCCCCACGACAAGGGTATCATCGACGAGGTCAACAAGGTGAAGATCGAGGATGTGAAGTTTGAGGGCAACAAAGACCTCATCGACATCATCGGTGGCGAGATGGACTGGGACTACATCCAGGCTGTCAAGGAGGCTATGGTCGACCAGGACGTCATCCTGCGCCAGAAGGACCTGAACATCGTTTATTCACCCATGCACGGCACAGGCCGCGTCATCGTGCCTATGGCCCTGCGCTCATGGGGTTTCCAGAACATCCACGTGGTGCCCGAGCAGATGGTCATCGATGGCAACTTCCCCACTGTAGTCAGCCCCAACCCCGAGAATGCCGAGGCTATGACCCTGGGCATGAAGCTGGGCACGAAGCTCAACGCCGACCTGGTGATTGCTTCCGACCCCGATGCCGACCGTCTGGCCATCGTCTGCCGCAACCCCAAGGGTGAGTGGGAGATTCTCAACGGCAACCAGACAGCCATGATGTTCTCATGGTATATCATCGCCAACAAGAAGAAGCTCGGCCAGCTCAAAGGCAACGAGTTCCTGGTTAAGACCATCGTAACCACCGAGGTCATCGCCGAGATTGCCAAGAAGAACGGCGTAGAACTCATGGACTGCTATACCGGCTTCAAGTGGATTGCCAACGAGATTCGCGTCAACGAGGGCAAGAAGAAGTATATCGGTGGCGGCGAGGAGTCGTTCGGTTTCCTGCCATTCGACAAGGTGCGCGACAAGGATTCTCCCGCCTCTATCTGCCTTATCTGCGAGATTGCCTCATGGGCACGCGACAACGGCATGACCCTCTACGACCTGCTGATGAACATCTACAAGGAGTACGGCTTCTCTAAGGAGTACACCATCAACGTTGTTCGTCCAGGCAAGAGCGGTGCCGACGAGATCAAGCAGATGATGACCGACTTCCGCAACAATCCTCCCCAGACCTTGGGTGGCTCAAAGGTCGTTCTGATCAAGGACTACAAGACCCTCGAGGCCAAGGACGCCCAGGGCAACGTGACCAAGCTCGACATGCCCGACACCTCAAACGTGCTGCAGTGGTTCTGCGAAGACGGCACCAAGGTCAGCGTACGTCCTTCAGGCACCGAGCCTAAGATCAAGTTCTACACCGAGGTCAAGGACGCAAGCTTCTCTGGTGCAGCCGATTACGATCGTTGCAGCAAGGCTGGCGAGATCAAGATTGAGGCCCTGAAGAAGGACTTGAAACTGTAAATTTTTGGGTGTTTGTTTCATAAAAAAAGCAGATCGGGCGAGTCACATCATGTGGCCCGCCCGATCACCTTTTTGATCGTTACTGTTTATTTCGTCAGCAGTCTGCAGATCTCCTCCAGATACCTGCGGTCTGTATCGTCAAAGGTGGCCAGCTTCTCGCTGTCAATATCGAGCACCGCCGTCACCTTGCCATCGCCGCCAAACACAGGTACCACGATTTCCGACTTCGACTCGCTGCTGCAAGCTATGTGGCCAGGAAACTGCTCCACATCCTCTACCACCACCGTCTCAGCGCGCTGCCAGGCCGTGCCACACACGCCCTTGCCATAAGGGATATGCATACAGGCCACAGGCCCCTGAAACGGTCCCAGCACCAGTTCCTCACCTTTCACACGATAGAATCCCGTCCACCAGAATCCCATGGTCTGATGGATGGCCCCCGCCACATTGCTCATCACGGCAATCACGTCGTTCTCGCCCTCGATGAGCGCCCTGATCTGACTGACCAGCAACTCATATTTCTCTTCTTTCATAAACCTTTCTTTGTCTTTTTCAGTTTCCAAGCCATCAATCAAACAGTTTCTTCCAAATCCACAGGAATGTTACGGCACCAACAACGCAAAACACAAAGTTGGTGAGATATCCTTTCCCTAACAGTTCGATATTCAGCAAATGACTAATCAAAGTACCGACATAACTGCCAATGATACCGATGACAAGGTTCATACAACATCCTTTACCCTCACCACTCATAATGCGGTTGGCAATGTAGCCAATACAGATACCTGTAAGTATCGGCCAGGCTGTAAAATCTGCGATGTGTTCTAACATACTATTCAATTATTCGTCGTTTTCACTTCTTTTCCTTGATCTTTGGTCGAGCTTTCTTTGCAAACTCGAATAGCGACAGAGGCAGGTGGCAATAACCATCGGGATTCTTGTCAAGGTAATCCTGATGATACTCTTCCGCCGTATAGAAGTTCTGCAGAGGCAGTTTCTCTACAGCCAAGGGCTGCTCATAGTTTTTCTGCTCTTCAGCAAACACCTTCTCGATGACGGGCAAATCCGCAGGGTCAGTATAATAGACACCAGTACGATAGCGCGTTCCCTCGTCGTGACCTTGTTTGTTGAGGCTGGTCGGATCGATAGCCTTGAAGAACATCTGCAACAGGAATTCGAGGCTGACCACATCAGGATAGAACCTCACATAGACCGTCTCTGCAAAGCCCGTCTGGTCGGTATATACCTCCTTATACGTCGGATTCTCCGTATGTCCGTTAGCAAATCCCACTTCCGTCATGGCCACGCCCTCAATCTGCTTGAAATAATGCTCCGTACCCCAGAAGCAGCCACCGGCAAGGTAAATATCCTTTGTGGACTTCGGCGACTTCTCGGCCAGTCCATTCTTTAAATTATCGTCCATTGTCTTCATATCTATCACAAAACAAATTAAATTTGGGTGTAAAGGTACTAAAAAAAGAAGAATATTTGCCACCTTGGTGCCCAATAATTACGAAACTTTAATGATTTCAAGTGGTTATGGCTTACATGAACCGTTTTAATCTGTCCGACGAACATCGTCGAAACGAGCTCATCCGCATCGTCGAGCACAGTGTGGAGAGTGCTCTCGCTGAATCGCGAACTTCATACTGCACTATAAAAGGAACTGATGAGGACTGTCTTTCGAGACAGTCCTTTTTGTATATCACTAGTGTCCACTAAAAATGGACGAGTTTAAAAATTAAATAAATTAGGTTCACTTGAACCGCTTCGGTCTTTGTCATTTTTGAATATAGTTTTGT
>CADAKX010000019.1 GCA_902788605.1 uncultured Prevotellaceae bacterium | reverse complement strand
CTTGATATAAGAGGTGGGGTAGAGCATCTCCTGCATGCCAGGACCACCCTTGGGACCTTCGTGCGTGATGACGACGCAGTCGCCACTCTTCACCTTGCCACCCAGGATACCCTCGCAGGCGTCCTCCTGAGAGTCGAACACCACAGCAGGTCCTTCGAAGTGCCAGAGGCTCTCGTCCACGCCAGCTGTCTTGACCACGCATCCATCCTGAGCAATGTTTCCAAAGAGAACAGCCAGTCCACCGTCCTTGGTGTAGGCGTGCTCAAGGTCGCGGATACAGCCATTGGCACGATCGGTGTCGAGCGATGGCCATTGTTCCGACTGCGAGCCCATCTTCGTTGAGAAGCGGTTGCCGGGAGCGGAGAAGTAGATGCTTCGAGGTTCGAGGTACGAGGTGCGAGGTGCGAGGTTACCTTTATCGTCAGAACTATTCTCGTACCTCGTAATATCATATTTCTCCATGGCCTCGCCGAGCGTCATGCCATCCACACGTGGAGCAGAGCCATCGATGAGGCCGCCCTTGTTCAGTTCGTTGAGAATGCCCAGGATACCGCCGGCACGACCGCACTCCTGTACGCTGTATTTCTGCGTGTTAGGAGCCAGTTTGCACAGACAAGGCACGCGGCGACTCAACTCGTCGATATCCTTCATGGTGAAGTCGGCGCCAGCCTCCTGAGCCACAGCCAAGAGGTGCAGTACGGTGTTGGTACTTCCGCCCATGGCGATATCCAGCGCCATTGCGTTCATGAAAGCCTTGCGTGTGGCGATATTACGAGGCAGAACGCTCTCGTCGCCATCCTCATAGTAGGCCAAGGCGTTCTTGACCACCTGACGGGCAGCAGCCTTGAAGAGTTCGATGCGGTTGGTGTGTGTAGCCAGGATAGTACCGTTTCCTGGGAGCGATAGTCCGATGGCCTCTGTCAGCGAGTTCATCGAGTTGGCTGTAAACATGCCAGAGCATGAGCCACAGCCAGGACAAGCACAGCCCTCTATCTCAGCCATCTCCTCGTCAGAAACCGAGGGGTCGGCACCCTTGATCATTGCTGTAATCAGGTCCGCATTCTCGCCGCGCCATTTGCCAGCCTCCATGGGACCACCGCTACAGAATACCGTAGGGATGTTCAGTCGCATCGAGGCCATCAGCATGCCTGGCGTCACCTTGTCGCAGTTCGAGATGCAGATCATGGCGTCGGCCTTGTGGGCGTTGACCATATATTCCACCGAGTCGGCGATGATGTCGCGTGAGGGCAGACTGTAGAGCATACCGTCGTGTCCCATGGCGATGCCGTCGTCGATGGCGATTGTGTTAAATTCAGCCGCATAGCAGCCCATCTTCTCGATTTCCTCGCGAACGATCTGACCGATTTCGTGAAGATGTGTATGACCAGGCACAAACTGGGTAAACGAGTTGACGACGGCAATAATAGGTTTGCCAAACTGCTCGCGTTTCATACCCGTGGCCACCCATAGAGCACGGGCGCCAGCCATTCTTCTTCCTTCTGTGCATACAGCACTACGCAACTGATGTTTCATATGGTTATTCGAAAATTTGATTAATGAGTTGTTCGTCGGCTTCTGCGTCGTCCACCTGTTCCATATCGTCCTCCCTGCTGCAGGGGTCGAAGCCCTCAGGAATGTCAAACTGGTCGTCCTGAGTATAGGGCAGGTTGCCGTCGGCATATACCTTCTTCATATAGAGTGCAAAGATAGGCAGCGCCATGGATGCACCCTGACCATAGGTCATTGAGTCGAAGTGGATGTCGCGATCGTCGCCTCCCACCCAGCAGCCAGACACCAGGTTGGGTGTGACACCCATAAACCAGCCATCGCTGTTAGAGTTGGTCGTACCCGTCTTGCCACCGATGGGAGCCGTCAGGTTATAACGGAATCGCAGGCGTCCGCCCGTACCGCCATCGACCACGGCGCGCAGCATATAGAGCATCTTGTCGGCCGATTCGCTGCTGATGACCTCGTTCATGCGAGGCTTAAACTCCTCGAGCACGTTGCCCTCGTTGTCCACGATACGTGTCACGTACATGGGTGAAGAGCGGATGCCGTGATTGACGAAGGCCGTATAAGCACTCACCATCTCGCTCACGGTAATCTCGCAGGGGCCCAGACAAAGGGCAGGCGAGGGATGTATCTCGGGATTCATGATACCATAGTTGCGCAGCAGGGTGACAAAGCCCTCTGGTGTCAGACGGTGCATCATCAGGTAGGCCGAAATCCAGTTGTTCGACTGCTGCAGTCCCCATTTCAGGGTCACCATCTCGCCATAGCGTGCACGACTGCCGTTGCGTGGTGTCCAGGGCTTTCCTGCCACGATATAGGTCTCCTGTACGTTGGGCACCTCGTCGCAAGGCGTCATACCATTCTCCATGGCCAGCGAATAGAGGAAAGGCTTGATGGTAGAACCCACCTGACGACGTCCCTCCGTAGCCATGTCATAGGCAAAGTGCTGGAAGTCCAGTCCGCCCACATAGGCCTTGACAGCACCCGTCTGAGGCTCCATGCTATAGAAGCCCGTGCGCAGGAACGACTTGTAGTAGCGAATCGAGTCCATGGGCGTCATCGTGGTGTCCACCTCGCCATGATAGGTAAAGATGGTCATGGGGATGCGCGTGTGGAACGCCTTGTTGATTTCCTCATCCGAGTAGCCCTCGTTCTTCATCACGCGATAGCGCTCCGACTGTCTCACGTTGCGCTGGAGAATCTTTTTCACCTCGTCGGGTGTCAGGTTGCGCGAATAGGGTGCGTTGGGCTTCAGTTTGTTGGCCTTGTTGAATTCCGGCTGGAGACCCTTGACCACATGCTCATAGCACGCATCCTCGGCATAGCGCTGCATGCGCGAGTCGATGGTGGTATAGACCTTGAGTCCGTCAGTATAGATATTATAGGGCGTTCCGTCGCGCTTGGTGTGCTTGTTGCACCAGCCACACAAGGGGTCGGTCTCCCAGTTCAGCGAGTCGATGACATATTTCACGTAGTTCCACTCAGGATAGTCGTTTCTGTTGGGTCTCTTGGCCATCATATAGCGACTCAGGAATCCACGGAAATACGTGGCGATGCCGTCGTTATGGTCGGCCACATGGAACTTCAGGTTCATGGGCACCTGACAGCAGCTGTCATACTGCTCTGGCGTGATGTAGTCAGCCTTCAGCATCTGTCCCAGCACCACGTTGCGGCGATCCAGCGCACGCTCCTCATAGCGTACGGGGTTGAAATACGAGGGGTTCTTACAGAGGCCAATCAGCGTGGCGGCCTCGGTGATAGTCAGTTCTGAGGGCTCCTTCGAGAAATACGTATTGGCAGCCGTCTTGATGCCCACCGCGTTGTGTAGGAAGTCGAAGTAGTTCAGATACATCGAGATAATCTCGTCCTTGGTATAGTTGCGCTCCAGCTTCACCGCAATCACCCATTCGATGGGCTTTTGCAGGGCACGCTCCATGGTAGAGTGGGCCACGTCAGAGAACAACTGCTTGGCCAGCTGCTGGGTGATGGTCGAGCCACCGCCCGCATTCTTCTGTCCCAAGATGCCGCGCTTGATGATGGCACGCCCCAGGGCATAGAAGTCGATGCCCGAGTGCTCATAGAAGCGTGCGTCCTCGGTGGCCACCAGCGCCTTGACGAGCCATGGTGACAATTCTGAATAGCCCACCGGCACGCGGTTCTCCCTGCTGATGCTCCATGTGCCCATCAGTTCGCCGTCGGCAGAATACACCTGCGTGGCATATCGGTTAATGGGGTTTTGCAGGTCCTCGATGGGTGGCATATAGCCTATTTTTCCTTCAGAGATTGCCCAGAAACAGCCAGCTGTGCCCAGTACGATAACGGCCAGCAGCGTCCACAGGAATCCTATAAACCATTTTCTCATTTCGTCTTTATTTGTCGAATTTCAATTATTTTGCATGCAAAGGTACGAAATTAATTCGAAACAGCGACAAAAAGCGGCATTTTTTGACGCTTTGGCCAGTAATGTGTTTTCTTTCAATAATTATCCAGTATTTCCTTGAGTTTTCGTTTCTTTCGCTCCTTTTTCGACAGCTTTTTCTTGTCAGGTATCAGATAGCCAATCAGTCCCATCAGGTTCAGTCCTCCGTTCATGTTGGCGCCAGCAGCAGCCAGTTGCATGTCTTTGACATTGGGCGTCATCTTCTTTTTCAGTTCGCGATAGTCCTTTTCCTGCCTGTCTTTACCAAATACAATCACCTCTTTCAGGTTCAGCAGTTTCGAGATGAGGAACACCGTATCCCTGAGGTCTTCGAGTTTCACCATGCGACTCTCGTAGTTCACGTGGGTCAGCACCAGCGTTTTACTGCTGTCGTTCACGCAGATATAGCCCAGGGAGTCTGTACGCCCTGCGCCTTTCTCCGTTGTCACGTTAGCGTCCACCACGGGCACCCCCGTCTCCACGTCTACCACCACCAGTCGCCTTTGTGCACTTGTCTCGGCGCACCATAATAGCAGGATGACTATTGTAAAAGTTAGTCTGACCATCGTTTGTCGTATGCATGATTAAGTTTCTGTCTGCAAAATTAGTCATTCTCCCGCCTTTCTCCTCCCTTTTTTCTCTTAGAAAACCTTACAAATATAAAAAATAAATCAACATTAAGTCTTTTTACCCCAAAGAATGTTAACTGCGGGCTGCTAGGCCTGTTGTTTTTTGCGTATTCGAAAGCTTTTTCATACCTTTGCACCAAGATAAATACTTTATATGAAATGAAAACAAAACATCTTATGTATCAGACTCACGGCACCTGTTCTCAGATGATAGATGTGACTGCCGACGAGAATAACGTTATCCAGCAGGTGTTCTTCCTGGGTGGCTGCAATGGCAACCTGCAGGGCATCAGCCAGTTGGTGAGAGGTCAGAAAATCGACGACGTGATTGCCCGTCTCAACGGCATCCGTTGTGGCACCAAGGGCACCTCGTGTCCCGACCAGCTTTGCCGGGCACTCGAACAACTGAGAGAGACGCCTGCGAGCGAAGCATAAGGAAAACAAGAAGAGGACAGCAAACGAATTGCTGCCCTCTTTTTTTGTTACTTATTCAGGGAGATTATCTCGCCTTGTGGATCAATACGCAGAAGATGATGACGGTGATGAACATCAGGCCTGTGACAGCCATGATGAGCCATGTCGTGTGATGATCCACCAGTAGACTGCTGGTTGCGATGGGCAGCGTGAGCAGCGCCATCTCGAGTGCCATCACCCTGACGAGACGCACCACCAGCGCCCATTGACGCGGCGTTGATACCTCCACGGGGATGTTTATCTTGTGGGGGAAATAGGCGCTGACCATGAGGAAGATGCTGGCTATTGTTATGACCAGACAAGGAATCAGCACACCCGACTTCGAGCCCCATCCGTTGGGCTCTCCTGTTGCTCCGAAATGCGTGGGCACCACCTCGGGCGCATCCACATACATCTTGGCGATGAGTGCGCCGATGACCACCAGCATCACCACGAGCACGATCTCGAAGATGGTGCCCTCGGTTGTTCTGCACACCTTAATCTTCTCCTTGTTGTTCGTTCTTAACGTCAGTTTCATTTTTCTTCTTTTTGGGTAATCGTTTGGCTTTGCGCAGGGCCTCAGTAATGATCCACTGCAGCTGGCCATTGGTGCTGCGGAACTCGTCCGCAGCCCAAGCCTCTATTGCGTCCATCGTGTCGCTGTCAACACGCAGGATGAAACTCTTAGTGGATTTCTTTTCAGCCATTAATATTTAATGTTTAATGTATAATGTTTAATGATTCAACGTTCCTGTATTGACCACGGGCTGAGCCGAGTCGTCGCCACAGAGTACCACGAGCAGGTTAGAAACCATGGCAGCCTTCTTGTCGTCGTCGAGTTCCACGATCTCCTCGCTCGACAGCTTGTCCAGCGCCATCTTCACCATCGACACAGCACCCTCCACAATCTTCTCGCGAGCGGTGATGATGGCCGAAGCCTGCTGGCGACGCAGCATCACGGCAGCAATCTCTGGAGCGTAGGCCAGATAGTTGATGCGAGCCTCTACCACCTCGATACCAGCCAGGGCCAGACGCTCGTTGAGCTTCTCTTCCAGTTGGTCGTTGATCTCGTCGCCGCCACCACGGAGGGTCAGTTCGTGACTCTTGTTGTCCTCGTCGTCATAGGCATACTGACCAGCCACCTGACGCAAGGCAGCATCACTCTGCACACGTACGAAACGCTCCAGGGCGTTCATCACCGAGCGCATGTCGGTGCCCACCTGCCCCTGTACGCTGGCCATGGTCTGGGTGTCCACCTCGAACAGAGCCTTATAGGTATCCTTGAGTTTCCACACCAGCACCAATCCAATCATCACGGGGTTACCCGTCTTGTCGTTGACCTTGATGGGCTCGGCGTCCAGGTTGCGAGCACGCAGACTCACCTTCTTGGTGCCATAGAAAGGGTTAATCCAATAGAAGCCCGTCTGAGAGAAGGTGCCGGCATACTTACCAAACCAAGTAGCCACGCGCGCCTCGTTGGGTTCCAACTGCAGGTGACCACACCACATAATGACAACGGCAATCAGCATCAGGATGAAGAAGCCCAGCGACCAGCCACCACCGTTATTGCCTCCGAGGAGCAAGAAGCTGAACACGATGCCAGTCATAGACACGATTGTCAGCAGGAGGTTGACAAACAACATCAGGAATCCGTTGAACACCATTCCTTTGAACTCAAATTCTTTTGTTTCCATAATCGATAATTTTAATGTTAGTTTAAATTGATATCATTTTGATATCGCAAAGATATGGACTTTTTCTGAAATGGCAATGGATTTATGCTAATATTTAACCATCATTAACTAATAATAAAAAACGGGCGTATCATGCGATGCACCCGAATTTATATTGTGTTGAGGCAGAACCTCAAACCACTATCCACGAACCTTAGTTGTTATACTCCTGCCAAGACTTGATCTTGATGTCGTCGAGCCCCATAGCTGTGAAGGCTTCGATAAAGGCCTTGGCCAGACGCACGTTGGTCATCAAGGGGATGTTGTGGTCGATGGCGCCACGGCGAATCTTATAGCCATTGGTCAACTCGCGCGAGGTGTGGTTCTTGGGCACGTTGATTACCAGACCCACCTTGTGCTGCGAAATCAGGTCCATCACATTGTTCTTGCTGGGCTCGTCGGGCCATGTCACGGCAGTAGCCTTCACGCCGTTGTCGTTGAAGAACTTCGCCGTGCCGGGAGTGGCATAGATGGTGTAGCCCTTCTTGGCCAACTGCTGGGCAGGTTCCAGGAGCGATACCTTGCCCTTGGCGCCACCCGAAGAGATGAGTACGGCGTCCTTGGGAATGCTGTAACCCGTTGCTATCAAGCTATTTAAGAGTGCTTCGTTCAAATCGTCTCCCAAGCATCCAACCTCACCCGTAGAGCTCATGTCGACGCCCAGGACGGGGTCAGCGTTCTGCAAGCGGGCAAACGAGAACTGGCTGGCTTTGACGCCGATGCGGTCGATGTCAAACTCGCTCTTCTCGGGCTTCTGATAGGGCGCGTCGAGCATGATCTTCGTGGCCGTCTCGATGAAGTTGCGCTTCAGAATCTTCGACACGAAGGGGAACGAACGACTGGCGCGCAGGTTACACTCGATAACCTTCACCTCGCGGTTCTTGGCCAGGAACTGGATGTTGAACGGACCGCTGATGTTCAACTCAGCAGCAATCTTATAGGCAATCTTCTTGATCTGACGGATGGTAGAGAAATAGATGTGCTGGGCAGGGAACACCATGGTGGCGTCGCCCGAGTGTACACCAGCATACTCCACGTGCTCAGAGATGGCATATTCGATGACCTCGCCCTTGTCGGCCACGGCATCAAACTCAATCTCCTTGGTCTCCGTCATAAACTTCGACACCACCACGGGGAACTCCTTCGACACCTCGGTAGCCATGTTGAGGAAGCGCTGCAGCTCCTCCTCGTCGTAGCACACGTTCATCGCAGCACCCGAGAGCACGTAGGAAGGACGCACCAGAACGGGATAGCCCACCTTGTCGACAAACTCCTTGACGTCGTCGAAGCTTGTCAGCGCACGCCAAGCCGGCTGGTCGATGCCCAGTTTGTCGAGCATGGCCGAGAACTTGATGCAGCTTCATGGCCAGGTTGTTGGGAATCTGACCACCCACGCTGACGATGACGCCACGGGGCTGCTCCAGGTCCATCACGTCGAGCACGCGCTCCAGGCTCAGCTCGTCGAAATAGAGGCGGTCGCACATGTCATAGTCGGTCGACACGGTCTCGGGGTTATAGTTAATCATGATAGACTTATAGCCCAGTTTGCGAGCCGTGTTGATGGCATTCACCGAACACCAGTCGAACTCCACGCTCGAGCCGATGCGATAGGCACCCGAGCCCAGTACCACCACCGACTTCTCGTTGTTATAATAGGTGATGTCGTGAGCGGCCTTGTACTGCTCGCCCTTGGTGTCGCCGAAGGCAGGCACGTGGGTGTATGTGAAGTAGAGGTAGTTCGTCAACTGAGGCCACGGTGGGGATGCGCTTTACTGAGGGCAGGATGCCGCGCTGTTTGCGGATCTTGCGCACCTCGAGGTTCTCCTTCTCCATGTTGGTCGACTTGGTCTTTAGGACGAAGCGCGCAATCTGGAAGTCAGAGAAGCCACAACGCTTCACCTCCAGCAGCAGTTCGTCAGAGAGGTCCTCCAACTTGTCAAACTTCTGCAGCTCGTGCTTCAGGTCCACGATGTGCTTCAGGCGCTCCAGGAACCACACGTCAATCTTGGTCAGTTCCTCGATGCGCTCGATGGTGTAGCCCTCCTCCATGGCCTGTGCGATGGCAAAGATGCGCAGGTCGGTGGGGTTGGCCAGTTCGTTGTCCAGGTCGTCAAACTTCGTGTGGTCGTTGCCCACGAAGCCGTGCATGCCCTGACCAATCATACGCAGGCCCTTCTGGATCATCTCCTCGAAGCTGCGTCCGATGCTCATGATCTCGCCCACCGACTTCATCGACGAGCCAATCTGACGGCTCACGCCAGCGAATTTCGTCAGGTCCCAACGAGGAATCTTACAGATCATATAGTCGAGGCTGGGAGCCACGTATGCACTTGAGGTTGTGCCCATCTCGCCAATCTGGTCGAGCGTGTAGCCCAGCGCAATCTTGGCAGCCACGAAGGCCAGGGGATAGCCCGTAGCCTTGGATGCCAGGGCCGATGAGCGCGAGAGACGAGCGTTGATCTCGATGATGCGGTAGTCGTTGGTCTGGGCGTTGAATGCAAACTGGATGTTACACTCGCCCACGATACCCAGGTGACGCACACACTTGATGGTGATCTCCTGCAGCATCTTCACCTGCTCCTCGGTCAGCGAACAGGTGGGAGCAACGACGATTGACTCGCCCGTGTGGATGCCCAGGGGGTCAAAGTTCTCCATTGAGGCCACGGTGAAGCAACGGTCGTTGGCATCGCGGATGCACTCAAACTCAATCTCCTTCCAGCCCTTCAGGCTCTCTTCCACCAGAATCTGAGGTGCAAAGGTAAAGGCACTCTCGGCCAACTCCTTGAAGGCCTTCTCGTCGGGACAGATACCCGAGCCCAGTCCACCCAGCGCATAGGCCGAGCGAATCATGATGGGGAAGCCAATCTCGTGGGCAGCCTTGAGGGCGTCGTCCATATTTTCCACGGCGTGGCTCACGGGCGTCTTCAGACTGATCTCGTCGAGCTTCTTGACGAAGCGGTCGCGGTCCTCAGTATCCATGATAGCCTCTACGCTGGTGCCCAACACCTGGACGCCATATTCCTTGAGTGTGCCGTTGAGATAGAGCTCTGTGCCACAGTTCAGGGCTGTCTGTCCACCGAAAGCCAGGAGGATGCCGTCGGGGCGTTCCTTCTTGATGATTTCCGTGACGAAATGCGCGTTAACCGGTTGGAAATACACTTGGTCGGCAATGCCTTCCGAGGTTTGGATGGTGGCGATGTTAGGATTCACCAACACGCTCTTGATGCCCTCTTCGCGCAGGGCTTTCAGGGCCTGTGAGCCAGAGTAGTCAAACTCGCCAGCCTGTCCGATTTTCAGCGCGCCCGAACCGAGTACGAGCACCTTCTTAAGATTCTTTTTGTTCATTCAATTTTAGGGTTTTATGTCAATTGGGTGCAAAGTTACTAAGATTTCTTGAAATATCACGCCCTTATTTGAATATTTTTGCATAATAAGACGTTGTTTGAATGAGCAACTAATTAATATGCAGATTATCAGCGCTTGATGCTGAAGAAGCCGATGCGGTGGTTGCGGCCTTTCTTGCCCAGCGAGCGCAACTGATAGATGCCGTTGGGCAGGTGGTCCACCTTGAGCAGGGCAGAGTAGGGGCGCACCTCCATCTGACGTCCGTCCAGCGTCTCGATGACCACATATTCCGCGTCGAGCACAGCCCCCTTCTTGGGCAGGGCCACGGGTCGTCCGTCCGTACGGCTGATGGTGGGCACGGCATAGTGTCCGCCCGCGTTCAGCAGCAGCTGTGCCGGCCTGCTCTCCAGTCCGTAGCGACTCATGGCCGTCACGGCGTAGTTCTTGCCGTTGTTGGGCACCAGCACACTCGTCTTCGTCACCCTCATAGCCACCAGGTTCTCCGCCTTGGTCACGTCCACGGGGAAGTCCTCGCTCGCATATATATTATAATATAGGTATGGCGCGTCGCTCCTGTCCTTTGCCGCCTGCCACGAGAGCGTGTTGCCCTTCAGCGCCAGTTCCGTGGGCTCTGTGGGAACCAGTTGTCCAGCCCACGTCATGGGCGGCACCAACGCCGGCATGCGGTTGAATCGGCAGGTGAAGTCATAGATGCCCTTCACGTTGTCCAGCAGGAACTTCGTGCGGAAGAAGCAATGGCCCATGCCCAGTTCGCGACTCACGTTCATCTGGCGCACCACCTGGTCTATCGACCATTTGCCCTCCCTGGGGTCCAGGAAATAGATGCCCAGACCAGGCACCACCGTCCGCCCGTCGCTCTGTTCCTTCCAGTCGATGGCGAAGGGGAAGAAGTTGTTGTCCTGGAAATACATCATCGGGAAGAGTCCGTCCATCAGTCCCTCCTTCAGCCACACCTGAGCATCCTGACATACCGTCGTATGGGCGTTCCATCCTCCCGACCTGTAGCGTCGCAGGTCGTCGTGCTTACCGATGGGCGAGCACGTCAGCTTGACCCACGGCTTCAGACTCTTTACTGCACGATGCACCTTGCGCACAATGTCCGTGATATACTCGCGCCCCTTGGCCCGTGATACCTTGATTTTCCACGTCTCCGGATAGCGGATGTAGTCCAGGTGGATGCCATCCACGTCATAGCGACTCACGATCTCCGTACACATGCGTGCCAGATAGTCGCCCGTCTCCTTCTGTTCGGGGTCCATATAGCCATCCTCGCCAATCTTCTTGATCAACTTGGGATATTTCTGTCGCAACTGCTTGCATCCCAGTTTGTTCCATTTTCCCACGGGAATCGTCACCACCCATGCGTGGCATTCCATGCCCCTCTTGTGACACTCGTCGATGCACAGCTGCAGCGGGTCGTACGACGCCTTCTTGCCTGGCGTACCCGTGATGCACCCGTCCCAAGGCTCGATGTCCGAGGGGTAGATGGTCGTGGCCCTCACGCGCGTCTGGATAATCACCGTGTTGATGCCCGCCTCCTGCAGTTGGTCCAGCGTCCTGTTCAACTCGCGTTTCTGCGCCTCCGCCTGATAAGAGTGCGGCCAGTCGATGCCGCCGATGGTCGTCAGCCACACCGCCCTCACCTCGTGCTTGGGCGATGCCGTCCACATGGCTGTTGTTCCTGTATCCTTTGTCAGGGCGTCTGCCCCATATCTTGGTGTCTGTGCCCACAGGGCTGTGATGCCCATCATCAGGCATATCATAGAGA
Source organism: uncultured Prevotellaceae bacterium (assembly GCA_902788605.1). GTDB lineage: Bacteria > Bacteroidota > Bacteroidia > Bacteroidales > Bacteroidaceae > Prevotella. Next base: position 32,404 of record CADAKX010000019.1, on the reverse strand, counting down.
ATATCTTCTTCATTTTCAGGTATTTGCGTGCAAAGTCACTTGGCGTAGAATTGCTCTATCAGCCTGCCCACTTTGGCGATGTCGAAGAAGTCGCCGTTTTCCAACTGATAGTCGGGCTCAATGCCTCCGTCAATGTTCTGGCCTTTCAGGTTGTTCAGACGCGCACGATGGCTGGAGTACCGATAGCCGAAACCATCGGCAGAGGGATTGTAGAGCACGCAGCACGACCCACCTCCCGTCTTCTTGCCAAGCAGGCAGATGCCATAGTCTTTCAGCATGGCGGGCAGCAGGTTGCCACACGAGAAGCTGTAGGAACTGATGAGCACGCCGATATTCAGATCCAGCTTCACGTCCCGGTCTTTCTCGTCGAACTTGCCATCCAGATTGCGGTCAACGTCATACGAGCATTTCATTCTCTGGCCCGTCAGCGTGTTCTCGTAGTACAGGTCGGGCTTGTTGGCGAACATCGAAGTGAGGAAAATCACAATGTCTGACGATCCGCCGCCATTGGTCGATGTGTCGAGGATGAAGTTCTTGACCTCGGGGTCGTTCTGTGCCTTTTCGATGGCGTCGATGAGAATCACCAGCCAGTCGTCAGGATAGTCTTCGATGGTTGGCTTGGGCCCTTCGCCCTTGTAGAATTTGCGCCATCCCAAATCGTCGCACAAGAATAAATCGAAATGACAATAGGCTGTGTTGCCCACTTTCGTGTATCTCACGTTCTTGCCGATTTTCTCTTCGCGTAGCGCGTCCAGCTCTTTTCTTAGCGCTCTGTCGTCTTCATCGGCTTGCTTGATAGTCAGGTATTCGGGACAGTAGGTATAGAACTCCTTCAGCTTTGCCTCTCGAATCGGTTTCAGCGTCAGCATGAAGTTGCCGAGCGTGTCGATGTTGTTAATATACGTCAGGTCAGTATGAGTGTGACCACCGTCGAAGAGCAGGCAACTCAGCGTAGCAGAGCCCGAGAAATAGTCGTACATATTCTTCGACTTGAGCAGTTCGCGCGTCATCTGTCCAGCCTTGCCGTAGTCCTGCAGCGCTTGGTCTAACCCTTTCTCCTTCATGCTTTTCTCCAAGAGTGCTCGTCCGGGATAGCCAAAGAAGTTGGTGAGCGTGAAGCACAGGTTCTTGTAGCTGTAGTCCACCATGTCGTCCGTTCGGGTGTCCTTGAGCAGAGGCGTGAAGAGAAACCGGGGGTAGCCGGCATCCAGGCTGTAAGCACCATTTGGAGCCACCATAACCACTTCGCCGTTGAAGTCAGCCATATGCATATAGCCGTCTACGTAGAGGTCGGTAATGGTTGCAAAGGGGAAATACACGTTGGTGCCGTCCTCCCTGATGTCGATGCCGTATTTGCCGTAATCCAGCGTTACGTCCACCTGCTTTGGCGAGGCATCCAGCGACTTCCACCTGATGATGGGCAGCGCGTCGTACGTCGTATTAGGCATTCCTGGCTGCACCATCCCCATCATATTGGTAAACGCCTCGTAGTCGTTGCTCACGAAGAGGTCGTTCTGCGTGTCCACCTCTGCCGTGGCGAACGGATTGGTCAGCGCGTACTTGCCATTGCCCAGGTTCTGCACCTGAATGGTGGTACCGGGGTACATCATCTCCTGAAAATGGCTCACGCTGATGTAAGCCACCGTGGGCATGTCGTTGTAGAAGCGCAGCATCACCGTGCCCAATGTGTTGTTCATCGGGTCGACAACCGGATACAGGCGTTCTACATAGTTCTTTTCCTCGTCTCCGCCACGACTGTCCTGATCGTCTTTATCGCTACACGATGTCATTGTGAGGCAGCCCACGATCATCATCATCAGCCATAATGTCTTGTAATGTTTCATTGTCATTTCGATTATTTTGCTGCAAATTTACGAACTATTTCTGAGATACGTAGCGTTTTAGGCCAAATTATTTGAACACAATCATATCGGCTAGTTGTAGGAAGTAGTCATTTGACCATATGCCAAGACTATGAATAAAAACGGTTCTAAAGAAACATTGACATATACATTGGCAGTAATATCAAGTCTTGCTCTTTACGAATATCCTTCGAGTGTAGAAGGTATCGTTGCTGAATGCGGGCTGAGAACTTTTTTTGGAATTCATCGATAGAAACATGAAGATTGGATGTCGATGACTTGACTTCTATTGGGCAAATTTTAGCTTTACGAGACAGAAGAAAGTCTATCTCGTAATTATGTTTGCCCGATGGCGTTGGCCACGTATGGTAATATAGCTTATTTCCTGCTGCTGTCAGTATCTGTGACACCACATTCTCATAGACATAGCCCACATCAGCCTTCAGTTTGTCACTCAGCAATTTCTGGTAAATGACATTCTCTGTAAATTTATCGTCCCAGAAAGCGAGAGTGACAAACAGCCCTGTATCTCCGCAAAACAATTTGAATTGGTCGCGGTTGATGTGTGATGCCAGTCCTGCACTTGGGTCGTTAGCATGATAAGCTATATTGACGGTCATGGAATCTTTGAGGATATTTATCTGACCTCTCAAACGATCCAGTTTTCCTCCCGCAATCACGCTGCTCACCTGATAGCGAGATGCGTTACTGCATAGTTGAGCAGGAATGGCGTGAAACAGGTCGGAGGTTTGTCCTGACGGATCCAAGTCGTAGAAATCTTCATCGTATAGGTCAAGAATGCTACGCTTGCGTTGGTCAACAATGCTCATGTCGTTCGTGTCAAGGTAGTCATTGACTGCCTGGGGCATGCCTCCAACCAAAACATACAGACGGAAATCGCGCATCATACGACGATTCGTATCATCACTCAGCGGACTCAAATTGTTGAACATTGTATGCAAAAGGGGAATAGTCTGGTCATCTCCCAACGCCCAACGAAACTCCTCATAGTCCATAGGGTACATATCAAGGCGTGTCTCCTCACTGGGAATAAGAATGTTATTCTGTTGGCTATTTTTGCCTGCTGATTTCCATTTACGTTTGATGCTCAACAGAGAGCCAGTCTCGATGTAATCGTAGCGTCCATCGGCCACAAGTGTTTTAATGGCTTGCCGGGCTAATGGCTGCTTTTGTATTTCATCAAAGATGATGACAGACTTGTGTGGTTTCAGGCTTTTTCGATAGTTAAGTTGCAATTGGGTGAAGATGTAGTCCAAATTGGAGACATCTTCAAACAAACGGTGTATTGCTGGCGTTGCCTTTGAGAAGTCAACCAATATGTAGCTCTCGTATTCATTACGGGCAAACTCCTCGGCAACAGTGGATTTGCCGACACGCCTTGCACCTCTGATAAGAAGTGCGGTTGTCCCGTGCTGATTTTGTTTCCAACTCAGCATTTGCTCATAGATCTTGCGCCTAAATATTCTTTCTGCCATCGTTTTTTATTTTATTCGGTGCAAAGATAGCTATAAAATTCCAAATTCCAAAGGAAAATAATAAAAAATGCCGAAATTCTCAAAGATTTTTCATAGAAAAACGCCAAGATTCTCAAAGGAACACGTCTCACATATGCCGAAAATCTCAATATGTAACAATCGAACTATTTCTGAGATACGTAGCGTTTTAGGCCAAATTATTTGAACTTATGATACTATCTGAGCACATCGAAAGGCGCATCCACGCCGTTTCCGTAAAGAAATCCAGCGCCCTGTCTCTACTGTTCATACCTCCCTCATCCACCACTCGTTGGCATGAACTTCCAAGAACTCAGATTCTGTATACCATGTGTAGTCAAACCAATTAGTGGAATCACCATACTTTTCTCTCTTTGACGAATACTCGAGCCAATGTGTGGAGCGCAGGATGCCTCCAAGGTAATGGCAATACTGTTGCTCTACATTCGGTTCACCTTTCAACGCATCGAGCATCTGCTCTGTCTTAAGCCATTTCTTTTCCATCTTTTTGCTGCGAAGGTACGAGATCGAGGGGAGAAGGCAAAATGGTTTTGATCTATTTTGATCTTTTTTGTTAACTTTTGATCTAATCGCTAAAATGTCCTGTATTTATGCTAATTTTGTGCCTCGTATGAAGAAGTACAGCATAGAAGTCTTGGAGGTGCTGAGTCGCATCGTGGAAGTGGAGGCCTCAGACGAGGACGACGCCATTGAACGAGTGAGGCAAAAGTATCGAAAATGTGAGATTGTGCTGGATGATTCTGACTACAAAGAAACAGAATTCAGCGTGAAAGATGAAAAATCAGAGTAAGTGCTGGTAGTTTTCGAAGAAAATGACTATCTTTGCACCGCTTTTGATACTCATCAGGAGCGCAAATGACATCGTGGAAAATTAGATAGTAGTATCTATATTCGAAGAGACTTTTAACGAAAACAGTCCACCAAACCGTTTTAATACAGAGAGTCTCGGGGAATGCGGATACGCCTATTCCGTATAGGCGTACCCCTTTCTTTCCTTCTCTCTGTATGGGCTTCTGTGGTGGACGGCCTTCGTTAAGAGTTGGAAAACGGAGGAGGTGCGCTTTCTTTTTGTCCACGCCAAAAGGCAAAAAGAACGATGAGTATGGAAGCAAAGCCCTTCTTGAAATGGGCTGGAGGCAAAGGACAACTTTTATCACAACTCGATGAGCATCTGCCTGAAAATTTGCAAGGGCAGGAGTTCACCTATATTGAGCCATTTGTGGGTGGTGGAGCGATGTTATTTCACATGCTCCGCAGGTTTCCCAATATCACCCACGCAGTTATCAACGACATCAATCCGCATTTGGTTACGGCCTATCGCGTCATCAAGGAACAGCCTGATGAACTGATACGCCGTCTATCGGCTTTGGAACAGGAGTATTATTCTCAGCCGGATGAAGAGGCAAAGAAGGCGTATTTTCTTCAAGTGAGGAATGTCTTTAACGAGATGGAACTTGATGATGTAGACCGTACGAAATATCTGATGTTCCTGAATCGCACTTGCTTCAATGGCTTGTATCGAGTTAACAGCAAAGGCAAGTTCAATGTGCCTTTTGGTCGTAACTCGCATCCCACAATATGCAACGAAGATACCATTCTGGCTGATAGCGAGGTGTTGAATCGCGTGGACGTGACGATACTAAATGGTGACTTTGAACGTACAGCCGATGAAATGCGTGAAGGCCAGAACTTCTTCTATTTCGACCCGCCTTATCGTCCGCTGAATGCTACGTCTAGCTTCAACTCTTATGCCAAGGAGGAGTTCAACGACGACGAGCAGATTCGTCTGCATGATTTCTGTACTCGTCTCAACGAGCAGCCCAACGTCATGTGGATGCTCAGCAATTCAGATTGCTCTGCCAAGAATCCTAATGACACCTTCTTTGAGGACATCTATGCTCCCTTTCACATCCATCGCGTCCATGCCTCTCGCGCCATCAATGCGAATCCAGAGAAGCGTGGTAAACTAACCGAACTATTGATCAAGAACTATGAATAAGGATTTCAAACTTTTTATGTCTCAACTGCAGGAGACCAACCAGACATTGGACTTTTTCTGCGACTTCGATAAAATTGCAGCTAATGTTGCAGAGGTGGAGATGAGCCTTAATACGCTCAATTACCTGATAGGTAAAGACGATTTGACGAAGGCTGTCAATGAGATTTGGCAACGTGACCCCAAAGTGTTTGAGGTGCTTGGAATCTTGATAGCAGTCAGAGACGAGGGTAAGAAGCCCGTTGTTGATTGCAATGGCAATGTTGTTCTACTGAAAAGCTACTTTGAATCAAACTCAAAGGTTGTTGATTTCCTCATAGGTACTGGTCTATCTGAGATATTTCAATCTCGTCGTGTCAAGAATCTTGTGGACTATGTTTTCGGCATCGAAACAGGTCTAGACACAAATGCTCGCAAGAATCGAAGCGGACACATTATGGAGGATACAGTAGCTAAGTTGTTTCGTAAAGCAGGAATTGTTTTCCGTCAGGAGGTTTATTCTTCTGAATTCCCAGAACTCTCTGTGCTGGGTACAGACGAGAAACGATTCGATTTCTTTATAAAGACTCCTTTCAAGAAATATCTTATCGAGGTAAACTTCTATAGTGGAGGAGGTTCGAAATTAAATGAGGTGGCGCGTGCCTATACTGAGTTGGCGCCCAAGGTAAACTCCGTGAATGGTTACGAGTTCGTATGGATAACAGATGGTATAGGCTGGAAGTCTGCTCGTAACAAACTTGAGGAGGCGTACAATTCCATTCCCAGCGTGTATAATCTCACGAATATTTCAGAGTTTATTGACGGTTTGAAAGGATGATTACACCTTATTATAAATCTCCCAACCACGACTTTAACCTGATTTGTGGTGATTCTTTTGAGCTGCTTCCGCAGTTCAACTTTAAGTTCGACATGATATTTGCCGACCCACCATATTTTCTATCGAGTGGCGGCATCAGCGTGCAGAGCGGCAAGGTGGTATGCGTGGATAAGGGCGACTGGGATAAAAGCATGTCGCAGGAAGAGATAAACGAGTTTAATCTGAAGTGGTTATCCTTGTGTAGGGATAAGCTTAAAGATAATGGAACAATCTGGATTTCTGGCACATATCACAACATTTTCTCTGTCGCTAATTGCCTGACTAAGTTGGGCTACAAGATTCTGAATGTGGTGACGTGGGCCAAGACGAACCCGCCACCCAATATCTCTTGCAGGTACTTCACATATTCTTCCGAGTTCGTTATCTGGGCTCGCAAGAAAGAGAAGGTTGCACATTATTATAATTATGAGCTAATGAAGCATATTAATGACGACAAGCAGATGACAGATGTTTGGCGCCTGCCAGCTATTGCTCCTTGGGAGAAAAGTTGCACGAAGCATCCCACGCAAAAGCCCCTTGGTTTGTTGAGTCGCATCATCATGGCATCCACCAAGCCAGGCGCTTGGATTCTCGACCCCTTTGCTGGCTCCTCGACAACGGGTATCGCAGCAAATCTGCTGGGGCGTCGTTATCTCGGCATAGAAAAAGAAGAGTCGTTCGCTGCCATCAGCAAGGCTCGTCGCGAGGAAATAGAGAACATTCGGACATTTGCAACATTCAAGAAGAAGATTCCAGACATCGTTAAGGCCGAATCTGTTCAGACGAACTGCTTCGCTTGTGATGAGGATATAGAAGAGCGCCTGCCGTTCTTAGACTGACATTTTAAAAAATAAAGTGCACACCGGAGACCCTTCTGTGCATTCGAAGTAGAAGTCTGAGGCCTGAAGGTACAGTTAGTCGTAGAAAGAAAAAAAAGGAGGCTCGCTTCACAGCGAACCTTCTTAGCATAAATTAATCAACTGTCTTAAATTTACCTTCGCCATTTAATTAATGGTACTGCAAAGGTACAACAAATATTTGAAATTATATTCAATATCTGCGATTTTTTTTCGTTTTTATTCTGCATAACGAGGGAAGATGGAAGAAGGCTGATGGCTGATGGAAGATGGATGATGGAAGATGGCAGATGGAAGAAGGCTGATGGCTGATGGAAGATGTCGTATCCTCGATGCTTTTATAAGAAAAACTGAGGTAAAAAGCAAAAAAGTAGCTCATGAGGCATCAGGAACAGTTTCTTGTTCCTGATATTCTTTTATATTGGGGAATCACTTCTGTTTTGATTTCTGTCGTAGAAAAAAAGGAGGTTCGCTTCGCAGCGAACCTTCTTAGCATAAATTAATCAACTATAAACTTAACCAAATAGAATTTTGGTGGTGCAAAGGTACAACAAAAAATTGAAATCGTGTTCAAAATTTGTGTTTTTTTTTATGAGACATCAGGGATAGGCGAGCGTCTTTAATGATGGCTGATGGAAGAAGGCTGAGGGCTGATGGAAGAGGGGAGAGGGCTGAGGGAAGAGGGCTGAGGGAAGAAGGAAGAATCAGCAAAGCACCAAATTTATTTGACGTTTTTTGCTTTATGTCACCTTTGCTTCATTCGAATAATCTCCATGGTGTATTGAGACCGTTCCAATGATTCATTCGAATAATCCCTTAGGGGGTATAGAGATTATTCGAATGAGTTGTTGCAATGGTCTCAATGACTTGTTCGGATGATTCCGATGAATATTTGATTAATTTCAAATATAACTTGTTATATTTGTGTAACGAGTGTAATGAGATTATTAAACTTTCATTATAGAAATACATTTGGTTACAGGTAAATATATTTGTTATAGGGATACTTTAAAATACTCACTACACTCGTTACACTATAGGGGAAGATGGAAGAGGGAAGAGGGCTGATGTCGGAAGGCGGATGTCTGATGGCTGAGGCAGAGCAGATGGCTGATGGCTGATGTCTGAAGGCTGAGGCCCTCACCTCTAATCAAAAACCCAATCTAAGTACTAACTTTAAAATTAAAACGACTATGAAGAAAAATGGTTGGATGACATTCTTGCAGATTCTTGCAAGCTTCGTTACATCTGTTATCACCACGCTGGGTACCACCAGCTGCATCGGAGTGTAAAAAGGATACAAAATGCCGCCGACGTACTCAAAGGTATGTCGGCGGTATTCATGTGATCATGAATCGATTTTTCTATTAGTATTTTTACCACCTGTGACGTCATCGAGCTGCTCGTCATTGAGCTCAATGTTCTTTTTGTTCTCTTCTGCTTTCATAATTTTTTTAGTTTTAAAGTAATTAATAGATTGTCAGATGACTGCAAAGATAGTGATTATTTTGCTTAATACAAAACAAAAACAGATTTTTTTTAAAGGTACTGCGTCTTGCCATATGGAAGAAGGCTGAGGGCTGAGGGCTGAGGGCTGATGGCTGAGGGCTGAGGGCTGAGGGTGCCATGCTTTAGCGAAATTCATGCTTTTCGCTAATTTGATGAAAAAAACTATAGCATACGAACCGATTCTCGAAAAAATTGCCTAAATTTGCATCGTCAATTTGATAAAAGAAATGCAGAAATGATAACTTTTGGCTTGAGCCTCGTGGCTCTGATTCTGGGCTATTTCCTTTATGGCCGCTTTGTGGAGAGAGTTTTCGGACCTGACGACAGACCTACGCCTGCCATTGCCAAGGCCGATGGTGTGGATTTTATGGTGCTGCCATCATGGAAGATCTTCATGATTCAGTTCCTGAATATCGCAGGCACAGGACCTATCTTCGGCGCGATTATGGGCGCGAAGTTCGGACCGGCGGCCTACCTGTGGATCGTCTTCGGATGCATCTTCGCTGGTGCTACCCACGACTACCTCAGCGGTATGCTCTCGATGCGAAATGGCGGTGCCAACCTGCCTGAAATCATTGGCAAGTATCTGGGCAACGCTCCCAAGCAGGTGATGCTGGTCTTCTCGGTGTTCCTGCTGATGATGGTGGGCGCCGTGTTTGTGTATAGTCCCGCCCTGCTGCTGCAAAAACTCTGCCTGAGCAACGTGCCGAGCGTCGAACTGCTGGGCGACAGCACCTTCTGGATCATCGTCATCTTCGTCTATTATATCATCGCCACGATGATGCCTATCGACAAGATTATCGGTAAGATATACCCCTTGTTCGCTTTCTCGCTGCTCTTTATGGCTGTGGCCCTGATGGCGATGCTCTTCGTGAAGATGCCAGACATCCCCGAGGTGTGGGAGGGGGTAGGCGAGGCCTCGCTGACCACCAAGAGCATCTTCCCTTGCCTGTTTATCACCATCGCCTGCGGAGCAATCAGTGGCTTCCACGCCACGCAGAGTCCGCTGATGGCACGCTGCGTGAAGAGCGAGAAAATGGGACGCCCCATCTTCTATGGCGCCATGATTACCGAGGGTCTGGTGGCCCTGATATGGGCTACGGTGGCCATGTATTTCTTCTATAACGAACCCACGCCGGGCTATCAGGAGATGGCAGGCGGCGAGGAGGTCATCAGCAAGGCACCGGCCATCGTGAGTCTGGTGTGCGACAACTGGCTGGGTCTCTTTGGCAGCATCCTGGCTATCCTGGGTGTGGTGGCAGCGCCCATCACCAGTGGCGACACGGCCCTGCGCTCGGCACGACTGATCATCGCCGACTTTATCCACCTGGAGCAGAAGAGCGTGCGCAAGCGTCTCTACGTCTGCATCCCGATGTTCGCAGCTGTCATCGCCCTGCTCATCTGGCAGATGGCCAACCCCGAGGGCTTCGACGTCATCTGGAGCTGGTTTGGCTGGAGCAACCAGACGCTCTCGGTCTTCACGCTCTGGGCTATCACCGTCTATCTCTATCAGCAGAAGAAGAACTACTGGATCTCGCTCATTCCGGCTGTCTTTATGACGGTGGTCAGCGTGGTCTATCTCTTTTCAGAGCAGATATTTTGATTTCGCATACGATTACATCCGACAATAATATTAATCTCAAAAATAACGATTATGAAAAAACTACTGTTTTCTTTGCTTTGCGCCCTGACATTCTCGGCTGCATCGCAGGCTCAGACGCAAGACCGTCTGCCCTTCGCTCAGGATAAGCTTTATACAGGGGCCAGCCTCTCGGGCTTCGACCTGAACTGGAATAAAAGTCAGAGCTGGCACATGAACGTGGCAGCCAAGTGTGGATACCTCTTCGAGGACGACTGGATGATCCTGGGAAAGGTGGGATACGACTGGTATAAGAAGGGCACCAAGACCCTCGAGGCAGGTGCTGGATTGCGCTATTATATCGAGCAGAACGGCCTCTTCCTGGGTGCCAGCGGAGAGTATCACCACAACGCCGAGTATGACGACTTCCTGCCTTCGGCACAGTTGGGCTATTGTTATTTCCTCAACCGTACGGTGACCATCGAGCCTGAGCTCTATTATAACCTCAGCATGAAGAACCATACGGAGTACAGTGGCTTTGGCTTCCGTATCGGTATCGGCATCTATTTTGAATAATGCTTAATTCTTAATGCTTAATTCATAATTATAAATGCTTAATTCTTAATGCTTAATTCATAATTATAAATGCTTAATTCTTAATTCATAATGCTTAATTTGTAATAAGATGCTTAGTGTAGAGGAATTAAACGACAGACTGATTGACCTCGCTTTTGCCGAGGATATAGGCGATGGTGACCACACCACGCTGTGCTGCATCCCCAAGGATGCGATGGGAGAATCGAAACTGCTAATCAAGGAGGAGGGTATCTTCGCTGGCGTGGAGATTGCCAAGGAGGTGTTCCGCCGCTTCGACCCAGAACTCGAGGTGGAGGTGTATATCGAGGACGGCGCCCACGTGAAGCCGGGCGACATCGTGATGAGCGTCAAAGGCCGCGAACAGAGTCTGCTGCAGACGGAGCGACTGATGTTGAATATCCTGCAGCGTATGAGCGGCATCGCCACGATGACCCACAAATATCAGCAGGCTCTCATCGACGCAGGTACCAAGACACGCGTGCTGGACACACGCAAGACGACACCTGGCATGCGTATGCTCGAGAAGGAGGCTGTGAAGATTGGCGGTGGCATGAACCATCGCATCGGACTCTTCGACATGATCCTGCTCAAGGACAACCACATCGACTTCTGCGGAGGCGTACACAACGCCATCAGCCGTGCCAAGCAGTATTGCAAGGACAATGGCAAGGACCTGAAGATTGAGTGCGAGGTGCGTAACTTCAAGGAGCTCGACGAGGCGCTGGCCGAGGGCTGCGACCGTATCATGTTTGACAACTTCTCGCCCGAGGATACCAAGAAGGCGGTGGAGATTGTCAACGGTAGGGCAGAGACGGAGTCGAGTGGGGGCATCACCTACGACACGATGATTCCCTATGCCAAGGCTGGTGTGGACTTCATCTCGTTTGGCGCGCTGACACATAGCGTCAAGGGACTAGACATGAGTTTCAAGGCTGCTGGTAGCGACAAACTGATTATTAAATAGTTTGAGTTGCTGGTGGTAATAGATTGATTATCAAACAAATAATGAAAAAACAACTGATTCTTTCGGCCATGCTCCTCGCTTCGGCAGGGGCTATGGCTTGTACTAATTTTATCGTAGGTAAAAAGGCGTCGTATGATGGCTCGGTGATCTGCTCTTACAGCGCCGACAGCTATGGCATGTTCCAGGGCTTGGTGCACTATCCGGCAGGAAAGCATCCCAAGGGCACCATGCGTCAGGTCTACGACTGGGATACAAACAAATATGGTGGCGAGATCCTCGAGGCCGAGGAGACCTATAACGTCATCGGCAATATCAACGAGTGGCAGGTGACCATCGGCGAGACTACCTTCGGTGGACGCGAAGAGATGGTCGATACCACGGGTATCATCGACTATGGCTCGCTGATTTATATCGCCCTGCAGCGCTCTAAGACAGCTCGCGAGGCCATCGATATCATGACGTCGCTGGTAGAGCAGTATGGCTATAACTCGGAGGGCGAGACCTTTACGATTTGCGACCCCAACGAGGCGTGGATCATGGAGATGATGGGCTGCGCCAGCGACCGTAAGATCGAGAAGGGCCGTACGGTGTGGGTGGCTCTGCGCATCCCTGATGATATGATCTGCGGACACGCCAACCAGAGCCGCATCACGAAGTTCAACATGAAGGACAAGGAGAACGTGCGCTACTCGAAGAACGTGGTGTCATACGCCCGTAAGATGGGCTGGTTTAAGGGCAAGGACGAGGACTTCTCGTATAATGCTGCCTATGCTGCTCCCGACTTCTCGGGTCGCCGCATCTGCGATGCACGTGTGTGGCAGTTCTTCAATCGCTATGCCGACAATATGGACCGCTATATCCCCTGGGCTGAGGGTAAAGATGCCAACGCCGAGGTGATGCCGTTGTGGGTGAAGCCCAACAAGAAACTCACCGTGAAGGATGTTGAGGCGGCCATGCGCGACCACTTCGAGAACACGCCCTTCTCGCTCGATAACGACATGGGTGGCGGTATCTGGGAGATGCCTTATCGTCCCACACCTCTTTATTATAAGGTGGATGGCAAGGAGTACTTCAATGAGCGTCCGGTGTCAACCCAGCAGGCGGGCTTCGTCTTCGTCAGTCAGATGCGCTCATGGATGCCGCGCCAGATTGGTGGCTGCTTCTGGTTTGCCAACGATGATGGCAACATGGTGCCCTTCACACCGGTCTATTGCTGTGCCACGGAGTCGCCTCGTCCCTACAACACGCCTGGGGCCGACGACCTCAACTTCTCGATGGACAACGCGTTCTGGGTGCAGAACTGGGTCAGCAACATGGTCTATCCGCGCTACTCGATGCTCTTTCCCAGCTTGAAGGAGGTGCGCGACTCGCTCGATAACTCGTATTTCCGCGCGCAGAAGGAGGTAGAGGACAAAGCACTCACACTCGATGAGGCTGCTCGTGTAAAGTATCTCACGGCCTACACTGCCGAGAAGGCCGACCAGATGTTGGCTCGATGGCGTCAGTTGGCCACCTATCTCATCGTGAAGTACAATGATATGACTGTGAAACCAGAGGAAAATGGACAGTTCACACGTACCAAATATGGACTCGGTGCAACGGTGAAAAGACCGGGATATTCGCAGAAATATGCACGCGAACTGGTAAAACAGACTGGCGAAAAGTTCCAAAAACCATGATGCAAAGGCAAAAATACTACTTTTTTTGAAAAAAGTACCGAAAAAAATTGGTTAACTGAAAAAAAGTGCGTACCTTTGCACCCGCAAACAAGGAACGATGGTTCCGTAGCTCAACTGAATAGAGCATCTGACTACGGATCAGAAGGTTGTGGGTTTGAATCCCGCCGGAATCACTTTCGCGAGTTTGTAATGGTTGTAAGTCATACGGAGGTTCCGTAGCTCAACTGAATAGAGCATCTGACTACGGATCAGAAGGTTGTGGGTTTGAATCCCGCCGGAATCACAAAATGCAAAAAAATAGCGAGCAAAGTTCTACTTTAGCTCGTTATTTTTTTGCATTTTGATGATTAGCCCGTGGCAGGGCCACGGATCGACGAAGTCAATTCGCTAATCACTTAAGAGAGGTTTTTTAACCTCTCTTTTTTTTTATTATCTGATAAAATTGGTTCTCATGGGCCTCTCCAACGCAGGATGACCATCCTCGCTGACATTCAACTTGCGAATCATCCAAGCCATGTTGCGACCAAGGGTGCGCATGGTCTGCATGCCCTCTTCGTCCTGTGCTGCCTGTCCTGGTGTCTGGCCATACGCCATATTCCAATACTGCGAACTGACGATAGGCATGCTCAGTATCGAGAAGTACTTGTTCAGGCGATCAAAGGCTGCCGAAGCACCACCCCTGCGGCATACCACCACGCTGGCACCAAGCTTGAATTGCAAGTCGTTGCCCAAGGAGTAGAACACGCGGTCGAGCAAGGCGCACAGCGAACCATTCGGACCACCATAATACACGGGGGAGCCGATGACGAGTCCGTCGATGCCGTCCTTCACAGCCCGCATCACGCGGAAATAGAGGTCATCACGATACGTGCATTTGCCCTCTCGTCCACACATGCCACAGGCAATACAGCCCTGCACGGCCTGCTTGCCGATGCTGATAATCTCGGTCTCTACACCCTCTTCGTTCAGGGTCTTTGCCACCTCGCTCAGAGCTGTAAACGTGTTGCCGTGCTCTCTGGGGCTACCGTTAATCAAAAGTACCTTTGCCATATCTCAAATCATTCATTATGTGTTGTGACTGCAAATATAGTTATTTTCTGGCAATTATTCGAATATTTATGAAATCAATTTATATGTTTGGCGGTATATAGAGTGACTGTTGCTTATGTTGCGTAACAAAAACGTATAAAATATTTGGTCGTATGACATTTATTTCGTACTTTTGCATTCGGAATGACGTCCATTGACATCATTCTATGTGATTTTAAATGGTTAAGGTGTGCCTTTCGTGAGAAACGCATTAAGGTTTATGAAATTTTTGTTTATATTGTAACGTTCTGCTTTGCGATAAAGCGGGACGTTTTTCGTTATTATTATTCATCTTGATGAGACGACCTGTCGGCTTTTGTGAAATGTTCTAAATTATTAGCATACAAAAGTCGGAATCTCGGCGATTATTAGTACCTTTGCACGGCAAAGCTATATTAGAATAAGAATAATGAAGAGATTTTTTCTGATGTGTCTGGTCTTGCTTAGCATGGTGATGGCTCAGGCACAGACGACAGCGCAGCAAAACGAGGCGCGCAAGACATTTGATAAGGTATATAATATGGTGTTCGGTCCGCAAGGCTCGACGTTGCGCTATGATGTGAACATCATAGGCCTGTATAAGACCCACGGCACCATCTGGTATAAAGGCAAGAAACAGCGCTTTTCGGATGAGCGTGTAAACACCTGGAACGATGGCACCACGGCCTATATGGTGTTTCGCAAGAAAAAGACGGTGGAGATTCACGAGGCCAACTCGGACAAGAAGGATAAGTACTCGGGCAAGTTTAAGTTCAGTCTCGACGACTTTGACTATAGCATGAAGACTGAGGGCTCCGACCTGCTGTTTATCCTGAAGCAGCGCAAGAAGGCGAAGGGCACCATCAAGGAGGTGCGTGCGCTGGTGGATGCCAAGACGCTGGCTCCGAAGTTTGTCAAGATCAAGGTGGCGTTGTTCTGGGCAAAGATTAAGATTAGCAACTTCAAGTCGGGTGGTATCTCCGACGATATGTTTGTCTTCCCCGCCAAGAACTATAAGGAGGGCTATAAGTGGATAGACAAACGAAAAGAGTAGGGATTGCTTAGCGACGGTCTTTCAGGCAGACATCGCAAATGCCACAATCGCACGACTTTGTCTCACCAAAATATCTCAGCAGCAAGCGACTTCGACACACGAGGTCGCTTGATGCGTATTCAAGCATCCTGTCTATGCGTTCGATGAAGCGGGCCTTCAGGTCGTCATAGACGGCAGGCGAGATGACAAGACGCTCAGAGAGTTCGCGTCGCTGGGTGTAGCGGATAAAGGGAATGTGCTTCTGGGGGATAAAGTTGAGGATGCGCTTCTGGCTGAGTGAGCTCAGGATCATATAGACCTGTTGCTTGGTAAGGTCGCAATACTGGGCCAGAATACCCTCGTCGATATAGACGTAGTCTTGAAAAAGACCGGTATAGGTGCGCAGCAGGGCTGTGATGACGGCATCCTCTTGTGGGCTGTTGCCATTGAGTCGATAGAGGTCGTCGCGCTCCAGATTGAACTTCACTCTGGCCTGTGTATCGTCTTCATCACGATAGTCGATATAGCCGGCACGCGTCAATATGCGCAGGGCCGATACCGTGGGCACGGGGAATCGCTTGAAGGTATAACAGAAGTGCTCGACAGGAAACTCGAACGTGGCGTTATAGCCTGACCCCATGCCTATCTGATAGTAATAGGCCAGTTGGTCGTAGATATTGCGAATATAGTCTTTCTCTGGGAAATTGTCGGCAATACGGCGCTTCAGCTTCATCTTGTCGTTGTCGTCGTAGAGCAGTACGGCATACGACTTCTGTCCGTCGCGACCGGCACGTCCTGCCTCCTGGAAATAGGCCTCCAGACTGTCTGGGCAGTCCATGTGGATCACCACACGCACGTCGGGCTTGTCGATACCCATGCCAAAGGCGTTGGTGGCCACCATCACGCGCACTTGGTTGTCCTGCCACTGGTGTTGGCGCTGGTCCTTTACCTGGTCATCCAGTCCGGCATGAAAGAAGGTGGCCTTAATGCCTGCTTTGTTCAGAAGGGTGGCATATTCCTTGGTGCGCTTGCGACTGCGGGCATAGACGATGGCCGAACCATTGACACGCTCAAGGATGTGTACCAGTTGTTCCTCCTTGTTGATGGTTCTTCTCACCACATAAGCCAGGTTCTTGCGGGCAAAGCTCATGCGATAGACGCGCTTCTCCTTGAACGACAGGCGGTTCTGGATATCGTCCACAACATCGGGAGTGGCAGTAGCCGTGAGTGCCAATACGGGTACATCGGGCAGTTGCTTGCGGATGTCGGCAATGGCCAGATAGGATGGACGGAAGTCGTAGCCCCATTGGCTGATGCAATGGGCCTCGTCAACACAGATGAAGCTTACTTTGATGTGGCGCAGTTTCTTTTGAAAGAGGTCGGAGGACAGGCGCTCGGGCGAGACATACAGCAGTTTGACACCGCCGAAGATGGCATTTTCCAAGGTCACCACTATCTGGTCGTGACTCATACCCGAATAGATGGCCGAGGCCTTGATACCACGGTTGCGCAGATTCTGAACCTGGTCTTTCATCAAGGCGATAAGAGGGGTGATGACAATACATACGCCCTCTTGTGCCAGCGCAGGCACCTGGAAGGTGATACTCTTTCCTCCACCCGTAGGCATCAGTCCCAGGGTGTCGTGTCCTGCACCAATAGACTCGATGATCTCGCGCTGAATGCCGCGAAAATCATCATAGCCCCAGTATTGCTTCAAGATTTTTTTGAAGTCATCCATAAACCTCAAACCTCAAATCTTCAACCTTAAACCTTAAATCTCAAGTATCCGACTTCAAACCTCTTCTGATGGCTTGATGTCCTCAATCTGTAACTGTACCTCACCACGCTTATAGATGTTCTCTTCGATGGTATAGCAGATGTCGAACGAACGCTTGGACTTGATATAGCGGGCTGCCTGACTCTGGCCGAAGGCGATACCGTTCATCACGTTGGATGAGCGCGAGTCAACGAGCTCGAGCTTGATGTGCTCCTGTTGCTTGCCCACCACTTTCGATGTGCCGTAGTCATAGACACCACGTGTGCAGAACAGGGGTTTGGGGTTCTCTGGTCCGTGGGGCGCAAACTTCTTCAGGTCGTTGTGCATCTTCTTGGTGATATCCTTGAAGTCTACCTCCGACTCGATGTCGAGTGTGGCCTCGGTCTGCTCGATATGGATATGCTCGCCCACATACTGCTGGAAGCGACGACGGAACTCAGGAATATTCTCAACCTTGAGCGACAGGCCTACGGCATAAGTATGTCCACCGAAGTTCTCCAGCAGGTCGCGACAGTTCTTCACAGCATCATAGATATCATAGCCTGCTACACTACGGGCTGAGCCTGTGGCCATGCCATCGTTGCACGACAGTACTACCGTGGGGCGGAAATACATATCCGTCATGCGAGAGGCTACGATACCCACCACGCCTTTCTTCCATCCTTCGCCATAGAGCACGATGGCCGACTGGTGTTCCTGACTCTCCAAGCGGGCCACGATCTGGTTGGCCTCTTCAGTCATCTGTTTGTCGATATCCTTGCGCTGCTCGTTATACTCGTTGATATGGGTTGCCTCAGTAAGCGCACGCTGGAAGTCCTTCTCTACCAACAGGTCAACGGTTTCGATGCCATTCTGCACGCGTCCGCTGGCGTTGATGCGAGGACCAATCTTGAAAATGATGTCGCTCATGGTAATCTCGCGTCCTGTCAGTCCGCAGATCTCGATGATGCTCTTCAGACCCACGCTGGGGTTCTGGTTCAACTGCTTCAGACCATGGAAGGCCAGAATGCGGTTCTCGCCCATCACCGGCACAATATCGGCAGCGATGCTCACAGCGCAGAAGTCGAGTAGGGGAATGAGTTGCGAGAAGGGTATGCCGTTGTTCTTGGCAAAGGCTTGCATAAACTTGAAGCCAACACCACAGCCACACAGGTCCTTAAACGGATAGGTGGAATCCGTACGCTTGGGATTGAGGATGGCAACCGCATTGGGCAGCACATCGTCGGGCACGTGGTGGTCGCAGATAATGAAATCAATACCCAGACTCTTGGCATAGGCTATCTCGTCGATGGCCTTGATGCCACAGTCGAGTACGATGACAAGCTTGACATTCGTCTCGGCGGCATAGTCTAATGCCTTGCGACTGATGCCGTAGCCCTCATCATAACGATCAGGGATGTAGTACTCGATGTTTGAGTAAAATTGCTGTAGGAACTTGTACACCAGCGCCACGGCTGTGCATCCGTCCACGTCGTAGTCGCCATAGACCATGATGCGCTCTTTGCGTCCCATCGCATCGTTCAGTCGGTCCACCGCCACGTCCATGTCGTTCATCAAGAACGGGTCTATCAGCTCGTTGAGCATGGGACGGAAGAATCGCTTGGCTGCCGACTCCGTCTTGATGCCTCGTCTGATGAGCAGGTCGGCCAAGACTGGGCTCATGCCAATCTTCTCGGCCAGCTCATTAGCCTGTTGCCTGTGCTCGGGTGTAGGTTGTTCGTAATTCCATTTAAAATTCATTATATATTTATTTTTTATCTGCGCTTTAGGAGCTAAAATCGCCTATTAAGGCAAAATAGCACACAAAGGTAACGATAAAAAATGAAAAAACGGAAGAATCTGCCGTTTTTTAACAGATTCTTCCGCATTTTAATCAAAATATTGCGTCTGAGGCTCAGATGCCGAGCTTCTTGCGAATATTCTTGGGGATGGCATTCTTGTTGATGAGGAAGTCCATCGTGTTGGCTGCGATGAAGGTCTTGGTCATATACCAGATACCTTTATAGTCGCCTGTCTCGCCCCATGAGTTCTTCACCATGTAGTACTCCTTGCCGTTCTGGTCCTTGGCAACACCATAGATCAGCATGCCGTGGTCGTCGGTGAGTTCCCAGTTGTCAAAACGTTCCTGACGCAACTCCTGAGTGGCAACGATTTCGGGTACTGTGCATCCCAGTGAGTCGATGAGGTTCTTCTTCTTGGCAGCGGTCATCTTCAGCCATTTGGCCATATCGCTGCCCTGCAGACTCTCGGTCTTCTTGGTGTCGATGGCGTAGGCCAGACCCTGACGGGTGAAGCCGTCCTCGCTCACGTCGCCGCCCCAAGCCACGGTGTAGCCCTGAGCCACAGCGTTGTCGATAACCTGCATCATCTCGTCCATGGGCAGGTTATAGCTCTGGGGGAAACGCCAGTTGTCCTGCACCTCTACAGCGAAGGTCGTATAGAAGGGGTGGTGGGTGTAACTGGTGATTGACACATAGTCATCGAGGTTGATGCCCAGGCTCTTCATGAAGCTCTGTGGGGTGTATTTCTTGCCCTCGTAGGTGAACTCCTTAGGGCACTCGCCCAGATAGGCATCGAGAATGCCCTGCAGACCGGCCTTCCACTGGTTAGAGATCTTCTTGGCAGAGCTCTTGGCGATAGCAGCCACATAGGGCTCCAACAATGAGAAGAACTCGTTGAAGTTGTTCAGAGAGTCGCCATAGAGAGAACCGGGGAAAGGCATAATGCCCTGAGGCACAATACCATAGGTCTTCATTGTGGCCAGTACGTCCTCTGCTGAACCACCCTGTGCGAACTGGCAGTCGCCGTGGAAGCGAACCACCTGAATAGCGCGGTCCATATAGGTCTTGTTGGCAACGAATGATTCGTCCAAGTCGTAAGTCTTGCCGGTGGCTTTCAGAATCTCTGCCTCAAAGAATGACAAGGTAGAATAGTCCCAGCAGGTGCCCGAACGGTTTTGGTCCTTGATGCTGGTGATGGGGTTTTCCTTGATGACCGTGAATACGGGCTTGTTAGATGCGGTCGAGTCTTTCTTCTCCTCGGCCTGAGCGCCAAGGGCCACAACGGCCAGCAGCGCTAATGTAAACAGTTTTTTCATTAATTAAATTGTAAAAATTAGTTTTTGTTCATGAATTCTTCAAGTTCTGCGGGGTGATAGGGGATGCGCTTGCTGCCTAAGAAGCGGCAACCATCGTCCGTAATCAGCAGGTCATCCTCAATACGAATACCGCCAAAGTCCTTGTAGGTCTCCAGCAGGTCGAAGTTCAGGAACTCCTTACAATGGCCTTCCTTGCGCCAAAGGTCGATGAGGTGGGGGATGAAGTAGATGCCTGGTTCATCGGTGACCACAAAGCCTGGCTCCAGCTTGCGACCCATGCGCAGGCAGTTGGTACCAAACTGCTCCAGATTGGGGCGGGTCTCCTCGTCGAAGCCCACGTAAATCTGTCCCAGACCTTCCATGTCGTGCACGTCCATACCCATCATGTGACCCAGTCCGTGAGGCAGGAACATGGCATGAGCACCAGCACGTACGGCCTCCTCGGTATCACCCTTCATCAAGCCGAGTTCCTTCAGTCGGTCTGTCATCAGTCGGCATACGGCGAAGTGTACGTCCTGATATTTTACACCAGGCTTAGCCACCTCCAACACGTAGTCGTGACAAGCCTCCACGATGCTGTAGATTTCCAGTTGCTTTTGAGTGAACTTACCACTTACGGGCATCGTGCGAGTGTTGTCGCTGCAGTAGTCGTCCAACTCGCATCCGGCATCACAAAGGGCCAATCGACCTGCCTCCAGAGGGGCGTCGCTGGGGTTGCCGTGCATAATCTCGCCATGCTGGCTGAAAATGGTGGCAAAGCTCACACCCTGAGCAAGACTGCGTGCGATACCGTCCACCTGTCCGCCGATGAAGCGCTCGGTGACACCCGGCTTGATGAGCAGCTGGGCTGTGGTGTGCATGACATAGCCCACATCGCAGGCACGCTCAATGGCTTCAATTTCCTGAGGCTCTTTGGTGGCACGCATCTTGACGACAGCCTTAATCAGTGGCAGGCTGGCAGCCTCTTTCTGCTTACTGGGATGAATACCCAGCAGATCCATAATCATGATCTTGGTGTCATGACGATAGGGGGGCAGGAAGTGTATCTGTCGTTTAGCCTTCACAGCCTCGTTCACAATATTGCTCAGCTCCTTCATGGGGGCCGTCGCGCTGACGCCTACCTGGGCAGCCAGGTCGCTGACGCTGGGCACAAAACCCATCCACACGATATCCTCGATGTCGATGTCATCGCCAATGAGCATCTCTTTGTTGTTGTCAACGTCGATAACGCCCACCAGTGCGTCGCGGTGTTGCCCGAAGTAATACAGAAACGATGAGTCCTGACGGAAGGGGGCATAGCCGTTGGCTGGATAGTTGGCAGGTGCTTCGTTATTGCCAAACAGCAAAATCAAACCACTCTTCACCAACTCTTTCAGTTGTGCACGGCGTCGAATATAGGTCTCTTTTTCAAACATATTGATAAGAAAAACGGGTTCAAACTTCAAAAACGTTGCAAAATTACGCATTTTTTATGAAAAAATATTATCTTTGCAGCAAATTTTTGTTAAGGACACATATATGGAGCATCTAGGGCGTCATACGGGATTGGTTCTTGAGGGCGGCGGCATGCGTGGCGTCTTCACCAGTGGTGTGCTCGACGCCCTGATGAAGCACGAGATGTATTTCCCCTATGTGGTTGCCGTTTCGGCAGGTGCTTGCAACGGTCTTTCCTATATGAGTCGCCAGCCTCGCAGGGCGCGTTTCTCCAATATCGACATGTTGCGGCGCTATGGCTATCTGTCGCTGAAACATCTGCTCGTTCAAGGCAGTATCTTTGATCCCAATATTCTATATGAGCGTTTTCCTGCTGAAATTGTGCCTTTTGATTATGAAACCTATGCCCGTAATCCTGCGGTCTTCGAGATGGTTACCACCAATCTGCTTACTGGCAGGGCCGAATACCTCAGCGAGAAGCAGGATGCACGCCGACTGACGGCCATCGCCAAAGCCAGCAGTTCATTGCCTTATGTGGCCCAGATTACCAAGGTCGATGGCATCCCGATGCTCGATGGCGGTATTGTTGACTCCATTCCTGTGTTGCGGGCCATTGACCAGGGACATCCTTTTAATGTGGTGGTGATGACACGCAACAAGGGATACCGCTCTACGGAGCGCGATGTGAAGATTCCACCTATTATATATAAGGAGTACCCCCGACTACGTGTGGCTCTAAGTCATCGTGTGGAGGTGTACAACCAGCAACTCGAGATGATAGAACGCATGGAACGGTGGGGCGAGATTCTTGTCATCCGCCCGCAGCGCAAGATGGAGGTAGGACGCACCTGCAGCGATATTGCTAAGTTGGAGCGCCTCTATGAAGAAGGCTACGAGGAGGGTGATAAGTTCTGTAAGAGTTACATAATATAACTTTTCTTTAGTGTTTTTACCGCAACAGTTGCTTTAAAAAGTTACGATTTATTTGTTTGTTTATCCAAAATGTATTAATTTTGCAGTTTCAAGGCATTAATTATTTTAAGGTATAAAGAAATGAGTGAAAGATTGTATGTTTTCGATACGACGCTGAGAGATGGTGAACAGGTGCCAGGTTGTCAGTTGAATACCGTCGAGAAAATTCAGGTAGCAAAGGCGCTCGAACAGCTGGGCGTTGATGTCATTGAGGCAGGTTTTCCCATTAGCAGTCCTGGTGATTATAACTCTGTGATTGAGATATCAAAGGCCGTCACATGGCCCACGATATGTGCGTTGACGCGTGCAGTCCAGAAAGATATTGAGGTGGCTGCCGATGCTTTGAAGTTTGCCAAGCACAAGCGTATCCACACGGGTATTGGCACTAGCGATGCCCACATTAAATATAAGTTTAACAGCACGAGAGAGGAGATTCTTGAGCGCGCTGTGGCAGCGGTGAAGTATGCCCGTCGTTTTGTCGACGATGTGGAGTTCTATGCTGAGGACGCTGGCCGCACCGAGAATGAATACCTGGCTCAGGTGGTCGAGGCTGTCATCAAGGCGGGTGCCACGGTGGTCAACATTCCCGATACCACCGGCTATTGCCTGCCCGATGAGTTTGGCGGCAAGATTCGCTATCTGATGGAGCATGTTGACAATATCGACCGTGCCATCA
The DNA here is from genome assembly GCA_902788605.1 of uncultured Prevotellaceae bacterium. Classification (GTDB taxonomy): domain Bacteria; phylum Bacteroidota; class Bacteroidia; order Bacteroidales; family Bacteroidaceae; genus Prevotella. The sequence continues at coordinate 8,913 of CADAKX010000019.1, read as the reverse complement.
TCTCAACCCATTGCCACAACGACCTTGGCATGGCAACAGCCAACACACTTGAGGGTGTGCTTAACGGTGCTCGCCAGGTGGAGGTTACCATCAATGGCATTGGCGAGCGAGCAGGTAATACCTCGCTCGAGGAGATTGCCATGATTCTGAAGTGTCACAAGTCTATCGATATAGAGACCAACATTAATACGCAGAAGATTTATCCTACATCGCGTCTGGTCTCGAGCCTGATGAGTATGCCCGTCCAGCCCAACAAGGCCATCGTGGGTCGTAATGCCTTTGCCCATTCCAGCGGCATTCATCAGGATGGTGTGCTGAAGAATGTTCAGACCTACGAGATTATGGATCCCAAGGATGTGGGTATCGACGATAGCACCATTGCCTTGACTGCACGTAGTGGTCGTGCTGCTCTGAAGCATCGCCTGCATGTGAATGGTGTCGACGTGAGCGATGAGGAGAAAGTGGATAAAATCTATGAGAAGTTCCTCCAGTTGGCCGACCTCAAGAAGGAGGTTAGCGATGCCGATGTGCTGATGCTGGCTGGCGCTGATACGGCTGACCATCACGCAGTGAAGCTCGACTTCTTGCAGGTGACCACCGGTAAGGGTGTCAAGAGTGTGGCCTCTATCGGTCTGGATATCAGTGGCCAGAAGTTCGAGGCGGCATCCAGTGGTAACGGTCCTGTGGATGCGGCTATCAAGGCTCTGAAGAAGATTATCATGAAGCAGATGACGCTGAAGGAGTTTACCATTCAGGCCATATCCAAGGGCTCCGACGATGTGGGTAAGGTACACATGCAGGTGGAATACCAGGGCATCATGTACTATGGCTTTGGTGCCAACACCGACATTGTGACCGCTTCTGTTGAGGCTTATATAGACTGTATTAACAAGTTTAAGAAAGAATGAACACACTTTTTGATAAGATATGGGACCGTCATGTGGTACAGGTCGTTAAGAGCGGACCAACGCAACTTTATATCGACCGCCTCTATTGTCATGAGGTCACATCGCCCCAGGCTTTCGACGGTCTGCGTCAGAGAGGTATCAAGTGTTTCCGTCCGCAGCAGATTATCTGTATGCCCGACCACAACACACCCACGCATGATCAGGATAAACCCATCAGCGACCCTGTGTCGAAGAAACAAGTCGATACGTTGGAGCGTAATGCCTGTGAGTTTGGACTCACCCATTTCGCCATGGGTTCCAAGGATAATGGCGTCATTCATGTAGTAGGTCCGGAAAAGGGACTCTCTCTGCCTGGCATGACCATTGTCTGTGGTGATTCCCATACCTCTACTCATGGTGCTATGGGTGCCGTGGCCTTTGGTATTGGCACCAGCGAGGTCGAGATGGTGATGGCATCGCAATGTATCTTGCAGCAGAAGCCCAAGACCATGCGTATCCGTATTGAGGGCCAACTGCAGCAGGGTGTCACAGCCAAGGATGTGGCACTCTATCTGATGGCCCAGCTCACTACAAGTGGTGCCACGGGCTACTTTGTCGAGTATGCTGGCGAGGTGGTCCGAAACCTCACAATGGAAGGTCGCCTCACTCTGTGCAACCTATCTATCGAGATGGGTGCACGTGGTGGTCTGGTAGCTCCTGATGATGTGACGTTCAACTATGTCAAAGGTCGCGAATATGCTCCCAAGGGCGAGGCCTGGGATGAGGCTGTTGCCTATTGGCGCACATTGAAGAGTGACGACGATGCCGTGTTTGACAAGGAGTTAATCTTCAAGGCCGAAGATATAGAGCCCCGCATCACTTATGGAACCAATCCAGGCATGGGTATCGGCATCACCGAGTGCATTCCCACTGAAGGCGATGCTAACTTCGTGAAGGCATTGAACTATATGGGCTTCAAGGCAGGCGAACAACTTCTGGGCAAGAAGATTGACTATGTGTTCCTGGGTGCTTGTACCAACGGCCGCATCGAGGACTTCCGCGCCTTTGCTTCTATCGTGAAGGGCAGAAAGAAAGCCGATGATGTGGTAGCTTGGCTGGTGCCTGGCTCGTGGGCTGTCGATAAGCAGATACGTGAAGAGGGTCTGGACCAGGTGCTCGAGGCAGCGGGCTTTCAGATCCGTCAGCCAGGTTGCTCAGCCTGTCTGGCTATGAACGACGACAAGGTGCCTGCCGGTAGGTATGCTGTGTCTACTAGCAATCGTAACTTCGAGGGTCGTCAGGGACCTGGAGCACGCACTATCCTTTGTTCTCCTCTTGTTGCAGCAGCAGCTGCAGTTACAGGAGTAATCACCAATCCACGTACCTTGTTAAGGTAAAAGTGAATAATTTGCTACTGCGTTATGAAACAAAAGTTTGATATCATTATTTCCACCTGCGTGCCTCTGCCTTTAGAGAACGTAGATACAGACCAGATTATACCCGCTCGTTTTCTGAAGGCCACCGACAAGGAAGGCTTTGGCGATAACCTTTTTCGCGACTGGCGATACGACAAGGACGGTAATCCCATCAAGGACTTCGTTCTCAATGACCCCACCTATCATGGATGTATCCTGGTGGCAGGCAAGAACTTCGGTTCTGGTTCCAGTCGTGAGCATGCTGCCTGGGCCATTGCGGGCTATGGCTTTCGCGTGGTCATCAGTTCTTTTTTTGCTGATATCCACAAAAACAACGAACTCAATAACTTCGTTCTGCCCGTACAGGTCTCTGATGAGTTCCTTTCCGAACTCTTTCAGACTATCCAGCAGAATCCGCAGTCTCAGGTTAAGGTCGATCTTCCTAATCAGACCGTTACGAATATCTCGACAGGTCGCTTTGAGCACTTTGACATCAATGGTTATAAGAAACATTGCCTGATGAACGGCCTTGACGATATCGATTTCTTAGTACAGAATCGTGAAAAAACAGTAGAATGGGAGAGAAGCAACAAGTAAACAGCTATCGCCGTATCCTGCCTTTCGTAGAGATTATGGACTCCACCTTGCGTGATGGCGAGCAGACTAATGGCGTTTCGTTCTTGCCTCATGAGAAGTTGGTGATTGCACGCAAACTGCTTTCCGACGTCAATGTCGACCGTATCGAGGTGGCATCGGCAAGAGTGTCTGAGGGTGAGCGTGAGGCTGTTACAAAGATTTGTGCCTATGCTCAGAAAAACGGATTGCTGGATCGTGTCGAAGTTTTGGGTTTCGTGGATGGTGGCAAAAGCATCGACTGGATAGACAGTTGTGGCGGACGTGTGGTCAATCTTCTGGCCAAGGGTTCGCTGAAGCATTGCACTCATCAGTTAAAGAAAACCCCCGATGAGCATATCAATGATATCTTGAGCGAACTGGCCTATGCTGCCAGCAAGGGTTTTAGCGTCAATCTCTATCTGGAGGACTGGTCCAATGGCATGAAGGATTCTCCTGACTATGTCTATCAGCTGATGGATGCAATAACCTCCCTCGGCCCCTCCCAAGGAGGGGTCAAGCGCTTCATGCTGCCCGACACCCTGGGAGTGATGAATCCATTGCAGGTCATCGAGTTCTTCCGCAAGATGGTCAAGCGTTATCCTCAGGTGCATTTCGATTTCCATGCCCACAACGACTATGACCTGGCGGTGTCAAACTCGTTGGCAGCTGTGCTTAGTGGTGCCCGTGGTCTTCATGTCACCGTCAACGGACTGGGCGAGCGTTGTGGCAATGCCCCATTGGCCTCTGTTCAGGCTATTCTGAAGGATCAGTTCCATGCCAAGACCAGCATTGTTGAGAGTCAGCTCAACGACTTGTCGCGCATGGTGGAGAGCTTTAGTGGCATCAGCGTGGCCCCCAATCAACCCATTGTGGGTGAGAATGTATTTACTCAGGTGGCTGGTGTTCATGCTGATGGCGACACCAAGGACCAACTCTACTACAACGAGTTGATGCCAGAGCGTTTCGGTCGCAAACGTGAATACGCCCTTGGCAAAAATAGCGGGAAGGCCAATATCTCCAAGAACCTTGAGGAACTGGGTTTGGAACTCACCCCCGAGCAGACCCGTCGCGTCACGCAGCGTATCACGGAGTTGGGCGACAAGAAAGAGATTGTCACCCAGGAAGACCTGCCCTATATCGTTAGTGATGTGTTGAAGCATGACGGCTCCGACGAGAAGGTCAAGCTTATCAGCTATGTCGTCTCAACGGCCTATGGTTTGCGCCCGGGTGCCAATGTCAAGGTGGAAATCAATGGCAAACAGTATGACGGTAGTGCGGTGGGTGATGGTCAGTACGACGCCTTTGTCAAGGCCTTGCGCTATATCTATAAGAAGTATCTCAACCGCACGTTCCCTTTGTTAGCCAACTATCAGGTGACCATCCCACCGGGCGGACGCACCGATGCCTTGGTACAGACTGTCATCTCGTGGGACAACAACGGAAGCATCCTTCGTACGCGAGGCCTCGATGCCGACCAGACCGAAGCAGCCATCAAGGCCACATTCAAGATGCTGAATATTATTGAAAATGAAACTTCGTTATAACGTCATAACGACATAAAAACACAAGAGATTATGAAACTGAAAATAGCTATCCTTCCCGGCGATGGTATCGGACCCGAGATTATGAAACAAGGCGTGGCTGTGCTGGACGCCATTGCTGAGAAATGTGGCCATGAGTTCTCCTACCAGGAAGCCATGGTGGGCGCTTGCGCCATTGAAGCCGTAGGCGATGCTTATCCTGAGTCCACACACCAGGTATGCATGGAGGCCGATGCCGTACTCTTTGCTGCTGTGGGCGACCTGAAATACGACAATAACCCCACGCTGAAGATGCGCCCCGAGACAGGACTGTTGGCTATGCGCAAAAAACTGGGACTCTTTGCCAATATCCGTCCTGTGGCCACGTTCGACTGTCTGCTCCACAAGTCGCCCTTGAAAGAGGAGTTGCTGCGTGGTGCCGACTTCGTGGTTATTCGTGAGTTGACTGGAGGTATGTATTTCGGTGAGAAGTACCAAGACAACGACAAGGCCTTCGACACCAATGTCTATACCCGTCCGGAGATTGAGCGTATCCTCAAGGTGGCCTTCGAGATGGCCATGACACGCCGCAAGCATCTCACCGTCGTTGATAAGGCTAACGTCTTGGCATCCAGTCGTCTGTGGCGTCAGGTAGCTAAGGAGATGGAACCCCAGTATCCTGAGGTCCGCACCGACTATATGTTTATCGACAATGCCTCGATGCGTGTTCTCACCGAGCCGCGTTTCTTTGATGTCATTGTCACCGAGAATACCTTTGGCGACATCCTTACCGACGAGACCTCGTGCATCACCGGTTCGATGGGGCTTCAGCCTTCGTCTTCGCTGGGTCTTCACACTCCGCTCTTCGAGCCTGTTCATGGCTCATGGCCTCAGGCTGCAGGTCAGAACCTCGCCAACCCCTTGGCTCAGATTCTCTCAGCTGCTATGTTGCTTGAGCACTTCGGACTCAACGCTGAGGGCGCACTCATCCGCCGGGCTGTTGTTGCCTCGCTTGACGCTATGGTCCGTACCCCCGAGATTCAGGTTGAGGGTGGCGCACATTATGGAACAAAAGAAGTTGGACAATGGATCGTCGACTATATCAGAAAATCATAGTAGGTCTGCTTGTTGCTGTTTCAGGCCAACAGGCACTTTATGCCCAGACCCCTGAGCAATGGCGCGACTCTTTGACAGTACTTTCCAAGGCTATCGTCCAACATCCTCAGTCCATTGACTTGCGTCTTAAAAAGGCTGCAGTTAATATCGAACTCAGTCAGTGGGATTATGCAGTTGAGGAGTACGGACGTGTGCTGCTCCAGGATCCGCGAAATCTCACGGCCCTCTATTTCCGTGCCTATGCCAATGGTCAACTTCGACGCTATGAGTTGGCCAAGACAGACTATGAAGCTATCCTGAAGCAGGTGCCCAAGAACTTCGAAGCGATGCTCGGACTGGCGATGACCCATCGTAAGATGAACAAGACCGTTGAGGCGCTGGATGTCCTCAACCAACTCATACAGTTCTCGCCCGACTCCGCCTATGCATATGCTGCCCGTGCGGGACTAGAGACCGAACAGAAGCAGTATGATGCGGCTCTCTACGACTGGGACGAGGCAATTCGTCTGGACTCTGCCAATGTCGATTTCTGTGTGTCGAAGGTCGAGGTGCTACTCTTAATGAACAAAAAACGCGAAGCCCGTGCCATGCTGAATAATTTGATAAGCATGGGGGTGCCTCGCGCTGCATTGCGGGAATGGCTGGAGCGTTGCAAGTAAGCAACGCCGGCCCTTATCCCTTTATTTCCTGAATATTCTTGATCGTAATATCTCTCTGCGGGAACGGTATCTCAATGCCGTTCTCGTTGAGAGTGCTATAGATACATTTCAGCACGTCGCTGATGACGTATGACTTCTTCACGGCATCGGCCCAAACAAACAAGTTGAAGTCTACGCTCGAATCGTTCATGCCTGTCATCACCGTCTTCACAGTCTTCTCGGGATCCATCCATTCGTGGTGCAGGTTGTTTACGGCCTCTTCTACCAACTTGGTCACCTGACTCAGGTTCGAACCATAGGCTACGCCGAAGGGAATCACAGCCAGGATGTAGCCGTGGTTGCGTGTCAGGTTCTTATAGTTCTTGGCAAACAACTGACTGTTCTGGAACGTGATTACTTCGCCATAGACCGACTCCACAATCGTCGAAGTGTAACTGATCGAGGTTACCTTGCCCCTTGTTCCGTCCACCTCAATCCAGTCGCCCACCTTGATACGGCCAGCCATTAGTGAAGCACCATAGTAGATATTCTCGATGATGTCCTTCGAGGCAAAACCGATACCTGTTGACAGACCGCCCGAGATGGCCAGCAACCACGAGATGCTGATGTGCATAATCGACAGCGACATGATGAGCCACACGCCCCACACCAACACCTGAATCACGTTGCGACCCATAACCTCCTTGCTTGCTGCTGTGGTGGGGTCCTGCGATTTGTAGTGCAGTCGCATAAAGGCCAGAATGGTGCTCGATGCATAGGCAAACGTGAAATAGAGGTTGGTCACCATGCTCAGCTTCAGTATACTGATCTGCAGGTTCTGTAGGTCAATATAGTTCTTCTTGAAAATCTGCCAGCACAGGTCGCTTAGGTTAAACACGTCGGCAGCCCAATAGATGGATATCATGATAGACAGCACACCCATGATGGGCAGCACTACCTTATATATTAACAAAAAGAACCATGTCTGTGTAATGGGCTTCTCGCCAAAGTCATGCTTGTCGCCATAGAGTTTCAGATAGCGACTGATACATGTAATGGTCAGAATACATGTGAGTTGCATGATCCACCAGATCAAAATCTGTACGGCCAGCAGCGTATAGCCCATCCATGAGCATATCAGCGAAAGGATGAAGATGCCCTGCGAAATATATGTATAGAACATGTCCGACTTGGGCACGTTCTGGTGATGTTTGTGCATCATCACCCATTGCCACAGCGTGCAGGCCAGCAACAGTGGGGGAAAGGTCAGATTCACCAGTTCCTTCGGGATAAGGATGATGCGGAAGGCGATGACCATGAATCCCACAAACACCAGGGGAGAGTAAATTCTGAAGGCACTCTTAATCTGGTCGCCGCTTACGCGCAGCAGCAGCGAAATCAGGATTACGCTCAGCAGCCACGCATATTCAATCAGCAGTTCACTGGCCATCAGGATAAAGTTTTGGCGCAACGTGGCATGCAGCAGTCCCAGGATAGCAGCAAAGGTGATGGTTGTGGTGGCCATAATCACACAGGTGCGCTTCTTGATAAACTCCTCTGTGTGGAATCGCTTGGGCAGCAATTTGAACACCAGCAAGTTGAGTAGCACCGCCACCAGCACATAGAAGACGATGGTCAGGAATAGCTGCATAATCACCGAACTGTCCCAGTCGGATCCGTTCTCGTTTGGACTGTACTTGTCCGAGATGACTTCGCCCACCTGCTTCACTTTTCCTTCGAGATGACTCAATACCGAGAAATAGTTCTCGCCTCCATTCAGGAATATGCCCGTCTGAATGTCATTATAGCGCTTGTTGGCATAGTCGTTCAGATTCTTTAATCGCTGCTCGGCCATCTCATAGAAGGTGATATAGTCCGACACCATGGCGCGATTGCTTATCAGCGTGTTCTGGATATTAGTGGCCAGCGTCAGACATACGTTACGGTCGGTCTTCGCCTGTTGGTTCAGTATTTCCGGCCGCATGGACTTCAGACTGTTTATCAGACTGTCGTATTTCGCAATCTCGATGTCGCTCTCTTCCAAAAACGTGCGGAAGGGCAACTGTTGACGCTGAAAGTCCTGATACTGCTCCGTGGCCTCATGACATGCATAGGTCAGGTCAAACACATAGTCGGGCTTTTGGGAATAGAGCATCAGCGCATTCTGGTTGCTTTGCTTCATGGTCTCCTTCAGCTCGTTGATAATCTCTTGCGTCTCTGCCTTTCGTTCTTCAGCAAGGCTGTTCAGTTCCTGGTGCTTCTGGGTTAACTCGGTGCGCAGGATGCTGAGTGTCTGCTCCAGATTCTTTTCCTTGAGCACGGCATGCATGTTCATTGTAATCAGCAGAACGAGTAGGGTAGCTATGATTTTCTTCATAAAAAAGCGGTTTCTTGTTGTTTCGCCTGCAAAGGTATTACTTTTTTTTGAGATGACCACAAAAATACGAATCATTTTATTTCTCTGCCTTCTATATATTATATATTATGGTGTATAGTATTAGAAGTTTCGACAAACGCATTTTTTTGCGATTATTTTTGGAAAAAAGATGGGAAAAGTTTTGGTGGTTCCAAAAAAAGTCGTACCTTTGCATCCGCTTTCAGGGAACAACCCCTGATGAGCACCAAAAGAAAGAGTTCTTTGAAAGATTTACATAGACAGAAGTAGTACAAGAAGCGAGTGCTTTTCGGAGCACTTGGGTAGATTGAACGAACCGTTTGATTC
>CADAKX010000018.1 GCA_902788605.1 uncultured Prevotellaceae bacterium | reverse complement strand
CTCACGAGGGGCGTTCCTGACTACGAATGAAGATGTGATTTTTATTAACGAAGAAAAACTGATTAATTATGAAAACGAAGAATTTGGTAAGAAGTATAACGAGGAATACCATGCTGGTCATAGCCAGCCTACTATTGACGTTGATAAGGTTAGGTCTGGTATTACTGATATGGCCTCTGTGGAAGGTGCTGGAGAAAACCAACAGGCTATATCTGGAGGCGATGGAGGAAACCTGCGGGATGTTGAGTCTCTGACGTACAACGATGTACCTTACAGCAAGATTATCGAGGCCTGGTCGGCTCAGCGCTTTGGCAGTAAGGAGGGTGTATCGAGGCATGAAGCCAGCGTGGTGTTGGCTCGCGACCTGTATATCATGACAGACCGCGACAAGCAGAAGACAATGGCTCTGCTGATGGTGCAGCCCTGGGTGAAGCAGATAGTAGATGAGCGCCAAGAGGATGTGGAGCGTACCGTGAATAATGCTGCCGACTACGTGGCGGCACAGGAGAACGAGAACGCCAAGAAGGGTAAGCCATGGCTGCCTAAAATCTCGAAAGAGATGAAAGAGGCGATAGATAAAACCTCCCCCGACCCCTCCCCGCTCGGCCGAAGGACGCTTGCTACCAACGGGACGCAAGAAGGAGGGGAGTCGCCATCCGGATCAGGTTCATCGGAAGAGAGCGACATCTACGACGCTTTGCCGTTGGAAAAGTGGGCTGAGGAATTGCAGGAGATGGCGCAGCATTACCCCTGCATGAAGGAGCTGTTTGTGAATGTGCATCCTTATAAACTGCCTGCGGTGTGGTTCTCGAGTGCAGCTCTCTTTGGCACCTTGATGACGCGCGCATGGTACCACTTCTGGTATGAACCTGAATTGGTGCGAAGATTGAACTACAGCATTTTTATTATTGGTGACCCAGGAGCAGGTAAGAACGTCATCGAGAAGTTCTACAAGAAGATTGCAGACCCGATGATTCAGGCTGATGGCTGTCTGATAGATGCGGTGAACCGCTACAAGGAAGGTCGTACAGAACGTACTACTTCGACAAAAGCCCAAAAGGGCGAGGCGTTGAAACGCCCTGTAGTGGGCATTCGAGTACACCCAGCACGCACGGCAACTGGCGAATTTATCCGCCACATGAATGCCGCTATCGAAACGGTGGAGGGCAAACCCTTGAATTTGCACATGTTCTCGTTTGACGCTGAGTTGGACAACGTGACGAAACAGAACAAAGGTGGCGACTGGAAAGACCGCGAAATCCTCGAGTTGAAAGCCTTTCACAACGAGGAAGATGGTCAGATGTACGCCAATCAAGAGTCAGTCACGGGTATGTTCAACGTCTATTGGAACTTCATCTATACCGGCACGCCGTATGCCCTGCATCGCAAGGTGAATCAGCGAAACTTTGGTACAGGTATGAGCACCCGTCTGGCTGTCATCCCCTTGCCCGACAAAGGTTTGGCGAAGCGTCATCAGGAGGTGGATCCCGATGCCAACGAGACGTTAAAGACGTGGGCTTATCGCCTGGACCGAGTGGCAGGAGAAATCCCCGTTGAAGCCTTGAACGATGAGACCTTCGACTGGCAGTCAAGTCACATGGAGATTGCGGAGTTCAACCATGACAAGGCAGACCGAACCCTGCTGAAGCGCATACCTTATTATGGTATCGGCATCTCGTTGCCCTTTATCCTGATGCGCCATTGGGATGAGTGGCAGGAGAATCGCTGCCGACTGGCAATGGAGATTCAGTATCGCTGTCAGCAGTTTTTCTTTGGCGAGATGGCCTACAACTACTTCGCCGACCAGAACAAGGAGTTTGTGGTGCGTCGCCGTACGGGGCGTTACGAAGAATGTTTCCGTAAACTGCCTGATGTGTTCAAGACCCAGCAGTTCATGGAGGTGTTTGAAGTCACTCAGCAAGCAGCTTCGCGTGCCATCACAAGATTTCGTAAAGACGGCATGGTTGAGGTGGTGAAGTACGGGTTGTATAAGAAAGTAACGAGTGAATTGTCATAAGTTACAACTTACAACTTACGCACTTAGGACAGGAAGGGTTTTAAATAATTCATAATTCAAAATGCTTAATTCATAATAATGTTACCAAGAGGAATTAGAAATCATAATCCACTGAATATCCGCAAGAGCAAGGACCAGTGGAAAGGAATGGCAGAGGTGCAAGCAGACCGCGCCTTTGTACAGTTCAAGAGTTTGGAATGGGGTTGGCGCGCAGCGTTCTATCTGCTCACCAGAACTTATTATCACAAGTACCGATTGTACACAATCAGGGCGATTGTTACTCGTTGGGCACCACCCAACGAGAACAATACCAAAGCGTACATCGCCAACGTCAGTCGCCTCACAGGTATCGACCCCGACGAGCCCCTGGGCATCCCCTCAGACAGGCCCTCGCGCTGGATGGCGCTGGGCATCGCCATGGCCATTCAAGAGAATGGTATGGAATCTTTGGATTATTTCGCTATGTTAAAGGGCTGGGACCTCTGTAGGCAGGACGTACAATCAGGACAGCTATAATCTCTATTCTACTCGCAGATTGATGGAGCGGCGAATGGCGGCGGTGATGAAATCCTTCGCTTGGGAAATGGCCTTGGGCAGACTCTCGCCCAGGGCCATATTTGATGCTATGGCGGAGGAAAGGGTGCAGCCCGTGCCATGGAGGTTATGGGTGGGAATCTTCTCGGTGGAAAACTCGCGGATGGTGCCATCGGGCATGATGAGCCTGTCTGTCATCAGCGAGGAGTCGGCGTGGCCTTACCCAAAAGGATTTGGCCAAGCAGATGGGCGTGTCGTATACCGTGTTTAACGAGATCCTCAATGGGAAACGCCCTTTGACGACAGAATACGCCCTGTTATTAGAGGCAGCTCTTGGCACAGATGCTAACATCTGGCTGGGCTTACAAGCAGATTATAACATGCAGAAGATGAAGCAGGACCGCTCTTTCATGAAGCGTCTGGAGCTAATCCGCAAAATTGCGGCAGTCTTTTAGAAACCATGTTTTCGGGCGAAATCTACCCAAATTTGCATAGATTTCGCCCAAAAAGAATAGTTCTTATATATCTTCGACCTCGTTGTCTACGCTGACATTTTTGAGGCATTTAAGGAAGAATTTCTATTATCAGAGAGTTATTTCTTCCAATTCCTTGCTTTGTTCAGATATTCTTGTTATCTTTGCAGCGTCAGATATTAGGTCTGGCTATCCGGTAAACATGTGAGGCCTTAGAGGCTGAGAATGCCGAGGGGAGTAAGCCTTCATCGACCCTGCTCCATTAAAAAAAAGTCACCCCAAAGGTGATTTTTTATCTTTCTCCTTACTAGTAGCGTTTTCGGGTCACTTTCAAAAAACTCCAGATTAGGGGACGTCACTTTGTAATACTGATAGGAATCATTCTCACATTCATCTGCTTGTCATATTTCCGTTGTTTAACTAGCCACTTGTTAAAGTCGTTGAAACTGAGTTGACGAGGCAAATTATTACTTGTTAGTGTGTCTACAGCTTTTGCAAAAGAGTTGGGTGAGAAAATAATATAAATATGGTTGTATTCCGTTGATCGTTCGCAGGTCATTGCATATTCATCTACTATCAAACGCTCTTCTTGGGTGGCGGTTTTTGTATTAAAGAACAAATAGTGACGATTAGCCTCAATTGGATAAATGCCTGAAGTTTGACCTTTGTATGGTAGGAGACAGAATGCCTGCTGGTCGGCGTCCACGAGATAAATGGCTAAGAATCCATTTTTTGGTGACTGGAACGAAAGGTATAAATCGTCACCATTATGGAATTGGTCATTCTCAAATTTATCTTCGATACCATTGCGCAGGACATTAACATGCAAATCTATCGGTGCAGACACAATCTCTTGTGCCTTACCTTTTACGTTGCATGTTATTACTAGCATGTCGTTTTTGTACCTTATGTTATATTGAGGTTCACCAATAGTCTCAATCCATTCGCCTTTTACCTCTGAAGTCCCAATTAAATTGAAATCTACAGAAGACATCTCGTTGCTATTTTCCACTCTTGTTGTGTTATATTGCGACACAATAGTTCCGAATATGTCGGCGAGAGCCTGAATCCTTGCGCGTTCAAGTGCAGTTTGTTTGGCCTGTTCCAATGTGACGTTCTCTGGTGCGTAGTAGGTGTATTCTGCCTCTACGGTTCTCAGCTTTTGAGCAGAGATTGTGAGACAGAACACACATAATAGAGAGAAACAAATGCTTTTTTCCATTTGGAAATAACTTTTTTGTTCGTGTGGCAATCTTATATGCTAATTAGAAAGAATATCCTATGCCTAAATGTAAACCATTACCATCTTCGCTGATACCACTGTCGAAGAAATTATCAAACTGTCTGCGATGTGATACTCCCAAATTTATGTTGAAATGCTTATAATTATAAAACAATCCAAGATCCGCAATCAGACCGTCCTCAATATAAATACCATAATAATAGTTATCATCATAACACTGAGTATAACCTAAACCGAAATATAAATGTATGGACTGTGCAATTCTTTTTGTAGTACCGATGCTAATAGAAGGGATATCTGCCCTTCTTTTATCACGATACTTACTTGTTCTACAATGGTGTTCTGTATCCGAAAGCACTTTAATATACCATCCCCAGTTATTCAAAAGTCCTCCCATCACACCAATAGCATTGTTACTGTATCCCCAATCGCGTTGATAGACAGCGTTGATAAACCAATGCCTATTATTTTCACGCATATTGAATAGTATTTCATTTCCATTTTTTAAGCTCATCTTTTTAGTTGCCATACCGGGGTATGTCGCAGTGACTGATTTTAACCAACGTGATACCTCTAGGGTAAAAGTTCCATCAGCATCTGTTATAGTACTTTCTGCACCTCCGGTAGCCTCAACTTTAGCACCTGACAAGGGATTTCCATTTTTGTCAATCACAGCACCATGAACTTCTTTTGTTGTCTGAGCCATTGAAATTGTCATTGTTCCAGTAAAGAGGAACAAAAATAAAAATTTTTTCATAATTGTAATGCGTTAGTTAGAATTTGTCGCGTTTATTTGTTTAGTTTGATATATTTCCATCGGTCACCAAAATCTATACTTGGAATGACTGTAGGCGTCTGAGATTTTCTGTTAATAACTTGAGCACGTTGAGAAACTTTCTCGATGACATATTTTCCCAATTCACTCAGTGTAACATTTCCTTTTGTCTCTTGGAGCTTTTTTAATAAGAAATACGTAAATAGTCCATGCTGTTTCTCTTCATAGGGCATTGCTGTTTGTGCATCTGTTGCTGCGCTGAATATCACCATGTTTCCTCGAACAGTTTCTTTTTTAGGTTTTATGGCAACTCCACGGGCAGAAGCAATCATGCCGTCTCCACGTACAGAGCCACTGAAGCATGCATCAAGGAAAACGGTAATACAACGCGCATTCAATGAAGCGAGTTCCTTATACAGATTATTTAAGGACATACAACCTGTTGTTCTTTGTCCATTTGCATCTATAGGTAGTAAGAAGGCGTCTTTTGTTCCTTCATCAGGAATACCATGACCTGCGTAATAAAAAATAACGTTTAAATTCCCATTGTAGGCTGCAGCTATGCGTTTGATGTCGTCAAGTGCGTCCTCCATTTCAAGTGCAGTAACATCGAAGTATGCTCTGACGTTTTCCTTGGGCATGCCCAATGTTTTTTGGCAATATTCGGCAAAGATTCGTCCATCATTGTTTGCCATGGGTACTTTTGCAACTTTTGCGTATTCTTCATTAGCGATGATTACAGCAAAAGTATTTTCGTTTTCTGACCGATTTTCTGGTATATTTATGTCTACATCTGGAATAGCCAGTGGCTTAGGAGTTTGTGCTGGTTGGGATTGGACTGATGTCTGAGGTTGAGGCGATGGGGTGGGAGTCGATGGTTTTTGAGGCTGTGGATCGTTCATGGTAATGAATGATGGAGGCTGTGTTCCATTTCCAACAGATGTATATCCTAAGGCTGTAATTTTATCATTTATTGTTTTCAACTTATTGGTTTCTCCTAAACAACTGTAAACAGTAGCAAGTGCAGTTGCATACTTCATGGAAAGAGGGTCGCTTGCCATAATGTTTAGCAATAATGGCTCCGATTGTAAGAAAAAGGAGTTAGCCCGTTGCATATAGTCTTTCTCCATGCTTTTGTTATTTGACTCCTTTGAAAGTTTAAGATTGTAAACACCTGCGTTAAAGTAGTTTTGTGCCAGATGGCGAGCCGTATTTAGATCTGTTGGCATTAATTGATGCAATCTTGTGAATGTACTAATGGCCTGTTCGTATTGATTGTTTTTCTCTTGCAACATACCCTGCATGTTTAAAAGCGTAGGCATGCGACGGTCTGAAGAAGGTAAAGAGGCTATTGCCTGTGGTAAGTATTTTTGAAGGGCATTGTCATCACCTTCTTTATTACAGTTGTCAACCATTGCCAATAGCATGTTAGAATCACCTGGATATTGCTCTAGTCCATTTTCCAAAACAATTCGCGCCTGTGTGTAGTTTTTTGTTTTACTATATGCAACACCAAGGTTGTTGAACGCTTCTCGTCGCATACTTGTGTCACCCGTATTCAGATAGGCTGTCAACATGGGAATAGATTTCTCTAAGTCTCGACTTCTCCATGCCCCAGAAGCAGCTAGTTTTGCCAAAGTTATATAATTAGCGCTACGTACCAGATTCTGATCTTGCATTGCTGGTGTCACGGACAATTCTACGTAGGCCATTGCATATTGTAGTGTCTTGTTTTGGTTGTCCTGTGAAGAATAGTAATAAGCTGCTTGCTCCAGATAGGGAAACATATTCTTTAATGCAGTTTTTGCTTGTGGATGTAAAGCTGTTGATGTTGTAGCATTAAGAATCTGCATATATGCCTCATAACTTTGGTACAGAGAGACATATGCCGTAGCCTTTGATCCATTGCTTAGTTGTTGGACAAAGTTGTTGTAATATGATGCTGCTTGATTAGCAGTTTGTCCGTTGACAAAGGTACTTGCCATTATGAAGGCAACTACCCAGAAAAACTTAATTCGTAACATCTTCATATAGCCTTATTGGTTATCAAATGCATCAACAAATATAAATTCAACATTAATTCTACGGAACTCTCCTCCCGTCCCCTCTGCTAATTCAATATTATGCTGATAGTCTGTCTGCATAGCTTGTAAACTGGAGATGTGTCGCATCAGATAATCTTTTACGCCTATCGCTCTCATAAAAGCCAGTTGCTCATTTTTGCGAATACCTGTTTGAGTTGTTACAGTCATAGTGTTTAATGCTCCATCCAAATAGTACGGTTCATTCACGAAATTACCATAACACCCATCATAAACGATGGAGCCATTGATTTTTAAAGCATCGGCAGAACCAGTTATTTTAATGATTACCTTCTTACTTGGCTTGATATATTGTGCAAAATCTTGAGCAAAGGCTCTCGTAACAATCTCCAGCATAGATACGGCTGCGTGTGATTGCTCAATTTTATATTTTCCTGCAGCAAAATCCTCTTGTATGGAATAACTTCCTTCAACAGTATAGTTGAAATTTATTTTGTAATTGGTAATTCTTCTTCCATTTGCGTCAACATCTGAAACGACACTCGAACTAACCTTGATAAGCGTATGGTCAGAAATGAGATTGTTTTGTTTGGCAGATGTTACCACATCCTCCTTGATTGCTTGAAGTTTAACATCTTCCATACTAGATTGTTGTACCAACTCAATGGGTACAAAATCATCTTGACTTTGCAAGAAATCTAATGATTGTCGTTCTAGATTGTTGAACTCATAAGTTTTTCCAGTCGCTTTGTTATAGACTTTTGTGTAGATGATTTCGAACTTTTCATTTTTTGTCATTCCATAGATAACATCACGAAATTCCAAATCTGAAGCATTTTGGAATGATGACACTTCCGCTTCAGGCACAGTGAGATAAATCTGTGGCATGTTATCAAAATTCAGTGTCAGCATATTTGTTTCTAAATTATAGTTACCTAATGAAACCTCTGAACGCATAACCAAATCGTTTGCTAACTCTGTCGCGATTTCCTGCTCGAACAAACGTGCTTGCTCCAGTCGGGTCTCTTCGTTTACGCGAGCTCGATACTCCTCCAAGGTCTCGTCAGGCTTCATTTTAGCCCATTCGTCCATACGTGCGTTTAATTCCTCTGTCATAAACTTGGTCAAATTAGGCGAAAGGCCCTTTAGTAACTTGTATTTAACTGAGGAGTTCGTATTATAACTTAAATAAATTTGATGTTTTCCATCTTTTAAAAAGCGTAGATAGGTAAGCCCGCCATCTTCGTCTTGTAACATAGGCTTATCCGATACATCTGCCAGATTTAAGAAAGTGATGTACTTGTCGGATGATAATGCTGCTACGTATTTCCCATCTGGGTGGAATGCCAAACTATTTCCACGGGCTGGAATAGAATATTCATTTATTAATTGAAAATTTCGAGTTTCAAAAACTGAAACTTGACCTTCAGTAGTAATAACTCCAATCATATCTGATGCATCAGAGAACGCCATATCATTTACATTTCCTCTTACTGTTAGAGTTGTTCTTATCCGACCTGTTTCCTGATTAATAATAACAACATGTTCTCCATTGGCTGCTGAAATGAAATAACCATTAGGACTTGCTGCCAATAACGATGGGGTGATATCCAAATTCCACTGACTTTGGAACGTGTATTGACGCGTATCATATACTCTTAACTGATTATACTCGTTTGCCACGAAAAAACGCTTACTGTCAGCAGAATAGCAGATAGCCGTAGGTGTTGTTGCATCTTTTAAGGTGTATAATACCTTTCCTCGTGTCCATGCATCAAATACTTCAACCATGGACTTATTGCTTTTTCTACTCAATAGCGCATATTGGGAACCTGCTGGGTTTACTTTCAAACTTACTATTGTATTGTTTGCTGTTCCCAAATCAAAGCCTTTCATGTTATAGGCCTTTTTGCCATTATAGTAATAAGTAGAATACTGGTAGTTATCAGCACCGGTTGGAGATACAGGTTGCTTATAGTTCAACACTTTGCCAATTTCAATATGGCTTTGAGCATAAAGCGTTACACATGCAAGGATACTGAATGCTAATAAATGGATTCTCATTACAAACTTTTTTTCGAAATCATTAAGCATATATTACCCACATTAGTTATGACCACTTTCAGAATAAAGAAAAGTTTCCATTAACATTAATTATCCAACTGCTATGTTTCCCTATTTTCAAGACCAGAGGATTGTCTGCTCTGCCATGTAGGTAAACGGTGGTCTTGTGTAAACCTGGATATGAAATAATTATTTTACGTAATGATCGCGGGATTTCAATACTAAATGAACCATCAGCATCTGTAATTGTATTTAAATTGGTTCCTTTTGCGTCAATCTTAGCTCCCGGGAGAGGATTGCCGTTGTTGTCAACGATTGTTCCATGAAGTGTCATGTTGCCCTTTAGATGCTTGGGATTATATTTCTTATCTTCTTTCATCTTGAAAACCAACGGCTTTTCATTTGTTCCATTAAGGATGATGGTTTTATTATGCATTCCAGGTGCGGATGCTGTTACCGATTTTAACCATCGTGAAACTTCCATAGAGAAAGTGCCATCTTCAGCCGTCTCAGTCGAATTAAGACCACCAGCTGCTTCAATAGTGATTCCTTTGATTGGATTTCCATTTTTGTCAATAGTAACACCTCGAATAATCATAGTATTATCTATCTGAGCATATATTGATACCGAGTTTATTGATAGTAAGAATATCAAAAGAAAGCACTTGACGCATGCTTGTAAGGTAGTCAATAGGAATGACATCTTTGGAATAATCCATACTTTTTTCTTCATAGGGACATTGGTTTTATAGGTCTGAAGGTCCTAATCAGACAATTTTATTCATTGGTTAGTAGTAAACCTATATATAAAAAAGAAGTAGGACCAGTTCTGTTGTTGTGTTATCGAGTGGTGAAAATGAGTTGCGAGTTCAATACGCCACAGATAAAACGTCAGAAACGTCTTTCAAATATATAGAGCACCCTCGTTCTTAAACGAACGAGTCTGCAAATGCAAAGATATAGAATTTTTTTGTAATGACAAAGAAATATTAAAAAAAATATTCAATCATTGCAGTCTGGAGAAAATGGTCCGTCGCAACACGTGGACGTCATAACGCCTGATGGGCGTATAGTTCAGATGCTGCTTTATCAGAAATATAAAGACCACTGGGCTTAATCAGAATATCTATTCGGTATCGTATAATGATATCATGAATGCGAATAGAGTAGATCTGGTGAACATCTACGGCAATATAGACACCAACTGTCGTGTGGTGAGGAAGTTCCGGCCAGAAAAGAATTAGCTTCCTCTGACTAACAGTTTTTCTCCCAATTCCTTGCTTGGTTCGGATATTCTTGTTATCTTTGCAAGCAATAGTATTAACAACGAGAAGAATATGGAAGCAATTACCTTCACTCCGGCACAAATACACGCACTCAATCTGATGTCTCGTATCAAAACATCTGAGGGACTGGAAAAGTTGCGACAACAGGTGGAATTGTTCTGTGCCAAACAGATTGAAGAAGAGAAGGACTTGCCCTGTGAGAAATGAATGAAAAGACTGCAAACAATATGATGTCATCTATGCTGATTCATCCGGGTGAGATGATAAAGGATGAGATTGTGGCACGTGGCCTTACCCAAAAGGATTTGGCCAAGCAGATGGGCGTGTCGTATACCGTGTTTAACGAGATACTCAATGGCAAGCGTCCTGTTACTGCAGAATACGCCCTGTTGCTAGAGGCGGCTCTTGGCACAGATGCCAACATCTGGCTGGGCTTACAAGCAGATTATAACATGCAGAAGATGAAGCAGGACCGCTCTTGTTTGGGGATTCTATACCTGAGGGAACCTTAAATCAAAAGCCGCCGAATATGGAATTAATTGATTTCCTTCGTGGTTGTCTTTCCACGCTTCTTCTATGTGGCTCATTTCTATCACTTGCTGCGTTGTCATCGGACGAATCTTGTCTGATACGAGTCTAAGTATCTCCAACTCTTCTGATGTGAATATGGTGGCATCATATGATTGGCAACTTAATCGCGTACTCTCCATGTTATGAGAAACAACGATTTCTTTGTCGATACCATTGATGTTGTCATAGATAGTGTCGTAGTGAACAGGAACGGGACCATATTGGATGGCCTGATATTCTAGTCCACTGATGGAAATGCCCCTTTGCTTGTAGTTTAGGAAATCAGCATAAAACATCACTTTGTTGAGTTTCGTAGGAAATATGCCTCCTTCCTGATATATAAAGAACTTCACCATTTCCGAAACCTTACTGACATTTAATGCTCCGAAACCATTATAGATAGAGCGGCGGATGTCTCGATAGATCAGACGCTTTTGAACTTCACTCTCAGCTTTCGTTTCTGATGCATATACTGAATGATATACCTTTTCGTATTCTGCATCGTCAAACTCTGTACGGCTGTCTTCCAGCAGATGTAGCATGAAGTCTCTGTTCATGGCAGCAGAAAGTAATTTTCCGTTTGATTCAGAAGGCATCTGTCCCTTCTCATATTGTGCATACTGGTTGACACCAAAACCAAGAATCTTGGTGATTTGCTGATAATTCAGACCATAATGCTGTCGGATAGCCTTGATCTCCTCTGGGAATGGAATGCTGTGATTGACACGATACTGGGAATAGAGTTCGTTGAACAGAAGTTCATCTTGCTCGGTAGTAGTAAACTTCTCGCCAGTATCCTCGCAAACGTAATAGCGTACATGAACCGAAAACTTCTCTTTCCGGAACTCATGTTCTTCGATTGTGCTAACCTCTTTCACCTTTCCTCCGGTGAATGGACTTTTTAGCAGACCTACTTCTTGCTTTGTTTTTATCATTAGATGTTCTATTTTGGTACAAAGATACAAAAATAAATGATTGTTTATCACTTTTTAATGAAAAAAATATCTAAAACAATACTTTATCGTGTGTTTTTGCGTTTTCTTAGTGTGTTTCATAATGTCAAGAAGTACCTGACACCAAGGGGAAAATGGTGTCTAGGCTTGCAATGATTCCCTGACCAACAGTTTTTCTGCCAATTCCTTGCTTGGTTCGGATATTCTTGTTATCTTTGCAAGCAGAATTAATTTGTACAAGGAAAGATGAAAAGAATGAAGTTGTGGATGCTGGCCGCCATCCTATTATGCGGCACCATGAATGCACAGGCACAGGTGATGAAAGCGGCTGATCTGGAGAAGTATGCCAAGGAGAAGTATGGCGAGAAGTGGCTGGACGCTGCTGCTAACCTGGCTAAGGATCTGAAGCTGGACAAGAATGAGTCGCTGTCGTATCAACAGGTGATTGAGGCGCCTGGCAAGACAAAACAGCAGTTGTACGTGGCCCTGAACTACTGGGTAACGGCTACCTTTAAGGATAAGCAGGCCATCACGCTGAACGACAAGGAGGCTGGATGCATCATCATCTCGAGTCCTATCGATGGCATTGCAGACCATACGGGTACGCTGAACCGCTATATCGTGAGCATCACGCCTGTGATCAAGATTGATATCAAGGAGGGTCGTGTGCGCGTGACTTATACCGTGCAGAACTATGACATCCTGAAGGCTGAGAATGCTGGATGGATTGGTGGAATCCTCGATAATAGCGAGAACCGTACAGAGCGTCAGAACTATTATGGTGATGGCAAGCGTCTGAAGGACGACAAGACGGACCGCCGCCTGTACGACGAGCAGTGGGAGATCGTGAAGCACTATCCCTTCGTGGAGAAAGACAGTAAGAAACGTACGTGCTCGAAGGCGCTGGTGATGACACACGCTTATTCGAACGCCATCATGGATAAGGTGGAAGAGGCCGTGAAGAACGGCATCGTAGGAAACGAAGACGAGGACTGGTAATCAGTCCTCGTTCCTTCGCTGGCACCTTTCTGTATCTGCTTGACACTGGAACCGGCACTGACGGGGTTGGGGTCGATGAGATAGATGGGAACACCGGGACGCACATAGTGGAGCAGTCCGGCGGCAGGATAGACGTTGAGGCTGGTGCCAATGACAATAAATATGTCGGCCGTCTGGGCCTCGTCGGCTGCCACAGAGATAAGGGGCACTGCCTCGCCAAAGAACACGATGAAGGGGCGCAGCAGAGAGCCGTCGCCTGCCTTGGTGCCTGGGGCTATCTCGCAGTTGTCGGGAGTAAGCGTCTGCTGGAAGGCGGGATTGTCAACATCGCGACTCGAGCAGACCTTCATCAACTCGCCATGCAGGTGGATGACCTTCGACGAGCCGGCCTGCTCGTGGAGGTTATCGACATTCTGGGTGACCACGGTGACATCGTATTTCTCTTCAAGGGCTGCCACGAGCTTATGACCCTCGTTGGGCTTGACTCCCCAGCACTTCTTGCGCAGCATGTTATAGAAGTTGGTAACCAATGTGGGGTCGGCCTCCCAACCTTCGTGGGTGGCTACTTTTGCAACGGGGTATTCTTCCCACAGTCCGTCGGCATCTCGGAAGGTGCGCAGGCCACTTTCCACAGACATGCCGGCACCTGTCAAAACAACAATCTTCTTTTTCATAAGGTCTATCTTTAAAATGGTTCTGCGTGCAAAGATACTTAATAAATCGTAAAGTGGTATCTTTTTCGGAATTATTTCACTAACTTTTTGTATCTTTGCGCCTGAAAAACCAACATACTATTCATGGATATTATAAAGAATCAACATTTTGAGGGCGAACGCCCATTGTTTGAAAAGCACCATCTGCGCTTGGAGCAGGTGACTATTGGTGAGGGAGAGAGTGCGATTAAGGAGTGCTCGGACATTGAAGTGGAGGACTGCCATTTCTGGGGCAAATACCCATTCTGGCATGTGCATGGCTTCAAGATTAACCGATGCCAGTTTGATGCAGGTGCTCGCTCTGCCTTGTGGTATAGTGACCATTTGGATATGCGAGACACGATTATCGATGGTCCGAAGATGTTTCGCGAGATGCACGACCTGTATCTGGAGAATGTGACCATCAATGATGCCGATGAGACGTTCTGGCGCTGTCAGAACATTGAAGGCAAGAACCTGACGCTGCATGAGGGTACCTATCCGTTTATGTTCTGTGACCATGTGAAGATAGACGGACTGAAGAGCGATTCGAAATACGTGTTCCAGTATTGCAAGAACGTGGAACTGAGAAATGCCAATATCGTGACGAAGGACTCGTTCTGGGAGTGTGAGAACGTGACCATCTATGACTCTGTGCTGGATGGCGAGTATCTGGCGTGGCACTCGAAGAACGTGAGACTGGTGAACTGTCACCTGGCTGGCGAACAGCTGCTGTGCTATGCCGACAACCTGGTGCTGGAGAACTGCACGTTTGACAAGGCTTGCGACCGCGTGTTTGAGTATAGCAACGTCGAGGCAGATATCCGCGGACATATCGAGAACATCAAGAACCCCAGCAGCGGACATGTCGTGGCCGACTCGATTGGCAGCATCACGATAGACGAGAATGTGAAGGCACCGAATGACTGCGTGATAACAACCAGACAGCCCCACTCCTAACCCCTCCCGAACGGGAGTGGGACTTATAGACCACTTGGATTATGAAGTATAATTTTGATGAGATAGTAACCCGTCGTGGCACAGGCTGCGTGAAATGGGATGAAATGCCCAGTGATGACGTCATCCCCCTGTGGGTGGCAGACATGGACTTCAAAGCTGCGCCTGCCATTCAGGAGGCTATCAGGAAAAGGGCTGAGCATGGCGTGTTTGCCTATACACTGGTAGAGGAACCATACTACGAGGCTGTAATCTCGTGGTTCAAGCGTCGTCATCAGTGGACCATCCGGAGAGAGGAAATCCTCTATACCACGGGTGTGGTGCCAGGAATGAGCGTGGCCATCAAGGCACTGACGATGCCTGGCGAGAAGGTGCTCATCCTGTCGCCCGACTACAACTGCTTCTTCTCGAGCATCAGGAATAACGGATGCGAGGTGCTGGAAAGTGTATTGGAACTCTCCTCCCGTTCGGGAGGGGCCAGGGGGTGGGTGGTCAATTGGCAGGACTTCGAGTCGAAGTGTGCCGACGAGAAGACGACGGTGTTCCTGTTGTGTAACCCTCATAACCCCACAGGGCGTGTGTGGACGAAGGAGGAGCTCGCCCGCATGAATGACATCTGCATGAAGTATGGCGTCAAGGTGGTGAGCGACGAGATCCATTGCGAGTTGGTGATGCCTGGACATACGTTCCAGCCCTTTGCGGCAGTGAACGAGGCATGCCGACAGAACTGCGTCATCCTGAACTCGCCCTCGAAGTCCTTTAATACCGCAGGTCTGCAAACAGCAAACATCATCTGCGCCCAGCCCGAATGGCGTCGCCGACTGGACAGGGCCATTAATATTAATGAGGTGTGCGACCTGAATGCCTTCGGACCAGTGGCCCTGATGGCTGCCTATAACGAGAGTGAGGA
Source organism: uncultured Prevotellaceae bacterium (assembly GCA_902788605.1). Taxonomy (GTDB): domain Bacteria; phylum Bacteroidota; class Bacteroidia; order Bacteroidales; family Bacteroidaceae; genus Prevotella. The sequence goes on along the minus strand of CADAKX010000018.1, from coordinate 36,664 downwards.
CTGGATAGACGAGTTGAACCAATATCTGTGGGGCAACTATCAGGCGTTGTGCCAGTATGCAGAGGAACATCTGCCCGAATGGAAGGTGCGCCCCATGGAGGGCACCTATCTGCCTTGGGTGGATATCACGGCCACAGGACTCAGCTCACAGGCGTATGCCGACCAACTGCTGAAAGAGGCAAAGGTGTGGGTGAACCCTGGAACGATGTATGGAGCACAGAGTGGCGAGGGGTATATCCGACTGAATATCGCCTGTCCAAGGGCATTGCTGATGGAGGCGCTCGAAAGAATTCATAATGCTTAATTCATAATGCATAATGCTTAATGCTTAATTGAGAGTTGACAATAACTAAATAACAATGGAAGAAATTAAAACGCAACTGCCCGAAAATGCGTTTCGGGAGTTGAAAGACGGCGAACAGTATGAGCCGTTGATGTCGCCTCAGGGCCAGTATCCTGAGGTGAATGGCTGGTCGGTAACCTGGGGCGTGCTGATGGCAATGCTCTTCTCGGCTGCTGCCGCCTATCTGGGACTGAAGGTGGGACAGGTCTTCGAGGCTGCTATCCCTATTGCTATCATCGCTGTGGGCGTGTCGACAGCTGCACGCAGGTCGAAGGCGCTGGGCGAGAATGTCATCATCCAGAGTATTGGTGCCTGTTCGGGTGCTGTGGTGGCTGGTGCCATCTTCACGCTGCCTGCCATCTATATCCTGCAGGCCAAGTATCCCGACATGGCGGCCTCGTTCTTGCAGGTCTTCATGGCCTCGGCCTTGGGTGGCATCCTGGGTATCCTTTTTCTGATTCCCTTCCGTAAGTATTTCGTGAGCGAGATGCATGGTAAGTATCCCTTCCCCGAGGCAACAGCTACCACACAGGTACTGGTGAACGGCTCGAAGGGTGGCGACCAGGCCAAGCCCTTGCTGCTGGCGGGACTAGTAGGTGGTCTCTATGACTTTATCGTGGCTACCTTCGGCTGGTGGAACGAGACGGTGACGAGCCGTATGATAGGCTGGGGTGAGGTGCTGGCAGACAAGACGAAGTTGGTGTTTAAGTGCAATACGTCGGCTGCAGTGCTGGGTCTGGGCTATATCATCGGTCTGAAATATGCCATGTATATCTGTTTGGGTTCGGTGGCTGTATGGTGGCTCATCGTGCCTGGCATGGCTCTGATCTTTGGCGACCAGACGCTGAGTCTGGGAGGTGTAGAAGCAACAACGGCAGTAAGCGCCATGTCGCCTGAGGAGATCTTCAAGACCTATGCCCGCAGCATTGGTATCGGTGGTATCGCCATGGCTGGTATCATCGGCATCATCCGTTCGTGGGGCATCATCAAGAATGCCGTGGGACTGGCTGCCAAGGAGATGAAAGGCGGGAAGGGAGACGAGACGGTGGCTCGTCGTACAGACAGAGACCTGTCCTTTAAGTTTATTGGTCTGGCGTCAATCACGGCCTTGGTAATCACCTTTGTGTTCTTCTGGCTGGGCGTGATGCACAACCTGCTGTTTGCAGTGGTGGCCATCCTGCTGGTGACGGTGATTGCCTTCCTCTTTACCACAGTGGCTGCCAATGCCATTGCTATCGTGGGTTCTAACCCTGTGTCGGGTATGACGCTGATGACGCTGATTCTGGCGTCTGTGGTGATGGCTGCTGTAGGTCTGAATGGCTCGGGTGGTATGCTGGCTGCACTGATTATGGGTGGTGTGGTATGTACGGCCCTGTCGATGGCAGGCTGCTTTATCACCGACCTGAAGATTGGCTACTGGCTGGGTTCTACGCCCAGAAAACAGCAGCAGTGGAAGTTCCTGGGTACGCTGGTGAGTGCTGCCACAGTGGGTGGCGTGATGATGCTGCTCAACCAGACCTATGGTTTCGATCCCAACCAGGAGGGACATCTGGTGGCACCTCAGGCCAATGCGATGGCTGCAGTCATCGAACCAATGATGAATGGTGCTGGTGCACCCTGGCTGCTCTATGGCATCGGTGCTGTGCTGGCTATCGTGCTGACATGGTGTAAGATTCCCGCACTGGCTTTCGCATTGGGTATGTTTATCCCCCTGGACCTGAATATCCCCCTGCTGGTGGGCGGTGCTATCAACTGGTATGTCACCACACGCTCGAAGGATAAGGCGGAGAACGACAAGCGTGGCGAGAAGGGTACGCTTATCGCCTCTGGATTTATTGCTGGTGGTGCCTTGATGGGCGTGGTGAGTGCGCTGTTGCGTTTCGGAGGCTTCAACCCCGTGAGTGACGAATGGCTGGCCAATCCGCTGTCAGAGTTTGCAGCGCTGGTGGCCTACATCCTGCTGATGTGCTATTTCATCTGGGCTACCAAGACGAAGAAGGCATAACAGATATTGAGACAAAAAAAGAGGGGTGCTTGCCCCTCTTTTTTGTTTGTATATGTATTGAATATTATGCTTCGCGTTGTCTGGTTCCCATGCGAGCCTCGACCACGTTGACCACATAGTCGCCCAACTTCTCGCACTCGTTGACCAAGTCGATATAGATGGTGCCCTCGGCGTAGGTGTAGAGGTGGTTGTTGACATCAACGATGTTCTGAGCCTTCAACTGATTGCGGTAGTTGTTGATCTCGTTCTCGATATTGAAGGTGCGGTTGACATCGTAGGCCTCCTTGCGGCCACCCATCAACTTGTTCATCTGGGTAAGAGCCTGGTCGGTGAGTCCCATCATCTGGTGCAGGTGATTGTACTGCTTCTCGATGAAGTGGTCTTCCTTCTTCGAGTACTTGCGATTGATGGTGCGGGCCATATTGAAGCAGGCATCACCAATAGACTCGAGTTCGCTGACCTCACGCAACATGGCACGGATCTTAGCCTTGGTGTCGTCAGAGAGGTGGGCATCGCTCACACTCTCGAGGTACTTGGCAATCTCGAGCTCCATGTTGTCAGAGATCCCTTCGTATTTCTCAATGCGAGAATAGAGTTTGTTGAAATCCTGCTCGTTGTTCTTCTCCTTGCTGCGCTCGCTCGATGACAGGTTGAGCAATTCCTGCACCATGCCAAACATGCGCTGCATGCGGTTGGAGAAGGCCTGAATCTCCTTCTGGGCCTCGAGCACTGAGAGCTCGGGGGTCTTCATGAAGCCAGCTGTAATGAAGTGCAGGCGGAAGTCCTCTTCCTCGTCCACCTTCTTGGGCTTGATGACCCAGCATACGAACTTCTCAATCTGGGGAATAAACCAGATGAGGATGCTGGCGTTGATGATGTTGAAGCCACTATGGAAGGCTGCCAGTACGAAGGTGAGGTATTTCTCCTTAGGCATATGGGCCATGTTCTGGTGGAACATCTCGCTGCCCAGATACTCCACTACCCACTGCACGCCCTCGACGAACCAGAAGAACACGAAGAGTATCCAGAGCACGCCGAAGATATTAAAAAACATGTGGGCCAAGGCTGCACGACGGGCCTGTGTGTTGGCCGAGAGGGCAGCCAGGTTAGAGGTAATCGTTGTTCCGATGTTCTCGCCAAGCACCAGGGCAATACCCATCGAGATAGGCATGGCGCCACTGCCACAGAGCAACATGGTGATGGCCATCACGGCTGCAGACGACTGCACGCAGAAGGTCAGCACGCCACCCAGAAGCAGGAACGCAAAGACGGTGAGATAGGAGTCTTTGGGGAAAGAAGCAAAGAAACTGAGTACGGCCTCATTATGTCCCAAGTCCATCTTCTGGCCTGTGAGGCGCAGGGTGGTGAGTCCTAAGAGCAGTAGACCCAATCCAAAGAGGAAGTCGCCGATATAGCGATGCTTCTTCATATAGATGAGAATAATGCCCAGGAAGAATCCGATATAGGAAACAATGCTGATATCGAACGACGCACCCAGAGCCATAATCCAGGCTGTGAACGTCGTACCGATGTTGGCACCCATGATGACCGAGATGGCCTGGGCTAGCGTGAGCAGACCGGCATTGACAAACGAAACAGTCATCACGGTGGTGGCCGTTGATGACTGCACAGAGGCTGTGACGACAGAGCCTGTTAATAAACCTGTAAAGCGATTGGAGGTCATGGCTCCCAATGCGTGACGCAATTGTGGGCCGGCCATTTTTTGCAGGGCTTCACTCATGGACTTCATACCAAACATGAGAAGTGCCAGTGAACCAAGCATTGTAAATAGAGTGAGCATCATGTGAATGAATGTTCGTTAATATTATAAATTCGGTGCAAAAATAATAAAAATATCTGATAACGATGGCTTGTTTCTGAAACTTTTTTGTAAATTTGCCCAGAAAAATTGAAAGATATGGAAAAGAAAATAGAGATTAAGTGCTTGAATGATGGGCAAAAGTATGAAATCCCCATGGGATGTTCGCTGGAGGAAGCCTTCGCTCAGATGAACATACAAATGACGTACCCGCCCATTATTGCGCGTGTTAATAATAAGGTGGAGGGCATGCACTTCCGCGTCTATAAACCAAAGGATATCGAATTCCTGGACATCACATCGTCTTCGGGGCAGCGAGCCTATACGCGTACCTTGTTTTTTATTCTTTGTAAGGCTGTGCATGACCTGTATACGCCTTGCAAGGTGGCTATCGACATCCCTGTGAGCAATGGCTATTATGTGGATTTGAATATCGGCCATCCTGTGACCCTGGAGGATGCAGGACGTATTCGCCAGCGCATGCAGGAGATTATCGATGAAGACATGCCCATTCACCGTCATGAGACAACGACGGAGGAGGCTATCCATATGTTTGATATCCTGCACACCCACTCGAAGGTGAAGTTACTGAAGAGTATCGGCTCGCTCTATACCACGTTCTATGATATCGACGAGTATTACGACTATTTCTATGGCGCCTTGCTCACTCGCACCTCGCAGATCTATCTCTTTGGCCTGGAGAAATACTATGATGGTCTGCTGCTGCGCATTCCTTCGATAGAGCATCCCAAGGAACTGGGTGAGATTGTGATGCAGGACAAGATGTTTGGCATCTTCAAGGAGCATCACCGCTGGCAGGATATCCTGGGCATGCGTACCATCGGTGACCTGAACGAAGCCATCGATAATGGCCATAGCGCGCAACTCATACATATCAGTGAGGCACTGCAGGAAAAGAAGATCGCCAATATCGCCGACGAGATTGCCAACAGAAGGGGCATCAAGCTTGTGCTGATTGCCGGACCATCGTCAAGTGGTAAGACCACGACCTGTAAACGACTCTCGGTGCAACTGGCTGTCAACAGTATCAAGCCAGTGCCCATCTCGCTCGATGATTATTTCCTGGACCGCGAACTGACGCCTCGGGATGCATCGGGTGACTATGACTTTGAGAACCTGCATGCCTTGAACCTGCCACTGTTGAGAGAGCAGATGAACGCCCTGTTCCGCGGTGAGGAGATTGAACTGCCACGCTATGACTTCCCAACAGGCAAGAGTGTGATGAGTGGAAAAAAGCTGCGCCTGAAAGAGGGTGAGGTACTGGTGGTGGAAGGTATCCATGCGCTGAATCCGGAACTGATGGAGGGTGTGCCCCAGGAGCAGATCTATCGTGTCTATGCCTCGGCACTGACCACGCTGCTGCTGGACAACCACAACTATATCCCCACGACAGACAACCGACTGCTGCGCCGCATTATCCGCGACCATAAATATAGAGGTGTGTCGGCCCAGGAGTCTATCCGCCGATGGCCCTCTGTGCGCAGGGGCGAGAACAAGTGGATATTCCCCTATCAGGAGAATGCAGACCAGATGTTCAACTCGGCTATGCTTTTCGAGTTGGCTGTCATCAAGAGTCAGGCTGAACCTTTACTTGAACAGGTGCCAGAAAAATGCCCCGAGTATTCCGAGGCCTATCGATTACGTAAGTTCCTGAAATACATACGTCCTATACCCGAAGACCAGATTCCACCAACCTCATTATTACGTGAATTCTTGGGTGGTTCATCGTTCGAGTATTGAGCATTTTTAACATAAGAAAAGCGATTGCAAGGGTACGATTATTGATGGAAATTTCGTATCTTTGCAATCGCTTTTTCTTTGATAACTTAAAAACAAACATATCTTATGATACAGACCGTAGTGAAGCGCGATGGTCGCATCGTGGGCTTCAATGAACAGAAGGTGATGGCCGCCATCCGTAAGGCCATGATGACGACTGACAAGGGCGAGGACGAACGCTTGCTCAACCAGATAACAGACCATATCGCACAGCGTGGCGATACGCAGATGACGGTGGAACAGATTCAGGACCTGGTGGAACTGGAACTGATGAAGTCGAGTCGTAAGGACGTGGCTCAGAAGTACATCGCCTATCGTAACCAGCGCAGTATCGCACGTAAGGCCAAGACGCGCGATGTGTTCCTGGATATCGTGAACATCAAGAACAATGATGTGACACGTGAGAATGCTAACATGAATGCCGACACACCTGCCGGCATGATGATGAAGTTTGCCTCGGAGACCACCAAGCCCTTCGTTGACGACTACCTGTTGTCGGAGGAGAGTCGTGACGCCGTGGCTCACAACTACCTGCATATCCACGACAAGGACTACTATCCCACCAAGTCGTTTACCTGTGTGCAGCATCCGCTGGACAATATCCTGAACTGCGGCTTTATTGCGGGTCATGGCGCTTCTCGTCCTGCCAAGCGCATAGAGACAGCCTCTGTGCTGGCTTGTATCTCGCTGGAGTGCGCTCAGAACGAGATGCATGGTGGTCAGGCTATTCCTGCCTTTGACTTCTATCTGGCTCCCTTTGTACGCCTGTCGTATATCGAGGAACTGAAATACCTGGAGGACCTCTATGGTGAGGACTTCAGTGCCTTGTATAACGAGCCCCTGATGGACTATCTGAAGCAGCCCCTTGATGGACTGCAGGGTACAGACCGTGTGCGTCAGCATGCCATCAACAAAACGGTGGGTCGTGTACATCAGGCCATGGAGGCGTTTATCCACAATATGAACACCATCCACTCGCGTGGTGGTAACCAGGTGGTATTCTCATCCATTAACTATGGTACAGATACCTCGGCAGAGGGTCGCTGTGTGATGCGTGAGTTGCTGCTCTCAACCTATGAGGGTGTGGGTGGTGGCGAGACGGCTATCTTCCCCATCCAGATATGGAAGAAGAAGCGTGGCGTGAATTACCTGCCAGAGGATCGTAACTTCGATCTCTATCAGTTGGCCTGCAAGGTAACTGCTCGCAGATTCTTCCCCAACTTCCTGAACCTCGATGCTACCTTCAACCAGAGTGAGGAGTGGCGTGCTGACGATCCCAAGCGCTATATCCACGAGGTGGCTACGATGGGATGTCGCACACGTGTGTTTGAGAATCGTTTCGGACCAAAGACAAGTATTGGTCGTGGTAACCTCTCATTCTCGACCATCAACCTGGTGCGTCTGGCATTGGAGTGTCGCAAGGAGGAGGATAAGGAGCAGCGCCTGGGTCAGTTCTTTGCCCGTCTGGATCAGATGCTGGAGATTACAGCACAGCAGTTGGACGACCGCTTCCAGTTCCAGAAGACAGCCTTCACACGCCAGTTCCCCTTACTGATGAAGAGTCTGTGGATTGGTGGCGACAAGCTAGGTGCCTCGGATACAGTGGAGAGTGTCATCAACCAGGGTACACTGGGTATCGGTTTCATCGGTCTGGCAGAGTGTCTGGTGGCCCTCATCGGCAAGCATCATGGCGAGAGCGAAGAGGCACAGGAACTGGGTCTGAAGATTATCACTTATATGCGTGACCGTGTGAATGAGTTCTGTGACCGCTTCCATCATAACTACTCAGTGTTGGCTACGCCTGCAGAGGGACTGGCAGGTCGCTTCACCAAGCGTGACCGCAAGGACTTCGGCGTGATTCCTGGCGTGACAGACCGTGACTACTACACCAACTCGAACCACGTGCCTGTGTACTATAAGTGCTCGGCTCGTCATAAGGCAGAGGTGGAGGCTCCCTACCACGATCTGACACGTGGCGGTCATATCTTCTATGTGGAGATTGATGGTGATGCCACGCACAACCCCCAGGTGATTATGAGTGTGGTAGATATGATGGACCGCCTGAATATGGGTTATGGTTCGGTGAACCACAATCGCAACCGCTGTATGGACTGTGGCTATGAGAATGCACAGAACAATTTGAAGGTGTGTCCGAAGTGTGGTTCGAAGAATATCGACCGTCTGCAGCGTATCACGGGTTATCTTGTGGGTACAACAGACCGCTGGAACAGTGGTAAGCTGGCTGAGCTCAACGACCGTGTGACGCATATTGACGACGGAGAGCAGAGCTTGTTCTAGGAGAGTCCAGAAGGTCCTAGGTTATCCTATGTTTTCTTAGGAGATTCTAGGTTGAAAATAACTATGATAAGAGTACTTTCGATTATAGAAGATACAATGGTGGATGGTCCGGGTTTCCGGACCTCCATTTATTGTGCGGGGTGTCGTCATAAATGTCCTGGCTGTCATAACCCGCAGTCATGGGACTTCAGTGGCGGCAAGGATATGTCGACAGAAGAGCTGATGCGCATCATCGTGGCTGACCCCTATGCCAACGTGACCTTCTCGGGTGGCGACCCCATGTATCAGGCTGCAGGGTTTGCAGAACTGGCACGTGCCATCCATCGTCGCACGAATAAGGATATCTGGTGTTTCACGGGCTTTCGCTTTGAGGACCTGATCCAGCACGACCAGCGCGAGTTGCTCGAACAGTTGGATGTGCTGGTGGATGGACCCTATGTGGCATCACTTCGTGATCCTGACCTTTTGTTCAGGGGCTCGTCAAACCAGCGCATTATTGATGTGCAGGCATCTTTGTTTGCCAGTGAGGTCGTTCTTTGGCAGCAAAATGCCTGATTATTTGATAGTTTCATATTTTATTTGTACCTTTGTAGCCGAAAATTTATTGCAATAGATGAAAAAACTGTTTATTGAGACATACGGATGTCAGATGAATGTGGCCGACTCTGAGGTAGTGGCCTCTGTCATGCAGATGGCCGGCTATGACACTTGTGAAAGTGTGGATGAGGCTGATGCTGTGTTTTTGAATACTTGTTCGGTGCGCGATAATGCCGAACAGAAAATCTATCATCGTTTGGAGGCGCTGGGCGCTATCAAGCGTAAACGCCCGTTGATTGTGGGTGTGCTGGGCTGTATGGCCGAGCGTGTGCAGCAGGATTTGCTGGAAAATCATGGGGCTGACCTGGTGGCTGGCCCTGATGCCTATCTGACCTTGCCTGACCTCGTGGCTCAGGCTGAGACAGGTCATAAGGCTATCAATATTGAATTGTCTACCACAGAGACCTATAAGGATGTGGTGCCACAGCGTCTGCATGGTGTCAAGCTCAGTGGTTTTGTGAGCATCATGCGTGGTTGCAATAACTTCTGCCACTATTGTATCGTGCCCTATACTCGAGGACGTGAGCGCTCAAGAGACGTGGAGAGCATTCTGCGTGAGGTGAGAGACTTGCGTGACCGTGGTTTCAAGGAGGTGACACTGCTCGGACAGAACGTGAACAGCTATCATACAGAAGGTCTGGACTTTCCTGGATTGTTGAGGAAGGTGGCAGAAGAGGCACCCCAGATGCGTGTGCGCTTCACTACGAGTCACCCGAAGGACATGAGTGACGAGACTCTGCGCGTCATTGCCGAGGTGCCCAATGTCTGTAAGCATATCCACCTGCCTGTGCAGAGTGGCTCAGACAAGATTCTGAAGCTGATGAACCGCAAGTACACGCGTGAGTGGTATATGGACCGCGTGGCTGCTATTCGTCGCATCATCCCTGACTGTGGTCTTTCCACAGATATCTTCGTGGGCTATCATAACGAGACGGAAGAGGACCATCAGTTGAGTCTGAGTCTGATGCGTGAGGTGGGCTATGACTCTGCCTTTATGTTTAAGTACTCAGAGCGTCCTGGCACCTATGCCTCGAAGCATCTGCCCGACAATGTGGCGGAAGATGAGAAGATTCGTCGTCTGAACGAGCTCATCGCCCTGCAGACAGAGATGTCGGCCCAGCGTAATAAGTTGGACGAGGGCAAGGAGTTTGATGTGCTGGTAGAGGGCTTCTCTAAGCGTAGTCGCGAGCAACTGTGTGGCCGTACAGAGCAGAACAAGATGGTGGTCTTCGACAAGGGTAATCACCACATCGGCGAGACGGTGCGTGTGCGCATCACTGGCAGCACCAGTGCAACGCTCTTTGGCGAGGAAGTGTAGGATGAGCCAGACAAAGAATAAACGAACAACAAAGATATGAAAGAATTTTTGCGCGTGTTGAGGCGCTTCGTACCTCCCTATAAAAAGTATCTGGCCCTGTCGGTGTTCTTTAATATCCTGTCGGCCGTGCTGAATATCTTTTCGTTTGCTGCATTGATACCTATCCTGCAGATTTTGTTTCAGACGGGAGATACGGAGACTGCCACCCACGTGATGGCATGGGACTGGAGTAATGTGCAGGGGGTGCTGATGAACAACCTGAACTATTATGTCAACGGGTTGATTACAGACTATGGACCAACCACCACGCTGTTGCTCATTGGCTTGTTCCTGGCAGTTACCACCTTCCTGAAGACAGGTGCTTATTTCCTCACCTCGGCATGTATCGTGCCCATTCGTACAGGTGTGGTGCGCGATATACGTAACCAGTTATACAAGAAGATCACGTCGCTGCCATTGGGTTTCTTCTCTGAAGAGCGCAAAGGTGATATCATTGCACGCATGAGTGGTGATGTGCTGGAGGTAGAGAACTCCATCATGGCGTCTCTCGAGATGCTGTTCAAGAACCCAGTCCTCATCATTGCCTATTTCTCTACGATGTTGTTTGTATCGTGGCAGTTGACCACCTTCACACTGGTCATCGTGCCTGTGATGGGATGGTTTATGGGATTGGTAGGTCGTAAGCTGAAGCAGGACTCTGCCAAGGCTCAGAGTCTGTGGAGCGACACGATGAGTCAGGTGGAGGAGACACTGGGTGGCCTGCGCATCATCAAGGCCTTCTGTGCCGAGGAGAAGATGGACCGTCGTTTTGACCAGACCAACTCTTCCTATCGCTCGCATCTGATGAAGGTGAATATCCGCCAGTCGTCAGCCCATCCCATGAGTGAGTTCCTGGGTACGGTGATGATTGTCATCGTGCTGTGGTTCGGTGGTATGCTGGTGCTGAACAATCAGACCATCACGGGTCCTACGTTCATCTACTATATGGTGATTCTCTATTCAATCATCAACCCTCTGAAGGAATTCTCGAAGGCCAGTTATAGCATCCCCAAGGGTTTGGCGTCAATGGAACGTATCGATAAGATCCTGTTGGCTGAGAATACCATTAAAGAGGTGGAGAATCCCAAGCACATCGCTTCGTTTGAGCATCAGATTGAGTTCCGCCATGTGTCGTTCCGCTATGGCGAACAATGGGTGCTGAAGGATATCAACCTGATTATCCCTAAGGGTAAGACCATTGCCATTGTGGGACAGTCGGGTAGTGGAAAGTCAACGATGGTCGACCTGATTCCCCGCTATTATGACGTACAGGAGGGTGAGGTGCTCATTGACGGCATCAACGTGAAGGACTTGGGTATTCACGACTTGCGCCAGTTGATTGGTAACGTCAACCAGGAGGCTATCCTGTTTAATGATACTTTCCGAAATAATATCTCGTTTGGCGTGGACAATGCTACAGACGAGCAGATTGCCGAGGCTGCCAAGATTGCCAATGCCTATGAATTTATCATGCAGTCGGAACAGCAGTTTGAGACGAATATCGGTGATCGTGGCGGACGATTGTCGGGTGGTCAGCGTCAGCGTGTCAGCATTGCCCGTGCTATCCTGAAGAACCCGCCCATTCTGATTCTTGATGAGGCCACCTCGGCGCTGGATACAGAGAGTGAGCGACTGGTGCAGGATGCGCTGGAGCGACTGATGAAGACACGCACGACTGTGGCCATTGCCCACCGTCTGTCGACCATCAAGAATGCCGACGAGATATTGGTGCTGCATGAAGGCCAGATTGTGGAGCGTGGCACACATGATGAACTGCTCAACATCGATGGCTATTACAAGAAACTCAATGACATGCAGAGCCTTTAAAAAAGGATAATTGAAGAGTGAAGAATTGGGCCACTATAGCATGAAGAAGCGATTATCATATCTCATAAGGTTCTACCTGTTGACAGTCTTGATATTTCTGATTGCCAAATGGGTGTTTATGCTTTTTAATCATGCTCAGACCACCTATACGATGGGCGACATGCTGGCAGTATGGCGGCATGGAATGAGCCTGGACCTTTCAACGGCGCTCTATTTCTTTATTCTGCCATTCTTGATGACGATGGTAGGTATGTGGGTGAATCTGCCCCAAAAGCTCTTCAAGTCTTATTATATCTTCATTGCCGTAGCCTTTGCCCTGGCTTTCGTTTCCGATACCCTCATGTATAAGTTCTGGCATTTCAAGCTCGACGCCGCATGGTTGTCGTATCTGGAGACGCCTAAAGAGGTCTTTGCAAGTTTGAAAGCAGGTTTGCTGACGGCACTCCTGTTCTTTCTTGCCATGTCTGGCTTCTTGGTATATAAGGCTTATGACAAATGGGCGGGTATGCCAGTATGTAAGCGTGGCAGTTGGTTAGAACAAGCAATCTATATCCTGATGATGCCCCTGATGGTCATTGGTATCCGTGGGGGACTGGGAGAGTCGACCACCAATACAGGCCAGGTCTATTATTCTCAGAATCAGTTTTTGAATCACGCGGCTGTCAATCCCATATTCAGCTTCTTCTATACCATGAGTCACCAGTTGGATGACCTCACGGAGTATCAGTTCTTTGACGCAGAGGAGTGTGAGAAGATGACGCAAGGCGTTTATACCACAGCGAGTGTGCATCGCGACACCTTGCTCAACACAGACCGTCCGGATATCCTCGTCATCCTGATGGAGGGCGCAGGTGAACAGTTTGAGACGGTGATGCCCCATCTGCAGGAATTGAAGAAGGAGGGTGTCTATTTCAGTCAGTGCTTTGCCAACTCATGGCGTACGGACAGAGGTACTGTTTGTGCATTGAGCGGCTATCCATCGTTCCCGAATCTCTCGGTGATGAAGATGACAGATAAAAGTGCTGCGATGGCTGGTATTGCCAAGACCTTGCGTCAGCAGGGGTATGACACCCATTATCTCTATGGTGGCGACATCAATTTCACCAATATGCGGTCGTATATGATTGCAACAGGCTGGGAGACACTGACGAGCATGAATGACTATCCGTTGAGTGAGCAGCGTACTAGTCAGTGGGGCGTGCGTGACGATATCACTTTTGCTACTGTTTACCAGTGGATCAGTCAGGCTGATGACAAACATCGTCATCTGTGGGGCTACAGCACACTCTCCAGTCATGAGCCCTGGGATGTGCCTGTGAAGAAGTTGGACGACGAGGTGGAGAATTCCTTTGCCTATCTGGATGACTGCCTGTATGATTTCGTCAGCAAACTCAAGGCAACGCCCCAGTGGAAGAATCTGCTGATTGTCGTTACCTCTGACCATGGCATCGTACATGGAAAAATTGATCATATGACGCCTTTGCAGATGAACCATATTCCCATGCTGTGGCTGGGTGGAGCTGTCCGACAGCCACGTGTCATCGATGTACTGTGTAACCAGAGCGACCTGCCTGCCACCTTGTTTGGTCAGTTGCATCTGAATCACGATGACTTCACCTTCAGCAGGGATGTACTGTCAGAGACCTATACGGCTCCAACGGTGGTTCATAATTTCAATAATGTCCAGTGGATCTGTGATTCCACAGGTCATGTGCTCTACGACTTTGACTTGAAGAAACTGACTATCAACGAGAGTCCTGATGCCGAGCGACTGGAACGCCTGGATAAGGCTATGATACAGTTGACGACTACCGACTTGCTAAACAGGTGAGTGGTGCTTGAATAAGACAATTTAGTAACTTTGCATCAATAATCGAGAATGATGATTCCATTTCTATCCTTAAAAGATGTCACGGCTCTTCATGGTGCTGAAATCAGTGAGGCTGTGCAACGGGTAGTTAACTCGGGGTGGTATCTGCAGGGTGCAGAGGTGAAACGCTTCGAGGAGAATTATGCCAAGTATATTGGCACGCAGCATTGTGTGGGCGTGGCCAATGGACTGGATGCGCTGATATGGATTTATCGTGCCTATATCGAACTGGGCGTGATGCAGCCTGGCGATGAGGTCATCGTGCCAGCAAATACCTATATTGCCTCTATCCTGGCGTTGACAGAGAATGGACTGGTGCCTGTGCTCGTGGAGCCACGACTGGATACACTCGAGATTGATGATCGTCTGATAGAGTCGCATATCACCTCGCGTACTCGCTCTATCCTGTTGGTACACCTCTATGGTCGTTGTGCCTATACCGACGAGATTGGCCGTCTTTGCAAGAAGTACAATCTGAAGCTGGTGGAGGATAATGCCCAGGCGCATGGTTGCTGCTTTGCTGATGGGCGCAGGACTGGCTCCTTGGGCGATGCAGCGGGTCATAGTTTTTATCCCGGAAAGAACTTGGGTGCACTGGGCGATGGTGGTGCTGTGACGTGTAATGACAAGGTCGTGGCAGACACCATTCGTGCGTTGGCAAACTATGGCAGTCAGCGGAAGTATGTCTTTAAGTACACGGGGCGCAACAGTCGTCTGGACGAGATACAGGCAGCTGTGCTTGATGTGAAGTTGAAGTATCTGGATAAGGATAATGAGCATCGCAAGGCCATCGCAAAGATTTACGATGAGGGCATTAAGAATCCAAAGATAACCTTGCTTGCTCGTTTGGGAGATCAGCAGAATGTGTATCATATCTATCCTGTGCTCTGTGATCAGCGTGACAGCCTTCAGGCTTATCTGGAGCAACATGGTGTTCAGACCATCATCCATTATCCCATTCCGCCCCACAAGCAGGAATGTTATAGTCAGTGGAACCATTTGTCTCTGCCTATAACAGAGCAGATTCATCAACAAGAACTGAGCCTCCCCATGAGTCAGGCAATGACACAAGAGGAGGCCCAGGAAGTGGTAAGAATCATCAATGCTTATTGATTAAAGAACCTGTTCAGGTCCTTGATAGCTTTGTCGAACTCCTTGGGACGAATGCGATAGTTGTCCACGGGGTTTAACTTGCTGTCGGTCACCTCTATATATCCGGCACCTTCTTTGGTGAGGATGGTATCACCTTCTACGATGAAAGCATAGCGCAGTTCGTTGCCCACGAAATGCCATAGACGGGGCGTCTTGTCGCTCAGCAGGCGTCCTGCCGTATAGTCTTCCAATGGATTCTTGATGCCCAGGTAGTTGTGCATGATGGTTGGCACAAAGTCGTAGTGCGTGGTGCGATGGGTATAGACAGCCGTTGTGTCGTGGTCTGGCTGATGGACAATGAGTGGCACGCCAATCTGATACTGCGAGAAGTTGGAGTTGTGGCCCCAGTAGTTCTTATGGTTCTCATTGTACTCCTGAGCGTGGTCACCCGTGATGAACACCAGTGAGTTGTCGTAGAGTCCCTGTTTCTTCAAGTTTGTGATGACCTCATGAACCATCTTGTCGGTCTGATAGGCCGAGTTGCGATACAGATTCCAGAAAGGTGTGGGGTCCATATCGTTGTGCAGTTCGTCGAAACGACCATATTCCCATGAGGGCTGGAAGCGGTTCAGCAGTTCCTTGGGCAGACTGTAGGCATGGAGCAGGTCGAAGAAGATAAAGGTGAAGAACGGGCGCTTCTGTGCCTTTAGCTGAGGCATATCAGCGATGAAGTCGTCTTTGATCCTCAAATCACGCTCATAGGATGTGGGTAGGGGCGTGTCGAGTCGCAGATTGGGCACGTGCTGGAACAGTAGTCGGTCGAAGGGCGGACTCTGCAAACCTGCACTGGGATATACACGGAAGTCATAGCCCAACTCCAGCAGTCGGTCAACGAGCAGGGGACTCAGTCTGGCCGACTGATAAGCCGTCCAGTAGTAAGGCTGCAGGCCGGTAAACATGCCAAAGACCGAGAAGGACGTGCCATTGCCACAACTGACATGATTCTTATACCACTGCTCCTCGTGGGCCAGTTGCCACATGTTGGGCATGCACTCTGGTGTCAAGGACTGACGACTCCACGAGTCGATGAGGATGACGACGATATTAGGCAGTTCCAGTTGGGTGCTGTCCTGTTTCTGAAGAGGATGCAGCGGATAGCGCATCTCGCCTTCGCCACTCATGCCAGAAACCTCTACCACCTCGCGCTCCACACCAAGACTCTCCATCAGTGAACTGGCAGACAAGGGGAAGTAATATGGCACCAGGCGTACACTCTGCAGGATGGATGGCTTGGCCACAAAGGAACCATAGACATGAATGCCATTGGCAATCAGAGTGATGCCGACGAGGGTGGCAATCAAGATGGTAACGCCTTTCTTCCTGATGCGCTGTGAAAACCATTTAGCAGCAGGCCACAGGGCGATACAGATGCCTATCACTATCAACAGAGAGAGGCCTTCCGTGAGATAGAGATAGGGCGAGAAGTCAAAGATGTCGCCCGCATTAGGGCCGGTGATCATGTTGATGATGAAACCGTTGATATGGAAGCGGTAGATCTTATAGACCTGCATATTGATGAAGGCCATTGTTGCCAGGATGCTGACAGCGCCAACAAAGAGTCCCACGGCCCAGCGTTCCTTTTTGAGTAACGCCAGTGGAAGGAAGAAGATGAGCCAAAGTGCCAGAAGCAGAATGGCAGAATGTGATATGCAGGAAGTCACAAAAAATATCCAGCCACTCAGGTCGAGCATAGGCACGATGACATCGCCTTTGATGTAGAACATCAAGATGAGAGATGTGAAAACTGTGGCTAAAACGTAATAGGTAAAACCTTTCTTCAGTATGTTCATGCGTGCAAAATTAGAAAAAAAACATGAAAACGGTCTCAAGAAGCATAGTATTTTTGAGAAATTAGGCTCCTTTTATGATTTATTTCCTATCTTTGGCTTTGCCGAAGGTACTTACACTCGGAAATGCAAAGAAAATCGAGCTTTTCTTTTGCATTTCACTCGTTATTTCGTACCTTTGTCCTCCAACTTTGAAAAGATAGTAAAGATAGAGATGAAAAACTATATCAAGTTCTTGAGACCGTTAGGTGCTGTTGTCTGTAATTTGTTTCTGGTCTATGTGGTTTATTTCATAGCCCGCATGGCCTTTCTTTTTGAGAACTGGAATCTCTTTGCCGACAGCCTCACGTGGAGTCATTTCCTGGAGATTCTGGGGGGGGGACTGACGTTTGACACCTCTGCGATTCTCTATACCAATGCCCTGTGGGTGTTGATGGTGTTGTTCCCCTTGCATAAGAAGGAGACAGCCACCTATCAGCGCGTGTGTCGCTGGGTATTTGTGGTCGTCAATATCCTGACACTGGCCTTGAACTTGGGCGATTGTGTCTATTTCCGTTATAGCATGCGACGCACCACCACCACCATCTTTCAGGAGTTTGAGAACGAGAACAACCTGGGAGGCATTTTTCTGACCGAGGCCATCAGCCATTGGTATTTCTTCCTATTGGCAGCCTTGATAGGTTGGGGACTGTGGAAACTGTATGTCTCACCCCAAAAGCCGATGACGAAGAAGTCACGTCTCTTGCCCTACTATCTCACCATCACCTTGTCGCTGTTGGCCTTC
Organism: uncultured Prevotellaceae bacterium; assembly: GCA_902788605.1. Classification (GTDB taxonomy): domain Bacteria; phylum Bacteroidota; class Bacteroidia; order Bacteroidales; family Bacteroidaceae; genus Prevotella. The sequence goes on along the minus strand of CADAKX010000018.1, from coordinate 19,025 downwards.
GTGCCTTTCTGTGTGGCAGGCATGCGAGGTGGATGGACACGAGACATCCGTCCTATCACGATTTCAAATGCCAATAACTTCTGTGACCGTCCTACGGAAGTGGGGCTGGTCCTCAATACACCTTTTGCTCTGATACGTACTATCGGCAAGAACAATTTTGAGGTGATTACCTATTATCAGGATAAGAAAGAGATGGAAGCCCTCTATACGCCTATCCACGCTGGTTGTCAGGGCGATTCTGCTTTCAAGAAAAAGAATGTGGTGGTGATTATCATCGAGAGCTTTGGTCGAGAGTATATTGGCACCTATAACCGCCATGTGCCAGGCTACAAAGGCTATACGCCCTTTACAGATTCACTCTTGGCCAACGGTGCGTTGACCTTCACCCACAGCTATTGCAATGGGCGTAAGTCGATTGATGGTATGCCATCTATCCTCTCGTCCATCCCCATGTTCGTAGAGCCCTTCTTCCTGTCGCCCTATTCTGTCAATGATGTCAGTGGACTGGCCGACTGTCTGAACAAAAAGGGCTATGAGACTGCTTTCTTTCATGGTGCAGAGCGTGGTTCCATGGGCTTTATGGCCTTTGCACGTGCCACCAAGTTCCAGGAGTATTATGGTCGTGAGGACTTCAACAGCGATCCGCGTACTCGAGGTGATGCCGACTTTGATGGTTGGTGGGGCATCAGCGACGAGCCTTTCATGCAGTACTATTGCCAGAAGATGACAGAGATGAAGGAACCCTTTATGACCGCCCTCTTCACCCTGTCGAGCCATCATCCCTTCCGTGTGCCTGATGCCTATAAGAAGCAGTTCCCAGAAGAGGATCCAGAGATGCCTATCTATCCAGTCATCCGCTATACCGACATGGCCCTGCAGCATTTCTTTGCATCGGCCCAGAAACAGTCGTGGTTTAAGAACACCATCTTTGTCATTACCAGTGACCATACGAATATGACCAAACTGCCAGAGTATAAGACAGACCTGGGAGGCTTCTGCTCGCCAGTCATCTTCTATGACCCCTCTGGCGAGATGGGAAGTGGTATGGTGGATGCCATTGCTCAGCAGACCGATATCATGCCGACGATTCTTGGTCATCTGGGCTATGATGAGCCTTATCTGTCGTTTGGCATTGACCTGCTCCACACACCTGCCGACAAGACGTGGGCGGTGAACTATCTGAATGGTATCTATCAGTATGTGAAGTATGGCTATGTCATCCAGTTTGATGGTCGTGAGACGCGTGCAATCTATGCCCTCGATGATACGTTGATGAAGCACAACCTGATAGGGAAGGTGCCTGTCCAGCAGCAGATGGAGCGCGAGTTAAAGGCCATCATTCAGCAGTATATGGAGCGAATGACGGAGAATAGGTTGTTGCCTCAAAAGTAAACTTAAAAACTTATCTGAGATTATTCTCGTTCAGATGGCTGTCAATGCCTTTGGGCGAGCGAATGAGGTTCAACTTGTTGTTGTGATCAATGAGCTTGCGTGTCTCTGCCAGATTCTTTTTGGTTGGATGCTCTGGGTGCCATACATGATACTCAATGCACATGAACTTGACAAACAACTTCTTCTTGCCGATACGCTTCAGTCGTTCCTGCACATCCTCATCTTCATAGCCGTATGAGGCAATGGTTTCATCGAATCCATTGATTTCCAATACATCTTTACGCCAGTAGGCCATGTTGCAGCCTCTCAGGTGGTCATAGTCATAGAAAAGAGGGGTCAGTCTTCTGAATCTCAGCGCATTCATACGGTCGAACAAGCCAGGACGGAAGAAAGAGAACTTGTACTTCTTTCCACGCTTCAGTCTGTTGGTATAATCTTCTGTAATACGACTTCTGCTGCCACAAACAAAATGGTCAGGCTTCGCATAGCGCAGGTGATCCTTGATGAAATGGCGCTCCATGATGATGTCGCCATCAATCTGGATGATATAGTCGCCAGTGGCCACTGCCAGTGCCTTGTTGCGAATCTCTGAGAGTCGGAAGCCGTTGTCCTCCTGCCAGACATACTTCACGGGCATCGTGAGTCTCAGGCGCCATTCTTCTACCAGTTTCTGAGTCTCCTTGCCAGAACCATCATCGGCAATGATGACTTCGTCAGGCTGTACAATCTGACGGGTGATGCTCTCTAAACACAGGTTTAGTGCTACAGGAAAGTTGTATGTGGAAATGAGTAATGTTGTTGTCATATGGGCTACAAAGTTACGAAAAACGGGCAAAAGGGAGATTGTGGGATAGTTAATAATTGTCAATTATCGTCTTTATTGCTGCTTATTGCTTTTTTTATGTGTAATTTTGCCGAAAACAACAGAATGCGATGACTCCCAAAGTAAGTGTAGTAATCCCTAACTATAATCATGCGCCCTATCTGAAAGAGCGTATCGACAGTGTGCTAAATCAGACTTTTCAGGATTTTGAGTTGATTATCTTGGACGACTGTTCGCCAGACAATAGTCGTGACATCATCAATAGTTATGCCTTCAATCCACATGTGAGCCATATCGTGTTCAATGAAGTGAATACACGCAACACCTTTATTCAATGGGAGCGAGGCGTCCAGTTGGCCTGTGGCGAATACATCTGGATAGCAGAGAGTGATGATGTGGCAGAGTGCGACTTCCTCCAGACCCTTGTTGAGCAATTAGAAAAGAGCCCAACGGCAGTGGTGGCCTACTCGCATTCCACGATGATTGGTAGTGATGGAAAGGAATTGTCGTACACATGGCATAAGAAAGGCAGTTCTGGTGCCATTAATATCTTCGAGAGTAACGATTTCCTGAGAAAGAAGATGCTGGTGGATAGTCGTATCTATAATGCCAGTATGGCTGTGTTTCGCAAGTCGGTGTTCTCGCTCCTGCCCAAGGATTATCAGGAACATCGCTTCTGTGGCGACTGGCTGTTTTGGACCTATGTCTGTCAGCATGGACAAGTGATAGAAGTGTGTCGTCGGTTGAATCGCTTCCGTCAGCACGAGAACAAGGTCAGCGTGAAGTCCATGGACCACGGCCAGAACTGGCGCGACAATGCCAGTGTGATTAGTCGTATAGCGGATATCCTGCAGCTAACGTCCTTGCAGTGGAGATGCCTTCGTGGGCGCTGGATGAAGCGATTCCATAGCTACGATGGGGATAACCGTCAGGAGATTATCCGCGAGTATCCCAGGTTATTGGATGGCAGCTTCTTGGATGTCTGTTGTTACGAGGTAGGGAAATGGTTTGGCTTCCTGCATAGCTAACCCATCACCTCTTCGGGCTTTAACTTTTCATGCACCTTGCCGTCAATCACCTCGAAACGGCGGTTAAAGCGTTCGCGTGTGCGCTTCCAGCGATCATGCGTCCATAGATAGCACTCAGGCTGTCGGCGGATGCTCTTTTCCAGTTCGTTGAAGTAGATATCTGTCAGTTGAAACTCCTCCATCTTCTTGGGATCGCGTGTGATGAGTTTGAACTCTGCCTCATAATATCCGCGCTTCACACGATGCACGTCAAGATAGAACACAGCCTGATCCAGTTTCGTGGCAATGCGCTCAGTGCCAGAAAGCACAGCAGTGTCGTGATGGAGGAACTGGCACCAGTGATGGATATTCCACCAGAAGGGTGCCTGATCGGCAATATAGCCAATGACGGTCTGTTTGCCCTGGCGCTTATAGTCCAGGATGCGTCGCAGCGAGTCGTTCATGGGAATGCATACGGCACCAAAGCGTTGGCGGATATTCAGCAGTAGCCTGTCGAAGTCCTTGTTCTCCAGGGGATGATACAACTGTCCGCACTGTGCCTCTGGAGCGACCCAGAAGGGTAGGGAGGTGATCCATTCCCAGTTGCAGAGATGTCCCAGATAGACAGCGCACGACTGTCCCTCTTTGACGCATTGATCCACAGCCTCAGTATTCTTGAAGACCAGGCGCTGTTTCATCTCCTCGGGCTTCATGTTCATCAGCTTGATATTTTCTACCAGATAGTCGCAGAACCATCTGTAGAACTTGCGCTCGATATCCTTATGCTCTTCAGGTTCTAGTTCTGGGAAAGAGGTGACGAGATTGACCCACACCGTGCGACGACGATATCTCAAGATGCGGAACACGATAAAGAAGATGAAGTTGCTCAGCACATACAGCGCACTTAAAGGAAGGTGCGACAGCAGGTGCCATGAAGCGTAAAGCAGATAGTATAACGCTTTTTTCATATCGTGCTGTGTTAGTCTGCGTATATCGTCTTGATCTGGGCGTAGAAATGCTCGTAGTTCAGATGGTCGTTGAAGTCTGCCTTGGCCTGACTGCCCAGCTTCTGGCGCAGGTCGGCATCATCGATGAGTCGGCTCATGGCCTCTGCCAGTTGGTTGGCATTGCCTGGCGCAACGAGCAAGCCATTGCGACCGTCTTCTACGTATTCGCGCTGACCACCATTATCAGTGACAACCACAGGATGTCCTTGCGACATATATTCCTGAGGTGACAACGGACAACCTTCGCGTACAGTAGAGGCCAGAATGCCGAAGTCGGCACCAGCCACATAGGGCAATACGGGATGACGGAAGCCTGCAAAGACAATCTTATCAGCGATGCCTTTGCTGCTGACAGCAGTCTTGAGATGCTCGGTATACTCATCGCTTCCCTTGCCAATGAGCACCAGCTTGAAGTTCTTGTCTTTAATCTGCTCTACAGCGTCCAACAGCACGTCGATGCCTTTCTCTGGGTCCAGTCGGCCATGAAACATAGCCAGCACAGTCTCTGCTGGGATGTTGAACTCGGTACGGACATCCACAGGAACAGTATTCTCGGGCACCACGATGCTGGTATGGACGATGCCCAGTTTCTTGGTGTCAATCGTTGGGTTGGTGCCCAGGAATGCGTCGGTGGAAATCTGTGAGTCCATGATCAGTCTGTCCAACTGTCCATACAGCCAGCGATAGAGCATGGTGTTCTTGCCAGGACGAGTCAGATGGCGACACATCACCACCTGAATATCCTTGCGGCCAGAGAACTTCCTGGCATAGCATGCCGTATAGGCATCCTTGAAGTTGTGAGCATGTATAGTGCATTTGCCGGCCTTTTTGACGATAGAGCCTAGCTGCCAGCCACTCTTCAAGTCTAACGCGCCTCCCAGGGGCATGCGATAGACCGTGATGCCGGCTTCCTCGTATTTCTTGCTGATGCTGTCGATGGGTTTGCAGATGATGTTTACTTCTATGCCGTCTTTGCGCTGGCGCTGACAGAGGTCGTAAACATATTGTTCGCCGCCTCCCCATTCTTTGTTAGAGACAATGTGGAATATCTTCATGTGGACGTTGTCTTTTCCCTTTATATATATGTATTCTGTTTGCAAAAGTACTAAATAATCAGTGATTGTGCAAATATAAAAAGAATTATTTTGCCAATTCAGTTTTTTGTACTACCTTTGGCAGAGTAAAAACATAGAATCATTATGGCATCTTACGATATCGATACTTTACACGAGCATATTCTGCAGATTCTGTTGTCTGTTGACAAGGTCTGCCGCGAGCATCATCTGACTTACTATTGTTGGGCAGGCACCATGTTGGGCGCCATTCGTCACAAGGGTTTTATTCCCTGGGACGACGATATGGATATCTGCATGCCTCGTCCTGACTACGACCAGTTGATGATGCATGCCCACGAGTGGTTGCCGCAGCCTCTCGAGGCCTTGTCTATCGAGACAGACGCCAGTTACCCTGGTGGCTTTGGCAAGATTGTCGATGGCAGTACTACGCTGATAGAGCGTGAGCATAGTGACTATGTGGGCGGTATCTATATCGATGTCTTCCCCATCGATGGCGCACCTGTGTCAAAGTTGGCTCGCCGACTGTGTGTGGCTCGTTACAAGGCGATGGACAAGTTGCTCTATTTCCTCCATCGCGACCCCTATAAGCATGGACATGGCCCCAGTTCGTGGCCTGTGCTCTTGATACAGAAGCTCTTTACTCACGAGTGGGCCCGCAAGCAACTCAGGGCTTCCTATCTGGCCTACGACTATGAGACGTCGGAGTATGTGCTTGACTACGACGATGGCGTGAATGGTGTGATTCCCAAGACCATGCTGGGTAAGCCTACGCCTGTGATGTTTGAGGGCCACGAGGTGATGGGAGTGGAGCATGCTGATGCCTATCTTCGCAACAAGTACGGCGACTATATGGTTGTTCCTCCTCACGACAACCAGCGTCAGCACAATTTCTTCTATTTGGATTATAACCTGCCTTTCCGACAGTATCAGGACAAGCGTTCGTTTGTTAACCGCGATAACGCTTCTCGATAATCTTTGATACCAGGATGAACTGATATTGGGCCGCCATCAACGAGCGGATAAGGCCGCGTGTGCCCATGCGGAAGCTGCCATCCATCACGTAGCTCTTGAAGAATCGCCACAAGGGACGCCAGAACAGGGCCAACGTGCCATACTGCTTCTTGTCGGTCTCGTTGTCGGTATAGATGTTCATCTTGGTGATATACTCATGCATGGTCTCGTCCATCAGGTGCAGCAGACGAGCCTCTTTCCTTGCTTTCAGTTTCTCCACGCGTCCAGGCACTTTTGGCAGCGAATGGATATAAGGTGGCCATTCTGTGCCCTCGCGCACCAGGAAGCGAAGTTGATAGTCGTAGTGGAAGTCGCGCACAAACATGCTCATAAACATGTTTTGGCGAGGAATATAGTATCCAGCGGCAACGTTGGGCTGCTGGATTATCTGGTAGAGCTCTTCGCGAAGTTCAGGTGTTACAATCTCGTCGGCATCCACCACAAAGGCCCATTTGTTTGAGGCACTCTGGATGGCAAATGTCCTGGCAGGCTCGCAGCAAGTGTGGTTCTCCTTGGGGAAGGTCACAATCTTGCAGCCATACTCCTTGGCAATCTCCAGCGTGTGGTCAGTGCTCTCCATATCGCACACCACCACCTCGTCAAAGTCCTTCACCGAGTCGAGCACCTTGCGCAGGTGCTGCTCAGCGTTATAGGTGTTGATGATTACCGAAATCTTGTTGTCTTCGCTCATAGTTATTTCAATACGGTGTGAACGGCGTTGATCACTGTTGTGGTGATGAAGTCCAGCTGCTCATTGGTCAGTTGTGGATAGCAGGGCAGGGAGATCTCGTGGTGATAGTTCTCGTAGGCCTGCGGATAGTCCTCTATCTGATAGCCCAGTCCGTGGAAGAAGGTGAGCATGGGCAGGGGGATGAAGTGCACGTTGACAGCCACCTCGCTCTTCGAAATCTCGTTGATAATCTCGTCGCGCTGCTCTTCGGTGATATCCTTGATGCGCAGGGCATAGACATGATAGGAGGTCTCTCTGGTGCCGTCGTTGCAGGGAGGCAGGATGCTCCATGACTGATCCTTGAAGGCGTTGTTATAGGCCTCGAACACGCGCTTGCGCTCCTTGAGCAAGTCCTCATACTGGCGAATCTGTGCCAGGCCGATGGCAGCATTCACGTCGGCCATATTGGCCTTCATGCCCATGCCAACGATATCATAGCGCCAGCCACCAACCTTCGTCTTGGTAAAGGCATCCTTGGTCTGGCAGTTTAGCGCTTTCATGCGCAACTCTGCATACAACTCGTCGTTGTCAAACGGCTGGGGCATATTCATGCAGATGGCTCCACCCTCAGCTGTCGTTACGTTCTTCACCGCATGGAGCGAGAAGATGGCGATGTCAGTCTCTGAGCCAGAGTGCTGCTGATGATAGTAGGCACCGATAGAGTGGGCCGAGTCGCTGATAACGATAATGCGTCCCAACTTCTCCATCACAGGCGATGTGGCCTGGAACATACCCTTAATCTCAGGCTCGTTGACCAGTTGCATGATGGCATCGTAGTCGCAGGGCCAACCAGCAATATCTACGGGTATGATGGCCTTTGTCTTGGGAGTGATGGCTTTGCGGATGGCTTCTACCGATATGTTCAGGTCGTCGCTAGAGTCCACCAGCACAGGCTTACCACCTGCCCACAGCACAGCGAGGGCTGTGGCGCAATAGGTATAGGCCGGCACAATGACCTCGTCGCCAGGCTGAATGCCCAGCCAGCGAAGCATCAGAATGGCACCTGTTGTCCATGAGTTGACGCACAGCACACGCTGGGCGTTTGATAGTTTCTGGATTTCTTCTTCCAAGGCCTTTACCTTTGGACCTGTGGTAATCCAACCTGACTTCAGTGAGTCGGTTACTTCTGCTATTACGCTATCGTCAATATAGGGTGGCGAAAAAGGGATTTTCATAATAATAAATCGAATATTTGGTGCAAAGTTACACAATATTTCTGATAATAAGCGTCTTTATAGATTGTTTTTTATTGTTTTTGTGTGTATAAGGTTCATTGGGATAATCTTTTCGAGTTATTGCGATAGTTCGAACAACTCATTGGGATAATCTTTTCGAGTCATTGCAATAATCCCTATGGGGGTATAGAGATGATTGCAATGAGTCATAGAAACCATCCGAACAGGTCATAGAAACTATCCCTTTAAGGCAAAGATGACAGCCCTATAAACCCTGATTGGCTTTGGGCTGGAAGGATAATTATGTGTTTTTCAACTAAAAAAATAGGTTAAAAAATTGCTGAATATTTGGAAGTAACAAATAAAAAAATATATCTTTGCAGCATCAAACTAAAAACATCGTTGAAACTTAAAACGAAATATCATACGATTATGAACAAGTTGACCACGAAAGAAGAAGAGGTAATGGAGAAGATCTGGCAGATTGAGCCATGTGCTCCAAAGGACGTGCAGGCCACTTATGAGGAGCCTGTGCCCCATATCAACACGATTGCCACCGTTTTCCAGATTCTGGAACGCAAGGGATTCCTGACTCACGAACCAAAAGGACGTGGCTATGTCTATAGCTCGACCATTGCCAAGGAGGATTATGGAAAGTCGAAGTTGGGTACCTTTGTAGACCACTATTTCAAGAAGTCGTACCTCAAGTTGGTGTCTGCCTTGATTGAGAATGAGAACGTGACGGAACAGGAACTGCTGGACTACCTGCAGGAACTGAAAAACAATAAGCGCTAAAACACAATGGCATCATTCATCATTTATATCATACGCTGGGGGGTAGTACTTACACTCCTCTATTCGTTCTTCGGACTGATGATGAAGCGTGAGACGCTGCATCATGTCAACCGTGTGGTGTTGTTGACTATTCTCATAACCAGCATGGTGCTTCCAATGTGTCAGATAGAGACTAATGAGACCAATATTGTGGCCAAAGGGCGTGAGATGATTGAATGCCAGATTCAAAACGTCCACAGTCCGCTTCTGACCGATATGCCACTCTCCACCAATAGTCCGGATGTGGAGGCATCACTACAGCCACTTCCTGTTAGTAGAGACTCACATCAGATTCAAGAGGCTAAGGCCTCACAGAATGCCAATATCTATATCGTCGGCCTCATTGCCATTTATATAATTGGTGTTGTGGTAAGCTGTCTGTATTTCCTTTGGCAGGTTTTCTCCTTGCTTCTGCTCATTCATCGTGGCAAGCGTATTGAGGTGGAGGGCCTGCCAAACTATGTGCATGTGTTGACTCATCCCGCTGTAGATACTCCATGCAGTTGGATGCGGTGGATGATTCTCAGTCCGTCTGACGCTATGCAAGTGAAAAAGGGAGAGAAGTCGGCACAGCTCATCGTCAGCCATGAGCAGGCTCATATCTGCTTGGGACATTCATGGGACATGCTCTTTTGTGAACTGGTATGCCGCATGCTGTGGTGTGTGCCCTTTGTATGGATGCTACGCCAAGACCTGCGCGATGTTCACGAATACCAGGCCGACCGTCGTGTGCTTTCCTTGGGTGTTAAAGATGAAGAATATCAGCTGTTATTAATACGTAAAGCCACTGGCACGGGACTGCAGCCTGTCGTCAACGCTTTGAACCAAAGTCCAATTAAAAGAAGATTCAAAATGATGTATCAGAAACCATCCCGACGATGGGCGTCGCTGAAAGCAGCCTATCTTTTGCCCCTGAGTGTTATGGCACTTGCTGCCTTTGCTCAAGTTAAGAACGTTGCCCAACCTTTGTCTGGCAGCAATGACAACGATTATGTCTACACCTTTGTGCGCGACGAGTCGTTAGAGTATGATGCCAAGAAACCGATGCCAAGTAATGCTGACAAGCGCTATGAAATGGTGATGTATTGGTTGGAGCAGAACATGCAGTACACCGATGACATGCGTGCTCGCGGCATTGGTGGTAATATCACCGTTCAGCCTTACGTCAACTCTGACGGTAGCTATGGCAATGTAAAGTGGCCAGACAACTTAGACCCTGCGTTGAAAGCCGAGGTACAACGCCTAATGAAAGCGATGCCTAAACCACTGATGAAGGGACTATTGCCCCTTACTACCAAGCAAGGCTATACGTATCTCGTTGTACCCATCTTTGATCGCACGCAGAGACATCAACCGTTTAACAAACGCGAAAGAATGATAGTTTGGTATGAGAACAAAGATAGCAAAGTGCCTCCGCGTTTGCGTCAGTATTACTTGGTCAACATTCCTTTGGGTGCCACCTACGTTGATATGGAAGGCTCGTCACGTATCATCACCCGTCGTGATATGGTTCTCCAAAGGTCAGCCAGTGACTACTTTGGATTGATGCTACAGGAAAACGTAAAACTGTCTCTTAATGGCAAGCCTTTCGATAGGAACAGTCTGCCCGATCTTCCTGCCGATGACCTGAAGAAGGTGGTATTCAAGAAGAGTTCTTCTTCGCCAGAGCAGCATCTTGTCGATTTTCAAACCAAGTAAAATTATTCAGACAAATAAGTCAATAATAATAGTAAGTAGTTAGAGTACCAGGTACAAGGCTGGGGGATGCTGAGAAGTATTCCCCAGCCTGTCTTTTTTCCGTAGTGAACGGACTCACAGTCCGACGGGGACGGACTGCGAGTCCGAAGGCGTCGGACTGTGAGTATCTCGTCAAAGTACTGTTTCCAACTTTTTTTGAAAAAAAGTGCCACCCTGATGCAATGTTTTTCGATTTTTGGTGTATATATAAGTAGTAAGACAAGAAAATGGAACAGGAAATAGACATACTGATTGGAGACTTGAAGCAGCGGAAGGCCAGTGCCTGCAGGCAACTGCTTTCCGACTACGGCCCTGCGGTGCTGCGCATGGTGTCGCGCATCGTGACACGACGCGAGGATGCCGAGGAGGTCTATCAGGATGTCTTTATGAAAGCCCTGCGCGGCATTGCCGGCTATAAGCCCCAGCAGGCCTCACTCAACGCCTGGCTCAGTCGTATCGCCTACAACGAGTCGCTCAACTTTGTGAGAGGACAGAAGGCCACCTATGTCTATATGGACGACCTGGGCCTCGATACGCAGGACGAACCAGACGAGGCTCCACACAGCGAAGAGACCATTGCCCTGTTGGAACAGGCTCTCGGCATGCTGCCTCCCTACGAACAGGCCATCATCCACATGTTCTACTATGACAACATGAGCTTGGCTGACATTGCCTTTGTCACAGGCTCTATTCCCTCTACCGTAGGCTCGCAACTGAGTCGCATACGCAAGAAACTCTATCGAATGATAAAAACATGCTGAACGATGAATAACATTGAAAACGATATGAACCTCCGTGAGGCTGTCAACAGACGCGAACAGCATCTGTCGCCTATCGACGGTGACCTGAACGAACGACTGATGCAGCGCATGGTGAACCTGCCCACAGAAAAGCCTCGTTACAGACTGAAGGTGAGCTTTGCGGCTGCCATCGCTGCAGCAGCCTGCATGCTGTTGCTGCTCATACTGCATAAGCCTCAGACTGAGCCACCCAGACTCATGGCGCACCACGCCATCTGCGCAGAGGAAGAGATGCGCTATTGGCAGGAGATGGAGACGATGACCACCCCTGAGAGACTCGCCGCCCATCAACAGGAGATTAAGGAAAAGGGTGCGCAACTGGCCGCCTATATCCAGCAAAGACAAATACAACCCATCATAGAAGAAAACAATGAATACTAAATATTTCTTATTGATAGCATGCATCGTAGCATGCTTCACCTCGTGCAGACAGACTGTTTCACCCACAGAGTCGCATCAGGTGGAAACGATTCTCGAGTTGTTCGACTCGCTCACAGCTCGTAGTGAATACACCGTACGCTATTTGGAATGCAAAGATGATTCCATATTAAGTGAGCAATATAGCATTAGTATTACAGAGGCAGATACTACTCGAAAGGCAGATCCGTCTGACGATGGTCATTATGAAAGATGGAGCAAGAAGATGGCGCGTGATTACACTTTCTTGCAGCAGAATGCCACCCGACTGATGGATGAGTTGAGTCAAAAGGCAGAAAAGAGCTATCGCTACATCTCTGGTGATACCATCGACTATAATATCACGATGGGTGGAACGCCTGAGGTATTGATAAGCATGAATCGCCTAAGAGGTGAGGAAGATAATCGTCGTTACCTGATTCTTGTTTACACTATCAACAAGCCCATCAAGCAGGCATCAAGTTGTGATAATGTGACGCCTGTTAAGACTGTGATGAAGGAGTTCGTAGATGGTTGGAAGGATGCTAAAAGGTATCCTGTGAAATACGAATGGGATAAAGGGGAAAAGATAGACCTTTATGCCAATGCCTATCAAGCGGGCTATCCTGATGGTATGCGTAAGTTTCATGGTCGTTTCTCGCTGGTAGGCGAGGGAGCTGACGCATTGGCACCTTCATCTGTCACAGGTACTCATTACTTTATCCCATGCAATGAAGAAGAGTGCACGACGATGATGAATGATTTGTACGACCGACTGAACAAATTGGCTGTGGAGAATCCTATCGTGGGATCCAGCTTAAAAACCCCTGCCAATATCAGATTAAGTATGAATGGTGATCCAGACCTTATAATTAATTCTCCCAAGCTGGTGTTCACCATTAAGAATGAAGAAACGAGACGTACTAATTGTCTCATTCTCGTGAAGAATATGGAAAGTGGGGTACATATCTTAGAACTATATCCAGGCGATGCCCCTCGCTTCACCATACCTAATCTTTGGATGTATGTGAAGCAGACTCATAATAAACTTGCAGAACCTGAGAAGGACTTCTATCATGAAGGTATCCCGATATAATACAAAAAACGTGGCGCGTCAGACTCTTGAGGCGCCACGTTTTATTTGTAATGCGACTAGTTATTTCTTGCTATCTTGTTCGTATTAAAAGTATTTCTCGAGTTCGCGAGTTCCTTCTTTGACTTCCTCGATGATTTGCTGACAAAGTTCACGAGACATGCGGATGTTCATGCCAACAGTTATCATGTCCTCGTCAGTGGGTAGTCCTTTGAAGTTGATGGTTGAGGCGTGTTCCCCCAGAGTGGCATCGTTGGTCAGGTCGTAAGCGGGAGCCAACGACCATTTACCGTCACGACATATGAAACTGAAGTTGCGTGCATGGTCATCCATGTTATGGGCAAAGACATTGAATGCCATCCGTCGGAACTGTTGCTCTACAGCCTTGGGTGATTGTGTCAGATAGCCTGTCAACTGCAACAGATTATGGTATTCCATCTTAGGAGGAGTAATTGGTTCATTCAATAGTGCACTAGCTGTGACAACATGCAGGCGGACGTCGTTCTCAATGTCAAAGCGGCGAACGGCAAAGTACTTGCCTTCTATCAGTTTGAACTCTGGTACATCGATACCGCATTGGCGAGCCACCTTATTATAATCGTATTCTAATTGGCCGATGTTCTTGGGGTCGTAAGTGTGACGAAACTTTACCAGCCAGTGCCCGTCTGTATCAGAGAAGATACATTTTGGGCGCACACCACCAGAGTTTCCGCTCTTGAAATAAAGTATATCGGCATTCTCTTCCGTCCTCTCTGACAGCACATCAAGTGCCATCTGCTGCATTTCATCAAAAGATCGTTGGCTATCCTCTCGAAGGAGTTTTGTTTCTGGTACATAGCATAAAGCTCCCATTCCTGAACTGCCAACTATACTCAACCATTGTACAGCGGTTAATCCTTGTGGGTCAATGCCAGAATTTTTGAGTACCTTTCGTAGTAGGTATTCGCCATAGCCACCAGGCAGACTGTCCTCGAAAACGCCAAAGTTGCCGTTGAACGGTTGATAGTCAGCTGTAAAGAGACCGGCTTTCAGGGGCAGTTGCAAAGGAGAAATAGAAAAACCATTCGAAAGCCAGTCTTTGTCATACTCAAATTGGCAATTCGACCTGTTACCCATAGACAGTGTTCCCACTTTCTGTCCATGATACATCACGTTTACAGCATGTATATCCTTTATCATACGCCACGCTTTCTTGTACGGTTCTTATTGATTTCCAGCAGTTCTTCCATCGTGTCGTATTTCGGTTCTGATAGCAACTGCATGATTTCCTCAGAATAGCCTAAGGCTTTCGCTAACTTCACATACGATTCCAAAGAGATGGAGTGTTTCAGTTCAAAGCGCTGAATGGATGAAGCGGGCACACCGCTCATCTCCGCAAGACTCTTTGTGGAGAGTTTCTTTTCCAAGCGTCTTGCCTTCAGATTCTCTGCCAACCGCTGCATCGTCACTTGTAGCGGATAGGGGTCATATACATATTTGTTCTGCATCATATGTTATGTGTATCTCTTGAATTTTGTGTTTAATACATCAAATATGATGTACAAAGATACGAATAATAATTCAAACTACCAAATAATTAGTCACTTATTTCTTGCTTGCAGTCTCCAACTTTTTACGGATGACATCTACCTATATGTTTAGGCCTTTACCTTAGGGCCTGTGGTAATCCTGCCAGACTTCAGTTAGTTGGTTATTTCTTCGATGCCATGTTTTGCTAATCTGCAGAAAAAGCACCTAGCATCTACTTAATCGATGCCCTATCTTGTCTTTCAGTTTCTCAGAAAATAGTAAGAGCCCTTTGAGATTCCGATTTTCTTGAGGAAAATATACCACTTTTCTATACCCTTTTGTTTCTACAACTTCAACTCCTTTACCATAGATGTCCAACTTTTTTTGCTCTTCTATACATTGGTCAAGATAGTGCAAAGCATCATCTTTTCGACCCAAAAGCACATAAGCTATCGCAATAGCCTTGCTATCAAAAAAGTTACGAGAAATATTCCCTGATTCCACACCTTCTACAAAAGCCTCAATAGTTGAATATTTCTCCATATATGGTATAACATATTGACCCAAGGTCTCTTTTATATCATTTATCATATGAAGATAATATTCGTCTGTATCAGAATCAGCTAATCTCCATTCTCGAAAGCGGTTCTCTGGAGTCAAATAGCCAATCTGACCATGTGGTCCACATACATATTCTCCGATACTATCGGCCAACGCTTCTATCTTTGGATAAACTATGGAATACATACAATCATAGTACCTAACAAATTTTTGCCCATAGGTTCCATGACCAAATCGTAACTCCATAATAGATTCTTTTTCGTTTCGGCCGAAAACACCACGTGATTTCTTGAAACCTAATTGTTTCAACATTTCTTTAAAACGAGGTTCTGTCTCTAAATTAGTTTTTGCCATATGTGAATATTTATTTTTATGCAAAGATAATAAATATTTTATTCGTAACAGATTTCTATTGAGCGAGTTGCAAAAGTTGATGTTCAGATTGCGTAATCAATTTATAATAAACGATAATCGAACCTATTTGATAGATTTCTATTTGCGCAATCTCCTTATTATGGTTTTCTTGGATGGGAACTGCTTTACAGAGCCATAGACAATAGCGGCATCATAACCATTTGCCTGAGACTTTTCCTTCTCATTGAAAATGTAGATACGAGGAGTAAAATACGATGCTGGATCATATTTGTCATCTTCATCTATGGCACGACATATAGGTAGAAAATCCTCCTTGCTTCTTCGTGCTCCTCCTCCCGAACCTGTATAAAATGCCACATTTTTAGATGTAAAATCATATTTTATTCCATGCTTTAAAGCAAGTTTGTTTAACAAAACTGCGTCTTTGGAATCAATAGAATCACATATCGTCTCTCTTTTCGGTTGTGAACAAGAATAAATACATTGCATCAAAAGCAACAGTATAAAAACAAATCTTCTCATAATTCATTATTGTTTATAATTACAAATCGACCATGGGCGAATTCCATTACTCCATAGATACATCTGAGCATTCAACAGATAAGTAAGATCAAACAGTATCTGTCCCCATGATTTCCTGCATGATGAAAGGCTGATATATTTGATTGTCAGAAATCAAATACTTGTTCCGCTGATTTGTTATATAAATCCCATTTCAGTCATATTCTGCGTAGAAGCCATAACTTTTACCTGTTTTCATCCTATAAATAATTCTTTCTGGCTGAAAAACCAATCCCAAATATGCCTGTTTAAAAGATTCATCTTGAACTCTTATTCGTAATGGTTCTTCATTGATATTCCATATTTCCCAGTCATCTTGATTTTCTGAATCTAAGAAATCTTTTTTTATTTTAAATAGGATATGTTTTGTCTCCCCTACATCTTTAATATTTCCGACTTTCTCCCATAATTCTCTCTTTATACCAGCACTTACAACACAATGCGCATAGAAATCAACTTCTCCTTTTATCACCTCAGATAATTCTGGTTCAACTTCAATGGGATATATTTCTTTGAACACCCTTACCACATCACTATTTAGTTGCGTTAAGTCGTTGACAATATATTGCAAATACTTTTTGTACTTACCATCTATTGCGACACAGAACACATCGCCGATTTTTGTAATTACGCGTTTTTTCATATAAAAAATCTTATTTTCCTTTTAGAATTCCATATTTATCCCAAAAGATCACAGTTACTGGTTTTTGATTCTCGGCCTGTCGGAATCAAAAACTCCCCATGATTCTGCGGCCCTGTGATTTGCAATACTTTACAACTTCGTCATACGATGGACTCATATAGAAATCCTTCATTTCCTCTGTTGGAGGGAAACTTACGCGGAAGTGTACCTTCTGAAGATCCTCTTTTGACATGTGATATCTCACAAAAAAACACGCAGAATCTTTTTCTTCAGCCTTTTCTACGTCAAACACACAGATAACAACACTGTCTCCATCTTCAAGAGCATCTTCATAATAATCCCTATCACGCTTCATAAACTCATCATCGACACTACCAGACGGCACTTCCCTGCATCTTTTAGTCACACAAACTGTTTCTTCCCAATCCTTGTCAAATATTTCTTCAAAAGGATTATCATACCAATGCCAATCAATATCA
The DNA here is from genome assembly GCA_902788605.1 of uncultured Prevotellaceae bacterium. Lineage (GTDB taxonomy): Bacteria > Bacteroidota > Bacteroidia > Bacteroidales > Bacteroidaceae > Prevotella. Next base: position 1,816 of record CADAKX010000018.1, on the reverse strand, counting down.
TCCCACAAATAGACAGACCTTGTCCAATGATTCTCAAAGTATATCTTGAAATGATGATCTTCATCCTCACGGAGTTCGCAGGAGCATAAAAGAACAATTATGGAAAGAAGCAAAGATAATTTATGAATTTTAAACATTTTTTATTATATGTCTATTATTGATGAAGGAGAATCACTGGTTTTTGATTCACCTCATCACCTTCTTCCCATTTTGGATATACACCCCATGCTTGGGCGAGCCTTGGACGGGGCGGCCTTGAAGGTCAAATATACGTCCTTTCACAGGAACATCAATCTTCCGTCCATTTAGGTCATAGTACATATCACGACAAGTTTCAGGCTCTATCGTCTTGCTATGAATACTCGTTGTTTCAGGGAACTCGTCTGTTTCAATGATGTTCCTAAAAAAATCCCATCCTCGTATGTTGCGATACAGTTCTGCATAACCTATGGGAACGTATAAAGGGATGTCGCGAGAAGCTTGCAATTCATTATCGTTATAAGAACCAAAAGGAGTATCTCCAGGATTTATTGGATTATCCTCGCAGGTCGGCGGAATAGTTGCAGCACAATACACACGCTTCAAATTCCTACAATATGCAAATGCATTATCTCCGAGGCTCTTAAGTGTAGAAGGAAACACCACCTCCTCTAAAGAACTAACATAATAAAAGGCATCTCCTTCTATTCTCTCTAATCCTTCCGGAAAACATAAAAATCTTAGCGGTTTACAGTATTCAAATGCCGAATTTTTAATAACCTTTACTGATGCGGGAATGTTGACCTCCTTTAAATCTCTGCAATAGCATGCGAATAAAGAAGGAATAGTCGTTATGCCTTCTGGTAAATGTATCTTTTCCAAGCCTAAATTTAATTGCACATGTGAAGATCCTGTTAAATCCAGACAGGAGTTGGGGATGTGAATCTCTTTCAATCTACAAGCATAGAATGCAGCATCACCAATTTCTCTCAATCCCTCAGGAAGATTTACCTTAGTTATCTTGCATGAAAAAAAGGAGCCATCACCGATGGTCTTCATAGTACTTGGTAAAACCACCTCTCCTGTTAACGAACGGCAATTAAGAAATGCCATATTGGCAATTTCCTCCATTCCCTCAGGAAATACCAACGGATCTGTTTTCAGCCTTATGCAATCAGAGAAAGCATAGCTATTCAAGTGGCGCAGGGTAGAAGGGATATTTATCTCCTCAAGATATATACAGTAGGAGAAAGCTCCGTTTCCGATTTCCACAACACCCTCAGGAAATATAATTCTGCGTAGGCGGATACAATCTATATACTGCCCATCAGGCTCCAACTGCTCACTCTGATGCCAAAAAGCATCTTTAGGAACAACACCATTTTCGACATTCGCATTCTCCAAATTAATAACAGAAAGATTCCCATAAAATGATGCCTGCCACATTGTGTAAAAATCCTCGCCGTTGATGGGACCACGTACTATGAGCGAGTCTATTCCGTTAGCCTCTTCGCCCAACAGACTCGCAAGTTCTCCTGAGTGGCTCGTTGTTACATCCTTATATGTTTGACCACAAACAACTACAGAGAAACAAGATAATAAAAAGATAATAGCTATAACAAATTGTTTTCTCATAAATGGTTGAAGTTTAATACCTTTGCAAAGATATACCTTTATCTGATAGCATCCAAGTAATCCATAGAAAAATGACTAAGTATTAACAATGTTTAAACAATTCGCACAATGATTTTTTACACAACTATCAGAATTCCTAATAGACCTAAGAGATATGCCAGAGAATCGCAGGGACAGTTTGATTCTCGGCCTGTCGGAATCA
>CADAKX010000017.1 GCA_902788605.1 uncultured Prevotellaceae bacterium | reverse complement strand
GCGGAGAGAGAGGGATTCGAACCCCCGGTGCCTCTCAGCACGGCGGTTTTCAAGACCGCTGTAATCGACCACTCTACCATCTCTCCAGTGCCCGAACTGCTTCAAAGCGGGTGCAAAGGTACGACTATTTTTCGAATTCTGCAAATTTTTAGCATACTTTTTTGCATTGTAAGCGAAAAATGACTAATTTTGCACCATGATTTATCCAAATAACTATGAAAACAAGATAGGGTTCAGCGAAATTCGCACACTGCTGAAGGAACGCTGTCTGAGTTCGTTGGGACGCGAGATGGTCGACGAAATGGCCTTCTCGGACCGTGCCGACGAGGTGAACGAGTGGCTGCAACAGCTGAGGGAGTTTCGCCGACTGAAGGAGACCACCGACGATTTCCCCATGCAATATTTCTTCGACGTGCGCCAGTCGGTGGCACGCATACGCCTGGCCAACACCCACCTGGAGGAAAACGAAGTGTTCGACCTGCGCCGCTCGCTGGAGACCATCAGCAACATCGTGGTCTATCTGAACCGCGACGAGAACGCCGGGCGCGAGGGCACCGAACCCGCCTATCGCTACCCCGCCCTGCAGCGACTGACCACAGACATCATGACCTTCCCCGCCATGATTCGCCGCATCGACTCTATCCTCGACAAATACGGGAAAATCAAAGACTCTGCCTCGATGAAGCTGGCCACCATACGCAACGACCTGAAAAAGATGGAGGGCAGCATCTCGCGTACATTATATACTATACTGCATGCCGCCCAGCGCGACGGACTGGTGGACAAGGACGCTGCGCCCACCCTGCGCGACGGCCGACTGATGCTGCCGGTGGCACCTGGCGTCAAAAGGAAAATCAATGGTATCGTGCACGACGAGAGTGCCACGGGTAAGACCGTCTTCATCGAGCCCGCCGAGGTGGTAGAGGCCAACAACCGCGTGCGCGAGATGGAGGCCGAGGAGCGACGCGAGGTCATCCGCATCCTCACCGTCTTTACCGACGAGGTGCGCCCCCACGTCAAAGAGATTCTCGACTCCTACCGCTTCCTGGCACAAATAGACCTGATACAGGCCAAGGCAGCACTGGCCGAACTGACCAAGGGCTTTGAGCCCACCGTCGAGGCCAAGCCGCATATCGACTGGATTCGCGCCGTTCACCCCCTGCTGCAACTGTCTTTGGAGAAGCAGGGAAAGACGGTGGTGCCATTGGATATTGTTCTTCGGGGAAACTCGCACCCCGCACCTTCGAATAAAACCACGGACGGCCGATTGCTAATCATCAGCGGCCCCAACGCCGGCGGCAAGTCCGTATGTCTGAAGACCGTCGGCCTGCTGCAATACATGCTGCAATGCGGACTCAGCGTGCCCATGGGCGACCGCTCCACCTGCGGCATCTTCCGCAACATCATGATAGACATCGGCGACGAGCAGAGCATCGAAGACGACCTCTCGACCTACTCGTCTCACCTGATGAACATGAAGCAGATGATCAAATACTGCGACGAAAACACCATACTCCTCATCGACGAGTTTGGAGGCGGCACCGAACCCATGATCGGCGGCGCCATCGCCGAGGCCGTGCTGAAGCAGTTCTGGAGGAAAAAGACGTTTGGCGTCATCACCACCCACTATCAGAACCTGAAGCACTTTGCCGACGACCACGAGGGCGTGGTCAACGGCGCCATGCTCTACGACCGTCACCAGATGCAGGCACTCTTCCAGCTCTCCATCGGTCAGCCGGGCTCATCGTTTGCCATCGAGATTGCCCGCAAAACGGGACTGCCCGAGGAGGTGATCAGCGACGCATCGGACATCGTGGGACAGGACTACATCCAGAGCGACAAATACCTGCAGGACATCGTGCGCGACAAGCGTTACTGGGAGGGCAAGCGACAGACCATCCACCAGCACGAAAAGAACCTGGAGGGACACATACAGCGCTATGAGACCAACCTCGAGGAGATTGAGCGCGAGCGCAAACAGATTCTCAAACGGGCCCAGAAGCAGGCCGAAGAACTGCTGGCCGAGGCCAACCGCAAGATCGAGAACGCCATCCGCGAAATCAAGGAGGCACAGGCCGAAAAAGAACGCACGCGCGAGATTCGCGAAGAACTGCAGGAGTTTCGCGCCCAGGTGCAGAACGACGACACTCGCGGCCTGATGAGCGAAGAGGATTTTGCCAAGAAACTGCGGCAGATGGAAGAACGCAAGGCACGCAAGGCCCAGCGCAAGGCCGAGAAGGCACAGAAGAAGGAGGCCGAGGACAAGCGCATGCAGACCTTCGGTGCCGAGCGTGGCGCATCGGCCGACAGCAACCGTCCGCTGCAAAAAGGCGACAGCGTCCGCATAAAAGGACTGAACACCGTCGGCGTCATCGAGAATATCCAGGGCAAGCAGGTCACCGTGATCTTTGGCGACGTGCGCACCAAGATGAAAATGGAACAGCTGGAAAGGAGCGACAAGGCCAAGCCAGCCGCCGACCCCACCAACGCTGCCAACAAATATGCTCACCTGGCGGTGCAGACATCGAAGGTGACACGCGCCACGATGGAAGACCGCAAGCAGAACTTCCACCAGGACATCGACGTCAGGGGCATGCGCGGCGACGAGGCCGTGGACACCGTGCTCCACTTCATCGACGACGCCATACTGATGGGCATGTCGCGCGTGCGCATTCTCCACGGCACGGGCACGGGCGTACTGCGCCAACTCATCCGACAGTATCTGGCCACCATCCCCAACGTGAGTCATTTCCGCGACGAACATGTGCAGTTTGGAGGCGCCGGCATCACCGTGGTCGACATCGACTAAAAGGAACAAAATCACCGCTAATCCCATCAAAATTTCGGTAAAAATCAGGAATTTAACTTAAATAAATTTAAAATTAAGCTTCGTTAATACATACATATCGAATTTTTTTCTACTTTTGCAGGCGTAGAAATGATAAACACGAAGCATATAATTCTGATTTTGTCGATTCTATCTTTGCTGCCCCTCGGCGCTGGGGCTATCACCAAAGCGACGACTTCAGAGCCGTTTGATTGGTCATCCGTGATGGACGCGATCATACTGGTAGAGAGCGAAGGAAATTCAAAAGCAGTGGCAGGCAAGTCGGTGGGACCCATGCAGATTACACCCATTGCCGTGCGCGAATGCAACAACATCCTCGAGAAGCGCGGAAGTAAAAAGCGCTACACCCTGGACGACAGGTTTGACAAAACCAAATCGAAAGAAATGTTCCTTCTGATTCAGTCGAAGTACAATCCTACTAACGATATTGAGAAAGCAATACGTTTGTGGAACGGTGGACCGAAATACAGTCTGCGCGCCACCGAAAGATACTACAAAATGGTACTACGACGAATGAAGTAATCATCAAGGCATGATGCTTAGAAAAAACTAAAATCCACTCGAAGAATCCAACAGCAGATGACCACGAGAGTCACGGCCGTTGGATTCTTTTTTTAAAAAAAATCGCCACGCCATTAAACCATCTCCCCCAGCAGCCATCAAAGAATACAGTTACCAGTTTAATTAATATCAACAACTAAACGATGGACCTAAGAAGATACACCATCCTACTAGCTATGCTCCTCCTGAGCATCTCGCAAATCCACGCCCAGCGTGACGTCATTACCGGCCGAATCGTCGACAAAGACACCGGCGAACCCATGGTGAGAGCCACGCTGCAACTCTATAAAATCGCCACCAGGCGCAATGCCAAGGCGGACACCACCTTCGTAGGCGGTGCCCTGTCGAACGAACGCGGCACGTTCACCATCACCGATGTCAAGTCGGGCTCATATTTCCTCAAGGCCACATTCCTGGGCTACAAGGACTACACACGCACGGTCAACAAGACCAGCAGTCAGATGTCCCTGGGCACCATCTCGCTGCAGCCCAACAGCGTGGAGATACAAGAGGCAGTAATCACCGCCAACATCCCCAAAATGGTCATCAAAGACGATACCGTGGTCTATAATGCCGACGCCTTCCGCGTGCCCGAGGGTTCGGTCATCGAGGCACTGGTAGAGGTGTTGCCGGGCGCCAAAATCGACGAAGACGGAAAAATCACGGTCAACGGCAAGGAGGTCAGGAAATTCAAGTTGGACGGCCGCGACTTCATGACGGGCAACAACGACGCGGTGATGAAAAACCTGCCGTCGTATGTCATCGACAAAGTGAAGGCATACGACGAGAAAAGTGACCTGAGTCGTATGACGGGCGTCGACGACGGCAACGACGACTTCGTACTCGAGTTCACAACCAAGCGCAGCGCACGCAACGGCATACAGGCCAACCCCGACCTGGGCTACGGCACCGACCACCGATATGGCATCCGACTGACAGCCATGAAGCCCTTCGGCGCCATGCGCTATACATTCATGGGCAACGCCAACAACGTGAACGACAGAAACTTCAGCGGACGTGGCGGACGAGGACGCGGCAACGGCAACGGACAGCGTCACACCAAGACGGGAGCCCTGGACGTCAGCTATGAAGACCAGCGCAAACCAAACGGCGAACAGCTGAGGGTCAACGGCCGCGTCACATGGACACACAACAATACAGACAACTGGAACCGCTCGGCATCCGAGAACTTCGTCAACACACGCGGCGGAGCCTTCTCTAACAGCACCAGCCAGAGCTATTCGCGCAACAATTCGTGGACAGGCAACATGAACCTGCAGTGGACCATCGACTCGCTCACCACACTCTCATTCAGACCAAACCTCAGCATCTCGAGCAACGACAGTCAAAACGGATCAAACTCGGCATCATTCAAGGCCAACCCATACGACTATGTGCTCGACCCACTGAGCAACGAGGGACTGGACGAACTGAGCGACGACAGCCTGGTGGTCAACAGCCGCAAAAACAAGTCGCTGAGCTATGGCAACAACCGCAACCTGAGTTCACAGATTCAGCTCTACCGACGCATGAACAGCAAAGGCCGCAACATCGCCATCAGCGGCAACATCAACTATAGCGACGGAGACAACCGCAACGCCAACCTCTCGGGCGTACACCTCTATCTGACGAAGAACGCACAGGGGCAGGACTCAACCTATCAGACCAACAGATACACCACGTCGGACACCAAAAACTACAGCTTCTCGCTGGGGTCCACCTACACCGAACCGCTCTATATCTTCCCAAGAAAAGAGGAGCCCGTGGACACCACACAGCGTCAGCGCGGACCCTTTGGCAACCGCGGCGGACGACGCATGGTGGGCCAGGAGGGTATATTCCTGCAGGCCAACTATCGCTTCAACTATAGTTATCAGAAAAACGACCCCAGCACCTACGACCTCCTGGGCATCAGCGAACTGGAGTTTGAAAACGCCCTGCAGGACTATCGCGACTTCGGATTCCTGCCCGACGACTATGAGGATCGCCTCTCTACCAGTCTCAGCCGCTATTCAGAGCGCACGGAGTACAGCCACAACGCTGACATCCAGCTGCGACTGAACCGAGAGAAATACAACATGAACGTGGGTGTCAACATGCAGCCTCAGCGCTCGCACTTCATCCAGAACTATCTGGGCAAACCGGTCGACACCGTGCGCACCGTGGTCAACATCTCGCCCACACTCAACATGCGCTATCGCTTCGACCAATACACCAACCTCCAGGTGCAATTCCGTGGCAACATGTCACAGCCCAGCATCACCCAACTGCTCGATATCTACGACGACACCAACCCGCTGTCGGTCACCATGGGTAACCCGGGACTAAAGCCGTCGTTCAACTATAACGCAAGCTTCAACTTCCAGAAGCAACGCAAGCCAGTGCTCGTCGAGGACAGCCTGGGATTCATGGTACCCAAGGCGCAGCGCCACTGGAGTTTCAGCTCTAACGGCAGCTTCCAGGTGACCACCAACTCGATTGGAAACATCGTGACCTACGAGGAAAACACAGGTCGCCGCATCAGCCGCCCCGACAACTACAACGGCAACTGGAGCACCAGCGGAGGCGTCACGTTCAACATGAACCTCGACACGCTGAACCGATGGGACATCAGCGGCAGCATCCGAGGCAACTATCGTCACCAGGTGAGCTACGTCAACCAGAATCGCACCGAGACACCCGACCGCAACGTGACCCACAGCATCAACCTCTCGCCCGACCTCTCGCTGAGCTTCCGCAACAGCTGGCTGTACGTGTCGCTCAATGTGGCCACCACCTATGCACGCACCGAAAACCGTCTGCAGGCATCGCGCAACCTGACCACATGGAACCACAACTACGGCGGCAACACGCGCATCACCTTCCCATGGGGCTCCAACCTCTCTACCGACTTCCACGTTTACAGCAAACGTGGCTATGCCGACGAGACGCTCAACACCGACGAGATGCTGTGGAACGCCCAGCTGTCTCACAGCTTCCTGCGCGGCAAGGTACTCACCGTCATGCTCCAGTGGTACGACATCCTGAACCAGCAGTCCAACTTCACCCGCACCATCAATGCCAATGGCTGGAACGACCGAGAGGTCAACGCCATCACCTCATACGCCATGCTCCACGTCAGCTATCGACTCAACCTCTTCGGTGGTCGTAGCAGCGCCAACCGTGGTGGCGGCGGCGGAGACCGTCCCGAGCGTCCCGAGGGCGGCCGTGGCAACCGTGGTGGCTTCGGTGGCGGCCGTGGCGGTGGCTTCGGAGGAGGCGGCGGCTTCGGCGGCGGTGGCCGATTCTAATACTATCAGATACAATTACTATCAGACACAATTACTATCAGATACAATAAGAGGCGTCTTCCGGGGTGGGAGGCGCCTCTCGTTGTTTGTGCTATATTTTAAGGTGTTTTTATTTTAACTTCGCAGCAATGTGGTTGAGCATGGGCACGCTGTCGGTAACGCGCTCACATATCTGCCAGTCGATGCCACTATCCTTCTGGCGCTCGATGGCGATGACATCCTTCGACAGCCACTTGATGTGCCAGTCGGTGTCATTGCCGAGATGGATGGTGTTCTTATCGGGATACTCGCACGTCTGCGCGGCACCGCCACATTGCACCGACTGCAGATAGACGGGCAAAACACTCTGGGGCATAAAAATAAAGAAATCACGATTACCACGGACACTGGCCTGTTTCTGCGCCTTCTCACGCAAGGCCTTCAGCTGCTTCTTGACGCCCTTCAACTCGTCCATCCAACCCAGCACATGCCAGGTGCCCAACAACGGATTTTTCTTGTCGACGGCAGGCACTTTGGTCAGCGCCTCGACTGCCAGTCGCCCGACCTTCGAATACATATTGGCTTCATATTTCTCAATACACCAGCCGTTCTCGGGGAAATACAGGTGCCCCCTGTCGCGGCTCCACCAGGCCATCGTAAAGCGTTCGGCGTTGCTGTCATAGACGCGGGTACTCTTGTCGTTTTCGTCCTTGGGCAGCGCACCGGTGTAGTTCAGGATGGTCTTATCGGTCTTCTGAATGCCGAAGTTATCGGAATACACGTTCATCATCAGCGTCACACTGTCGGTACAGATTTTGTACTGGTCAAAGGGTGCCCTGATCTCTCCCTGTTTGCCGGTGAGCGTCATCATCTTGTAGATACCACGTGGATTCTCGGTCTGCGCCGTCGTCGATATGGCGGCAAGTAGGCATAAAGCTACTGTTGTAAGTCTTTTCATAATGGTTGTTTGAATATCAATTAGTTATTGTTTCTTTTCTTTCTTCTTTTTAGGTTCGGGCAGTCCACCCAGAGCTGTACGGTTGCGGGGCGTCACTGGCACTTCCCTAATTTTTGTGGCATCCCTCAGATGGATGGTCATCGTCGTATCTTTCGGATGGAACCTGCAGGACACATAACCCACATGGGTTGCCTGAAGCAAAGTGTCTGTCTTGGCCACCCAGAAATAGAAGTATCCCGTTGAGTCGGTGTAGGTACCGGCATCCTTTTCTATGATACGCACGAATGTTCCGTTCAACGGCTGATTGTCCTCGTCCAGGATGTAACCCTCAATACGGCGATAGTCCTTTTTCATCTCAGGATGATTGAGCACATAGGAATCGAAAATAAAACCATTCTTGATATCCAGTCCTGCAATGCGGCCCACCAGGGGTTCATCCACAAATTCAACCTTACTAAAACCGGTCGTAACAACCTTGTCCGAAAAATCCTTAATGAGACGCACCTGGCTTTTCGAGGCGTGATAATTTTCTTTGGCCTTCACCTTAGAAAGGTCAACCTCGGCCAAGGAATTACCCTTGGTTTTGGTGGTGATGTCCAGCACACCCTTCCGGCCGGGATGGCCATAGAGGGCTGTGACCGATTCGTCTTTCAGCACCCTGATGTTGGTCACATCCTTATATTGAAGTCCCAGATAGCGGACGATATCCGTGTCGGTCTTCACTTCCCAGGCGTCGGGTAGCTTCCAATCCGTCACCCTACCGTTGATCACCACGAGGGGTGAGTCGTCGTCATCAATGGGTTTGGTACCACGAACACGCACGTTCTTGCCTGCACCCAGATTGCCTGATCTCTCTACGATGTCCAGACCGGAGATGCGGCCCTGCAGGGCTTTGTCGACACTCGTATAGCCCAGGTCTTCATACTCACGCATCTCAATTTGACGGGGTGTGTCAAGGGGATGAACCTCCTCTTCACGGCCGTCATCGATTCCTGTCATTCTATCCGCGTCGCTCTTCTGTTCGTAGGCCCTCACCTGGGCAATCAACTGAGCCGGCAACATCTTCACAGTATCTTTCTTAACGACGGGTTTGGTCTTCGGTTGGGTCTTCACCACTACTTCTTTGGCTTCCGCAATCTCAACCGGACTTTCCACTATCGGTTCCTCAACCGGACTTTCCACTATCGGTTCCTCAACGGCACTTTCTACCATCGTACTCTCAACAACATTTTTCTCAATCTTTGCCTGTGCCGTGAACTGAGGGTCTTCAGCCAACTCGTCTTTCATGCTCAGCACGAAGAAGAGCAGCAGCGAGGCAGCAATACTCATACCACCCAGCCACGCATACAGGGTGCGACGGCTTTTCTGGGGAGTGGCATCCTTGTTGATGACCTCGCTCTCAAACTTTGCCCATTCATCATTGACATCGGGCATGCCTATTTTCTTATCGATATCTTCTGTTTTCATGTTACTTAGCAATTTTAAGGGTTTGTCTAATCTTGGCCAGCGACTGCGTGATGTGCTTGTTGACAGCCGACGCGCTGATGCCCAGCACCGTGGCCGTCTCCTGGTAAGTCATCTCGTCGTCATAGTGCAATTGCAAGACACGCCTGTCCTGTTCCGTCAGGTTACTGTCGATCACCTGCTGAAGCTGTTGCATCAGCTCTTCGTGTTCGGCATCTTCACATTCGGCCATTCTGTATTGCATCTCCAGTTCCATGCGTCGCTGCAACTGCCGTTGTCTCAGCAGATGCAGGCATTGATTGCGGGTGGCCGCCAGCAGATAGCCGCGGATACTGTCGTCAGCAATCTGTGGTTTGTTCTTCCAAAGTAGAGAAAAGACCTGGTTCACGGCATCCTTGGCATCGTCGGCATTCTCTACCAGTGAGAACGCCATGCGATACATGTGCGGATAGTTGTCCTTGAACAGATGTTCAAACGCTTGTTTGTTGTAATCCATACTTCTGTTTTGGTCTCGTTGTTTGTCTATAAGACCCACAAGTGCCCCAATCAAATACCCCTTAACCGCAAAAAATTGCTAAGGTTTTTAGTTCTTTGGGTGCAAAGATACGAAAAAGCATTATAAAAACCACTCTTCTGACAAAAAAATTAAGTTCTCATACTATTCTCCTCAAGCACTTATAGGGCAAATAAAAAAAATTTCGGTCTCATTTAAATCTTTTTTCTTACCTTTGCGTCTTAATAAGTAAAAACCTCAAAAAAACGATGAACGAAGAAACGGAACACATAGTCACAGAACTAGAGCGGATTGTCACAGAGCGACAAGACTGGCTGTTCCGTTTTGCCTATATGCGCATCGGCATCAGAGAAGATGCGGAGGATCTGGTCCAAGAGGTGCTGTTGGGCGTCTTCCGCCGACTGAAAGAAAAGACACGGGTGGACAACATGGAGCAGTATATCATCCGTGCCATCAGCAATGCCTGTACGGATTACTTCCGAAAGAAAGCACCCAAGGTAGTGATGCTCGACAAAGTTCAAGAGGTGGCTATCAACGACAGCGACCGACAGATTCACGAGGAATACATGAGGGTGAACCGACTGCTGGAAACCTTGCCCAGGGAACAATCGGAGATCGTACGTCTGAAATGTTATGACGACCTGACGTTCAAACAAATAGCAGAATTGCAAGACATCCCCGAAGCTACAGCAAAGTCACGCTACAGATACGCCATCCAGCACCTGCAACAAATGATGAACAAGAAAGGACACGCAATATGAATAACGAAGAATTTGAAGATATCGAACAACTGCTCAAGCCGCAATGCGAGTTCAAGGCGTCCGACGCCCTGAAGCAGGAGGTGATGGAGAAGGCTCGCCAAGAGGTCAAGCCCCGCCGCATCGTCAAGATATGGCCCTGGGTGGCAGCAGCCTGCGTGGCAGGCTTCATGTGGTTACTGTTCACCCCGCCTGAGACTCAAAAAAGCGAAGCGCTTCAAGCCCAACAAGCCAAGAAACGATATGAGATGGAGAGACAGATGGCCTATGTGAGGACAAGCTGCGAACAGATATCGTTCGAATCGTTGGAGCGCGAGATGAGAGGTAAAGGCGAACAGCTTATGGCTGAATACAGAAATCAATTAAACACATTAGAAACAGAATGAAGAAAATCATGATATGGGCCACAATGCTCCTGACCTTGTGCGCCTGCCAAAACAACAACAATACCACAACAGAAGCAGAGGAACTGCCCCTGCCAGAGACCATCGAGGAGTTTGTTGAAAGGCTTGACAGCATGGATAGTTTCTTTGAACACACAATGAACAGCGATTCCACCACCACTAGTTATTACCGCTATTGGGGACGTTATCACACCAAAAACTTTGAAAATGATAGCGTGAGAGAACGAGAAATGGCCATCCGGAACTACTTTAGTAAGGGCATCAAACACCTGCAGGAGAAATACCGTCCAAAGGCAGCCAAGTATTATGAATACGAAACTCATATCAATGGTAAAGATACCATCGAGTTTGTTCTGGCCACCAAGGCTCTGTCCGACTCGCTGCCAGACGATATGAAAGGAAAGAAATTTAGTACTAATTACAGATATTATCCTGAGTTCATAACTTATAATTTCCAGAAAAAGAATGAAGATGTCTGGGATATGTTCACATATCACAAAGAAGAAAAGACGCCCCTCAAACAATTGGCCCACAAGGAGGATGTACAACAACTGGTACTGAACCTCATCTCAAGCGTCAAGGGTGTGAAGGAGATTCCTGTGAAATACCTAAATGAAAATGGTGAGCGCTTCAACGGAAACATCATTTGCTTTGACTGGCAGAAGAAAGGTGAGAAAACAGCCCTGCAAGAAGGCACCCTTTATGAGATTCCTGTCAAGGGCGAGGAAAAAATGAAACTGGTGAACGACCTGTGCAACGCATTGACGGATTTTGTGAAAACGCATTATGCCCCCTATCTGGAATATACCTTCTATGATAGATTCGACAAGGAAGACAGCGATCGTTACATAACGAACATTATGGGACTTAACATCAACAACACAGAAGGTGCCGGTCATGCAGCAATGAGAGCAGGACTCTTCCGCCTGCAGGTGGGTGGTTACGGGGACCAAAGCCTCAAGATTCTCTTCCTAAATGTAAGAAATCAGAGTTTTTATATCCCAATGGATTGGATGGAAATCAAACAGATACACAACAACGATATAGAATGGCTGCCTGGCAGTAAATATCACATGTAAACAAAGAAAAGAGACTGTGCCAAACGCGACACAGTCTCTTTTTTATCGTATACTCACAAAAAAGCAGCCTTACATAGGCTGCCGTAGTTGCGGAGGCAGGACTCGCGCTCGGCCCCATGGGGACGCTTCGCTCTGCGAAGAACTGCGACCGAGAGCATGTGAAGAGTCATGCCGTAGTAACGAAAAAAGCCCGATAAAAATCGGGCTTCTGAGTTGCGGAGGCAAGACTCGAACATGCGACCTCCAGGTTATGAGCCTGGCGAGCTACCAACTGCTCCACTCCGCGATATTTAACCATACTAAAACAGGCCTCTCCTGTTTTGCGGGTGCAAAGGTACGACTATTTTTCGAGATATCCAAATTTTGATGCGACTTTTTTGCATTTTTCCATATTTTCTGGCAAAAAGCTTGGTCATTTCAAATAAAAGACGTACTTTTGCACAAGATAGCCATTGTGTGCAATGACAAAATGAACAACTCAGAAAGGAGACAGAGAGAGATGTCAATATCAAAGACGCGACAACTGCTTGTGGACGTGGCCCGTCAGTTGTTCGCCAAAAATGGACTCGAAAGCACCACGATGAACGACATCGCCCAGGCATCAGGCAAGGGGCGCCGCACATTATATACCTACTTCAAGTCGAAGGAGGATATCTATTATGCCGTCATTGAAACCGAATTGGAGCGTCTGAGCGACAAGCTCGATGAGGTGGCTGCCCGCAAGATTAGTCCGCAAGACAAGGTTATCGAGCTCATCTACACCCACCTGAGTATGATTCGCGAGACTGTGGTGCGCAATGGTAACCTGCGCGCCGAGTTCTTCCGCAACATCTGGATGGTGGAAAAGGTGCGCCGTCACTTCGACGATGCCGAGGTCGAATTATTCCGCAAGGTGTTTGCCGAGGGCAAGCAGGGTGGCGAGTTCGATATCGACAATGTGGACCTGGTGGCCGACATCACCCACTATTGTATCAAGGGTCTCGAAGTACCTTATATATATGGTCGCATCGCCCACGGCATGACCGAGGAAGCAACCAAGCCACAGGTGGCCAAGTTCGTCTATGGCGCACTGGGAAAGAAGATTAAATAACACACTATTATAAACATTGAATAAAAGAAAATGGGATTATTAACTGGTAAGACAGCGCTGATTACTGGCGCTGCACGCGGTATCGGAAAAGCTATCGCATTGAAGTATGCCGCTGAAGGTTGTAACATTGCATTCACCGACTTGCAGGTGAACGAGGAAACAGAGAAAGAGATTGCTGCCCTGGGCGTTAAGGCCAAGAGCTATGCATCTAATGCTGCCGACTTTGCTCAGACCGAGGAAGTGGTAAAGGCCGTCAAGGAAGAGTTCGGTTCTATCGATATCCTGGTAAACAACGCTGGTATCACCAAGGACGGTCTGATGCTGCGCATGACTGAGCAGCAGTGGGACGCTGTCATCGCTGTGAACCTGAAGTCTGCATTCAACTTCATCCACGCTTGTGTGCCCGTGATGATGCGTCAGCGTGGCGGTTCTATCATCAACATGGCTTCGGTTGTTGGTGTTCACGGTAACGCTGGTCAGGCCAACTACGCTGCTTCAAAGGCTGGTCTGATTGCTCTGGCTAAGTCAATCGCTCAGGAGATGGGTCCCAAGGGCATCCGTGCCAACGCCATCGCTCCAGGCTTCATAGAGACAGCCATGACCGCAGCTCTGCCCGAGGATATCCGCAAGGAGTGGTGCAACAAGATTCCTCTCCGTCGCGGTGGTCAGGTAGAGGACATCGCCAACGTAGCCACCTTCCTGGCTTCTGATATGTCTAGCTATGTTAGCGGTCAGGTGATCCAGGTTGACGGCGGTATGAACATGTAAGATGTCCGAAGTAAGAAATAAGATGTAAGAAGTATGGAAGTCGTATACGAGGACAACCATATTATTATAGTCAACAAACAGAGCGGGGAGATCGTGCAGGGAGATAAGACTGGCGATCGCCCCCTCTCTGATTTGGTAAAAGACTATATCAAAGAGAAATACCACAAGCCTGGCGAGGTGTTTCTCGGCGTGGTGCACAGACTGGACCGTCCCGTCAGTGGTCTGGTGGTCTTTGCACGCACATCAAAAGCCCTGACCCGACTGAACAAGATGTTTGCCGAGGGTAAGGTGCACAAGACCTATTGGGCCATCGTCAAGGACACGCCCAAGCAGTTGGAGGGTACGCTGGAGCACTGGCTGGTGCGCAACGAACAGCAAAACAAGAGTTATGCTTACGACCGCGAGCGCCCCAACGCCAAGAAGGCCATCCTGAAATACCGCACGATAGGTCATTCCGACAACTATACGTTGCTCGAAGTACAACTGATGACAGGCCGTCATCATCAGATTCGCTGTCAGCTGTCCACCATGGGCTGCCCCATCAAGGGCGACCTGAAATACGGCGCCAAGCGTTCAAACCCCGACGGCAGCATCTCATTGCAGAGTCATCGCGTGGAGTTCGAGCACCCTGTCAGTCACGAGACGATAGCCATCGAGGCTCCCCTGCCCCACGACCCCGTTTGGGAGGGCATGAGAATCGATGCTTAAGACAGGAGGTTAGAGGTTAAAAGGATTGAGGTTTAGGAGATGAAGAAACGCCTGAAGTACATCGTCATCGCAACCGTCATAGCGGTAGCAGCACTCCTTGCTCTGCCGCTGCTCATCTATGTGCCCCCCATCCAGCGCTGGCTGGTCAACGAGGCCACAGAGATAGCCTCCGAGCAAACGGGCATGGACATCAGCATCGAGGGCGTGAGTCTATGTTTTCCGCTGGACCTGAGTCTCGACGGCGTACTGGTGAAGCAGGAAGGCGACACCATCGCCAACATTGGCAGCGCCGTGGTCGACATCCAACTGCTGCCTCTTCTTGATGGACACGTGGCTGTAGATATTCTGGAGATACAGCACGCTCACATCAACACCCTCAGCATGATTCCCGATGTGCAGGTGAAAGGCCTGATGGGTCGCCTGCAACTAAATCCCAGCCTCATCAACCTGAACTCGGGCGACGTCAACCTGAGCAATGCCACGCTGGCAGATGCCGACGTGACGGTACTGCTGAGCGACACCGCCGAGGTGGATACCACTGACACGGGTCCCGTGCTCTGGTACATCAACTTCGACGCCATTAACATTGAACACTCGAAAATCAACATACACATGCCGGGCGACTCTATGCTCATTGGCGTAGAGGCTGGCAGCATGATGGCCAAGGATGGTCGCATCAACCTGGCCGACGGACGTTATGAAGTGAGCGCA
Source organism: uncultured Prevotellaceae bacterium (assembly GCA_902788605.1). Lineage (GTDB taxonomy): Bacteria > Bacteroidota > Bacteroidia > Bacteroidales > Bacteroidaceae > Prevotella. The sequence goes on along the minus strand of CADAKX010000017.1, from coordinate 26,911 downwards.
TTCCAATGGCAACAGGGCCGTTTGATGTTCGACATGCCCTACGAGCCCTACGCTCGCGACCTGTTCCATCCCAACCTGATGGACTATTTCCACATGGACGTCAGTCGTATCGACGTGGCCATCGACTCGATTCTCTATACCGACTCCCTCACCAAACTCAGCGTGAAGCATGCCGCTCTACGCGAAGCCTGCGGACTCGATGTCACCGAACTGAAAGGTCCTGTGACCATGGACGCCACGGGCATCCGACTGCCATGGCTCACATTGCGCACACCCTATACCAGCATCACCGGTAAGGCCGACGTCGACTTCACCGTTGCCGAAGACATCAACCCCGGTCGCATGGACGTCACACTGGACGCCCAGATGGGTAAGGAAGATATGGTATTCTTCTACGACGGCATCGACATGAAACACCTGCCGGAATGGCCCCTGATGCTGAAAGGCCAAGTAAAAGGCAACCTGCAACAGGCACAGTTTAACATCGACCAATTGTCATGGCCCACGCTCTTCGAGGCATCAGGCAGCGGTATGGTCAGGGACATGCTGGACACCGACAACCTCATTGCCCAACTGCAACTCAGGGCAAAGACATACGATGTCAAACCGTTGCTGCGCACTTTTGACGTACCCCAAGATGCGTTTGCCATTCCTGCCGGACTCGCCATCGACGGTACGGCCAGTGCCAATGGCTCACGCTACGCCACAGACCTCGTAGCCACGTTAGGAAAGGCCCGTGCCACGTTGAAGGCGAACTTCGACCAGCGTCTGATGGCCTATGATGCCCAAGGCAGTATCAACGACCTGAACCTCGGTCAGTTCCTGCCGGGCACAGGACTTCAGACCATCAATGCCGACTTCTCGGCCAAGGGTCTCGGCACCGACTTCTTCAAGCCGAGTGCCTGGCTCAATGCCGAGGCCACCATCCATCACCTTGGCTACAACAAGAAAAACATCGACGATGTACGTCTGCAGGCTTATCTGAAGAATGGTCACGCCATGGTCGACCTCACTGCCTGCAACGCGATTATCGACGGTACCGTCAACCTCGATGCCTCTCTGGGCAAGGAGGGCAAGCGCGACGTGCTGAAGTCGAATATTTCCACCCAACTAACACACCTCGATCTCTTTGCGCTGGACGTAACAGATCATCCCCTTACCGTGGGCATGTCGGGCAGCCTCGAGGTAAACAGCAACATGGACGACACCCACTATCTCAGTGGACTGATGGAGCATATCTATCTGCGCGACTCGCTGCACACCTATACCCCCGAAAAGGTGGGACTGCTACTGAAAGCCAACCCCGATACCACATACGTCCGTGCTCAGAGTGGCACCCTGATCATCAAGATGGATGCCAGCGGTGCCTATAGCCGGTTGGCCGACCAGCTGGCCGCCCTGGGCGACAGCATCGACGCGCAGATGCGACAGCGCGTCATCAACACCGACGTGTTTAAGGAACTGCTGCCCGTAGGACGTCTCTATGTCAGCAGTCAGCAGGGCAATCCCATGGCCAACTTCCTGAAGGCCGCCGCCAACATTGACTTCAAAGACCTTATGGTCAACATCACCACATCGCCCGAAAAGGGACTCAACGGCGAAGCTCACCTTCTGGGTCTCAATGCCGACTCCACCCGCATCGACTCTATCTTCGTGACGCTGATAGACAAGCCCAACCACGGACTCACCTTCCAGGGACGCGTGGCCAACAACCGCAAGAACCCGCAGTTTGTGTTTACCGCCCTCATCGACGGACTCTTCCAGGAGCATGGCATGAGCATGGGTCTGCGCTTCTTTGACCGCGACCAGCGCATGGGCCTGCGACTGGGCGCCAAGGTAGAGATGGAACAGGACGGGCTGCGCTTCCGTCTGTTGCCCGAACGCCCCACCATCGGCTATCGTATCTTCACGCTGAACCCCGATAACTTCCTCTTCCTGCGCAACGACCTGAAGCTGCAAGCCAACGTCAGCCTCATTGCCGACGACGGCACCGGTATCAGGGTGTATTCCGAGGAACAGGATTCAGCCATGCTGCAAGACCTCACCGTCAGCCTTAACAGGTTTAACCTCGACCAGCTGACCACAGCCATCCCCTATGTGCCCCACGTCACGGGACTGCTCAACGGCGATTATCACCTGACGATGAACGAGAGCAAGCAGATATCCGTGGCCAGCGATATGGAGGTGAAGGATATGACCTACGAGGGCTGCCGCATGGGTAACATCGGTACCGAGTTCGTCTATCTGCAACGTGAAGACGATACCCACGCCGTCGAGGGCACCCTGACGCAGGACGGCAAGGAGATTGCCATGCTGAGCGGTAGCTATAAGAACAAGAAGGTGACCGACGGCAACGAATACCTGACAGCCACCCTCACACTGCTGCAAACGCCATTGAACCTCATCAACGGCTTTATCCCCGACCAGCTGATGGGTCTGGAGGGTACGGCCGAAGGCGAGATGAGTATCGAGGGATCACTGAGTAGTCCGAACGTCAACGGCGAAGTGTACTTGGAATCAGCATACCTGTTCAGCCAGCCTTACGGCATCCGCCTGCGTTTCGACAACGACCCCGTGCGCATTCAGCAGTCCAAGCTGCTCCTTGAAAACTTCACCATGTATGCCTACAACGACAACCCGCTGAACATCATGGGCGAGATTGACTTCCACGACCTCAGCAATATGACCATGAACATGAGGATGAGAGCACAGGACTTCCAGCTTATCAACTCGAAACAGACGGCCAACTCCATTGCCTTTGGTAAGGCTAACGTCAACTTCATGGCGTCGATGCAAGGTCCTGTTGACCGCCTCAAGATGCGTGGCAGACTCGATGTGCTGGGCAATACCGACCTGACCTACCTGCTGCTCGATTCACCGCTGTCAACAGACGATCAGTTGGACGAACTGGTGAAGTTCACCGACTTCAACGACACTACACAGACCGTCATCCAGCGTCCCGCCCCCGAGGGTCTGGATATGGACCTGCGCATCAGCATCGACCAGGGTGCCCACGTGAAGTGCGGCCTTAACATCGAACAGACGAACTACGTTGATCTCTTTGGCGGTGGCGACCTGCGCATGAAATACAACAACACCGACGGCATCCTGATGACAGGCCGTTATACGCTGACCAGCGGACAGATGAAATACTCACTGCCCGTCATCCCCCTGAAGACCTTTAATATCCAGGATGGCAGTTATGTCGAGTTCACTGGCGACGTGATGAACCCCACCCTGAACATCACCGCTACAGAGCGCACCACCGCTGCCGTAGGCCGACAAGGCGAGCAGTCCAGGAGTGTGACCTTTGACTGTGGCGTGGCCATCACGCGCACCCTGCAGGACATGGGACTGCAGTTCATCATCGAGGCCCCCGAGGACTATACCGTCAACAGCGAGTTGAATGCCATGTCGGTGGAGCAGCGCGGCAAACTAGCCGTCACCATGCTGACCACAGGTATGTATATGGCCGAGGGCAACAACAGTTCGTCACTGATGAACAATGCCCTGAGTGCCTTCCTCGAAAGCGAGATCAACAACATCACCGGCAACGCCTTGAAATCGGTTGACCTGAGCATCGGTTTGGACAACAAGACCGACGCCGCCGGCCAGTCGCATACCGACTATTCGTTTAAGTTCGCCAAGCGTTTCTGGAACAACCGCATGAAGGTGCAGATAGGCGGCAAGGTATCGTCGGGCAACGAGATGCAGGGCCAAGGCCAGAAGCAGTCGTTCTTCGACAATGTATCCATGGAATACCGACTAAGTCCGACGTCGAACCAGTACATCAAACTCTTCTATAATCAGAACGTGTACGACTGGTTGGAGGGCTACACCAGCGAATATGGCGGCGGTTTCATCTGGAAGCGCAAGCTGGACCACTGGTGGGAGGTCTTCAAACTGAAGAACACCACCGAGCGCACCATGCCCATGAACAGGCCGATGACGCTGCGCCGCGACACAACCAAAACAGTAGTAAGCAATGATACGATACGCTAAATATCTCGTTCTGATGGCGACTCTCCTGCTGATGGCCGCCTGCTCCACCACCAAATTGGTGCCCGATGACGACAAGTTGTTCATCGGACTCACCGCCATTGACTATCAGAACTACGAGGATAACGACCATTTCACTGCTACGCAAGAGGAACTGGAGGCCGCCTTGGCCACCGCCCCCAACGGCGCTCTCTTCGGCAGCAGCTATTACCGCACGCCCTTCCCCTATGGTCTGTGGATATGGAACTACGCCCAGGGCTCCAGCGGCAAGTTCAAGAAATGGCTCAACAAGTCGTTTGGCAAGGCACCGGTACTGATGAGTCAGGTCAACCCTGCCCTACGCGCATCAGTAGCCCAGTCAGTACTGAGAAAGAACGGTTATATGCACGGCAGTGTGACCTTCAAAGAAGTACCTCAGAAGAACCCGAAGAAGATGAAGATCGGCTATACCGTCAACCTCGACACCCTGTTTACCGTCGATACCATGAGCTATGTGAACTTCCCGCCACAGATGCAGGCGCTCATCGACTCCACCAAGACGCAGGCCAAAGTCAAGGAAGGCATACCGTTTGCCGTGAGCAGTCTGGATGCCGAGCGCAGCCGACTGACACAGCTGTTCAGGAACAATGGCTATTTCTATTATCAGTCGGGCTATGCGTCCTATCTGGCCGACACCTTCGACATTCAGAACCACGCCAAGCTGAGACTGCAACTGGCTGACTCACTTCCCGCAGAGGCCCTGCGCCCCTGGTATATCGGCAAGGTAACAATGCAGATGCGCCGTTCTTATCGCGAGGAACTCACCGACAGCACCGGCCGTAACTTTCTGAAGGTGCGCTACCACGGCAAGCACTCGCCCATCCGTCCGGGCGTCATCCTCCGCAACATGAAGCTGCGCCCACGTTCGGCCTTCAGCTACGACAACTACCAGGAGTCGATGCAGAAGATCAACGCCAGCGGTGTGTTCAGCAGCGTTGACTTCCAGTTCACGCCTCGCGACCGCGACACGCTGGACCTACTTCTCAACTGTACGTTCGACAAACCCTACGACTTCTATATCGAGACCAACGTCATCAACCGCACCATCGGCCGCATGGGTCCGGAGGTAAGAGCCGGTGTCACCCGACGGAATGCCTTTCGTGGTGGCGAGAAGTTGGATATCAACGTGCATGGCAGCTATGAGTGGCAGACGAGTAACACCGAGGAGAGCATGAGTTCATATCAGTATGGTGCCGATGCCTCCATCGAATTCCCCCGCATCATCCTGCCCTTCTATAGCGAGCGAAACATCATGCGCAAGCGCCGCGAGAAGAACAGGAACAACCTCCAGCCCCGTTTCTATTCCACGCCGTGGACCATCGCCAAGATCTCCACCGACATCATCCGTCGCCCCAACTACTATAAGATGCATATCGCCTCGGGCGAGTGGACCTACCGTTGGGAGTCTTCCGAGAACAGCCGCCATGAGTTCTCGCCCATCACGCTGAAGTATCAGTTTATGAACTCACACACCAGCACCTTCGAAGACATCATCTATAAGAATCCCTATATCGCCATCTCGATGGACGACTACTTCATCCCCAAGATGCGATACACCTACACCTATTCATCGCCAAGCACCAAACCGAATCCCATCCGCTGGGAACTGACCCTGGAGGAATCGGGCAACGCCACGGCACTCTACGACGTTCTGGTGCAGGGCTATGGCTGGAACCAAGCGGGCAAGACGCTGTTCAAGAACGTCTATTCGCAGTTCCTCCGCGTTGAGACCGACCTCACCAAGACCTGGACGCTGGACAGCAAGACGCAGGTGGTGGGCCATCTCAATGCCGGCTATATCTATAGCTACGGCAACACCACGGAACCGCCCTTCAGCGAGGCCTTCTATGTGGGTGGTGCCAACAGCATCCGCGCCTTCTCTGTGCGCAGTCTTGGTCCAGGTGCCTTCCCGGGTTTCAAGGACAACAAGCAGTTCTCGTATATGATGCACAATGGTGACATCAAACTCGTGATGAACCTGGAGTATCGTCGCCGTCTGTTCGGCAGCCTCTATGGTGCCCTCTTCCTGGATGCCGGTAATGTGTGGAGTCAGAAGCAGAAGTCTGACCTCTTCAACGACGACACCACCACAAAGGAAGAAAAAGAATACTACCAGTCGTTGTTTGCCAACACCACGCTGAAAGCCTCCACCTTCCTCAACCAGATTGCCACCGGCACTGGCTTAGGACTGCGCTACGACCTGGACTTCCTGGTCATCCGCGTGGACTGGGGTTTTGGCCTGCATGTGCCCTACGACACCGGCAAGTCTGGCTATTTCAATATCCCCCGCTTCAAGGATATGCACTCGCTTCATCTGGCCATCGGCTATCCGTTCTAATTGTTAATTTTTGTAGAGCATTAGAAAATTATTCACTATCACCCTTCTCGCTTCACTTTTTTTTCGTAACTTTGCAACAGAAATGTTAAACACTTAAAAAACATAGCTAAAATGAAACCTACTCTTTTCCTCCTTGCCGCTGGCATGGGTAGCCGCTACGGTGGTTTGAAACAACTTGATGGTCTGGGTCCCAACGGAGAGACCATTATGGACTACAGTATCTACGATGCCATCCAGGCTGGATTCGGCAAGATCGTTTGGGTCATCCGTAAGGATTTCGAGGAGCAGTTCCGCACTCAGATCCTTTCTAAATACGAAGGCCAGGTGCCCTGCGAGCTCTGCTTCCAGGCTCTTGACGCACTGCCCGAGGGCTTCAAGGTTCCAGAAGGTCGTGTAAAGCCTTGGGGTACCAACCACGCCGTACTGATGGGCAAGGACGTGATCAAGGAGCCTTTCTGCGTTATCAACTGCGACGACTTCTATGGCCGCGATGCTTTCATGCAGATTGGCAAGTACCTCAGCAACCTGCCCGAGGGTGCTAAGAACCAGTACGCCATGGTGGGCTTCCGCGTATGCAACACCCTGAGTGAGAACGGTTCTGTGGCTCGTGGCGTATGTGCTTACAACGACAAGCGTCATCTGACCGACGTGGTAGAGCGTACCGAGATCCTGCGCATGGACGGCGTGATCAAGTATAAGGACGAGCAGGGCGAATGGCAGCCCCTGGAGGAGAACGTGCCCGTATCAATGAACATGTGGGGCTTCACACCCGACTACTTCGAGCACTCTGAGGCTTACTTCAAGGAGTTCCTCAGCGATCCTAAGAACATGGAGAACCTGAAGGCCGAGTTCTTTATCCCCTTGATGGTCAACAAGCTCATCAACGAGGGTACAGCCACCTGCGAGGTGCTCGACACCACCAGCGTATGGTTCGGTGTGACCTATGCCGCCGACCGTGATGCCACCGTTGCCCGCATCCAGAAGTTGGTTGACGAGGGTGTTTATCCTAACAAGCTCTTTTAAGAATAAAAGAGAAGAAACAGTATAAAGCAGATGCTTGAAAACATACTTACCGAACAAGCGTGCGAGCAACTTCGCACGCTTGTTCATCATTCAGAGACCATCATCTGTGTCAGTCACAGGAGTCCCGACGGTGATGCCATCGGCTCCTGCTTGGGTTTTGCCGAGTGTCTGAGGATGATGGGCAAGCAGCCACAGGTGATTATCCCCGACCAGTATCCCGACTTCCTGCAGTGGCTTCCCAACAGCGAGAAGATTATCCGTTACGACAAGCACAAGGAGGGATGTGACTGGACGCTGAAGCATGCCGACCTGATTGTCTGCCTCGACATCAACACGCTGGACCGCACTGGCGAGATGGCAGCTACCCTCAAGGCGTCGTCTGCCAAGAAGATAATCATTGACCACCACCTGAATCCCGATATCGATGCTGCACTCATGGTATCACGCCCCAAGGCCTCATCCACCTGCGAACTGGTCTTCCGCCTGGCGTGGCAGTTGGGGCTCTTCGAGCAGGCCAACAAGCATTTTGCCGTTCCCGTTTATTGCGGCATGATGACCGATACCGGCGGCTTCACCTTCAACTCCAACGATCCCGATATCTTCTTCATCATCGGCCAGTTACTCACCAAGCAGATCAACAAAGACAAGATCTATCGCAATGTCTACCACAACTACTCGGAGAACCGCATCCGCCTGATGGGCTATGTGCTCTACGAGAAGCTGGTATATGATGCATCTCTACATGCAGCCTACTTCACCCTGAGCCGCAACGACCTTAAGCGTTTCCAGTTTATCAAGGGCGATGCCGAGGGACTGGTCAACATTCCCCAGCAGATCAAGGGCCTGAAGCTGAGCATCTCGCTCCGCGAAGACACCGAGAAGGAGAATCTAATCTGGGTTTCCCTGCGCTCGGTGGACGACTTCCCCTGCAACGAGGTGGCTGCGCAGTTCTTCAACGGTGGCGGACACCTGAATGCTTCGGGCGGCCGACTGGAGTGCTCACTCGACGAGGCTGTAGAGATTACCAAACGGGCATTCCAGGCTTTTGCCGACAAATTGGCTGGCTGAAAGGTAAATTGTTATTCTGAAAGGTTAATTGTTAAGAAAAATCGTTCAGATAACAAAAAATATGATGCGTCATAGATTATTTATCAATTAAAAATAGTACCTTTGCGCCCGATATAGAAACAGACAAGTGATATTTATGAGAAAAATATTTTTTGCATTGGCTGCCTTGTGCTGCATGACCGCATTCATAGCCTGCGATAATTACGAGACCTATGGCGAGAAGAAAGAGAAAGAACGCGACGCCATCCGCCAGTTTATCTCAGACTCCAGCATCGTTGTCATCAACGAGGATCAGTTCCATGCCCAGGGTAATGTGACCGACGTCAGCAAGAACGAGTATGTCTACCTGAACAACACCGGTGTTTACATGCAGATTATCTACAAAGGTTGCGGTAATCCCCTTGAGGATGGTAAGCAGACCACGCTCATCTGCCGTTTTAAGGAGATGAACATCATGGATGGCACCCAGATCACCAACAGCAAGGACGCATACGATCCCGACTATATGATCGTCACACGTAGCGGAAGCAACTATTCGGCTTCCTTCGTAGCAGGCAGTCTGATGTATAACACCTATTCACTCAGTTCTGTTCCCACCGGCCTCATGGCACCCTTCCCCTATATCAATGTGGGTCGTGCACGCAATGCCGACGACCACATTTCCAAGGTGCGCCTCATTGTGCCCCACACGCAGGGTCACACGGTGGCATCCAGCTATGTCTATCCGTACTTCTATGAATTAACATTCCAAAAAACCAACGATTTATGACACTCATTAAATCTATATCAGGTATCCGTGGCACCATTGGTGGCCACACGGGTGACACACTGAATCCTCTGGACATTGTCAAGTTCACAACGGCCTATGCCACATTCATCGGCGGCAAGAAGATTGTCGTTGGTCGTGATGGACGTATCTCTGGCCCCATGGTGCGCGACGTCGTTTGCGGCACACTGGTTGGCATGGGATACGAAGTCATTGATATCGGTCTGGCCACCACGCCAACCACCGAGTTGGCTGTACGCTGGCACAAGGCCGACGGCGGTATCATCATCACCGCCAGCCACAACCCCACCCAGTGGAACGCCCTGAAGTTGCTGAACAGCGAGGGCGAGTTCCTGACCGCTGCCGACGGCGCCGAGGTACTGGCTATTGCCGAGAAAGAGGACTTCGACTACGCTCCTGTGGAGAAGTTGGGCCGTGTCATCAAGGACGACACCATGAACCAGCAGCACATCCAGTCGGTGCTTGACCTCCGTCTGGTAGATGTCGAGGCTATCAAGGCCCGCAAGTTCCGTGTCTGCGCCGACACCATCAACTCGGTTGGTGGCATCATCCTGCCCGATCTCTTCAAGGCACTGGGTGTGGATTTCGAGATTCTGAACGGCGAATGCACCGGTCAGTTTGCCCATAACCCCGAGCCTCTGGAGAAGAACCTGCAGGGCATCATGGATAAGATGCGTCAGGGTGGCTTCGATCTGGGTATCGTTGTTGATCCCGATGTCGACCGTCTGGCATTCATTTGCGAAGATGGCAAGATGTTTGGCGAGGAATATACCCTTGTTTCAGTGGCTGACTATGTGCTGGGTGCTAGTAAAACTAGTCAGACTAGTTCAACTAGTTCCACTAGCTTGAATACCGTCTCTAACCTCTCTTCTACCCGCGCCCTGCGCGACGTCACCGAGAAGCACGGTGGTAAGTACACCGCTGCTGCTGTAGGCGAGGTCAACGTCACCACCAAGATGAAGGAAGTAGGTGCTGTGATTGGCGGCGAGGGCAATGGTGGAGTCATCTATCCCGAGAGCCATTACGGTCGTGATGCCCTCGTAGGTATCGGCCTGTTCCTCAGCAGTCTGGCACAGAAGGGCATGAAGGCCAGCGAACTGCGCAAGACGTTCCCCGACTATCAGATTGCCAAGAACCGCATCGACCTCACTCCCGAGACCGATGTTGATGCCATTCTGGTGAAGGTCAAGGAGATGTTTGCTGCCGATTCCGAGGCCACCGTCAACGACATCGACGGTGTGAAGATTGACTTCCCCACCAAGTGGGTTCACCTGCGCAAGTCAAATACCGAGCCCATCATCCGTGTTTACAGCGAGGCTCAGACCATGGACGAGGCTGATGCCCTGGGCAAGCGTCTCATGCAGGTGGTTTACGACATGCAGTAAATAACATAACCACATATATTATATCTTAGGTATTCCAGACGCTCAAGGAGTGTCTGGAATACTTTTTTTCGGGAAAAGGATAGTTCCAACGTATTATTTAAAGATATTAAGACCTATAATTATATAAATATTATGTTGTCAACCCTATTATCCATCATTGTAGTAATCAACGAGTTGATGGCCTCGAACGCAGGCACCGTAATCAGTCCCGCAACCAATTTCGACAGTTGGATCGAGCTCTACAATCCCACCGAACAGGCCGTTAACCTGGGCGGGATGTACCTGAGCAACGATGCCGACAACCTGAAGCTATGGCAGATGCCTTCAGATATTGGTTCTATCCCTGCCAAGGGATTCAAGGTCATCTGGCTGGGCTCCAACGATATCAAGGAGTCGCAGGCACCGTTTAAGCTCGACTGCGATGGCGGTACCATCTGTCTGAGCGACAAGAACGGACAGCTCATCACCGACCTGACCTATCCTGAGGCCAAGAGCCGCACCTCCTATGCCCGCATCACCGATGGCGGCGAGCTATGGGGATGGACGGCTGATGCCACACCCGAGGCAACCAACACCACAGCCGTCTTTGCCAGTGAGCGCTTGGATGCCCCCAAGATTGATACCGACAGCAAAATCTTCCAGGGGTCACTCACCGTCAAAGTCAATATTCCCGAAGGCACGCGCCTGATGTACACCACCGATGGCAGTCTGCCCGGAGCACCGACAAACAACCCTGCCGAAGACCCAGAAGGCGAAGAAGAGCCGACGCCCGAGTGGATCGAGATGCTGAGCAACGGCAACTGCGAGGGCGACGATGCCTCGTGTTTCATCTGTCGCGACGGCGATGGGGATGGCGATGTGCCCCGCATCACCGATGGTGTGGGCTATGACAACTCGCGTGGCGTCAGGGTGCATGCCATTGCCAACCCCCAGAATGCCTGGAGCACGCAGTTCTTTGTCTATGCCCACGACTACACGCTGAAGGCTGGCGACAAGTTTCGCTTCAAGATGAAAGCCCGTGCCGACAAGAATGCCAACGTCTCCATACAGTCGCACGAGAAACCCGGCACCTACATCCACTGGCAGATGCTGGGCAACAATTATAATATCACTACCCAATGGCAGGAGTTCACCTATGAGGGCGAGATCACCGAGCAACAGGCAGGCAAGAATGGAATGGCGGCCATCGCCTTCAACCTCAACGAAGCCGCCCAGGAGAACAACTTCTACTTCGACGATATGTCATGGGAACTGTATTACGTGGAACCCAAGTCACCCTGGACCAACTGGGTGAAGAACAGCGACTGCGAAGGCGACGACGTGACTTGCCTGGTGGGCAAGGATGGCGACCGCAGCGGCAAGCTGGAGACCAATATCATCGATGGCATTGGCTATGAGAACTCGCGAGGCATCAAGGTGCATGCCATTGCCAATCCCGAGAACTCATGGGACACGCAGTTCTTTGTCTATACCCCCGACCACATCTGGAATGCCGGCGACAAATACCGCTTCCGCATGAAGATCCGTGCCGACGTGCCGTGTAATATCGACGCCCAGGCGCATCGCACACCGGGCAGCTATATCCATTGGAAGATGTTCCAGGATGGCAACACCTTCAACGTCACCACCGAGTGGCAGGAGTTTGAGCGCGAAGGCACCATCTCCAACGACCAGACGGGCAGCACTGGCGGCATGTGGGGCGACGATCCCTCTCCGTCGGAACTGCAGACCATCGCCTTCAACCTCAACAACCTCACGGGTCAGCCCAACAACTTCTATATCGACGACGTCTATTGGGAGTCCTTCGAGGATGAAGGCGGCGAGGTGTCTCCTGCCGGCAACAGCAAGGAGAGCAAGGATGGCATCTTTGCCCTCGACAAGACCACCAACCTCACCGTGCGCCTCTATAAGGAGGGCTATCTGCCTAGCGTTCCCGTCACGCGCAGCTATATCAAGACCAACAACGAATACACGCTGCCCGTCATCTCTATCGTTGGCAACAAGAAGTTCTTTACCGACCCGAAGATTGGCTTCGACTGCGATGGCGACGGTACCAACGGCAAGACCGGCAATGGCCAGGACTCGCCCCGCAACTATAATATGGACTGGGACCGCCCCGTGAACTTCTCGTATATCGGCACCGATGGCGAGATGCTGTTCAACCAGGATGTCAACATCAGCGTGTCGGGCGGCTGGACACGCTCACAGCGCTACCGCTCGTTCAAGCTGAAGGCCAATAAGATCTTCGATGGTCAGAACCACTTCGACTTCCAGTTCTTCCCCCAGAAGCCTTACGACCGCGAAAAGGCCATCCTCATTCGCAATGGCGGTAATGATGTATGGCTGAACAACTCCCGATTCGTGGATCCCGCCCTGGAGACCATCATCCAGCGCTCGGGCATCGACCTCGAGGTGCAGTCCTATGTGCCCGTCATCGAATATGTCAACGGCGACCTGCGTGGTGTACTCAATCTGCGCGAGGTCAACAACGATAAGTTCGTCTATGCCAACTGGGGATACGACGACGATGAGATTGACATGTTCGAGAACTTCGAAATGAAGCAGGGCAACGACAGCGTCATCAAGCATATCTTCGAGTTGGGCGAGCGCATCAACGACGAGGGGGCTTACGAAGAACTCACCACCCTGCTCGACATCGACGAATATACCAACTATATGGCCATGGAACTCTATCTGCTCAACTCCGACTGGCCCAACAACAACATCAAGGCCTATCGCAGTCGTCACGACGGCCGCTATCGCTTCATCAGCTTCGACCTGGACTATGTCTTCGGTCGCATCAGCAGCGATATCCCCGACAGTCCGTTCGACTATATCACCACGCACAACCAGAGCATGAAGTTCGTGAAGTTCTTCCAGAACATGATGAACCACGACACCTATCGCCGCAAGTTCATCGACACCTTCTGCCTAATGGGCGGCAGCGTCTTCGAGGAGAACAGCGCCTTCGAGATCATCGACGAACTGCTGGACAACGTGCAGCCCATGGCTCAGCTCATGAAACAGATGGGCATCAACGACGGACACGACAACAACCGTGCCGCCGACATGCTGAAAAACAACCTCAGCGGACGAGCCTCAACCATGGCCGACTATATGAAACAGGCCAAGATCCTGAAGCTGACCAACGTCAACAAGCAGGCGGTGGAGCTGAAGGCCGACACCGAGGGAGCGACAATCACCATCAACGGCATCACCGTGCCCCACACCTATTTCAATGGCTACCTCTTCAGCTCGGTCAAACTGGAGGCTATCGCACCGGCGGGCTACAAGTTCAAGTGCTGGAAGAAGAATGGCAGTCAGGTGTCCTCACGTCCCGTGATGAGTATGCCCACCGGCAGTTCCATCAAGATGGAGGCTTGCTTCACGCCGCTCTCCAGCGAGGAGCGCACCGCCGATGGCTTTGTGCCCGTACGCATCAACGAGGTGAGCGCTTCCAACGAAATCTATGTCAACGACTACTTTAAGCGCAACGACTGGATAGAACTCTACAACAACACCTCGGAACCGGTGGATGTGGCTGGCATGTATCTCACCGACAGGGTGGAAAAGCCACAGAAGTACCAGATTGCTGGTGCCGAGACGGTGATTCCTGCCCACGGCCACCTCATCATCTGGTGCGACAAACTGGAGCCGGTGAGTCAGTTGCATGCGCAGTTTAAGCTGGAGGCCGAGGGTGGCACACTGATGCTCACGGCGGCCGACCAGTCGTGGAGCGACCGACTGACCTACACGCAGCACGGCAGCGACCAGACCGTGGGCCGTTATCCCGATGGCACCAACAATGTCTATGTGATGAACATTCCCACCATCGCCAAGACCAACATGGCAACGAGCTACCTCACTGCAGTGGAGCAGCCTGAGGTTCCCACGGCCATCGACGAGGTCAACATGGCGGCTATCACGGGTCAGCAACAGGTGCTGTTCTTCAATCTGTCTGGCCAACCCGTAGCCACCCCGCAGCGCGGCGGCTGTTATATCGCCCGCATCACGGATAGTCAGGGCCACACCAAGACGGTGAAGTTCATCAAGAAATAAGAAGAAGGGGCGCATCCAGATATCACATCGGTTGCGCCCCTTATCAGTACTAAAAGCAAACAATAACCTAAAAAACAAACCTATGGTATTTTCTATTCTTCTGCTGCAAAGGTAGGTATTTTCGGGCATCTGCGCAAAAGGAAAACCCTAAACCTATGGGGGAGTTTCCCTATTTCGAGTAGGAAAATCCCTCTCGGCTTGCTGATTTCAAAAAAAATAGCTACCTTTGCCGCCATGAAAAAAGGTCTGATTTTAATCCTGCTGATATGCCTGCAAAGCCTTTGCTGCTGGGCTCAGGGCGACGGTTTCGCCATCGACACCATCAGCAATGCCGTCTTTGCTCGCATGCAGGGCCACTCGTTTCCCAAGGACTGCACCATCAGTCGCTCGGAACTGCGCTATCTCACGGTGAAACACTTTGATGCCCAGGGCAAGGAACATCAAGGTGAACTGGTGTGCAACAAGGCCATCGCCAATGATCTCATTGATATCTTCCGCCAGCTGCATCAGGCCCACTACCCCATTGAGCGCATCGAACTGGTGGATAACTATGATGCCAACGACGAGCGATCGATGACGGCCAACAACACGTCGTGCTTCTGTTTCCGCAAGATCACCGGCAGTCAGCGCCTGTCAAAGCACTCCATGGGCATGGCCATCGACATCAACCCGCTGCACAATCCCTGCGTCAGCAAGCGTCGTGACGGTTCAGTCGTCATCGAACCGGCGGCAGGCAAGCGCTATGCCGACCGCAGCAAGAAATCTGCCTATAAACTGAAGAAGGGCGACCTCTGCTATCGTCTCTTCAAAGCACACGGCTTTTCGTGGGGCGGCGATTGGCGCTCCAAGAAAGACTATCAGCACTTTGAGAGGTAGAGATTCACATCAACAAACGCTCCAACGACGGTATATCTATTCGCCCGCGATGCAGCTGCAGCAGGCCGTCCGCCTGCATGGCATTCAGCACGTTTGACACATCCAGACGACTGTCACCCACCTCCTGGGCCAACTGGGTCATCAGGATGCGGAACTGCTTGGGACCGGCCGGATAAACACAGTGGTCCAGGAAGAAACGCACGATGCGCTGACGCAGGTTCTCGGGACAGCGGCGCCATGGCTGACGGCCACGACGCTGCGACAGGGTGGCCAGCATATTCAGATAGTTCAGTCGGATAATCAGGAAGTCGTCCAACAGGCGCATCACCTCGTCTTTGGAGACGGTGATGAAATGCGACTCGGTCATCGTGGTCACCATACACGAATACTGCGGATGGGCACCATAGAGGGCTTCGGGCTGCAGGAGCCAGGGGGCCGACAACTGTTCCTCCACCTGATAACGATGGTCATCGCTGGTGGTGGTGAGGGTCAGTCGGCCGTCAATCAAGAAAAAGAGTTGGCTACAGGTTTCGTCCTCACGCACAACGGTCTGTCCCGCCGCCTGTTTCAGGAAGCCGAACTTGGTCTGTCCGGCCAGTTGCAACAGTTCGGCACGGCTCAGTCCCTGAAACAAGGGAAAGCGCAGCAGACTGTCATAAAGACGAAAATCGTTATTCATAATCTTTCAATGCAGGCGAGCTCCACACGGTCAGTTCACCTTTCTCATCGACATATATCAGATAGGCCATCAGCTCGGGATGGCGCAGCAGCACCTCTTGTGCGCCGTCAACACCCAGCACCATAAACGAGGTGGCGTAGGCATCGGCCGTGGCGCAGTCATCCGCAATGACCGTTGCCGACAACAGGCTATGCTGAACGGGATAGCCCGTACGGGGATCAATGGTGTGGGCATACTTCTTGCCATCCTGATAATAGAAGTTACGGTAGTTGCCGCTGGTGGCCATGGCATGATCGGTGATACTCAGCACAGTCTGCAGTTCGCCGTCCACATGCAGGGTATCGTCCACGGGCTTGTTGACGCCGATATGCCAGAGCTGGTCTTTGTCGTTGTGACCACTCACCACGACCTCGCCACCAATCTCAACCATGAAGTTGTCGATGCCTTTCGACTTCAGCAGACGGGCCACCACATCGCAGCCAAAGCCCTTGGCAATGGCGCTGAAGTCCATCTGGTCGTGAATGCGCATCAGACTGTCCACCTGCTGTGGCGTGGGCAACTGCTCGTGCTTGAAGCCAAAGCCCCAGGCATTCACCAGCGGGGCCACGGTCACATCGAAGGCACCACAGGTCTCTTTGTTCACGGTCTGGGCCAGGTCGAACACCTCGTTAAACATATCGCTGCGCTCCACCGTTGAGTCGCCACGATTCATGCGGGCCACGGTCGACTCGCTGTTGAACATCGAGAACTCGCCGTCCACCTTCTGCAGCTCGGCCTCTATCTCCTGCTGCAGGTCTTCGCCATACTGATAGGTGATATTATAGACCGTGCCAAACACGAAATTACTGTTACGCTGAAAGGGCACTGGCTTAGTGCAGCCCGTCAGCAATACCACCATGAGCAAAAGAAAAGAAATCCTACACATCGGCACTCTTAGATATCAATGATTAAATTAAACGAAAAGCCCAGGTTCGATGTATCTTGCTTGCCATAGCCCGGCACATACCACGTGTTGCCGATATCGCCCTCGTCGTGGGCCAGGCGACTGCGATAGCGCACCATCCATCCCAGGTGCAACGGTCCGGCCACCTCGGCATCGATACCAAACAACACCTCGGCCCAATGCTGCGAGCACTGCTGGTCGTTGATCGTAAACAGGGTTTTATTCTTCCATACAGGGTCGTCAAAGGGTTCACAGTCTATGTCGACCTTATAATTGGTATAGCCATAGCGCACACCGGCATAGATACGGTTGCGGGCGTGCTTGTTCTTGGCAATATTCACATCGACACCAACCCTGAAATAGGGGGCACTGGTCTTATAGGAAAGACCTGTCACCTCGTCGTAGTCATGATTGGCACGACCCAGGCCCAGTTCCACGATAGGAAAATACTGGTCGTGCAGGTTGATGCGCAGCGCACCCTCATACTGGCCGTAGTCGCTCAACTGCATCTGGGCCAGGCCCACCAGGTCGGCCGACACGGCAAAGCCACGGAAGAAGGGCACCGTGTCGCGCTGCAAGGCCAGGATGCCCTGGGCCTGCGCACTGATGCTTGCCACCAACAGCAGCAAACAGATGCTAATCCTTGAAATGTATGTGCAGATGCTTGACTGACGAGTCATAGGTTACTGACGGATTATTAATGATGATCGTATCAATGCGTACATGGGTACTCCTGACGGCTGTCAGCTGATGGAAATAGCGTGTGGGACAGTCCACGGACTCAAAGTGAGGCGTGTTCTCCTTCGTAATCCACACGGTGTCGGTCTTCGACTGATTCAGCGAGTCGGTCACCTGGAACACCAGCACATCCTCGGGGTTGGTATAGCTCACCGGCAGACTGAACGCCTTGACATCATACCCATGGTTATAAATCAGGGTATCGTTTCTGTTCTGACGTGTTGCCCATACGTTCAGCGTGTCCTTGAGGGTGTCGGCCACTTCGCTGTCGCCATCGAAGGCCTTGACGGCATAGCGGACTTCCACGATATTCTCTACAGGACAGTCAATGGTACTGCAGGCCAGCAGCAACAGCACGGTCAGGAAAGGAAGAAACCTTCTTACCCTCATATCTTCTTCTCTATCTGATATTCGTTACGCACGTTTGACGTACGGCTGACCAGATCGCCCAGGAAGCCGGCCAGGAACAGCTGCGTTCCGATGAGCATCATGGTGAGGGCGATATAGAAGAAGGGGGAGTCGGTCACCAGACGCTGGGGAATACCATTGGCCAGGCACCACAGCTTGTCGGCACCAATCACGAAGGCCGACAGGAAACCGATGAAGAAAACGATCGTTCCCAGGAAACCAAACACGTGCATGGGCTTCTTGCCAAAGGTGCTCAGGAACCACAGGGTGAGCAGATCAAGATAGCCGTTCACAAAACGGTTCCAA
Organism: uncultured Prevotellaceae bacterium; assembly: GCA_902788605.1. Classification (GTDB taxonomy): domain Bacteria; phylum Bacteroidota; class Bacteroidia; order Bacteroidales; family Bacteroidaceae; genus Prevotella. The sequence goes on along the minus strand of CADAKX010000017.1, from coordinate 8,263 downwards.
CCCATAAACTTCGACGAGCCGTACTTGCGGGCCTGATGGTGAACCACCTTCTCGCCAATCTTGTCGAATCCGGCGTTCTTGGCCAGATAGGGCATATAGCGGTGCATCTCGCCATAGACCTCGATATTCTTGACCACAGCCAGGCGATAGGCCTTCAGACCGCAGTTAAAGTCGTGCAGGTTCTTGATGCCACTCACGGCACGGGCCGTGGCATTAAAGAGTTTGGTGGGCAGGGTCTTCGACAGGGGGTCGTAGCGCTTCTGCTTATAGCCGCTCACCAGGTCATACTTCTCTTCGGTAATCATGCGATAGAGCTCGGGAATCTCGTCGGGCGAGTCCTGAAGGTCGGCATCCATGGTGATGACCACGTCGCCCTGAGCCTCCTCGAAACCGCAATACAGGGCGGGACTCTTGCCATAGTTCCTGCGGAACTTAATGCCCTTCACATGTGCTGACTTCTGCTGAAGCTCGCAGATCAGATCCCATGAACGGTCGGTTGAACCATCGCTGATAAAGATGACTTCGTATGTGAACTTGTTTTCATTCATCACACGCTCTATCCAGGCAAAAAGCTCAGGGATAGATTCTTCTTCGTTATAAAGAGGTATTACTACAGATATATCCATCGTTGTTATTCTAAATTGATTTCCTTTCCCTTCTTCTGCATCACAGCGGCAATGGGCAAGCCCAGCATCATACCAGCCATAATCAGCGTGGTCAGCATGTCGAGCGCAAAGTCAATGGGGCGCATCGTTTGCAGCACGTGCAGACTCTCACTGATCTGGTCGGCCATACCCATCTGCTTGATGATCCCGGCGGTCTCGGGGGTCGAGAGCATCTCGGTGATGATCATCAGCATATAGCCGTGGTCGATATAGGCCAGATAGGCATACTGTACCAACGCGAACAGCAGGCCGCCATAGAAGAACATCAGGCTGACATAAAACCATGCGCGCAGGAAAGAGATCTTGCCCATCAAGCCATTATCGCGGAAACGCTTCAGACGAATGACGGCAAAGACGGGTATCAACACGATGGTGAGCATGGCCAACAAGCCATAGGTCGGAGAGGTCAATCCCACGACGTAGCACACAAAGGCTGCTACGAAAAGCAACGAAAGAAGTGCACCGTCTATGCGGGCAAATGCTTTCAACTGAATGTATTCTGGTCCTGTCAATGCAATAAGATGTTTAAAGAATTAATATTTCGCTGCAAAATTACGCAATTTCCCGCACATAACGTGGGCAAAGTCTCAAAAAATAGTTAAAATCAGAAAATTTTCATTTATCGTTTCTCAATTTTCAATTTAAAGTAGTACCTTTGCACCCGCTTAACAAAAAACATGGGCAAGTCCTGTACGACCAGCTCCCTCGGAATCCTCCAGGACGGGAACGTAGCAAAGGTACTTGGTTGTAGCGGTGCGATATAGACCGCTTGCCCACCCGCCTCTTTAGCTCAGTTGGCCAGAGCACGTGATTTGTAATCTCGGGGTCGTTGGTTCGAATCCGACAAGAGGCTCAAGGAAGGATAGACGTTTGTCTATCCTTTTTTGTTTCCAAGTGCACAATAGGGTCGGTTCCGCTGTGCACTCGGAGTGCACAGCGGAACCGACCCTATTGTGCACTTGATATTCACATATCCTCCATTGACAGACCTATTTGAGTTATTCTGTATTTCGACAGTTCCTTGTTTAACGTAGCCACTTTTTCCGCAAGTTCTGTGGGGCAGAACTTCCTACGCTGGCGCTTAATTTCAGCGATAGTAGCTGTTTTATCTATATCATTCAAGGCAATCATATCAATTTCGTTCTCCCCCTTGCGATCCCAATAGTTGCCAACCAGAGTAACCCGTTCCTCTTCCATCCATTTCTGACGGAAGTACTGTTCGAGAACAAGGCCTGAATATTGTTCATATCTCTTTTCAACGATTTCAAACAGCAAATCGTTGCGTTCCATCTCAATCAGAGCTTGATTGCGCATGATAAAACGGAACCAGAACCGAAGAAAACAATCTTCCAACTGCCATCGGGAATTCCTACCGTTAGGCTTGCTGAACATGGGTTGTTTGCGATGGATGTAGCTATAGTCCTCTTCCAGGTTTTCAAGGTAAGCTCCTGTATTTTTGCCAATGATGCCATCAATTTCGCTCTGGGTAGTCATGCCCGAGGCTATCAACTGCAGGATACTCAGATAATTGGCGTAGTCCTTTCCGAATTCAGACATGATGAGTTCTGTACCTTCAGAGAGATATGGCGAACCAACTTGCGTGACCCATCGCAGCATCTTCGTCTTTGTGGTTGCCTTGGCATCCATCAGCCATGCCACATACTTGGCCACTCCACCTGTCAAGGTATATAAGCAAAGTAAATCTTCAGATGTATATTTGGGATTGTGGTCGTAAAGAATTTGCTTCAGTATGCTGATGCGGAACGGCTGCATATTCAATCGGCAATCCTGACGACCATAAAGCGGTTCGTCCTCGTTATCGAAAATCTTGTGCATCATATTATAGATGCTACCACAAGCCACCATATTAACCTTCGACTTTTCATGATAGCGATCCCACAAATCTTGTATATGGCTGGGGATGGCGGGATTTACTTTCAGGAAATTCTGAAACTCATCGAACACCAAGGTAAAGTGATTCTGCTGTCCATAACGTAACAATTGCTCAAAAAACTGAGCGAACGTTTCCATCCGACCAAAGATTTGCAGTCCAAGTGTTTGCTCCGCAGCCTCTTGGAACTTTCCTGTCAGAACTCGCTCGTTATCTTTCGACACATACAGGTAAAGCAATGGTTGTTCACCGTCATCTACACTCTTTGTCAGAAGCGTGGTCTTGCCAATACGTCTCCGTCCTATTAGAACTGTCATGCGCCCCCGTTCAGAAGTCTGTTTCCAGTTCGTTTGGAGTACACCTAATTCTTTTTCCCTGTCGTAGAATCTCATATCTCAATATCAGTTAATTTAATGCGCATTAAGTTAATGTCGGTTGCAAAGATAGAAATTATTCTTCAATAAACCATCATTTTTATCAAAAAACTTTCAAGTGCACAGCGGAACCGACCCTATTGTGCACTTTTTCAGTCTTTTCTTTGTTTGATATATTATTATTTTGTACCTTTGCCAGAATAAATTAAATTTGTATGCCCAGAAAACAAAGAGAGAAGAGCGGAACAGGGATTTACCATGTGATGATGCGTGGCATCAATCACCAGGACATCTTCGAGGACAGGGGTGACTATTGGAAGTTCCTGAAGCTACTGCGTATGCAGACGCATCCGGAGGACAATACTGGTAAGCCGTTGCCTGCCCATTGCATTGTCTACGCTTACTGTCTGATGTCAAACCACGTACATCTGTTGGTACGTGAACTGGAAGAGGGGTTAGTTCCACCTATTAAGAGTATCGCCATTTCCTATGCGCAGTATTTCAACTATAAATATGAACATTCTGGGCAAGTTTTTCAGGACCGTTTCAAGAGTGAGCCCGTCAACGATATGGGGTATTTCCTGACGCTGATGAGGTATATCCATCAGAATCCTGTTGCGGCAGGCATCGTCTCAACGGTTGGTAGCTATACGTGGAGCAGTTTGTGTGAGTATGACGAGACAATGACCTGCGCCGTACCTGTCTGCACCACCCAGCATGTGCTGAGTCGCATTGCGGAAAAAGAGCTTGTCGAGTTAGTGAACGACTTACTACCCAAAGCCCTTAACATCCTTGACTTCGACAACGAGACGGAACAGCGTGTAAGTGATGATAAAGTTCGTCAGTATCTGTCCGAACTAATGGGCGGTGCCAGCGCCTCCAACCTGCAACATTACGAGAAGGAAGAGCGTAACCGCATCATCAAACAGTTGAAAGATTTTGGCGCCAGCATCCGACAGATCAGTCGCCTGACAGGTGTCAGCTTCGGCATTATCCGCAAAATCCAATAAAGTGCACAATAGGGTCGGTTCCGCTGTGCACTCCCACCCCCGTACCCCCGCACCCCCGTACCCCCGAATTATTATCAAAAAAAAGGTCATTAAATACTGTATGCGCGCACGCGAGAAGGCCAGATTACAAAATAATTCTACATAAATCTTGATTATAACAAAAGAGGCGATTTTTCTTGTCAACTACTAGCTATTTGGTACGGATAAGTGTTAATCAGACATTATTCCCCCTACCTTTACTTTCAAAGTGTAAGAAACGAGGGGTGTAACCCACAGAGCCCCACGAAAAAATATTTGGTATTTCTTGATTATTATTTCAGGAAATTGTACTAACTTTGCAGACATGACGCATAACGAAAGGACCATATTAACGCCTAAGGCGGGTCATGGCAGATTTGCTAAGCGCAAACCTGCCATTCGAGTTGTTTTGGGGTCATCCGAACGAAGTACCATTAGCTATCATCTTTCTATTTTTTCAGGAAACAACCTCCAAAACAACTGTCGTCATGAATCAGCAGCCTCATACCTCCGCCACCCCCGAACAGGATTTGATGATCACCCAAGAGATGGTCATCAACAAAGTCATGAACACCCTTGATGTTTACGGTCTTAACAAGGCCATAGAAAAGATTGATGACTTCAGAAAGGCTTTGTCGGATTTTCCTGGATGGCGAGCAACCGAGGCGAAGTTGGAGGAAATCATAAAGGCCTATCGGAAAGAAGAGAAAAAAGCCAGGGAGCTGGAACAGAAGAACTTGAACCAGATGGCGATGTACATGACAAGCATGGCCAACCAGACAGCGACACAACAGCCTGCAGCCGGCTGTCAAGAACCAATACCCAGGCAACCACCTTCCGACAAGCTCATTCGCCGATGTCTGGAACTGCTCATGGAGAAACGCGACACGAAGGGCAAGCCCCTGTTTAGAAATAAAGACCACTGGCAAGCAGTGTTCTGTATCCTGGCAGGGAAACTGCATTTCAACCGAAACGACTTTGAATTCTTCGATGTACTCATGAAGCGCATCATACCCGACAAGGTGAACGCCCACTACTCTCGCTCAGCGGTAAAAAACATCAGTCAGACACCATATTTCAAGCCACTGGAGGAATGGGAATTCGACGAAAAACTGATGAAGACAAGGGAACCCTTTGAACGCATGCAAGACATTGCCGAGTACTTCCAACAACTGCTTGAGACGACTCCAGAAGACTGATTTTTTACCAGACGCTTTACCAGACTCTTTACTTCTTTACCAGACGCTAAACCCGACACGATTTTCGTTGTCGGGCGTTTTGTTTTATATTATCTTTGCAACCAAGAAATCTTAATCAGTATGGCAAGAGAAAAGAAAACAGAAAAAGGCATCAAGGAGCGCAAGCCCAACTACGCAGAGTATACGGCCTCGCTTGACGAGATCCAGGCTTTTATCAACGACAGGATGCTGCTGCGCCACAACGTCGTCACCGGGCGCACGGAATACCGGCTGCTGTCCAGCTATGAACACGACGCCACGGAATGGCAGCCCATCAGCGACCGACAGGTCACCTCGATATGGAGGCAGATATCGCAGCAGCTGAAGAAGAAAGTGAATATCAAATACATCTACGACCTGCTCTGCAGTGACTTCGTGCCCGACTATCATCCCTTCAAGTTCTACCTGGAGCACCTGCCCAAGTGGGATGGTCAGGACTATATCCTCGGCATGTCGGTCAGCGTCACCGTCAAGGGCGACAGCGAGATGAGAGAGCAGGCCCTCTTTGCACAGTACCTCAAGAAATGGCTGGTGGGCATGGTGGCCGGATGGATTGACGACGATGTGGTCAACAACGTCATCCTGGTGCTGCTCGGCGAACAGGGCTCCTATAAGACCACGTGGTTCAACTACCTGCTGCCGCCCGAACTCAAGCAGTATTTCTATACCAAGACCAATGCCAACCGCATGGGGCGCGACGACCTGCTGACGCTGGCGAAATACGGACTGGTGTGCTGCGAGGAGCTGGACACCATGCGCCCCTCGGAACTCAACCAGCTGAAGGCGGCCGTCACCATGCCAAGCATCGACGAGCGCGAGGCCTACGCCCACTTTCATGAGCACCGACAGCACATCGCCTCGTTTTGTGGCACGGGCAACAACCCGCAGTTCCTCAGCGACCCCACGGGCAACCGCCGCTGGCTGCCCTTCGAGATCGAATCTATCCTGTCGCCACGCGACCATCCCTTCAACTACGAGGGCATCTACTCCCAGGCCTACGCCCTCTATCAGCAGGGCTTCCAGTTCTGGTTCTCGCAGCAGGAGATCCAGCAGCTCAGCGCGCATAATGCCAATTATGAAACGCCTCATTCTGAATATGAACTGATCATGAAACTGTTTCGCAAACCCACAGGAAACGAACTGGGTGAGTTTTATACCTGCACCGACATTCTGGCGGCCCTCAATTCTTTCCAGATAAAGGACCTGACTAGCAATCAGATTGGCCGTGCCATGGCCGCCTTGGGCTTCAACCGTGTGCGTTCAAACAAAGAGCGCGGCTATCTCGTCGTGGCCTACAGTCCCGAGGAAATCAAGGCTCGTCAGCGCATCAAGGCCATGGATGCAAAGTCCGAATACGATGGTGATGGTGACACAAGTGACAGAAGTGACACAATTTTCTAGGACTCCCTCGCGTACGTACGCACGTACGTACGCGTGAATTTTTCCTATTTTCTATAATAATCTGTCACTTCTGTCACTAAAGTATATCAATTAGACATCCTAAACCCCATACTTAGACAACGTAAACAGCATACTTAGCAACCCTAAACAACATAGTTATGAAATCAATGACAAGAGAAGAACTAGCCAGCAGAGCCGGTGTTACCACTAGAACGCTATTCAACTACATCCAAGACCATTTGGACGAGCTTGAGGCTCTGGGATACCACTCAAACCAGATACTGTCACCCAGCGTCCTCGCGTGGTTCGCCAAGAACTACGGCGTTAATGTTGACGACTGAGAAACAACATCGGAAAAGATAGGAATTAATAGGAAAGAACCGGAAAATTCAGGAAAACGCCCTTCGCCAATGTTGTACCTTTGCAATATCAGAGAAAAGCTCTGACGAGTGTATGGATCAAGGCTTTGCGCGCAGCCAACATCTTACCTCTAACAACTCACTTCAAAACATTACAACATTATGATTTTCTACGATTTGCGTCAAAACAAAAACAAGGACTCCAAGGCATTCAACAAGTGGTTCGCCTATCCCGTGATCAAAGAGACTGTCGACCTCGACGACCTGGCATCCCACATGTCAAACCACAACACCGTCTTCTCTAAAGGCGTCATCCTGGGTATGCTCACCGACATGGTGGGTTGCATCAAGGAACTTCTGCTCGAGGGAAAAAACGTAAAGATCGCGGACCTTGCAATCTTCAGCCTCGGCATCAAGAACAACGGCGGTGCCGACAAGGCCGAGGACTTCAACGTGGTGAAGCACCTCAAGGGCGTCAAGCTGCGTGCACGTGCCACCGGCGAACTCGTTGCCAAGAACCTGAATGCATCGCTCAAGAAGGCGGGTGCGATCTCGACAACCTCACCCCAGCCCTCTCCGAACGGAGAGGGAGCAGGTCAGACCGGCAATCAGGAGGGCAACCAGGGAGGCTCTGAGAATCAGAACCAGAGCGGCAACCAGGGCGGCACCACCAACCCACCCTCTGGCGGCGGCAACGAGAACGATTAACGATGAATGTCTAACCCCTATTAACTACACTACCTAACGATGATTAAAGTAAACTGGACCAATGTGGCCAAGGTCCTTAAAGTGGTGGCCACCGTGATCACCACCATTGTTGGAACCATTGCAGTACAGTCATGCGGCATATTGAGTTGATTGTTGTCCACTGCAGCGCCACACGCTGCAACCAAAGCTACAGCGTGATGCAGCTCATCCGCGACCACGTTGACCGCTTTGGATACACGGGCTACCACTACTACATCACCCGCGATGGCCAGACCTACCAGACGCGCCACGAACAGCTCGTAGGTGCCCATGCCGTAGGTCACAACAGCCACTCCCTGGGCGTGTGTTATGAGGGAGGCCTCGACAAGGACGGCCATCACGCCGACACCAGGACCACCAGACAGAAGCGAGCACTGCTTGACCTGCTCAAGCGACTCAAACGGGAATATCCCCAAGCACAGATCCTGGGTCACCGTGACCTGCCCAACGTCCACAAAGACTGTCCCTGCTTTGATGCCAAGACCGAGTATCAAGACCTGTAATTGGCAGCGGACTTGCACGGACTTACACAGATAGTCCCCTGATTCTATTAAAAAGGG
>CADAKX010000016.1 GCA_902788605.1 uncultured Prevotellaceae bacterium | reverse complement strand
ATTCCCATCCTGATTGGTCACCGTTCCTTCAAAATTGAACACATCAGACTCTTGTGCCTGCATGGGCAGGATACCAAGAAGAAATAAAACAAGTAAATTTATCGTCTTCATAAGCTTGCAGTTTTTAAATTAATAGTATTGTCGATGCAAAAATAATAAAAATATTAACTCGTTGTTCAAATTTCGAATCTTTTTAATGCAAAAAGCAGAAAAATATGAGAAGAATCTTACTTTACCTCCATAATTCCTCCTTTTTCGCATTTAAATCCTTCTATAAATAATACTCCACCTGCGCCATTTTGGATAATAAGTTTTGTACCACTTTTGAGAATAACCGGCCCATCTGGAATGTCTAGAGAAACACCATCCCCAAATCCAATAGGTGTATAATGATAATATGAATCGATGAAAATGGTTTCATTCTGGATGGCATCTGTATAAACATCATACTTAATTATATGAGGAATATAGTTGTGTTTGATGATACTAATGTAGAAATTACCTGTTGGTCGTGGGAAAGTACAAGTGTTACTTGAGGAAACAGGGTAAACACCGATAAGATTCCCATCTTCACTCGCTACACAAACATTATAATTACCAGTATATTGTTGGGTTGTTATTGTTATACTGTTACCTCCTTCCGTTAAACCAACTCTGCCAAAGGACTGAGGATTAGCTGTCCATAGCTCAAGTGCAGGATCGCCTCCATTAATATAGGAGAAAGAATGATCTTTTGCCAATGAATTATTCGACTCATAAGTTACACATGAGATATGGGCTTTATTGGTTAAATCCGCCAACAAATAGTCTCCCGTACATAGTAAATATTCAAATACGATTTTACTATAAACTTCATTGTATTCATCAAAGTTCAGACCATCAATCGCTGATCCGACAAAAGCAGGAACACCATAATAATATCGGGTGAAGGCCTCAAGCATATTCCCAGAGACAGATATATTTGCAGTATTTGAAGCACCACTAAAAATTACGGCTCTAGCAGTATCATTCAGACTTGAGACAGCAGTACTATAGAAAGATTCACCATCAATATTCCAACCACCATAAGGATCGGGCTGTCCATAATTAGCCCCCAATCCACCCCAATAATTGGGGAAACCATAACCAAGATAGCAAACAATAGGTACACCAGAGTTAATATAACTAACTACATCTGCATTTGTAGCACCCTCTGCACCATATGCTGTTACAAAAGACATTGGCTCAACATAGGGCGTATTATTTATCCATTCACACCAATGCTGGTAACCATAATTACCCGTCGGATTCTCTTTGTGAGCCACCAATAGAGTATTCATTGTCTGTGGCTCCGTACTTTCATAGTTAATGGTTTTTCTTGCCATATATTCAAACTCCCCAAGAGACGTTATAGAAAAACGGCCAATAGCTATATCTGCTTCCCAGACATTGGTACCAGTATCACACCCATACCAATAATCTCCATATATTGTTTGATAATTGTAATAGAAACTTGGTATACTAGCCATTGGTATTTTCGAATTATCCCCAACCAAAAGCACAAAGCCACCACTACCAACTTCATCCCGAATATACTCTTTGACTTCATCTTGCGAATAATAAGAAGTTGATAAAATAGAGCTAAGAGAAACCACTTTTGTATCGAATCCCTTCAGGGCTTTCCATCTCATAAACTCTTTCAACTGCCTACTACCAATAATGCCTGGAATATCACCCACAATAATTAAATAAGTATTATTGCTGAGGGTTGTGTTTTGAGTACGACTTGGCAAAGAAAAAACAGTATTATCAAACTGTGCATAGTCTCTATGTCCTTTATATGACAAGGATTCCTTTGTCAGATCTTCAGTTGGTATAAAATCAACATTCAAGATAAATTTACTAAGTACAGAGAGTCTATTTTCTTTAGGATAGTATTTAAACGGACATATAGAGATAAGTACATTTCTGATGTTACACCATTTCTGTTCTTCACTCTGGTTTACAATCGTCGGAATAAATGGATTTGCATAAGACTTCTCATTCTTGTAAAAAGAAGATGTTTGCTTTGAACTCTTGGGAGGTATCTGAGCTGGAAGAATTGAACCTATTTCAACATCCGTCCACTGTTCTTCCACAATAGAAGATTTTGCAACAGTACCATCAGGAATAGCTATTAGCCGAGATATCATAGGAAGGAGCGGTTCACCAGAATTCATAAGAGTTCCATACATCCCTAATGAAATACGATGGAAAATGCCCTGCTTTATATCAACCTGTTGGTCCAACAATCCATTTATGTTCACTTCCATCTGATATGACGAAGCCTCGTCCTTGAGAATCTTCATTGCCACAGGTTCTCTCTGAGTTTTACTACTTACAGGAATCCATGTTTGTGCCAATGAATCATTACTTATGGACAGAAAACTGACAATGGAGAGAAGTATAATATTTATTCTCATAATAATCTTCTGATAAAATATAAATACGGGAAAAACGAATATATAAAAAAATTCATTTACCTTTGGTTTATCCTTTTTACACCAACAGACTGTCCATTCACATTAATTGGAACTATGTTACGTTTTCTATCTATTTCATCACCATCACATGAAGAGGCTTCTTCAGTAGGAGCAAACGCATTTCTTATTTGTCCACTTCCTCCCTTTACTTCATCCAATTCCTCTTTCAATTCCTGAATACTACGGATAAGAAGGGGAACCAATTCAATATAATTGACCTTCAAATATCCATCCTGACCTTCTTCTACCAACTCAGGAAATATTGTCTGTAATTCTTGGGCAATTACTCCAAAATGTTTCTTGCTTGGGTCTATTCCTAGGTTCTTTATAGCATCTTCTTTTGAAACAGAGTCTGGCATATTTTTTACAAACATTTCTGGAGAATAATTAAACGACACAATATTAACGTCTAACAATCTATCAAGTGTATTATTCTTAAGATTGCTTAATGGTGTAATATTCTCTTTTAGGCGTTTATCTGATGATTGTACAATCGAAGTAGCAGTTAATGTTCCGTTAACATAGGTATCCCCATAAAAATATCCTGCATACTTACCAGGAACACAATAACCTAAAATGCCATAAGTAGATCCTATCACACCCGCTCCTCCTGTACACGAACTATGCAAATCACCTGCCACGCCATAAGTCATTCCACAATTTATGTTTTTAGCCCGGCCATATACTCCGCAACTAACGCCTGCTGTTCCACCAGTAGGAGCAGACATCGTAGAAGAACCACCCAATTGTACATACCAATAACTCGCAAAATCATCTAGTCCTGCCCTCGTAGAACCATCATATTTTACTTCCAACTGAGCACTTGAGATGACGGCTGTGCACATACAAACGATTAGTAATAAAGACTTTTTCATACGCTTTCCTTTTTAATTATGGTATTATATTACTATTGACGACAATTCTACTCTGATATCTCACAGACAGCACCTGTATCATCTTTGATTTCTATTACACAACCGATTTCTGAATCCATCGTCTCAACATCAATGACATTCGTCATCTGAGCTGGAAGTACGAACTGAGAGACTGTGTCTCCATTTGAGTCCTTAACATTGATCTCAATGTCTTGGGTATTTTCTCCTGGCACAACAATAATAGAATCAAGATGTTCGACAAATACTTCCATTGAGCCTATGGGTCTTGGAACCGTTCCTTTTACTACTAACGTACGCTTTTGAGCGTTCACACACAAAGATGCAACCATCAACACGGATGCAAGAATAACATAGAACTTTTTCATTTGCATTGTTTTTAGTTAACAATGCAAATTTATGGAAAAAGTTATATAGGAGATTTAAAAGCGTGTTCACTAACTGTTCACTATACGGTAGTGTGAACAACATGTGAACAAAATAACGATTGTTAAACCCATTTAGAGCCTCATAATAATTTCATCTAACTGCGAGGCTGCTCCATGTTTATTCGTTATCTTAGAATACAGTCGTTGGCGTAGCATAGATATCGCACCCCTTGTTTTACATAACAGCTTAGCAATATCTACAGGAGCAATTCCAATTTTCAAGAGATAACAGGTCCTTAATTCCACCTCGGACAAGTCTGTTAGAGATATTAGTCTCAGGGTAAAGTTATCATATACTTCATCGATGCCTTGAGCTAGTTCTTGCCATTCTTCATCAGTCAAACGAAATTCATCCTTACCAGCATTAACCTTTATTTTAATGAAAATAGGCGATTTCTGAAATCTATCTAAAAGATATTGTTGTCTTCGCTGCTCTACCTCTATACTACAATTCTGGGCTTTCAATCTCTGAGTATCAAGTTTTAGTTTTTCAGTCATCTCATCATCACCATGAAGCTGAAACTCATTTATGCGCTTTTCATTTTCAACAATCTTCTGCTTATTCGCTTCCAACTGATTTGAGCTATGACGAAGAATCTCTTCCTCCGTCTTATGCAATAATTTCTGTTGGACAAGTGCTCCCTTACGCTTTTGACGATGATAGTTCCAGGCAAAATATGCAGATAAGATTAATAAAGCTACTACAAATAGAAGGAAATATAATACAGTTTCAAGAAAGAAACTATGTTGCGCTATATCATCACGTTCTTTCTTTATCAGATTCTGATTATATTGAGCATTAACCTTTTGGGTGGCCTCTACCTGAGAAAGGACTCGTATGGAATCATAAATGGCATCGCGTTGCTTGTAATAGTACATCGCTTCCTGTGTATTGCCTTTGGATTCTTCAAGCAATGCCAGATGATGAAGCGTCTCAGATTGTCCATATACACCATATCGGCCGTCTATTCTTTTGAAATACCATATGGCAGAATCAATATGTTCCTGTCCCAAATGCCAATAAGCCCAGTTGGCATCATCAGTAGAGTCGCGCGACAAAAGCTCAAGGGCCTTGTCGTATTCTTCTATCTGAATATAGATATCACACAAGGCATTTCTGGAATATGGAACAATATTCTCTGGATGACGGGTATGTCCACCAAAATCCAAGGCTTGTGAATAATAATATATGGTACTGTCCACATCGCTCTTATAGGTATATATCTCACCCATACGGAAAGCTGCCAATGCCATGCGAAGCGTATCACGATTCAAAGAGGCGATATGATAATACTCCTGATATGAGTCTACACTCTCGTCGTACATCTTCTGATCGAAAAAGATATCGCCTCGTTTTTGATAGACCCAACAAAGTTCGTAAGAATCCCTACACTCTTCAGCAAGTTTGCCAGCTTTCAAAAAGGCATCCAATGCGGAAGGATAATCGCCATTTTGACGATAGATTTCGCCAAGAACACATAAAGCCTTAGAATATTCTGACTTTAAGTCATGCTCCTCATAAAAGCGGCAGAGGCTGTCAGCTAACGAAAAGTCGGACTCTGTCAACTTCTCGCTTACAAACATACGCTCTAATGCTAACAACTGACGGAAGCGAGCAGCGTCTGCATGGGTATTCGAAACACTCTGGTCATAAAGAGCCAATAGACTGTCTGCATCATCATAGTTTCCTTTCATAATTGAGCTATCGGCAGCCAACAACAAGGAGGGATATTCAGGGGCTCTACCACATGATATGAGTGCCAAAGCGATCACACATGCAAGAAGAATCCCTGATGCGATATGTGGACTCAATTTCATTCTGTCTCCAATCTTTGGCTCCATACAGTGTTTATTTGGTAATTCTACGGCAAAGTTACAAAGTGTTTCTGAGAAAAACAAGGATTTCGCAGTTTTTTAGTCATCCAATTCTTCATCATCATCTTCATTCCATTCATGATATACACTCTGACGGTATCTAGTGCCGCCTGAAATTGGTGAGGATATGGTGAGGGTGAGTGTAGGGTGTGGTGAGGATGACGAGCATCCTCAATCTTCTGTAGCCCCTGTATATAAAGGCTTTTCGAGCGATTTGGGTGAGGGTTACTCAAAAAAAAACAAAAAAACAGCCGAAAGCGAATGCCTTCGACTGTTTTACTTATTGAATGATTGTCACTTATACAAAGCTGATGACACCCTGCTGAGGCTCGGCAGTCTCTGTATGCTGGGGCTCCTCTCTCACGTCCTGACTGCCAATGCTGGCCAGGATCTCGCGAGTGCGCTTGTAGGTGGGAGTCTGCTCTACAGCCGAGATAACGTCATCGTTGTCCAGGTCCTCAGGGCCGAAGATAAAGATGTTGGGACGACGCTTGTAGCGCTTGGCAGCAGCATTGTCGCCATAGAAATGACCACGACGCTCCTCACGCTTGGCAGCCTGCTCAGCCTCCTCGGCCAGACGATTGGCATCCTCACGGGTCTGCTGCTTCAGCAGACGTTCCTCCATACCATCGATGCTCTGGATGCCAAAGCCGGTGGCAAGGATGGTGACTTTGACGCGTTTGCCCAGCTCGGGATCGACGGCAACACCCCATTTAAAGACGAAGTCGTTGCCGAAGCGGTCCATGAACTCGTGGACGTAGTTCATCTCTTCCATCATGAAGTTGTCCTTAGAGTCCTTCTGATGCGAGAACGAGATATTGAGCAGAATCTTCTTAGAGTTGAAGATATCGTTGTCGTTGAGCAGGGGTGAGTTGAGGGCATCGTCGATAGCCTTCTTCACACGGTCCTCGCCTTCGCCATAACCCGTTGACATGATGGCCACGCCACCATCCTGAAGAACGGTCTTCACATCGTTGAAGTCGAGGTTCATGGTGCCATGAAGGGTGATAATCTCGGCAATACTCTTGGCAGCAACCGACAGGGTGTCGTCGGCCTTGCCAAAGGCATCGAGGAACGAGAGGTCGGGATAGATCTCACGCAGGCGCTCGTTGTTGATCACGAGCAGGGCATCAACATGCTTCTGCATCTCTTCCACACCATCAAGGGCCTGGTCAATCTTCTTATTACCCTCGAAACGGAAGGGGATGGTGACGATACCCACGGTGAGGATGTCCATCTCCTTAGAGACACGGGCAATAACTGGCGCAGCACCAGTACCTGTGCCACCACCCATACCTGCGGTGATGAAGGCCATGCGGGTGCCGTCGTTCAACATATTGTGAATGTCCTGCAGACTCTCCTCGGCAGCAGCGCGTGCCTTTTCAGGACGGTTGCCAGCGCCGAGTCCCTCGTGGCCCAACTGCAACTTGACGGGCACTGGAGAATCGTTCAGAGCCTGGTTGTCGGTGTTACAAACAACGAAGGTCACATCGTGAATACCTTCTTTATACATGTGATTGACAGCATTGCCACCACCGCCACCAACGCCAATGACCTTGATGATGCTGTGCTTCTCTTCGGGTACGCCGAAATCGAGTATCTCGTTTGTCTTATTGAAGTCTTCCATATCTATTTAAATTAAGAAATGAGTAATGAGAATTGAAAATGAAGAAAGAAGGATTACTCTTCAGGAGAAGCGAGCCCTTCGAGCCATTTCTTTGTCTTGTTCCAAAGACTATTCTCCTTCTTGCGCTTACGCTCCTCTTCGGCCTGGCGCTCTTCCTCCTCGCGGCGAATGCGGTCTTCCTCCTCCTTCTTGCGACGAGCCTCCTCGGCTGCGAGTTCCTCTTCACGAGCCGTGCGGATGGTGCCTGTCTCGAGGTCACCAATCTGACGGGGACGACGCTCAAGAATGGGCTGGTCTTGCTGCTCCTGGTCGGCAAACAGGTTGCGATTGGGATCGATGAAATTGCCAGCGCAGTTGATATCGCCCTTAATCAGAAGACCCAAGACGGTGTTGTACATGCCGTTCTTAGCATTAATCTGCTCGATGCTGGAATTAATGGTAGTGGTCACAAACTTTGCCACACGCACCTTGTCGATATGGGTGTACTTGGCAAAAGCGTGCTCGATGTTCGTCATATTAGAACCGCCACCAGTCAGGATGATGCCACCCAGCAGCTTGTCATAGTACTCAGCAGGAATCTGATAGCGGACATTCTCGATAATCTCCTCGACACGAGCCTCCACAATCTCAATGAAGCGACGGCTCTCCACCTGGCGCTCTGCATCAATAGAGTATTTCAGGTCGGGGTCTATATCGTTGTTGTCGGTATAGGCTGAAGCATACTTCAGCTTCATCTTCTCGGCATCGCTGTCCTCCATCTGGAGCGAGGCGATATCCTTGGTCACATTGTTAGAACCCAGAGGAATGACAGCCAGATGGCGCAACACGTTTTTCCAGAAGACAGAAACCGTGGTGGTGTCGGCACCGATATCGACCAGCGCGCAACCAGAACGCTTCTCGACCTCGGTCAGTACGGCATTGGCCAATGCCAAAGGAGCCAGATACATGTCGGCCACCTTGATATTGGCTGTCTCGAAGCATTTGTTCAGGTTCTGGAAGAAGGCCTTACGCTCCAGGATATTCAGGAAATTACCCTCCAGGCGATTGGCACGGATGCCCACAGGATCCATCTGCAGATTGGTGTCCACACGATACTCCTGCTCGGCCACGTCGAGAATCTTCTGGTCGGGATAGTCCAAACCCCAGTTGCCATCCATCAGCTCGACCACCATCTCCTGGGTGATAATGGTATCGGCAGGCAGGTCCTTGACAATGGTATTCTTGACGCTGCGGATAGACTGGCCACCCACGCCAACAAAGACCTGCGTGATGCGCGTATGCAACTGTGTCTCCATCTTCTTGATAATCGACGTGAGGCACTGAGCCGTCTTGTCAATGTTGTAAACAACACCCTTGCGGATGAACGAAGACGAGTCTTCGCGAACCAATGACAACACAGAGATGCTGCCATCAGGTCTCTTCTGTCCGGCAATGCCCGTCACCTTGGATGAACCGAGCTCGATTGCCACAATAAAATCCTTAAATTCTGCCATACTCTATTATCTTATTTCTGTTTTCTTATGCACACTATTTGATTGTCGAACTCCACGCTGACGCGCGAGTATTTGTTCCAGCCTGCCTGACTGAGTCCATAGCGATAGAACTTGCGCAGGCGGTCTAACTTTTTGTCTATATCCACAGGCTGACCCAGATAGGCGATATGCTCACCCACACGGGGCACCAGCTCCACAGAGCCGTCAGCAAGGATGTTCAGCTGCTCGGTCTGATTTTCCCAAAATGGGTCCTGAAGAATCAGATTAATCATCGGCACGAGCCACTTGGCGGCATAGGCCTTGGTGATATGGCCAGTGGCCACAATGAGATTGCAAGGATAATCGGTGCCTGGCATCGCCTGGCCGTGGTTGTCGACATAGTAGTTCTCGCCTGTCTGACTCATCACCCTGACCACAGGTATGCGCTGGAAAATGTCGATGCACACATAGCCGTCCTGACCCTTGTAGCACTCCACGCTGTCAATGAGTTCCTTGCCACGAAGGTTTTCCTCAATGACACGCACATTGACACTTGGCATAGACTGGCCCTCGGGATTGATATGGTCCAGAGTGAGCATCTTCTTCACATCGGCCTCGGTCAGGAATCCCTTTTCATGGCCATTCTGCATGGTGATAGAGACACCCTTACAGATGACTTCCTCGTCGGGCGCATTGAAGGCGGTCATGGCCAGCACCATATAGACGGCCACAACGAGAGCGAAGAACACCAATGCTATTTTTTTCCAGATCATCCTTTCTTTCTCTTACTATTTTTTCATCTTACTACGAAGAATCTCGGTCATCTGGGGCACCTGGTTGTCCAGGTCGCCAGCGCCAAGCACAATGAGCACATCGAACGAACGGCTCTTTACCAGCGACAGCACCTCGTCCTTCTTGACAAGCTGCTTCTCGACGCCTGGAGCCAGACGGTCGTAAATCAGTTCTGACGTGACGCCCTCGATAGGCTGTTCACGAGCGGGATATATCTCTGTCAGTATCACTTCGTCCAACTGGCTCAGCGCATCGGCGAAGTCCTGATAGAAGTCGCGTGTACGTGTATAGAGGTGGGGCTGGAAGATAGCCGTGATATGACGGTTCTTATAGAGTTCGCGAATGCTGCGCGCACTCTGATAAATCTCCTTGGGATGGTGGGCATAGTCGCTGAGGAACACCAACTCGGGGGTCTTTATGGCGAAGTCGAAACGACGATCCACACCTCCATATGTATTCATGCCGTTGCGCAGTTCATCTGCAGTACAGCCATTCAACTGGGCCATTGCCATTGCGGCGATACCGTTTTCGATATTGATGGGAATGGGCTGGCCGAGTTGCACCTGGAGCACATTCTCTATGGGTGAGATGAAGTCGAAGGTTATCTCACCATTCTCAATCTTGATATTCTCAGCGTGGAAGTCACCTTCGCTGAGAGCATAGTCATAACGACGCACGCCGTCCTGCAGGTGGTCCTTCATCTCGAGGTCGCGATGGATAATCAGTGCGCCACCTGGCTGAATGAGTTCGGTATAATGGCGGAAGCTCTCGAGATAGGCCTCCTTAGTACCATAGATATCCAGATGGTCGGGGTCGGTAGAGGTGATGACGCTCATCCAAGGCGAGAGCCAATGGAACGAACGGTCGAACTCGTCGGCCTCGATCACTACATAGTCGGAATTGCTGACGATATAATTGGTGCCATAGTTCTTGGTGATACCACCAAGGAAGGCGTTGCAGTCCAGATGACTCTGGTGCATGATATGGGCACACATGCTCGATGTGGTAGTCTTGCCGTGGGTACCAGCTACACAAAGGCCCTTCATCTGGCGGGTCAGGGTGCCCAGCACCTGAGCGCGCTTCTGAATCTCAAAGCCGTTCTGACGGAAATACTGCAGTTCCTTGTGCTCGGCAGGGATGGCAGGGGTATAGACCACCAGACAATGCTTGGGGTCCAGGCATGCTTGAGGGATAGCATCTACGTTTTCCTCGTAGTGAATCTGTGCGCCCTCTTCCTCCAGACGGTGCGTCAACTCTGAGGGGGTCTTGTCGTAACCACCCACCACCAGGCCACTGTGAATGAAATAGCGCACCAAGGCGCTCATGCCGATACCACCGGCACCAACGAAATATACGGCTTTTATATCTTTTGCTTCCATTGTATGATTGTTATTCTGCATTTGCTAATTTCAACACCTCCTGGGCGATAATCTTGGCGGAGTCGGGCAAGGCCAACTTCAACACATTATCGCTGAGGGTCTTCAAACGGGCATCATCGACCACAGTCTTGATGGCCAGAGGGATGAGCTGGTCTTTGGCCTCGGAATCCTTTACATAGAGGGCGGCATCCTTATGAACCAGCGCTAAGGCGTTCTTGGTTTGATGATCCTCGGCCACATTGGGACTGGGAACGAGGATAACGGCCTTGCCTATCAGGCAGAACTCAGAGATACTGCTGGCTCCTGCACGACTGATGACGAGGTCGGCGGCACGATAGGCAGCAGCCATATCGCTGATAAAGTCCAACACACGCAGGTTGTCGGGCTGTCCCTTCTGCTTCAAGGTCTCGGCAATCTGGGCGCTATAGTATTTGCCTGTCTGCCAGATGAACTGCAGACCAGACTCGCGAATCTCGTCCAGATGGTTCAACACGCTCTCGTTGATGGTACGCGCACCCAGACTTCCGCCTACCAAAAGGACGGTCTTCTTGTCGGGATCGAGGTTGAAGGTCTTCAGGGCCTCCTCACGCGTAACCTTGGTATCAAGTAACTGCTGACGAACGGGGTTGCCTGTCAACATAATCTTATCGGCTGGGAAGAAACGCTCCATCCCCTCGTAGGCCACACATATCTTACTAGCCTTGGCAGCCAGATTCTTATTGGCCAAACCGGCATAACTGTTCTGCTCCTGAAGGAGCGTGGGGATACCCAGGCTATTGGCAGCGCCCAAAGCGGCACTACTGGCATAACCACCAACGCCCACAGCCACTTGGGGCTGGAACTCTCGCAGAATCTGCTTGGCCATGCGTTTGCTCTTCAGATAATCGAGAGCCACACCAATATTAGCAGGCTTCCATAACGGACGGAAGAAGCCACGGATGGGCAAACCCTTGATCTCGTAACCGGCCTGTGGCACACGCTGCATCTCCATACGACCCAAAGCACCAACAAACAATATCTTGGCATCGGGACGCAACTCACGAATGGCGTTTGCTATCGATACGGCGGGGAAGATATGGCCTCCGGTTCCGCCTCCACTGATTATAACTCTCAACTCTTTCATGCTTTCATAGTGTTTTTATTCTGTTTTCTCTTTGCGTTTTGCACTACGGCTGACACTCAGTATCACACCGATATAGGCACAGTTAACAATGGTAGAGGTACCACCCTTTGAAACCAGAGGCAAGGGCTGGCCCGTGACAATGCCGAAATCGACAGCCACACACATATTAATAATAGCTTGATATACCAGCAATAGCGTGAGACCCATAGCCAAGAAGGCTGGGAAATTGTTTTCACACCTGCCGGCAATACGGGCCGTACGGAATAGCAAGATGACATAAAGGAAGACCACAGCCACAGCACCAAAAAGTCCCATCTCCTCGATAATGATGGCATAGATAAAGTCGGAGAAGGCCTGTGGCAGATAGTCACGCTCGACAGAGTTGCCTGGTCCCTTGCCGATGATTCCACTGGTGGCAATGGCCAGATTTGCATGAGTCACCTGGAAGTTCTTATCGGTCACCTTATACTCCTCGGCCGGCACATTCTTGTCTTCCTTGCCAGCAATACGGTTCTTCCAAGTCCAGAAACGGTGGGTCAATTTGTCCCAGGCCGACTTATCTTTCTTATCAACCTTCACCACCTGTTCGGTCTGTCCATTTTGCTCTGCCAACTCCAACTCCTGACCTTCCTTGTCGAGTTTTGCCATCCAGAAAACAAGACCCAGGAACATACCTGCCAACAAGACCAGGACGCCCGTGAGCTTACCCATCTGCTTAAGAGGCACACGAGCCAGGAACATCATCGTGAAGATAACGCCAAACAGGAGCACAGCCGTAGACAGGTTCTCAAGACCAATGAGCAACGTGGCTGGCACAACCAGGAACAGCACATATTTCATGGCCACAGGGTCGGCACCACTGTCGTCATCGCGCTGCATGGCACTGAGTATCTGAGCTGCAGTCAGCACCATCGTGCCTTTAGCAATCTCTGAGGGTTGGAACGTGAAACCTGGCAATTGGATGACACGGTTAGCACCATTGATGCTCTCACCCCAGACGAGTACCCACAACAATGTGGCGTAGGTGATGAGCAACATCAGAGGCGTTATCAACTTGAAATAGCGACAGGGGATGTTGAGCGTAACAATTGCCACAACCACACCGACCAGAATCATGCCGAGGTGATAAATCAGCGGACTCAGGTAGTTGTGTGTCTTATAGGTCAGCGTACTCGAAGCCGAAAAGACCTCGACGATGCTGATGAGACACAGGAAGAGGAACACCGTCCATATGCCCTTGTCGCCCTTGAAAAGATTGCCAATTTTCTTTTCCATTCCTTATTCTATTTTTCTTGTAGAACCAGTATTGCTCGTATATCTAGTTCTAGAGGTTTCTCACCAGTTCTTTGAACTGCTCACCACGGTCCTCCATATTCTTGAAGAGGTCGAACGAAGCACAGCAAGGTGACAACAGCACAGTCTCGCCGGGCTTTGCCAACTCATAGCAGGCTGCCACACAGTCCTTCATGGAGTGGGTGTCACGAACGGGAATACCCAGTTCATCGAAGTTGTCGTGCAACTTCTGGTTATCGGCTCCCAGATAGACGATGGCCGAGCATTTCTCCTTAATCAGTGGTTTGATGGGAGCATAATCATTACCCTTGTCCTTACCACCAACGATAAGAATCACCTTGGTCTTCATCGAATCAAGAGCATACCAGCAAGCATCTACATTAGTGGCCTTTGAGTCGTTAACGTACTGTACGCCACGAACGGTAGCCACTTTCTCCAAACGATGCTCCACACCAGGGAAGTCGCTCAGACTCTGGCGGATGACGTCTTTCTTGATACCAGCGATATCACCAGCGATACCTGCGGCCAGTGAGTTATAGATATTGTGGCGACCTGTCAGACTGAGCTGCTCCTGCTCCATATTGAATGGCTCGGGCTCCTCGATGGTGTACTCACCTTCAGAGATATAACCGATAGAACCCTTCTCACGGAGTTCTGAGAACGGATACTGGATGGCCTGTATGTCATACTTCTTCAACTCGCGCTGAATGATGGGGTCGTCGTTCCAATAGATGAAGGCATCCTGGGGCGTCTGGTTGCGGATGATACGCATCTTGGCATCCACATAGTTCTGCATCTCGAAACCATAGCGATCCAGATGGTCGGGGGTGATATTCAGCAGGATAGCGATGTTGGCATGGAAGTCATACATATTATCGAGCTGGAATGATGACAACTCTATGACGTAGTACTGATGGGGCTCCTCTGCCACTTGCAAAGCCAGAGAGTTACCAATATTGCCTGCCAAACCCACATCATAGCCAGCCTTCTTGAAGATATGATAGATCAAAGAGGTTGTGGTGGTCTTTCCGTTTGAACCTGTGATACAAATCATCTTTGAGTTGGTATAACGACCAGCAAACTCAATCTCACTGATGATATTGATGCCCTTATCCTTGGCCTTTACTACCATAGGAGCCGTCTCGGGGATACCTGGCGACTTGATAATCTCGTCGGCATTCAGTATCAGCGACTCGGTGTGCTGACCTTCTTCCCACTGGATTTGACGGTCGTCAAGCATCTGCTTGTAGCGTGGGGCAATCTTCGACATGTCTGAGACAAACACGTCAAACCCTTCTTTCTTGGCCAGAACAGCTGCTCCGGCACCACTCTCTCCTGCTCCTAAAATAACAATTCTCTTCATTTCTTCTTATCTGATTTTCAACGTAATGATGGTTAGGGCTGCCAGAATAATGGTCACAATCCAGAATCGGATGGTAATCTTCGACTCGTGGAAAGGACGATGAGGCCAACCCGTCAGAATATAGCGCGACGTCTTGTCGAGCTGTGAGTCTAGTTTTCTAAAGTTATCGTGTATGGGGGTTGCACGGAACACACGCACACGCTGTCCCTTGCGCTTCATGAACTTAAACCACTGTGTCTGGATGATGACACTCAGGCTCTCGACAAAGAAGATGCCACACAGGATGGGGAGCAACAACTCCTTGTGAATAATCACGGCGCAGACGCCAATGACACCACCAATGGTCAACGAACCCGTATCGCCCATGAAAATCTGGGCGGGGAAGGCATTATACCACAGGAAACCAATCATAGCACCCACGAAAGCACTCAGGAAGACCACCAACTCCTCGGAGTGGGGAATATACATGATGTCGAAATAGGAGGCATAGCCAATGTGCGACGACACATAGGCAAAGATGCCCAGAACCACACCGATGATGGCCGAGTTGCCAGCACACATACCGTCCATACCGTCATTGAGGTTGGCGCCATTTGACACAGCCGTCACCACAAAGATAGTCATGATGACAAAGAGTATCCAACCGGCAGCCACCTTATGCTTACCCACAAACGACATCAACTCCGAATAGCTCAGATTATGATGCTTGGTAAATGGAATCGTGGTCTTGAGTGATTTATGGGCTTCGCTCTCATGTTTCACGATTTCCGTCTTATGAGCATCCTGCTGGGGCACACTGATATTCTCGCGTATTACCACATCGGGACTCAGATAGAGCACAATGCCAACGATGAAGCCAATGGAAACCTGACCCACAATCTTGTATTTGCCCTTCAGTCCCTCCTTATTACGACGGAAGATCTTGATGTAGTCGTCCATGAAACCCAGGAAGCCCAACCACAGCGTGGTGATGACCATCAGGATAAGATAGGTATTGCGAATACGGCCAAGCAACAACACCGGCAACAGGATGCTGACGATGATGATGATACCACCCATGGTGGGCACGCCTTTCTTCTCAACACCAAAGGGATCAATGGCAGGGTCTCGCTCCGTCTCAAAAATCTTGCGACGCTTCATCCACTTGATAAAGAACTCACCAAACCATGCCGAGATAACCAACGAGATAATCAACGCCAGCAATGCACGGAAAGAGATATAACTCCACAGGTGCGAGCCCGGGATATTATATTGTTCAAGGAATCGAAACAGATAATACAGCATATTTTCGTTATTTCGTTATGACGTTATTATGATGGACGTTATGTCGTTATGACAACTTCGTCATTAAACACCAAAGATCTCGCGCACCACCTCACGGTCATCGAAATGATGCTTTACGCCCTTAATCTCCTGATAGTCCTCATGGCCCTTACCGGCAATGAGAATCACGTCGCCCTTCTGAGCCATCATACAGGCTGTACGGATTGCCTCCTTACGGTCAACAATACTCACCACCTTCTTCATCTGCTTTTGGTCAAGACCTGCCAGCATATCGTTAATGATATCCTGAGGCTCCTCAAAACGGGGGTTATCGCTAGTGATAATCACACGGTCACTCTGCTTCACAGCCTCCTGGGCCATCAGCGGACGCTTGCCCTTGTCGCGGTTGCCACCTGCACCACAAACGGTGATGATATGGCCATCCTTTCCATCGAGCACTTCGTGAATAGCATTCAGCACATTCTCCAGAGCATCGGGCGTGTGAGCATAGTCAACCACTGCCGTATAGCCCTCAGGAGAATGGATGGGTTCCAAACGACCTGCCACGCTCTTCAAAGTGCTAAGTACCAAAAGAATATCCTCTGGCTTCTGACCCAGCATCACGGCTGCACCATAGACGGCCAACAGGTTGCTGACATTAAACTTACCAATAAACTGGACGCCCACCTCATGACCGTCAACTTCCAAATACATGCCTTCGAAATGACATTCTACAATGCGGGCCTTAAAGTCAGCCATAGAACGAATGCTATAGGTTTTCACGGTTGCCTTGGTATTCTGAACCATAAACATGCCGTTCTTGTCATCAGCATTGGTAACGGCAAAGGCACCCTTGGGTAGCATATCGAAGAATGCCTTCTTGGCATTACGATAGTTCTCCACGGTCTTGTGGTAATCCAGATGATCACGGGTCAGATTCGTAAAGATGCCACCAGCGAACTTCAATCCGCCAATGCGCTGCTGGGCAATGGCATGACTGGAGCACTCCATAAAGGCATACTGACAGCCAGCTTCAACCATTCGACTGAGCAACTGGTTCAGCTCAATGGGGTCTGGTGTGGTGTGACTGGCTGGCACAGCCTCATCCTCAATATAATTACAAACCGTGGAGAGAAGGCCACACTTGAAGCCCAAGCGACGGAACATATTATATAATAAGGTGGCAATTGTGGTCTTACCATTGGTACCCGTCACGCCTACCAAGATGAGCTTCGAGGTGGGGTCTCCATAAAAGGTGGTCGCCACTGGGCCGATGGCGGACTCTGTCGAGGTCACTTGAACATAGGTCACACCTGCCTGACGCTCTGCAGGCATATCCTCACAAAGAATGGCGACAGCTCCCAGTTCTATGGCTTTTGCAATATATTGATGTCCATCCGTCTGTGTGCCTTTAATAGCCACAAACAGATGTTCTGGTCCCACCTTGCGTGAATCAATATCCACACCAGCAATGTCAACATCGGCAGGACCTTCGATGGTCTTTACAGAAATCTTCTTGAGAAGTTCTTCCAGTTTCATATCTATTATCTTATTTTTTAATTCAATTCCAATGTACAGAGCATTCCCGGCTTTAAGATGGTGCCTGGGGCTATATCCTGACGTTTCACCCATCCTGTGCCATGCAATTTCACCTTCACTCCCATGCGCTCTAACTGATACACGGCATCGCGTGCACCCATGCCTTTCACATCAGGCATCTTATGAGCCTCGGTCTTACGGTCAGACAGGGACATCTTGCTGGCATTGATGCCCAACTTACCCAGCACATAGGTGGCAGCCTCAGCATTACCGGCCTTCACATCAGGAACAAGCACAGACAGCGAGTCACGGGCATCCTCCACACGGAGTTTCAGTTTCTTGGCCATCACGCCCTCAGAGATATTATGGAAGATACCACCTGACATCAAACCACCAGAAGCGGGAAGTCCCATTTTCTTGATGCAGACAATACAGGTGTATCTGGGGTCGTCGGAGGGGAAGTAGCCACAGAAAGACAGCCAGTATTCCACTGTGCCTGACTTATAACCGCCAGCCTTTGCCACTTGTGCCGTTCCTGTCTTGCCTGACACTTGGAACGAATGTGAGCCTGCTTTCTTACCCAGGCCCTGACTTACCACATGGCGCAATACCGTCTGCATGGTCTTAATGGTCTGCGGCTTGGCAATCTGCTCTTTGATTACCTCCGGTTGAGTTTCCAAGACCACCTGACCGTCCTTCATAAACCGCTTCACGAAGCGGGGGCGCATCATACGACCATTATTGGCTATAGCATTATAGAATGTCACCGTATTGATAGGTGCAATCTGCGTCTCATAACCGATAGACATCCAAGGCAACGTGGTCTTACTCCAATAAAGCGACCTGTTGGTGGTCTTTGTATCCGGCATGCGGATATTAGGAGGCAAGTATCCCACAATAGGAAGCTTCAGGTCCTGACCAATACCTACACGATAAAGACCCTCCACATATTTTCTTGGATTGTGACCATAATACTTATCTATCACATAGCTCACGCCAATATTACTACTCACCTCCAGAGCACGGGCCACATTGATTGGACCATACCCACCATGATGCCAGTTGTGATCTTTCATGTTGGCGCCATGCATTTTCATCACACCACAACCGGTATTGATGACGTAACTCGTGTCAACCACACCATCATCAAGAGCCACCAGAAATGAAGCTACCTTGAAAACGGAACCTGGCTCACAACGATAACTGATGGCATCGTTGAAACGCTCATGATATTCACCGTCTTCGCCACGACGCATATTGACAATAGCTTTCACATCACCGGTCTTCACCTCCATCAAGATGGCAACACCCATCGAGGCGTTCCATTTCTTCAAGCCCTCAATGACAGCCTGCTCGGCCAGGTCTTGCATACCAACATCAATAGTGGTCACCACATCTGCACCATCGACAGGAGGCTTTACCGTAAACGACACCTTTTTGTTGAGCACCTTCTCTTTGTGCTCGATGCCATACTTTCCACGCAGAATGGAGTCATAGGACAACTCGATGCCAAAACGGGCCGTGTCTTTTCCACCCTCGAAACTGCGGATATCACCTATCGTACGCTCGGCCAATGAACCGAAAGGACGACGACGAGCCTCAAACTTCTCTGCATGGAAGCCGCCTTTATTAGCAGGCATATTGAAGAAAGGCAGTTCCTGCACCTCGCAGAAGGTATTATAACTGATTCGTTTCGGCCAAACAGCCCAGTGGCGAGCACCCACAGAGCCGTTTCTCATTATTTTTCTCTTTCCTTCTTCCAGACGCTTCTTAAACTGTTCTGGCGTCCAGTCTGGGAAAATCTTACTCAAGCCATTGCATAGACTATCCAAGTCGGCATACCAGATACTGTCTCGTTTATGGGTCCATGCTGTATCCTCCTTGCTACCAGCCTGGTAATCCATGAATATCTTGTACTCTGGAATACTGCTTGCCAGCAGCTGACCATCACTGCTCAATATATTACCGCGATTAGGTCGCACGCTATCACTGTCGCTAGTCATCTTACTAGCCACAGTCTCCCAATAACCCTTCTTGACGGTCATGGTGATAGTGGCCTTGGCTATCACAGCCACACCAATAATGGTCAGCACCACAGCCAGGAACAGATAGCGGGGCAGAACTTTTTCGCTGTTAAACTTACTCATTTCGACTTCTTTTCTTCTTATTCCTCAGGAACTTCAATAATATACGGCGGCTGATCACTGAATTTCAGCAATGTGTCGGCATTCTCATGCAGCACTTTCAGCACATTACTCTGACGGCACAACTCCGTCAGATTGCTCGAACTGGACATCGCCTTATACTTGGCGTTGATCAAATCCTTCTCCAGTTGGTCTATCTCTAGGACATCCTGTTCACATTGATAGCGCACACCGACATAGACGGTGGTAATGAGCACAATAAGCATTATAAGCCAGATATGGTGACGAACCAACGTAAACAGATAATCACCACCCACAATTTGCTTGAGGGTGAGCGTACCTACCGGCGCCACATCGTCCTCGCTGGCTGACTCACGCATCAGCCTCAAGGCCGAAGAAGAATCTTCCTCCGGCTTTTCAGAAGTCTGTGCATCAATCAGTTCGCCATCCATTTCGATGGTCATCTGAGGCTCATTATTCTCGTCCTTATTCATCGTTATTCTTTTCTGCAATTCTCAGTTTGGCACTCCTACTTCTTGGGTTACGCTGCAGTTCATCGTCCGTGGGAACAATCACTCTATTATTAATAAGGTGTAGTGGAGACTTCGCTCTTCCGAAAAAGTCCTGCTCCACCTTACCCTCTGCATTACCTGCTCGCATCACATTTTTAACTATGCGGTCCTCAAGCGAGTGATAGGTGATGACACTCAAGCGACCACCTGGCCGCAACAGCTGACAAGCACTATTCAGCATCTCTCGCAAGGCATCCATCTCATGATTCACTTCTATGCGCAGAGCCTGGAACAACTTAGTCACCTCTTTCTTCTCACGCTCTCGGGCAAAGATCTTTTCTGTCAACTGAAGCAACTGTCCCGTAGTTTCAATGGGAGAATCTTGGCGAGCTTTCACCACAACGGAAGCTATCTTCCTGGCATTCTTCAATTCTCCATAGAGATAGAAGATATCCGCCAGTTGTTCTTCTGTATAATTGTTCAGCACATCGGCTGCCGTCATTCCAGCCCGCTTATTCATTCGCATATCAAGAGGCGCATCGAAACGGAAAGAAAAGCCACGTGTCTCATCATCAAAATGATGCGACGACACACCTAAGTCGGCCAACAGTCCGTCAATCTTCTCCACCTCATGAAAGCGCATCCAATTCTTCAGATAGCGGAAATTGCTTCTCACAAACGTAAAGCGATCATCGTTCATGATATTCGACTCCGCATCAGCGTCTTGATCAAAGCCAAACAAACGGCCATTTGTCCCCAAACGACTCAGTATTTCGCGGGAGTGACCGCCGCCACCAAAGGTAACGTCCACATAAATGCCGTCGGGCTGGATATCCAGCCCGTCAACGCTTTCCTTCAAAAGAACAGAAACGTGATATGTCTCAGCAGTCTTAATCATTCGTCATTGGGTTACTGTCATAATAGACTTAAGCTTCTCTGCAAATTCTTCTTGCGACAAGAAAGGTTGCTGCGTCTTCTCCACAGCCCATATTTCAATAGCATCATTAATGCCAATAAACCTCACGCCCTGCAAGATGTCTGCCATCTGCAGGTAGCGTTTGGGAATCAAGAATCGGCCATTTCCATCTAGCGAAAGCACCTCTGCCTCCGACACATACTGACGCAACACCTGCTGTCCCACGTCGTCCCACTCATTCACTTTCTCAATGAGAGCATCCAATCGGCGATTCCAAGTACTTTCAGGATAAAGCACAAGACACTTCTGATGCACATCCTTGCGCATCACCAACACCTCTTCGCCTGCCACCTGCAACACTTTTCGAAAAGCGGCAGGCAGAAAGACGCGGCCTTTGGCATCAGTCTTGGCTTCTATATTACCTAAAAATCGCATACGAACAATATTATAATGAGACTACGGTGCAAAGATACGCATTTTCCACCACAATCCCCCACAATTCCCCACTTTTTTTTATTAAAATCGAATATTTTTTATTTTCCATACATTTTCGCTCTTCAACAATACACATTTAATTCGTTTTGTGCAATCGTTTTTCAAGAGTCATCAAGTACAAATTGTCACCCAAAGAACTAAATATGTGTAAAAATGTGCATTAAAATCTAAAAAAGAATAGAAAAAAGAAAGTTTTTCTGTAATTTTGCAGTTCAATTCACAAAAGAGCGGTAATTTCACTCGAACAAATAACAAGATGGAGAAGGTTATTGATATAGACAACATCCTGAAGAGCAAACTAGGAAAGAAGGCCCGCTGGGTACCAAAACCATTAGTTTGTTGGCTGAAGCATATTGTCCACGAGGACCAAGTCAACGAGCACCTATGGCAGGCCCGTGACCTCAAGGGCACGCCTTGGCTCAAAGCCACAATAGACTATCTTCATGTGCGCATCATAGTTAAAGGAATTGAGAACCTGCCAGCTAAGGATGACACGCGTCGCTACACCTTTGTGAGCAACCACCCTCTTGGCGGCATCGACGGTATCGCCATAGGTTCTGTTATCGGAGAACACTACAACGACAACTTTCGCTATCTGGTCAACGATTTGTTGATGAACCTACCCGGTTTGGCACCATTATGCATACCCATCAACAAGACCGGTAAAAACGGACGTGACTTTCCTGCCATGGTAGAGGCGGGATTTCACGGAAACACTCACATCCTTATGTTCCCTGCAGGTCTCTGCTCACGAAGAAAGAACGGCGTCATTCGCGACCTCGAATGGAAGAAAACATTTATCACCAAAAGTATTGAGACACAACGCGATGTAGTGCCTATCTATTTCGAAGGACGCAACAGCAACTTTTTCTATCGTCTGTCGAACATCAGCGACCGTTACGTTAAGAAAATCAATATTGCCATGCTCTTCCTTTCTGACGAGATGTTCAAGAACACAGGCAAAACATTCACTATCACCATAGGCAAGCCCATCCCCTGGCAGACATTCAATAAAGAAAAAACACCAACCGAATGGGCCAGATTCGTAAAAGACGAAGTTTATAAACTAGCATAAAAAAGACTAAAAACAAACAGAATTCATAAAACATGGAACAGCCAATCATCGATCCAGTTCCCGTAGAACTCCTGAAAAAGGAACTGACGCCCGACCTTCAGTTGCGCATGACCAACAAGAGCAACAACAAGATCTATATCGTCACAGCACATAACGCACCAAACGTTATGCGCGAGATAGGGCGACTACGCGAAACAGCTTTCCGCGAAGCCGGCGGTGGCACAGGCAAAGAGGTAGATATCGACGAGTTTGATACCTGCGAGAATTGCTATAAGCAACTCATCGTATGGAACCCTGAGGCCGAAGAGATTATTGGCGGTTACCGCTACCTGGAAGGAACAAAATGGGAGATGGACAAGAATGGCCAACCCATTTTGGCCACTAGCCACATGTTCCACTTCTCAGAGAGATTCATCAAGGACTACATGCCCTACACCATCGAACTAGGCCGATCGTTCGTTAGTCTTCCTTACCAAAGTTCCAAGATGGGCGCCAAGAGCCTGTTTGCACTTGACAACCTATGGGACGGACTGGGCGCACTGACCGTCATCATGCCTAACGTCAAGTATTTCTTTGGCAAGATGACCATGTACCCCAGCTACATCCGCGAGGGACGCGATATGATTCTCTATTTTCTTAAAAAGCACTTCTCAGACAAAGACGAGTTAGTTCTCCCGATGCATCCTCTTAAAATCGAGACAGACGAAAAGGAGCTGGCAGCCATGTTTACAGAGAACAACTTCAAGGAAGACTATCGCATTCTGAACCAGAAGATTCGCTCGCTGGGCTACAACATCCCACCACTGGTCAATGCCTATATGAGCCTGTCACCCACCATGAAACTCTTCGGGACTGCCATCAATTATGGTTTTGGCGATGTAGAGGAGACTGGCATCTTGATTGCTATGGACGAGGTGCTCGAGGAGAAGCGCGTACGCCACATCGATTCTTTCATCAAGGAGCACCCTGAAGCCCTAAAGATTACCAGTGGCGCCAATAAGGTCATCTATAAAGAAAAACAATAAAATATTGCCCTTTATACACGAAATGACCCTATTGTACTTGATATAAATCAAGAAAACCAACAGTTTATGAAAACAATGTAAAGATAACACTTTTAGTATTTAAAGAAATATTACCTTTGCATCGTAGTCGTGAGACTAGACACGTTATTCATTAGGTTAGTAGTTAATAGATTTAAGGTAAAGATTATGTTATTAGATTTACAGACAACGTGTGTGTTGGCATCCGTGGTTATTTTCACCATCCTGAGTGTTATCACTCTGATGAATACCAACATCCGTTGAAAGGAGTGCGGGGTGAGTGATTCATACCGCACTCTTTTTTTATATACATTCCACGCTTGTCAACAAATCTTCTACATTATTATTAGTAGTCACTGTGTACAAAATCGTTATACATCATTTTGAAGTGAATAGCACAAATGAAACATTTGACATAGCAAGTGAAACATAAAAAGAATGGCAGTTCACAAATTCTTCGTATCTTTGCACAGTCATAACAAGAAAACATTTAAACTTAAATATTACAGCATGAGAAAGACATTACTCACACTCTTTTTGGGGCTCTCTGCCCTTATTTTCCCGCAAGTCACCAAGGCTGAAGTTGACCCAAATTTTTATATCTATCTGTGCTTCGGACAGTCGAACATGGAAGGCAATGCAGCAGCAGAAACCATGGACAAAGCTGTTGATAAGCGCTTTAGGCTATTAGCCACCTGCGACAATAGTAATTCAAGTCCTGCACGCACCAAAGGCAATTGGTATGACGCAAAACCTCCTTTGGTAAACCCTGTGGGCGGACTTGGCCCCACCGACTATTTCGGTCGAACGATGGTTGCAGCCCTGCCTGCCAACGTCAAGATCGGCGTGGTGCCCGTAGCTATGGGTGGAAGTCCTATAGAGATGTTTGACAAAGATAAATATGAGCAGAAACTGGCACAGAATCCCAACGAATGGTGGGCACAGATCGCAAAGAACAACTACGGCGGCAATCCTTACGGACGCTTAATTGAAATGGCCAAGAAAGCTCAGGAAGTAGGTGTTATCAAAGGCATCCTGCTTCACCAAGGATGCTCAAACAATGGCGACCCCAACTGGCCAAACATGGTCAAGAAGATTTATAACGACATGTTGAACGACTTGGGGCTAGCCGCCGACACAGTCCCCCTCTTTGTAGGCGAGACCCTACGCCAAGAGAACGGTGGCGCCTGCTACGGCCACAACGTACAGGTAGATCGCATGCCCAGCGTGGTACCAACATCGCACGTCATCAGTTCAGAGGGATTACCCGGAAACGGAAACGACCCCTGGCATTTCAATGCACTGGGCTACCGCATTCTTGGCAGACGCTATGCTGCCTGTGCTCTGGAACTGATGGGAAAGGATTTAATCTGCGATACTGCCTACACGCTGACCTATACCTATAAGAATTTCTATACGACCAAGAGCCTCAACGTTCCTGCCAGTATGTCTGCCATGCCTGGGCAGCGCATCCCCGTCTCAGTAACCTTCAAAGACAACCATCAAGAAGATGTGTCGACATCGAAGTTCTTGACTATCAGCAGCAATGATTTCCTTATAGAAAATGGTGCATTGGCATCCAACTTCCAAGGAACAGGCACAGTCGAAATATCATATACTGACTTCCTGCGAAATGAGAAAAAAGTAACTACCATGCTTGATGTCAAGTTCTTCCCCATCAAGAATGAAAGTCTCACTGTATTCAAGGGAGAACCCACATTCAACGAGGCCGACAGTACCTTCACCATGAAATCAGGCACGCACATTGGATGGTGCTATGAGGCTGGTGCAGATATGTCGAACTACAATTATCTGGTAGTCAAAGTACAAAAGCCTGAGAAAAATGGTTGCAACATCAGAGTCTACGACCAAAACAAGCCCACCTCAAGCACATACTACAACAAGGCCATAGCCACAGATTCCATAGTGGTGATAAACCTCCACGAAATGGTTCGTTCAAACAAGACATACGACCCATCCCATATTTGCATCGTGAGTCTGTACTCAACAACAGCTCTCACCATCAAGTTAGAGGACATCTATCTGACTAACGAAGACCCCACGGGCATTCAAACCATCAGTTCCGACAGGATTCAGAGAAACGAGACATACGATCTTCAAGGTCGTAGGATGATGGAGAAACAACTGCGTAGCGGTCTATACATTAAAGACGGAAAGAAAGTATTCATCAAATAACATTCATTCAATAACTAAAAATCATCATGAAGACTTTAATCAAGTTACTTCTAGCCGTGGCCCCTATCTCGGCAATGGCTCAAACGGGCAACAAAGTGCCCCTGGTTATGAACGCAGAGAACACCTTTGCCAACTATGCAAAGCCTAAGTTGCCTGCCGTAGAGGATTTACCCATCATCAAAGAGCTTCCCAATCCGCTGCAAGGTGTAAAGAAGTACAAAGACTGGGGCAAACGCCGCGCGGAGATTGCTGCTCAAATTCAGCACTACGGCATTGGAGAAAAACCCGCCGTCAAACCTGAACAGGTAAAGGCACACATGGATGGCGACACACTGATTGTTGACGTCACAGTCAATGGCCAGACGCTGACCTTGCGCTCAGAGATTCGCTATCCCAAGACCGGTCAGGCGCCCTATGCCGTCATGATTGGCACCAGTGGCATCTCACTGCCCCGTCAGTTGTTCAACGACCGTCCCATTGCAACGATGGTATTCCATGAGAAGCAAGTCAACGACTACGGACAGTTCGGTCGACACCACGAGCGTGGCGAGCACAATTTCGACCGACTCTACCCCGACCTTAAGGACAATGGAGCCTATAGTGAGTGGGCATGGGGACTGAGCCGTATCATCGACGGTCTACAGCAGTTAGGCCCTGAGGTGACGAAGATTAACACCAAGCACATTGGCGTGACAGGCTGCTCGTATGCTGGCAAGATGGCCCTTTATTGCGGAGCCTTCGACGAACGTGTGGCCCTAACCATCGCCCAAGAACCTGGGGGTGGTGGCGCTGCCGCATGGCGTGTTTCTCACACTTTGGAAGGAGTAGAAGACCTCGATCACACCGACTACCACTGGTTCAAGGAAAGTCAGCGTACCAACTTCGCCGGCGATTCCGTCTATCGTCTGCCCTACGACCAGCACGAACTTTGCACTCTCGTATTTCCTCGTGCCCTTTTACTCCTTGGCAACCCAGACTATAAGTGGCTGGCTGACAAAGCGATGCTACCATCAGCACAGGCTGCTAGAAAAGTCTGGGAACAGTTCGGCGTAGCCGATCGTATGGGTTGGAGCATCGTTGACGGCCATGGTCACTGTCAGTTACCCGAGAGCCAGATGCCCGAGGTCCAAGCCTTCATTGACAAGTTCCTGTTGGGCCGTACCACCGACACAGATGATGTCAGAATCGTTAAAACAGACAAATTCTAACAAAAAGATGTATCTTTTCACTAGAAATGGTGCGTAAAAAACTAAAAACAACTTAAAAACGAGCCTAAAAGATATATTTTATTTAATTAAGCGGTCATTTTGGCCGCTTTTTGCTTTTTTGTGCGTAAATTTGCAGCAGAATTTGTTTAAACAAGAATAAATGAAAAGATTTTATCAGACGCTATGCGCATTTCTCATTGTTTCGTCAGCCATGACATCATGTCTGAACAACGAAGATTCTGAGACTATTGCGTACTCTAATGAAGCTGCTATCACAGGCTTTGCCTTAGGAAAACTCAATTGCTATACGAATACCAAGTCGGCAAACACTGGAAACGACACCATCATCAAAACCGTCTTGAGCGGCGACAACTATCCTATGACGGTGAGCCAGACGAACAACATCATCTACAATACACAGGAGTTCCCACTTGGTACCGACTTAAAACACGTACTCATCAGTAGCATCTCGACAAAGAGCAACAGCATTGCCCTTCTTAAGTCTCTCGTGAGTGACAGCTGCTTTCTGATTGCCTCAACCGACTCTATTGACTTCAGTCAGCCACGAGTCCTACGTGTATACTCTACAGACGGCACCAACCAACGCGACTATACCGTAACGCTGAAGATCAGCACCACTAAGGGCACAGAATCACTATGGAAGAAGACCTCCACCAATCCGCTCTTGGTTGATTGGACTCAGAAGAGTCTGGTAGCTTATGGCGACAGTGTGAAGTTGGTAGACAAAGGTATCGTGATGAAAGGCAACACTGCCTATAGAGCGAATGGCAACAGCATTGAGAAATCAACCGACCTCAGCAGTTGGGAGACAGTTGCCACAGCTTCAATTAAGCAACTGATTGGTGCCAGTACCAACGAGCTCTATGCCCTTGACACCAACGGTATGCTAAAATGCTCACAAGACAACGGAAAGACTTGGGCGGACGAAAACCTCGACGAGAGTGCATCACTTCTGCCTGTCAACGATATCGCAACCACGACCTGGGCCTACGCCCCCATCGACTCTGCCGACTGCGTTCTCATGGGAGGTATCAACCAGGAGGGTAGTATGTGTTTCTGGCGTAAGATTTGCCAAAAGGGCAAAGAGGGCCAATGGGTTTATATGCCCATTGAAGACAACAACCGATTCACCATGCCGGCGCAGAGCAATCTTTCCATGGCCTATGTCGGTGGCGACATTTATGCTACGGGAAGCGGCCTGACTATCTATGTCTCGCGCGACCAAGGCATCACCTGGAAGATTGTTTCCTCTTACGCACTGCCCAGCGATGCACAAGGCACAGAATATGTCATGACAGCTGACACACAAGGTAACCTGTGGCTGGTAACCAATGCTGGCCAAATCTGGAAGAAGTGAAAAAGAATCATCACATCGGCATCATGAAGACCATTGCGCTGGCAATCCTCTTGATTCTGCAATGTTCACTGCTGTCCACCACAGCAGCAGCTCAAGATGAGCCAGAATATAAGATGGAGGTCGGTGCTGGTGTAGGCTTGACCAACTACCTTGGTGACTTCAACGGCAACCTGACAAAAGACATTCAACCAATGGTCGGTCTCGTGGTCAAATATAAGACCAACCCACGAATGGCATGGAGTGCCATGCTGAATTACGGCCAATTGAAAGGCAACTCGAAGAACGTCAACACCTACTATCCCGACTATGCAGAAAAAGATGTTTCGTTCTCAACCAAGCTGACTGACCTCAGCATCAAATTCGAGTACAACTTCTGGCCCTTCGGAACAGGTAGGGAATACTATGGTGCCAAGCCACTCACACCATTCATCGCACTCGGCGCAGGTCTGGCTTTCGCAAAAGGCGACGAGTCAGCAACAGCCTTTCAGGTACCCATCGGCTTCGGCGTAAAGTACAAACTACAAAGCCGACTGAACCTCACCCTGGAATGGATGATGCACTTCTCTGGCAGCGACCGCTTGGACGGAGTAAGTGACCCATACGGCATCAAGAGTACGGAGTTATTCAAAAATACAGATTGCTACCAAGGTCTGCAAATCTCATTGACCTACGAGTTCATGGAGAAATGTAAGACATGCAATAACGATAGAGACTGATAAGAAAAAAAGTAGAATACATATATGACAGCAAAATTGGACATGAACCGCATTCCACAGCACATTGCTATCATCATGGACGGTAATGGACGCTGGGCCATGGAACGCGGCAAAGAGCGCACCTTTGGCCATCAGGCTGGTGTAGAAGCCGTTCGACGCATCACCTCAGAATGCACGCGATTGGGTGTCAAATATCTGACGCTCTATACCTTCTCGACGGAGAACTGGAATCGTCCTGACGATGAGATTGCAGCCCTAATGGGTTTGGTACTCACCTCACTCGAAGACGAGATCTTCATGAAAAACAATGTGCGATTCCGTGTCATCGGCGACATCAAGCGTCTGCCAAAGGCCGTCCAGGAGAAATTGCACGAGACAGAGGAACACACGGCTAAGAATGATGCTATGACAATGGTGGTTGCCCTGAGTTATTCCAGCCGTTGGGAGATTACCAATGCTGTGAAGCAGATTGTCAGTGAG
The DNA here is from genome assembly GCA_902788605.1 of uncultured Prevotellaceae bacterium. Taxonomy (GTDB): domain Bacteria; phylum Bacteroidota; class Bacteroidia; order Bacteroidales; family Bacteroidaceae; genus Prevotella. Next base: position 21,477 of record CADAKX010000016.1, on the reverse strand, counting down.
GTACATGACATGGATGAACTTCCCGAGAACATCTTTAAGAACATCAAGACTGGTGGCATCCGCGCCGAAGATATCACCGAGGAGTTTATCAGCCAGCATCTCTGCACCAACTTCATGCCAGACCCCGACCTTCTTATCCGTACAGGCGGCGAGGTACGCATCTCCAACTATCTGTTGTGGCAAATTGCCTATTCTGAGCTTTATTTCTGTGACACTTTCTGGCCAGACTTTGACGAAGCTGAGCTCCACAAGGCCATTGAGAGTTTCCAGAGTCGCCAGCGTCGTTATGGTAAGACTGAAGCTCAGGTGGAAGAAGAGGAAAACAAAAAAATGTAAATTAGTTAAAGAGAAATAATACAGTGGCCCATTATTATATTATTAATAAGGTGAGAAGAATAGCCAAAGGAATAGTAAGAGACATCTTGCCGTTTTACCTCCTTGCCTTTCTTCCATTCAGTGTTTCAGCACAGAATAAGATTGTTAACCCAGACATCTCCTATGCCGGTACTCCCCGCCAATGTGAGATTGGAGGTATCACCGTCAAAGGCGTCAGCGACTACGAGGACGCCATCCTCATTAATCTGTCTGGTCTCAACGTAGGTCAACGCATTGAAGTTCCTGGCAATGAGATTACCGAGGCGGTAAAACGCTATTGGAAGCATGGACTCTTTTCTGAAGTATCCATCACCGCCGATTCTATCGTTGATTCACAGATTTACCTGTGTATCCACTTGGCTCTGCGCCCACGCATTACCAGCATTGAGTATCACGGTGTAAAGAAGAGCGAGCGCAACGATCTTGAGTCAAAACTGGGCATGACCAAAGGTATGAGTTTAACCAAGAACATCATCGACCGTGCTAAAATCCTGGCCCGCAAATACTTTGATGACAAGGGATATAAGAATGCAGAGATAGAGATCTCTCAGCATGATGATGTGACCGGTAAGAACCAAGTAGTTCTTGAAGTCAACATTGACAAGAAAGAAAAGATGCGCGTACGCCGTATCATCTTCGAGGGCAACGAAAAGCTGAGTGACAAGAAGATTAAGGGTAAGTTCTTCTCAAAAGGCGCCTTCGGCAAAATTCATGAATCAGGCAAACTCCACAATCTGTTCAAGGCAAAGAAATACACCCCGGAGCGCTATGCAGAGGCAAAACAGGCTTTGCTGGACAAGTATAATGAGTTAGGCTTCCGCGATGCCACTATCGAAGACGACTCTATCTGGACGGTCGACGATAAGCATATCAACATTTACGTCAAAGTCGACGAAGGCGAGAAATACTATATTCGCAACATCACATGGGTAGGCAACACCGTCTATAACTCTGATGTTCTCGACAAGATCCTGGATATGAAGAAAGGTGACGTCTACAACCAGAAGCTCATGAACAAGCGACTGATTGAGGACGACGATGCCGTGCATAACAACTACTATAATAACGGTTATATCTTCTCGAGCGTTGAGCCCACCGACATCAACGTCGTTGATGACTCTATTGATGTAGAGGTACGCATCATGGAGGGCACGCAGGCTCACCTTAACATGGTTCGAATCTTTGGTAACGACCGACTCTACGAAGAAGTTGTACGCCGCGAACTGCGCACCAAACCCGGCGACCTTTTCTCTAAGGACGCCCTGATGCGTTCGGCACGTGAAATTGCATCAATGGGTTATTTTGACCCAGAGTCGGTGAACCCCGATGTAAAACCCAACCTCGAAGACGGTACCGTAGACATCGATTGGAACCTGGAGCAGAAGTCTAACGACCAGTTGGAACTCTCACTGGGTTGGGGTCAGACGGGTGTCATTGGCCGTGTGGGTATCAAGTTCAACAACTTCTCACTACGCAACCTGCTGGGCAAGAACAAGCTGCACCGTGGTTTTCTGCCTGCCGGCGATGGAGAACAGATTGGTTTAAATTTCCAAACCAACGGACGCTACTACCGCTCATATAATGCCAACTACTCTACCGGCTGGTTTGGCGGAAAACGTCCTAACGCCTTCAATGTAGGTATCTACTACTCTAAGCAGAGTGACGTATCGAGCAACTACTACAACTCAGCTTACTTGAACTCTCTGAGCAGCATGTATTATGGCAGCAGCACATATAACAGCGGCTATTTCAACAACTATGACGCCTATCTCGATGACGACAAGTACATCAAGCTCTTGGGTGTATCTCTTGGTTGGGGTAAGCGTCTGCGCTGGCCAGATGACTACTTCCAGCTCTCAGCCACACTGTCTTATCAGCGCTATATGCTAAAGGACTGGCAGTATTTCCTCATCACTAATGGTAACTGTAACAACATCAACTTGAATTTGGCCCTGACGCGTAATTCAACGGACAACCCACTGTTTCCCCGTCACGGTTCTGAGTTCTCACTCTCTGTATCTCTCACCCCACCCTGGTCAGCCTTCGATGGCAAGAACTATGCCAACTTGGCTACTCAGGAGACCTATTCTAAGAACCAAGACCAGTGGAATAGTGAACAGGCCGAGAAATACAAGTGGGTGGAGTATCACAAGTGGAAGTTCAAGAGCCGTACTTATACCTCTCTCAGCAGCGGTCAGAAATGCTTCGTGCTGATGACACGCGTAGAATTCGGTTTGCTGGGCTCTTACAACAAGAACAAGAAATCGCCCTTCGAGACATTCTATGTGGGTGGTGACGGCATGAGCGGCTATTCTACCAGTTATGCAGAGGAAACCATTGGCCTGCGTGGTTACGATAACGGTGCCATCTCATCAACAGCGTATGTGATGGGTGGAGAATGGACAGGTAGCCGTTACAGCGCTTATGACGCTTACGCCTACGACCGTTTCACCCTCGAGTTGCGCTATCCCTTCATGCTGGGCAACACCACCATCTATGGACTGGGCTTCCTTGAAGGCGGTAATGCATGGGCCAAGACCCGTGACTTCAATCCCTTCGACATGAAACGTTCTGCCGGTTTCGGCGTACGTCTCTATCTACCGATGGTTGGTCTGATGGGTATTGATTGGGCTTATGGTTTCGACAAGGTTTACAACGGCGGTTGGCAGCGCGGCGGAGGTCAGTTCCACTTCGTATTGGGACAGGAGTTCTAAACTTTCAAGCCCCAGAAACGTCATAACAATATAACGACATTACGTCATAATTGAATAACGTCATAACGAAAAAGAAAGAACTATGAAGAAGATTTTAGTAATGATAGCATTGTTAGCATCGGCTGTGTCGATGCAAGCACAAAAGTTCGCGCTCATCGACATGGACTATATTTTCAAGAATATTCCTGCCTACGAGCGTGCTAACGAACAGCTCACTCAGGTTTCAAAGAAATGGCAGGCCGAAGTCGACGCATTGACCACAGAGGCTCAGACCATGTATAAAAACTACCAAAACGAGGTCGTATTCCTCTCAAAAGAGCAGAAAAAGGCCAAGCAGGATGCCATCATGGAGAAGGAGAAGCAAGCCAGCGATCTGAAGCGCAAGTACTTTGGACCTGAGGGCGAGCTTTACAAGAAACGTACGGCACTGATGAGTCCTATCCAGGAAGAGGTGTACAATGCCGTCAAGGACGTTGCCGACCTGCGTGGCTATCAGTTGGTGCTCGACCGTGCCAGCGATGCCGGCATCATTTTCGGTTCACCCAAGATCGACATCAGCGACGAGGTACTCCGTAAGCTGGGCTATGCAAATTAACAATAAAGTCCCCTGATACCAAGGATTTCAAAGACATCAAAGAAAAAAAACAATAATAAAAATTAATTCAAACACATGAAAAAGTTTATTCTTTGCGCACTCTGCGCACTCTGCGGTCTCACCGCATCAGCTCAGGCCAAGTTCGGCCATGTTAACACTCAGGAAATCATTCAGAGCATGCCTGAGTTCACCGCCGCTCAGACCGAGATTCAGAAATTAGCCGAGCAGTACGAGGCCGACCTGAAGTCAATGCAGGACGAACTTCAGAAGAAGGCCGATGCTTTTGAAAAAGAGCAGGCCACACTGCCCGAGAACATTAAGACACGTCGCAACCAGGAGTTGAACGACCTCTATCAGCGCATTCAGCAGACCTATCAGGACAACCAGCAGGCCATGCAGAAGGCTCAGCAGGAAAAGATGCAGGCCATCACCACAAAAGTGCTCGATGCCATCAAGGCTGTTGGTCAGGAAGGCAACTATGTATACATCATGGAGATGGGTGCAGGCATCCCTTATATCAGCACCACGCTGTCTACCGATGTTACCGCCCAGGTAAAAGCAAAACTTGGTTTGAAATAATATGATTAAACATTTCATTATTGCTATCATGGTTCTTCTCTCTGTGCCTGTTATGGCACAAGGAGAGGACTCTGTGGCAGAGCAGATACGTTTCGGCTATCTGAGTTATGAGACAGCCCTGGCAGCCATGCCCGAGTATGAAGGTGTGTTGCAACAGATGAACACCCTGCGCGAAGCCTATGAAAAGGAGTTACAGCGCGCCGAGGATGAGTTCAACCGCAAGTATGAGGACTTCCTCGAAGGTCAGAAAGACTATCCTCGCACCATTCTCCTGAAGCGTCAAACCGAGCTCCAGGACATGATGCAGCGCAACCTGCAGTTTAAGCAGCAGGGAAAGCAGGATCTGGCTGAAGCCGAACGCAAGGCAATGGCACCACTGCGTGTACGCCTTAACGAAGCTATCGCCACGATAGCCCGACAGCATCATCTGGCCCTTGTCATCAACACCGACGCCAATGCTTGCCCGTTTATAGAGCCAAGTATGGGTATCGACCTCAGTGGGGAAGTAAAGGAAGCACTTCAGAAATGACTCTTCCCCAAACACCAGGTCCCATTGGTATCTTTGACAGTGGCTACGGCGGACTGACCATTCTGCATGGCATCCGCCAACAGTTACCCCAGTACGACTATTTGTACTTGGGCGATAATGCTCGTGCGCCCTACGGTCCCCGTTCGTTCGACGTTGTCTACGAATTCACTCGACAAGCTGTTCTACGCTTGTTTGAAATGGGTTGCCATCTTGTTATTCTAGGCTGCAATACAGCATCTGCCAAGGCCCTGCGTACCATTCAACAGCGCGACCTGCCACAATGGGATCCCAACCGACGCGTGTTGGGTATCATCCGTCCCACCGCCGAGGTCATCGGCGACCTTACCAACAGTCGCCACGTAGGTATTCTAGCTACCGAGGGAACAATCAGGAGCGAGAGTTATAACTTGGAAATACAAAAGCTATACCCAGACATCGACGTTTCTGGCGTAGCATGTCCGTTCTGGGTGCCCCTGGTTGAATACAACGAAGCCGACTCGCCAGGTGCCGATTACTTTGTAGAGAAGCGTATCAATCAGATTATGGAACTCGACCCCGCAATCGACACCATTATTCTCGGCTGCACCCACTACCCTCTCCTCATGCCTAAGATACTTAAGTATCTGCCAGCAGGCGTACAAGTTGTTTCACAAGGAGAATATGTGGCCAATAGTCTTGTCAACTATCTGTCACGCCATCCAGAGATGGAGTGCCAATGTGCCAAAAACGGCATTGTGCACTATCTCACCACAGAGAACCCCGATAAGTTCAAGGAGTCTGCCCAGATATTCCTTCACGAGCCTGTTCAGGTCGACAACATCACATTGGGCTAAAACTGCCCGTAAACTTATTTCACGAAATCACACCCATGACCAGTATTATCAGAGACAGTAATATCCAGATGCTACGCCAGAGTATGGCAGGTAGCAATATTGATGACGACATCGTACTTATAGAACAATCAAGCGAGGCACCACAACTTGAGATGCCCCGCCGTATGAACTTCATTCTTTTAGGCCTCTGCACAGAAGGCGCCGTGAGCTATCATCTCGACACCCAGAAGCAGAACATCGGCCCTGGCGACTTTATCATCGTATCAGATCATCACGTGGTTGATGATTTAACAACCTCGCCAGATTCAAAGGGACTCTATATTGCCCTTTCCATTGATTTCTACCACGAGACAATCTGCAACGTCAGCGACATCTCAACCCTCTTCCTCTATGCCCGCAACAATCCTGTGCTGGCACTTTCAGAGCAAGAGCAAAACACCTTTAAGCAATATTTTGGTGTGCTGCAATCAAAGATTGGCGATACTAGCAACCATTATCGCCGCGACTTGGTACGCACCCTGCTCCTAGCAATGTTTTATGACCTGAGCAACGTTATCTATAGCAACCGCTTGCCCTCAACAGGTAGGCGCCAGCTGCGTTCCGACGCCATTTTCACCGATTTCATCGGTCTTCTCGAGGCAAACTGCCGACACGAACGCCGTGTGGGATGGTATGCCGAGCAGATGGGCATCACCCCCAAATACCTCAGTGAGAGCGTCAAGACCGTCAGCCACCGCACCCCCAACGACTGGATTGACTTCTATGTCGTACAGGAGTTACGTATCGCCCTAAAGGAAAGCAGAAAGACCATCAAGGTTATTGCCGAAGAGATGAATTTCCCCAACCAGTCTTTCTTGGGCAAGTACTTCAAGGAACATGTAGGCGTAAGTCCTAAGATGTATCGTAAGAAAGACATTTAACGCAATAATACCACTGCCGCTATGGAATGGAACCAACTTATCTCTAACTGCCGTCTGGGCCAGGAGCATCGCCACCTGGAGCGTCATGACGACCGAACTGAGTTCAAGCGTGACTACGACCGACTGATATTCTCAGCCCCCTTTCGTCGTCTGCAAAACAAGACACAGGTATTTCCATTGCCAGGCAGTGTCTTTGTCCACAACCGACTGACCCACTCGCTCGAAGTAGCATCAGTGGGTATGTCGTTGGGCAATGATGTCTATCAATACCTGAACGAGCGCTATGGCCAAGAACTCAGTCCGCTGGTGTCTGAGATAGGACAGATTGTCGCCACGGCCTGTCTGGCCCACGACTTGGGCAACCCGCCCTTTGGTCATAGTGGCGAGAAAGCCATCCAGACCTTCTTCACCGAAGGCAAGGGCAACTATCTGAAAGGAAAGGTATCACCAGAGTTCTGGGAAGACATCACGCGCTTTGACGGTAATGCCAATGCCTTCCGCTTGCTCGCCCATAGCTTTAAGGGACGACGCAGTGGAGGCTTTGCCATGACCTACAGCACCTTGGCCTCTATCGTCAAGTACCCCTACCCCTCTTACAATGCGCCAAAGAATAAGTTCGGTTTCTTCACCAGTGAGCGCGAACTCTTTGTAGGCATCGCCCAACTCTTGGGCATACCCCAGATGAGTGATGAGAATGGCCGCGAACGCTGGGCACGCTACCCCTTGGTCTATCTCGTTGAGGCAGCCGACGATATCTGCTATGAGATTATGGACCTTGAAGATGCTTTCAAGTTGAAAATTCTCAGTTATGACGAGACCGCAGGCCTGATGCTGAATTTCTTCGATGAAACCGTCCAAAACCATATTCACCAACGCATCAATGACGAGCAACTGACCGACCCCAACGAAAAGATTCAGTACCTCAGAGCCTGTGTCATCGGCAAACTTGAAAACGAGTGCGTCAAAACCTTCATCAGTCACGAGGATGAAATCCTTCAGGGCACCTTCCAAGGCTCGCTCATCGACAACATCTCACCCCTGCAGCACGATGCCTACATTAAATGTACCAAGATATCCAAGCAGCGCATCTATCGCAGTCAGCCCGTGTTGGATGTCGAACTCTCAGGTTATCGCATTATGGCAACCCTCATGGAACTCATGGTCGAAGCTATCGAGCATCCAGAGCGCTATTACTCCCAGCAGCTCATTGGCCGCGTCAGCAGTCAATACGACATCAACAGTCCTGACCTTGAGACACGCCTCATGGCTGTCATCGACTACATCAGCGGCATGACTGATGTCTATGCCCTCGATGTCTATCAGAAGATCTGCGGCATCTCGCTACCTATCATCTAACAACTGCGGCATCTTACCACCTATTATCATCTAACGCCCCTACAAGTTACCGTCAAAGCTGATGGGATCACGATGCTGTGGTCTCACCTGTATGTATGCCTGCCCATTGTCATGCAGCGTCACCCGATAGACATACGAGTCCTCCTGCGTCTTCACAGAAATTTCCATCTCTGACTTGCTGCCCTTCTTGGGGCTCAGCTTATAATCCTTTACAGGTGCCTCGAAGTTCAGGCCTTGTGAAGGCGAAATCATCGGCGATTGATAGGCCTGCCCCAGATAGGGCAGATAACTGCGCAGCGTGTCTCCTCTGAGTTCCAGGAAAAAATCAGGTGTCACCGTGCGTGATCCATAGCGCATCGCATTCATCGACGTTACATCAATATGCCAAAACCGTTTAGCCACAGCTTCATCCACCCGCGTGCCCATTTCCGTCAACTGTTGCTGAGAGGCACATCCCACCAGCATCAGCATCGCCATCATTATCACAGCTAATCCTTTCATCATTGTCTTTTAGATTGTTATTATTGAGTCCGTAGTGTTTATAAATTCCGCAGCAAATATAGCAATTAATTCTCAAATATTTTTCATTTCACAAGAATAATTTGTCCCCAGGAAATCAGATAGTTAAAAAGTATTTCATTTCTGTAGAAATTTGTTCAACTTGTCTTAAAGGTAACTAAAAATTATATAAGAAATTCCCTATTTGTACGCCCCTTTTATATCTTTGCGCCTCGAAAGCTGATAAATCAATGTAACACAAAAAATAAATGGAATTCAAAATGAGCGTAAACATCGTCATGAACAAAGATCTGACCATTGAGGCAGAGAGCTTGAGAGAGGCCACCAACAAAGCACAGGAACTGATGGCAGAACCTGCTCAAGAGTTGACAATTACCAAGATCCTTTTCGGCGAGAGAACTTCATATAATGTCAGCAGCTTTTAAGGTTCGAAGGATTCTCAGGATAAACAAGGCGGCACCCCATGAACAATGGGATGCCGCTTTTTATTGATATAGACGGTCTTAATATAAGATTGTCTTCAAAGAACAGTCTTAATTAAAGAACAGTCTTAATTAAAGAACAGTCTTAATTAAAGAACAGTCTTAATACAAATAAATCTTGAAATTCTTCACGGAGCCAGGAGCACCCTGCTCTGCACGAGGCAGATACTCGAGACCTCTGACGGTCTGCTCAGAGCCGAGGTCGATGACCAGGAGGTGAGGAGCCGAGGCACCCTTCTCTGTCTGCCAGTAGGTTGACTCCTGCAAGTCGAAGACCTTATCGCCCAGGTGGTTGCCGCCCTCATCCTCCGAGTTGGCATACTTGGTCTTCCAAGGTTCGCGAGAGATGCGCTTGCCATCCAGTCCTTGCAAGTAAAGCTCGGCGATGGCTACTCGGTCATTGTCCTTCTGGGTAGAGAGGCACTCAATGGCAAGATAACGCCCCTTGACGGTCTTGCCAAACTGGATGGTCTGCCAACCGTTGCCGGCCTTGAAAGCACCCGCAGCCACAGGAGTAGCGCTGTTGAGGTCAGGCTTATCACCGATGTTATTATGCTTGTTACTCTTCTCCAACTGCAATTTGTTGAGCTCAGGCTCAGCCTGTCCCCAGACCACAGCCTCCTTGGGGCCAACGATATCCAGCACGATAATCTCGTTCTTACCCTTCTTCAACCAGCAACCAGGCACATAGAGCGTCTGCTGCGGACCGATGCTCCAGATGCGGCCCATAGCATGTCCATTCACCCAAACCTGACCTTTGCCCCATGTCTCAAAGTTCAGGAATGTGTCGCCCACCTTCTTCAGATTGAAGTAGCCACGGTAGTAGCCACGCTTTGACTTTTCGGTTGCTTTGTTGATGTTGCTGTTGGCAGTGAGGCGAAGCGTGTTCACTGCGGTCTCGTAGCTGTCGTCAGTGGCACATTGCCACCATTCGCGAGGTTTCCATGTTACTTCATTGTTGTCTACTTCAGCAGAGATGGTGACGTCGCCAACGATGCCCTTGAAGTCCTTGATAGCCCGTCCGAAGTTGATACGGCCCATACCCTCGACAAGAATGAGCAGTTTCTGCCCTTTCTTGACAGGAGGCAGAGTCAACGACTTCTCGTTTTTTACGCGATCCACTTTACCAATGTATTGACCATCGATGAACACCTGAGCAAAGTCATGCATCTCAGCAGTAAGCACACTCTGAGTAGGTATGTCGGGGAGAGTGGTCGAATAGAGCATCATTCCCCAACCCATATCCATTTCCTCAAAAGTCTTGAGTGCACCTCTTTCTTCCTTGCCAGGAGCCAGAAGTAACTCTGCAAACGTTTTCAATTCGAATTTGGGAATGGTGATAATAGGCATCGGAGACTTGGGAACAGCGGGGAGCTTTTTGCCGTCGTTGTATTTTGCCATCATCTTGCGCAGTTCCCAGAACTTGGGCGTGGCATGACCATACTCGTTGATGGGGGCATCGTAGTCGTAAGAGGTGACGTCAGGAGCAAAGCCAGGCGAGTTGGCACCAGCCCAGTGGCCGAACGAGGTTCCTCCATGGGTCATATAGAGTGAGAACGAGATGCCTTTGCTGAGCATTTCATCCATGCCCTCCACCATATCCTTTGCAGGACGCGTCTCGTGACGTGCTCCCCATTTGTCGAACCAGCCACTCCAGAACTCAGAACACATCTGAGGGGCATTAGGACGTAGCTCACCCAATCGACGGAACTGGTCGTTGATATTAGCACCTGTGCCAAAGTTCATCGTCCAGGTCAAATCATCAAGACCGTTCTTTTCGAAGTTAGAAGACCAGTCACACTGGAAGAGCGACAACTCCTTGCCATATATAGAGCGCAGACAGTCGCGAATCTCGCTGACGTAAGGCTTATCCTCGCCATACGAGCCGTACTCGTTCTCCACCTGAATCATAATGATTGGACCGCCGTTCTGGATGGTCAGCGGTGCCAGTTGCTCGCCCACCTTCTGCTCGAAGATCTTTACGCGCTCCATGAAGTACGGGTCACGCTCGCGCAGTTTGATATCCTTCTTCTTCAGCAGCCACCAAGGCAGACCACCCATCTCCCATTCCGCACACACATAGGGACCAGGACGCACGATGACATACATGCCGTTCTTCTGTGCGATACGGCAAAACTCAGCCACATCGTTATTACCTGTGAAGTCAAACTGACCTTCCTTCTGCTCGTGGATGTTCCAGAACACATAGATACACACGGTGTTCATGCCCAGTGCCTTACACATCTGGATGCGATGTTCCCAGTAAGGACGCGGAATACGAGGATAGTGTACCTCGGCAGCCTTCACCACAAAAGGCTTGCCGTTGAGCAGAAACGTCTTGTTGCCCGTAGTAAACGTGCCGGGCTTGCTGGCTGCCTGCATCGACGCAGTTGCTGCCATCAATAATGCCGCAAGGGCAAGATGCTTGAAAATGTTCATAGTAGTAGTGTTTGTTATATGTTATACATTATTTCCTTATTCTTGCTTTTTGAGCGCACCATCCATTCTATTAAAGATAGGCGTGCCACTGTGCGTGAGCCCCACCGCCGACACCTTTATGCGCGTCTGTTTGCCGTTGTTAAAGAACGTGCACAAGAAGCTGCCGTTCTCGTCGAGCTGGGCATTGGGATTCCAATAGAGCGTACGGCGGTAGTCCTTCAGACTATCAGGCAAGGGCCGCTTACTATAGTCCGGATGATAGAAATCATCAGGTGCATACATGCCAGGCAACACCAGTCTTCGGTCACGATAGGTATACGTCTTGCCACCACCCTCAAACAGCATAAAGTCAAGCGTGACGTCAGGCGCAGCCGAGTTCTGCTCCACGCGCTTATCCTCGTTGCGCAGTTCAAAGTCCGTATAGAGCCGGATGACATCCTGGCGATTCAGTTTGAGGTCTTGATTGATAAGGTAGTCGCTCTTAAACTGCTCCATCGACACCACCGGGTCAAAATTGCGATAGAAGACATAAGGCAGCGTCTCTCTATCGTTCTGGCGTGCCATCACATGCATTGGCTCATCGCTATTGTAATTACCCAGCAGCGCCATGCAGACTTGGAAGGGGAACTGTTGCTTATCGTAATATCCATAGGAGAGACCGCGGTCTGTCACCAGGTTATAGAGGTCCTGAGTATCATAGACGCAGGCAGGCTTGCTGTAGTCGATGGCACGACGTCCGCGACGGCGCCGCCCCTTCACGCTGACGTTCTTGAGCTTCGTGTCCATCTTTGAAATCTTTTCTATCTCTGGTAAGTCCAGGTCGTCTATCGCAGCCATCGCATTCTCGTCCTGCGGCTGATGTGTCTGATAGAAGCTGTACTTTTTGGCGAAGACAGGATAGAAGATGTCACGCTTCACGTAATACTCTGGGATGGCAGACTCATCGAGAATCCCCTTATGTTCCATGCGGCGACGCTTCCTGTCGCTGATATCCGTATCGTAAGCCTTGATAAAAAGGATGGCCTGACCATAATAGGGCGGCACATTAAACGAGAAGCGTCCACCGTGGTCGGTCTGCATCTCAACCGTAGCCACATCCTTACCATATACCAACTCAGCCTCAAGCGTTACCTCCTTTTTCAGTCCGCCGCGAGCCTGAAACAAGTCATATTCGTTGCTGATGCCACGGATATTCAGCGCCGTTCCTTCCTTATAGATATTAGAAATACCACCGGGCGGAGGTGCTGAGCCACCCGACTCGCCGCCCTCGCCGCCGCCATCCGACGACCCACTCTGCACACCCGATACGCGTTCGGTCAGTTCCTCAATCAAATACTTCGGACCGTCTATCTCACCCAGTGCCGAAGGACTGTAACCAAAGACACCTTTGGACCAATAGCGCACCTCGTCGGGCTGATAGCTGACAGGATCGGACATAGGATAGACAGCCCCCTCCACCGTCAACTGCTGTTCGGGCGCATAGCGCAGCGGCATTCCACTGGTCAGTTCCTGATAGTCATAGCGACGCCACCCCTGCACCATCAGCAGTAGGTCGAGGTGCTGGCGATGCACGGCGTCATCCGCCTCAAAGTAATAGTCGGGATAGGCCACAAAGCCCTTCAACTCACTACTCAGCAGGAGGTCGGTCAACATATTGCCTGTATCGTAGGTCAACTCATCGGTAGCGCCATCGCGCACAGCGATAGAGATATGGTCGGCATCGGGCGCCTGGAAGTTGAGAGCAATCTGTTCAAAGGGCTCGTAGATCTTGGTCGTTTCGTCAACGGTAATAGCCTCGCTGTTATAGTCATGATGATTCACGAAGAACAGGCGGTCGGCCAGGGGTTTTCCTGCCTCATCAAACACCACCAGGTTATTGACGCCCGTAGGCAGGTCTGACGGGTTGATTAGCAGCTGTTTGCTACCATCAATAGTTTCGAAATACTTGAGTACACCACGGCAGAGCACCGCCACGCCATACTGCTGCGCATCAGGCATTCCGTTCAACCTGACATCTGCCCTCAGTTGGTCGGCCACAGCATCCAGATGCAAGGCGCACCCCGACTTCTCCGTCTCAGGCAGGTCGAACGAGTACCTCTTGCCGTGCCACATAAAGTGCGCAGAGAGTCGGCCGCGCTCCGGCACCTTTACGCTGAAGAGCCCTCGTCCCTGATGCGTGGTCCGGATGTCGAGACTATCGGCACGGCCAGGCAAGCGCACAAAGCCGTTCACCTCCTGCTGCTCGCCCTCTTCATCCAAGGCCTCAAAGGCCACCGTGCACGTCTCACCTGCAATCAGGTGACCACCCTCCGGATAGAAGTTGACCGTGAGCTTTGCCTTGAGTTCCTTTTCGTTGCGACTCTTCGGACGACTCACGATATACTTTCCTGCATAGTCGCCAGCCGTCTCTGGGCGCTCATAGACAGGAATCACGCGCGAATAGACCGCATCAAACTGACGGAAGAAATCGCGAGCCATCTGGCGGTTGTAGAAGTGAATATAGTCCTTATAGCCATGCTTATGTTCGCTGACGCAGAAGTTCAGCATCCAGCGGGTGTAGGCACGAAGTTCATAGAAGCCAGAATAGATAGAGTCTTCGAGCACGAAGTTCCCGTCGCCATAGCCCTTTTCGGATGCGATGATGCTTTGTCGCTCCACCACCATACCATCGGGCGACACCAGTTCCACATAGAGAATATGACTCATGTCCGAATAGGTAAAGTCATCGGCGCGCATCACGTAAGCCTTATACCAGATGGTATCACCTTTAAAGTAGCACTGGTTGTCCAGATGCAGATACACCTTCTCCTGTACGGGCGCATTCATCAGCATACCCTTGATGCTGTCAAGGCCATGCTGGGCATGAGCCGTGAGACAGAGACTCAGCAACAGGATGATGGTGTATAGTTTGCCGTTCATTGGTTCGACACAAATGTAGTGATGCTGCGCGGAGCCAAGGTGGTCTCTCCGTTGCAGGGCGTTAAGGGTTTGAGGGTCTCGCCTTCGGTATCGCTGGTGCGGTAGGGCTGCCAGGTGTGGGCCGCAACGGTGTTGCGGCCTACGGAGAAGGTGATGGGCTGGGGGGACTCACTATAGTTGATGGCCACGACGACCCACGAGCCGTCTTGGTTCTTATAGGCCGAGACCATCACGCCATAGGGGTCTTCTTTTTCTTTTGAATCGACGTCATAGCGCACGGCACCCGGACGGATAAAGCGACTGTAATTGCCCATCGCCCACATCAGGCGGCTGTCCTGAGCCCGATGTTTTTCGGGCGTGGCAGCACCACCCCTGCGCCTTCTGGGAGTATCAAAGATGCGGATGAGTCCGTCTTTATAGTTGCCGCCACAGGCACGCCACCACGACCAACTCTCAGCGTTGGCATAGCAGAGGTCGTGATGAATGACGCGAGCCACATAGAGTGCAGTTTTCATCGTAAAGTCATAACCGCCGCCACCACCAATCTCCTCGTCGTTGCTCATGATGCAAATCTCCGACTGCCAGAACTTCACGCCGTATTTCTTCAGCGTCTTACGCAGGTCCTGACGGATGCGCTTCATATAGCTGACAGGCGTATTGGTCCAATAGCTGTGGGCCAGCATCAGATGAGGCACCAGGGGTGTGTCGCCCAGATAGGTCTGCGTGCTGTCCTTCGACCAGAACGACGCTATCGCATTGCCGCGCTCCCACGAGGTCTTATAGATGCCCAGAAGACAGCGCAGGTCACTCGACTCGTTGACCATAATCTGTGTCTTGAGTCCCTTTTCCGTAAAGGCTTTACTCGTCTTGCGAGCCACCTCGGCAATCTCCCAGTTGGTTGCGGGCGAACCCTCCTGCTTAGGACCTTGCCAGTTCCAGTGGCCATCAGGCTCGTTGACAGGCGATATATAATCGATGTGGATGCCGTGCTCGCGCTCCAGACCGCTGACCGACTCGGCCATAAATTTCGCGAAGTCATCGTAGCACTCGTAGCGCAGGTTGAGCGTACCGCCACGACCGGTATTGGTGGCCAGTTCGTTCTCTGTGAAATAGACAGGGGGCGAGTTGAGGAAAGCCAGGATATAAGGCACACCGCGCTGTTTGGCCATCTTCAGAAACTTCACCTGACCAGGCTGACGCGTCCAGTCGTAAGTGCCGTCGTAGCGCAAGAAGCACTCTGTGCGCGTGTCTCTATTAATATAAGAGGAGTCGCCCTGCTCGGCACTACCAGCCCCCAGGTTGAAACGCCACAGCGAGAGGCCGATGCCCCGCGGCTGTCCGTTGGCATCGTTTTCGGTAGAGAAGAGCCAGTCGGCAATCTGCTGTTGAACATCCTCCTCAGGCCAAAGTCCGATGTTTTGCATAGACCATGCGTCAGAAGCTCCGAAATGCTCGATGGTCTGTTGCGGGCTTTTCGGATTAATTGTGTAAGTCTGTGCCTGAGCGGCGAAGGCGAATGTTAGCAGCGCCAGAGTCAGTACTTGTTTCATATAGACGTTTTTAAATGTTGGATTGTTGGATGCAAAGATAGTAAAAATATTCGGAATTATATGGCGAAATAAAAAGTTTTTCGTAACTTTGTGCCAACATTGCAACCAAAAAACTTCATAGGCATGAAAGCTATACAGTGTTTTGATGAATTGGCCGACCATTTGAAGGCCTGCGGCGAACGACGCAGAGTGGCCGTAGTGTGTGGACAGGACGAGAGCACCAAGGGTGCCGTGATGCGAGCCAAGGAGGCAGGATTTGCCGACCCAATCTTCGTTGACGACGACGATGTGGACGTGGCTGCCGCCAAGGCCGTAGCGCTGGTGCGCGAGGGCAAGGCTGATGTCATCATGAAAGGCCTGCTGAACACAGACAACCTGCTGAAGGCCATTCTGAACAAAGAAACTGGTATCTTGGAGAAAGGACGCGTGTTGACGCATCTGACGTGTGCCAAGCTGCCGATGTACGATAAACTGCTGTTTATGACCGATGTGGCCGTGATTCCCTACCCCACCAAGGAACAGCGTGAGCAGCAGCTGCAATACCTGCTGACACTCTGTCGCAAGATGGGCGTTGAGGAGCCTCGTATCGCCCTCATCAGTTGTTCAGAGAAGGTGAACCCCAAGCATTTCCCTTGCACGGTGGAGTATCGCGAACTGGTGGAGAAGTCGCAGACGGGTGCCTTCGGTCCCTGTATCGTTGACGGTCCGCTGGATCTGAAGACATCCTTGTCGCCAGCAGCGCTGCATAAGAAAGGTTTGACGTCGCCTTTGGAGGGCCAGTCCGACGGTCTGATTTTCTCGGACATCCAGGCAGGCAATGTTTTCTATAAGACCATCACGCTGTTCTGTCAGGCTCAGACGGCAGCCATCCTGCAAGGCCCTCAAGTGCCTGTGGTGCTGACCTCGCGTGCCGACTCGGCAGACAACAAATTCTATTCGCTTGCGCTCGCATGTATTTAATGTTATGTATATTCTTGTCATTAACCCTGGCTCGACATCAACCAAGATGGCCGTCTATGAAGACGAGAAACCAAGGATACTGCGTGGCATCACACATACCAACGAAGAGTTGGCCCAGTTTGGCGACGATGTGCTGAATCAGCTGGAGTACCGCAAGAAGCTGGTGCTCGACGAGTTGAATCGCATGAACGAACCCCTGCGCTTTGATGCCGTGATAGGTCGCGGCGGACTGGTGAAGCCTATTGCGGGCGGTGTGTACGAGATCAACCAGCAGATGCTGGACGACACCCTCAACGGCATCGCCATGCACAACCACGCCTGCAACCTGGGTTGCCTGATAGCACACGACATCGCACAGACCATTCCCGGTTGCCGCTCGTTTATTGCCGACCCTGGCGTGGTGGACGAGTTGAACGACTACGCGCGCATCAGCGGCTCGCCCCTGATGAACCGCATCTGCATCTGGCACGCCCTGAACCAGCGAGCCATTGCACGCCGTTTTGCCAACGAGATAGGTAAGCGCTACGAGGACCTCGATTTGATTATCTGTCACCTGGGAGGCGGCATCTCTGTGGCTGCACACCAGCACGGCCGAGCCGTAGATGCCAACAACGCATTGGATGGCGAGGGACCCTTCTCGCCCGAGCGTGCCGGCAGTCTGCCTGCCTCAGACCTGATTCGCCTGAGCTTCAGCGGAAAGTACACCGAGAAGCAGTTGCTGAAGCGCCTGGCTGGCAAGGCCGGACTGAACGCCCATCTGGGAACGGCTAATGTGAAGGAGATAGAGCAGCGCATTGCCAACGGCGACGAGCACGCCGAGATGATTCTCAACGCGATGATATACCATGTGGCAAAGAATATTGTGGGACTGGGTGCCGTGTTCTGCGGCAAGGTTGATGCCATCCTGCTCACTGGCGGACTGGCTCGCTCGGAGTATGTCATCAGCCGACTGCGTCAGCGCATAGAGTTCCTGGCGCCCACCTATTGTTTCCCTGGCGAGGACGAGATGGAAGCGCTGGCGCTGAATGCCCTGGCGGTGTTGCGAGGCAAGCGCGAAGTGAAGATATACGAATAAAAATAAAGGCTGACCAACGGGTCAGCCTTTATTTGTTATATTAAGCGTCGATATTTGCGTAAGTAGCGTTCTTCTCGATAAACTCGCGGCGCGGCTCAACGTCGTCGCCCATCAGCATTGAGAAGATCTCGTCGGCCTCGGCAGCATTCTCGATGGTCACCTGCTTCAGCAAGCGGTTCTCGGGGTTCATCGTGGTCTCCCACAGCTGCTCGGGGTTCATCTCACCCAGACCTTTGTAGCGCTGTGTGTGCAGGGCCGAAGAGTTCTCGTCGCCAGCCACATACTTATCGATGAACATCTGACGCTGCTGCTCGGTGTAGCAGTACTCAGAGAACTTCTTATAGGTACACTTATACAAAGGAGGCGTAGCGATATAGAGGTGTCCGCCCTGGATCACCTGCGGCATAAAGCGATAGAAGAGCGTCATAATCAGCGTGTCGATGTGAGAGCCATCGACGTCGGCATCGGTCATGATGATAATCTTGTCGTAGCGCAGTTTGTCGATGTTAGCCTCGCGGTCGCCCTCGCCGTCAACGCCGAAGCGCACGCCGATGCTCTGGATGATGTTCATCACAGACTCAGCCTCGAACACACGATGCCACTGTACCTTCTCTACGTTCAGAATCTTACCACGCAGGGGCAGGATAGCCTGGAAGTGACGGTCACGTCCCTGCTTGGCAGAACCACCAGCCGAGTCACCCTCGACGAGGAAAATCTCGCAGGTCTTGGGGTCTTTGTTTGAGCAGTCGGCCAGTTTGCCGGGCAGACCACCGCCCGTCATGGGGTTCTTGCGCTGTACGCTCTCGCGTGCCTTGCGGGCAGCGATACGAGCGGTAGCAGCCAGCACCACCTTATCGCAGATGAGCTTAGCCTCTTTGGGGTGTTCCTCCAGATAGTTGCTCAGGGCCTCGCCAACAGCCTGCTGTACGGCACCAGCCACCTCCGAGTTGCCCAACTTCGTCTTGGTCTGTCCCTCGAACTGAGGCTCGGCCACCTTGATTGAAATGACGGCAGTCAGACCCTCGCGGAAGTCCTCACCGGCAATCTCGATCTTTGCCTTCTCGATCTGCTTGGAGATCTGTGGGTCGGCATCGGCATAGGCCTTCAGCGTACGTGTCAGGGCCATGCGGAAACCAGTGAGGTGGGTACCACCCTCGATGGTATTAATATTGTTGACATAGGAGTGGATGTTCTCGCTGTAGTCGGTGTTGTACATCACGGCTACTTCGATGGGCACACCCTGCTTCTCGGTCTTCAGATAGATAACGTCGTCGAAGAGGTGCGTGCGGTGACGGTCCACGTAGCGCACAAACTCCTTCAGGCCTTCCTTGGCGTGGAACACCTCGGGCTCGCGCAGGTTACCCTCCTCGTCGGGACGCAGGTCGGTCAGCGTGATGGTGATGCCGGCATTCAGATAGGCCAGCTCGCGCATACGCTTGGCGATGATGTCGTACTTATAGAGTGTGGTGGTGAAGATAGAGCCGTCGGGCCAGAACTGCTGACGGGTACCGGTCTTGTCGGTGTCGCCCACAATCTTCACGTCGTACAGGGGTTTACCCTTCTCGTACTCCTGCTGATAGATGTGGCCGTTGCGGAACACCTGTGACATCATGTGGGTTGACAGGGCGTTCACACAGCTCACACCCACACCATGCAGACCGCCAGACACCTTATAAGAGCCCTTGTCGAACTTACCACCGGCGTGCAGCACGGTCATAACCACCTCGAGGGCGCTCTTGTGCATCTTCTCATGCTCGTCCACGGGAATACCGCGTCCGTTGTCCTGAACGGTAATAGAATTATCTTCGTTGATGGTCACTTCGATGTGCGTGCAATAGCCCGCCATAGCCTCGTCGATAGAGTTGTCGACAGTCTCGTTCACCAAGTGATGCAAACCTTTCTCACTGATATCGCCGATATACATAGCAGGACGCTTGCGCACGGCTTCCAATCCCTCGAGCACCTGAATGTTACTCGCGGAATAATTTTGTTCTGTTTGGTTCAGTTCTTCTGCCATTTTGTTTAATGTCCTAAATTGGTGCAAAGGTACAAAATAAAAGCGAGAATGACGAATTTTTTCCTTCGAAAAAAGATAAAAAAAAGCCACCCAAGGTATCTTGAGCGGCTTTATTGTATTTTTGAGGCTTATTAAGCCAGTTTATTCACGTGCTGAGCGAGGCTTGACTTCAGGTTAGCAGCCTTGTTCTTGTGAATAATGTTGGTCTTAGCCAACTTGTCCAGCAACTTCTGAACTTTGGGATAGAGAGCCGTAGCCTCATCCTTGTTTGTCATAGCGCGGAGCTTACGAACAGCGTTACGCATGGTCTTGGCATAGTACTTGTTGTGCAGTGCCTTTTTCTTGTCCTGGCGAATTCTCTTCACCGATGATTTGTGGTTTGCCATTTTTTAATTTTGTTGTTTTGTTGTTTGAATTTAAAGCTTATGGGTCTTGCTCCTCATGGGATGCCCTGAGCGGACTTTTTCAATGCTTAATTCTTAATGCTTAATGCTTAATTTTCGGCCTTTAAAAAAATCCTCCGCCACCCCTTCCTCTTGCGAGTAGCGCTACCACAGCGCAGATGACGGATTTGAATTTGTAGTCCCTAGGAGAGTCGAACTCCTCTTTAGAGAATGAAAATCTCTCGTCCTAACCGATAGACGAAGGGACCAAATCAATGCTCAATTCTTAATGCTTAATGCATAATAAGTCTAAAGCGGGTGCAAAAGTACTACTTTTTTCTGGTTCTGCCAAATTTTCTTAAAGAAAAGTGCATGTTTTTGTGATTTTTTTGCTAATTTCGCAGCCATGAAGGTCAAGACAGAGGCCATTGTGCTTCATTCGTTCAAATATGGTGAGTCGAAAATGATTGTCGACACATTCACGCGCACCCACGGACGCCTGTCGTTTGCGGTGCCCCTGCCGCGCAGTGCCCACAGTAAGCTGAAGAAGCAGTATTTCCAGCCGCTCACCTTATTAAATATAGAGGCCGACATCCAGCAACAGTCTCAGTTGCAGAAGATTAGCGAGGCATCGATTGCCGCGCCCCTGCCCTCGCTGCTGAGCGACCCGTCGAAGTTGGCCATCGCCCTCTTCATCTGCGAGTTTCTGTACCACGCCCTGCGCGACGAGCAGCAGAACGAGCCGCTGTTCAAGTACGTCTGCACCAGCATTCAGTGGCTGGATCAGCGCGAGAGCGACTTTGCCAATTTCCATCTGGTGTTCCTGATGCATCTCAGTAGGTTTCTGGGGTTCTATCCGAATCTGGATAGTTCGAGGTACGAGGTGCGAGGTACGAGGTACGAGGATAGTTCGAGGTACGAGGTGCGAGGTACGAGGTGCGAGGATAGACTTGATCGGAGAGGCGAGGATAGTTTGTATTTTGACCTGCGTGCGGCCGAGTTCTGCAGTCTGACGCCCACCCATCGCGATTTCCTGATGCCGCAGGAGGCAGGCCGCATCCGGCTGCTGATGCGCATGGACTATGCCACCATGCACCTGTTTCGCATGGGCCGTGCCGACCGCAACCGCATCCTAGAAATCATCATCCATTACTACCGCCTGCACATCCCTCAGTTTCCCGAACTCCGCTCCCTGCCCGTGCTGCAGGAGCTGTTTCAATGATTTTTCGGCC
>CADAKX010000015.1 GCA_902788605.1 uncultured Prevotellaceae bacterium | reverse complement strand
GACTAATTTCAACGATGTCAAAGATCAATTTGGTCCCCTCATTCCGGGGCTATTTGATTAATATTTAAACTCGTCCCATTTTAACGGGACACTAATGATTTCCTTTATAAAAGGATTGAAGCGTGGATTAGGATAGGGACCGCCGTCAATGGCTATGATGCCCTTATTCTCATTTTTGCTACAGTGCAAAATAAAGGCATCACCATGTCTTGCAGGCATAACTTGTATATAGGATTCTTGCATAGCTTATTTTTTCCCTACTTGCTTTTACGATTTTCTTTAAACATTGCAAAAGTACAAAAAATCTGGCAACATTAAGCATGTTTTGTGCATAAGATGAATGAAATTCACTAAAATCACTCTTTTTTACAACTTTTAATAGGTTTCCGTACTTTATTCTCGCCTAAAAACTGTATCTTTGTGCCAAATATCCAAATAACGACAATGGCAAGTAACAAAGATCTCAATCGCCTAAAGGTGATTCTCGCAGAGAAAAAGAAGACCAATCTCTGGCTATCCAGAGAATTGGGATGTGCGCCAACGACTGTTTCAAAGTGGTGTACCAATTCGTCACAACCTCCACTGGAGATGCTGATGAAAACAGCAAAGCTGCTTGACGTAGAAATAATGGACTTAATCAATAAGAAGTCATTCGAATCAATATTAATGTGATAACATGATGAATAAATATGTATTCTCAGGGCATGAGTCTTTTCCCTGTAAAACTTTGTGGTTGAAGAAGGGATATGATTTTGTCGTCCAAGGGAAGAACTTTAACAACCCTGATGCTGTCATCGATTTAGGGGTTGGCAAGAACATGGTTGCCTCTATCCGCTATTGGCTTCGAGTCTTTGGCGTTTGTGATGGCGATCAGCCTACATGGTTAGGCAACTATCTTTTCAATGAGGTAGACGGTAAGGATAAATATATGGAAGATCTTGCTACTCTTTGGTTGCTGCATTTCAATTTAGTATTCAATGGTGAAGCTACACTTTACAATATGTTCTTCTGTGGATTTCAGCAGGCATATCCTCAGTTTGAAAGAGAACAGGTTCTCTCTCATGTAAAACTGAAAATGGCAGAGGCAGGTAAGAACAATCTTTTTAATGAAAATACTGTCAAGAAAGATATAGGTGTTTTGATTCTTAACTACGTTCTGCCCAGAAAGCCCCAATCAAACGAGGATTTTTCTTCTTTACTGATAGACCTTGATCTTATAAGGCAAAATACGGAACGAAAAGGTTATTTCTTTAATGGTGAAGGAAAGCGTGAAGTAACAAAAGAAATCTTTCTTTATGGACTCTTAAGACTGAAAGAGCAAAGCGGAGATAGTAGCATTCCATACGAAGCAATTCAGGAAAAAGTTGGCTCCACCTTCTGTATGAACGATGGAGAAACTATCGATATGCTAAAACGTCTTGCCAACGATTATCCCGACGAGATTGCCTATAGTGATGTCGCAGGCATTCGCCAGATTCAGTTCACAAAAGCGATGGACCCTATTGATGTATTAGACCACTATTATGAGAAAGTTTAGTTTGTCGGCAAATATAGAGTATGGCTTTGCAGAAGGTTCACATTATATTGTAACCCCCAACGCTCAACGTTCCATTTACAATATAGTGAATGACTTCCATTCTGGCATCCACTCTTTTACGATTATCGGTTCTTATGGAACAGGAAAATCAAGTTTCCTTCTGGCTTTAGAGTCTGATTTGCAGGGAAAAGGGCAAAAGTTCCTGCTGGATGCAAAGAATTTGTATTCTAAAGGAAAGTTTGAAATATTGAATATTGTTGGCGATTACACGGATTTTTCTACACTTCTTCGTCGTCAGCTCCAAATAGAAGGCACTTCAGAGAGTGTTCTTGACGGATTGCGCTCACGGTATGATGAATGTCAGAAGCGTGGAGCTTTCTTAGTTTTGGTGATTGATGAATTTGGTAAGGTGCTGGAGCATGCTGCTAAAAATAATCCTGAACGAGAACTTTATTTTCTGCAGAAATTTGCTGAGTTCGTCAATAAATCTTCACACATTCTTTTACTGACAACGCTTCATCAGAATTTTAGTGCATACGCCCGAGGGTTGTCAGAGCAACAGGCCAACGAATGGACGAAAGTAAAAGGCCGCTTCAAGGAAATTCCTTTTGTAGAACCCATAGAACAGCTTCTTTTTCTGGCCTCCCAACAATTGCAGAAAGAATCAATAGATTCTTCTATAGCAATGGCACAGATGAAACGACTAAGTGCATTGGCAAAAGAAACTCATTTTATCTCTGAGGATTTCAAAGCACAGACGGCTTTTCAACTTTATCCATTAGATGTGTTTTCAGCATACGCCATCACATCTGCTATCCAGCGCTATGGTCAGAATGAACGGTCATTGTTCACTTTCCTTGCATCTAAAGGGGCTATCGCCGACTTCAAACCGTCTGAAAGTGAAACGTATAATCTTCAGCATGTGTATGACTATATCGTTTACAACTTTTATTCCTATCTGAAAGATGCCAATGCAGATTCCATGAATTGGACATCAATGAAAGTCTCTATTGAACGTGTTGAAGGGCATAGTTGGGACACCAAGGAAGAACTACTCCAGGCCGTAAAGATTGTCAAAGCCATCGGTTTGCTCAATCTTTTTGGCGTGGCAGGTTTTCGCTTATCGAAAGAGCAACTGTCTGAATATGCTCGGTTGGCAATGGACTGTCCTAATGCCAGTGAGATTATAGGCAAGCTCGAAAAGAAAATGATTATTCGCTATGCCGCATATAAAGAACGTTTCGTGCTTTTCGAGGGTACAGATGTTGACTTAGAGGCGGAAATACGTGAGGCCAGCCTGATGGTGTCGCGTCCCGTAGCATTTGTTGATGAGTTAAGCGTATTCTTCAATCGTCGTATATCACCTGTCAAGGCACATTTCTATCAGAGAGGAACACCCCGTTTCTTTGACTACATACTCTGTGAGGAACCTCTTGAAATCATTCCTAATGGCGACACCGACGGCTATATTGAACTGGTATTCTCAACTCAGAAAAATGCCCTTGAGATTATCAAATCATTTAGCACATCCCATTCGGAACACGCCTTGATTTTTGCTTTCTTCAAAAACACAGATGATATTGTTGAACACCTATACAATATCAAGAAATACAATTATCTGCTGGAGAAAGTCATCAAGAAAGAAGACAGGGTTGCTCTTACTGAGATTACAAATTTGAGGGAGCATGAAGAAGCTCTGCTGAACAAGTCGATTAGTGACAATCTTTTTGCCTACAAAAACCGCGTTACTTGGATTTTCAGAGGAGAGGAGCGGAAAGTAAGGTCTCACAGGGAGTTTAATCAACTGCTGTCTTTTGTATGCAATGAAGTTTATAGCGAAACTCCTTACATGAATAACGAGTTGTTTAATCGTCATAAGTTGAGTGGTCCAATCAATGCGGCGAGGAAGGTCTATCTTGAACATTTGGTGCAGCATCATGCTGAGCCAGACCTCGGTTTCTCAGCAGACAAGTTTCCACCAGAAAAAACCATCTATTATTCCCTTTTAAAAAATACTGGGTTACATGGTGATGGTCTGTTTACCGACGTTCCCCAAAATGAAGGTATTTCTTCTGTATGGAAAGCTTGTGAGGAGTTTCTTCAAAGCACAGAGAACAAGGCACGAAAGATTTCTGAACTGATCAAGATTCTTTCTACACAACCCTATAAGTTGAAACAGGGATTCCTTGACTTTTGGATTCCGACGTATCTCTTCATTCGCCGCCAGGACTTTGCCCTCTATGATGCATCGAAGGGGGCATTCATGCCTGAGGTGAATATGGAGTTCTTCGACTTGCTCCAGAAGCATCCGCAGGATTTCGAGGTGAAGAAATTTGCCGTTGATGGTGTGAAATTGGGATTCTTCAACCAATACCGTCGCTTCATCAATCTCGGTGAAGAGTTCATCATCACCAAGGATAGTTTCATTGAGACCATCAAACCATTCTTGAGTTTCTATGTACGGTTGGATGACTATACCAAGCATACTCGTAAGTTTAATCATGGCTCCACGATGAAATTCCGTGATGTGCTGGCTCAGGCAAAAGACCCGGAAAAGGCTTTCTTCGAGGACTTGCCAGAGGCACTTGGTTTCAATCAAGAGAAACTAAAACAAGAGGAATTCATCCGTGAGTACGGAAACATTATCCAACGAGCTATTCGTGAACTGCGCACCTGTTATTCAGGACTGATAGACCGCATAGAAGAACGGCTCATAGATGGTTTCGACCTGCAATCAGGTGATTACAACGATTATGTTCAGGAAATTCGCCATCGTCTTGCTCATGTCAAGACCTACCTGCTGACTGATAAGCAACGGGAGTTCTATCATCATGTGATGACTGAGTATGACAATCGCACACAGTGGTACCAGTCTATCTGCTATACCATATTAGACCAGCGACTTGACGCTCTCCGCGATGAGCAGGAAGAAAAACTCGTCGATGACCTCATCTATATGTTCCGCACCTGTGAGAAGTATTCATCCATTTCTCAGAAAGCAGATGACCAGGACAAGAGCGATGCCTATTCGTTTGACTTGGTATCAAACCGAGGTACAGATATTAGAACACAAACCTATATTCTTTCACAAAAGGATAAACGGCAGTCAGAAGATTTGGAGGCACAAATCAACAAACTGCTTTCCACTTCTGATGACAATGTTGGTGTTTGTACGCTATTATCTATACTCAATAAGAAAATAACAAAATAAAATAATATCCGTATGAACAACATTATTGAAATACCCAAAACTCAAGTTGTTATGGCTTTTGTAGCTACATGTATTGAGGCTACGGCACGACTTTTAAACGTTTCCTATAAAGACGTGTATCAGCGGATGAAGAAAGTGGGAATAATTGAACACTATATCATTCCCCACTATGAGGCTCTTCATAGTGAAAGCCGTGAAAATCTCGCAGAAGGTATGGTTGAATGTCTTAACAACTGGGAGGAGGAGAAATGATAGTATATCATGGCGGAACAGAGATAGTAGATCATCCCGACTGCAAATGCGGGCGTCGGAATCTTGATTTCGGCCAAGGTTTCTACGTAACCGATATTCGCAAACAAGCGGAAGACTGGGCTAAATTAATGGCTGACCGCAGAAAGAAGATACCCATTCTCAACAGGTATTGTCTAAATCGTGATGCAATCATAGCAGAGAAACGCTGTAAGTTATTCAAGGCTTACGACGAAGATTGGCTGGAGTTCATTGTTGCCAGCCGGCAAGGTCACCCCGTTGCAAAAGCCTTTGACTATATAGAAGGTGGCGTGGCAAACGACCGCGTTGTTGATACCGTTAACCTCTACATGGCGGGGCTGATGGACAAGGCTACGGCTCTTCGTCGTTTGTCAGAGCACCAGCCAAACAACCAGATGTGCCTACTGGATCAAGAAATAGCGGACAAATATCTGATTTTCGATGGAACAGAAGAATTGTAATGATCCCGTCAAGTCTCCAATCATTCAGGAGATTATCATGAGTAACCGCATAGGCGCCATCTCGGTGGAACTGGCCAAGCGGATGAACATTGAGCCTGTTAAAGCCCTGCAGATGTTCTATGAGAGCAAAACCTGTGAGGATTTGCACGACAAGTCAACAGGTTTATATCTTTACGGCGACCTTTATGTGGCTGATGAGTTTATGAGAGAAAAAGAATTATTATGAATGTGAGACATATATTAGGCATATCTGGCGGAAAGGATAGTGCGGCTCTCGCCATCTATCTGAAGCAGAAGTACCCATCATTGAAGATTGAGTACTACAATTCAGATACTGGTTGTGAGCTGGCTGAGACAGAAACGCTGATCAATCGCTTGGAGGCCTACTTGGGAAAGATAGAACGACTCAGAGCTGCAGAGGGTAGCCCTGAACCTACTCCTTTCCATCACTTCCTGAAGGCGATGGGGGGATTCCTGCCTTCGCCACAAGCCCGCTGGTGTACCAAGAAGATGAAGTTAGAGAAGTTTGAGGAATATGTGGGCGATGACTTTGCAGTTTCGTATGTTGGTATTCGTGGTGATGAGGACAGGGACGGCTATATCTCTTCGAAGCCCAACATCCAAGCCATCTTTCCATTCCGCAAGAACATCTGGAGTATCGATGTCATCAACAAGTTCCTGCATAATGAGAACCTGGAACAGATTACGGAAATATACGAGCGGCTTTGTCCTGAAGGATTCCTTCGTGAAGAGATATTAGAAACGGTGAGGAAACCTATCACAAAGCAGTTCTATTACTCGAAGAAGATGAATGCGCTGTTGGACTACGACATCAAGCTGTTCAATCATGCAGTGTTCGAGTTCCTGAGAACGACAGACTATCCAGTGGGTAAACTCGATGATTTCCCACTACTTGACAATACAGACATTTTGGTGAAGGACGACATTTTCCGTCTGCTGAGGGAAAGCGGTGTGGGTGTGCCAGCCTATTACGAGGAGATTCCTTTCGAGGTGGATGGTGAGAAGGGCACTTATTGCCGAAGTCGTTCTGGTTGCTACTTCTGTTTCTTCCAGCAGAAGATAGAATGGATCTGGCTCTATGAGCAGCATCCTGATCTCTTTATGAAGGCGATGGAGTTTGAGAAAGACGGCTATACGTGGAATCAGAATGAGAGTCTCGCAGACCTCATCAAGCCAGAGCGCATACGCCAGATAAAACTCGACATTATCAGACGACAGCAAGAAAACAAAGCCAATAACAAGGGTACAACTCTTGTAGATATTCTTGGTGATGATATTATGTGTACTAATTGTTTTATATAAAATTCTTAGTTATGGCTAACATTAATATTGAAAAAGCATTTGTAACAGACAATAAAAGCGTGTATCTCTATTTGTCGACTACTGGCCAAGGCTTATATATTCCATTATATCAACGTGACTATAGTTGGGATAAAGACAATATTATTCAATTGCAAGAAGATATTGAAAGTGGCGTTTCTCGAATTGTAAATACACAAGATGAACAAGAGATCCGTTTTCTTGGTACAATAATAACATTAATTGAATCCAATAGAGATAAAATATATCCAATTGAGCCACAGATTGTACCTAGCCGGATTGAGGTATTAATTGATGGTCAACAAAGATTGTCAACCATCATAGTTTTGTCGACTATCCTTTTAAAGAATTTGTTTGATATTAAGCAGAAATTAGAAGCATTGTCATGTGAATTCATTGACGAAATTAACGATATATACAATTTCTGGGAAGATAAGTTGATACAAATATACACTGTTGATATTAGACGTAAGTCAAAACCTAAAATTATCAGAGGCAATCGTGATTTTTGGACGGAAAAAGAAAATGCAGAAACTGCATACAAATCATCTGTGTCATACTACTTGGCAAAATTTATTGAAAGTCATGCCACTAATTTTAGTAATACATTTAAGCCTTCAGCAGATAATATAGGCAAAACACTATATACCAATTATCATGCTATGGAGAAATGGATAAAAGACAAAATAAGGAAAGCACATCTAATCAATGAAGATTTTCCCTCTGCAATAGGTATTCTTGATAATTTTAACAAAATTGATTTATGGAATGACAACCGCGACAAAATTGTTGACTTTATAAAAGTAAATGACTTTAATACAAATAGAATTTCTAATTATTTGTATGAATATGTTCAAGTTTTGTCAATTTGTCACTATCTTTTAGAACGTTGCTGTTTCACCGTTATTCAACCAACTGACGAAAATTGGGCATTTGATATGTTCCAATCTTTGAATGCAACAGGAACGCCATTAACTGCTATTGAAACATTTAAACCAAGAGTAGTTAATGTTACAGAAGAATTCGGCAATGGATTTAAAAATTCAAAGAATGAAAAGTATTTTGATAAAATAGACAAATTATTTGAAGACGTAGACACTGCCCAACAAAAGAACGCAAGAACAAAAGATTTTTTAACTTCTTTTTTTGTCGCATACAATGGTCAACAAGTCTCTAGTCATTTCTCTCACCAAAGGAAAAGTCTTATTGATGCATTTGAGGGTAGAAAAGATACCAACAAGCAGATTGATTTCATGAAAAAAAGCACATTTGTTGAATTTTTGGGTAACTATGCTGAGTTTTATAAATCCATTTGGTTGGCTTCGGATAAGAGTATTACAACACCTTTCACACTATTGAATGGAAAAGATGATGCAGATTTAGCCACCATGTTGGTGTGTTTCCTTCGAGCTAGCAATCACAAGATGGCAATAACCGTACTCGGTAATTTCTTTGACTCTATACAACGTAATAGGGAAAATGCAATAGAACACTTTATTCAAGCGATAAAGGCTGTATCGGCTTACTATTTTCTTTGGAGAGCATCGTCGTCTAATGCTGGGCTTGATGTAACGTATAGAGATCTATTTAAATCTGATGACAAATCATGGAAGTTTGAAAATGGAATTACTATAGATGAACTTAAGAATCATTTGAAAACCAAACTAAGGGATAAGCAGATATTGCAAAAAGCAGATTGGATATCTAAAGCAAAAGATGAATTTAAATATGAAAGCGCTCCTAATGAGGTCATTCGTCTTGGGTTGCTAATCGCTGCACATGATACAATAGTTGACGAAAATAAACCAGGTTTAGTCAAAGTTGGTCGTTCTGGCACATCCAATTATTTATGTTTGAGTCAGTGGAGTTCGGAAGATTTGCTGACTATTGAGCATGTTGCACCACAGAAAAACGGTAATAATTGGGATGAAAGCATTTATGAGAATAAAACATACCAATCAATAGGCAATTTAACATTGTTGCGTCAAAGTTTGAATTCATCAGCCGGAAACAAACCATGGGAAGAAAAGATTTTGTATTATAAAACGGTAGGAGAAAAAGATCCGTCTAAGATTCAGAACATAAAGTGTATTGCAAAGTCTATGGGAATTGATTTGAATGAAGCAACAATTTCTATACTTCAAAACTCTAAGTATTCTGGGCATATTGAGGCAATAGCAAGAATGAACCAAGCTGACAATTGGAATAAAGAAATTATCGAGGGTAGACGTGATAATCTTCTTGATATTATATGGGATAGAATAATTAAATGGTTGAACTAAACAGTCATGCTTAAAGACGTCGTATTTCCTCTCCATCGTCGATATAAGTCGCGAACAGAATGGGAGCCAATAGGCTTCTTTTCTGAAGCATTATGCAATGCTACGCAATTTGACATTAAGCTTGGATTCTTTTCTTCTTCTGCAATTAATGTGCTTTCAGATGGGTTTGCGGCTTTCCTATATAATGGCGGGAGAATGCGTATGGTCATTAACGACATTCTTTCCATGGATGACAAGCTGGCAATTATGGCAGGAGAATCCGATGTGACTATACCTTATTTTGATTTGCATAATCTTCAAGAAGTAAAGGACACACTATCAGGGAGGAATAGGCATTTCTTTGAGTGCCTCGCTTGGCTAATTAGGAATGAACGTTTAGAACTTAAAATTGTCGTACCTAAAGACGGAGAAGGTATAGCTCATTCGAAATGTGGATTATTCGCAGATGGGCTTAACCGAATTGCCTTTGATGGCTCATGTAATTTTTCTCGAACTGCATTAATATGGAATATCGAGAGTGTTACGGCTTTTTGTGATTGGGATGGAAAGAGTGATGTCTTTAGAATTGATGATATAAGTGAAGATTTTGAACGAACTTTTTCAGGTGAAGATAAAACAGTGAATTATCTTAAAGCAGAAGAAGTAAAGGATTGTATAGTACGCAATTTTGAAGCAAAAGAAGTCAGAGAACTATTAAGTGAAGAAATAGAACTAATTTCAAAACGCCAAATAGACAATTTACCCAAAAGTGTTCAAATCATATTGGATAGGGCGAAGAGAAAAGTAACTAGTCTCATAGAAAAAGAAAATGAGCATTCTATTGTTTTGTCAAAAGATGAAGAAGAACCACAGTTCCCATTTGACGAGCCTCGTGAATACCAAAAGCAGGCTTACGAGAATTGGAAAGCAAATGGCCAGAAAGGGCTTTTCGCTATGGCAACGGGTACCGGCAAAACGCTAACGTCGCTAAATTGCTTGCTTAATATCTACAAAAAATTCCATTTCTATAAGGCATTAATATTGGTTCCAACAATTACTTTGGTTGAACAATGGGAGGCAGAATGCCAAAAGTTTAATTTTAAGCACATCATCAAAGTTAGCTCAAAGAATCCGAATTGGAAGTCGGAAGTTGATGCTATAAAATTGAAAGAAGACTTTAATGTCGCAGATGAAGAACCCTCATTCATTATCATTGCAACATACGCGTCTTTTGCTCGTGAATCCATCTTCCGCGAATTGGTGGGCTTTAGCAAGAGTACTTGTAGGCAATTGTTGCTAATTGCAGATGAGGCTCATAATATGGGGGCTGGTAGAATATTGGATAGATTGGGAGGAGTGAAATTCCTTCGCAGGATAGGACTCTCGGCCACTCCCAAACGACAGTTTGATGACACAGGAAATCATGCGATTCTTGATTTCTTTGGTTGCCATGACGGATATACTTTTGAGTATGATATGCAAGAAGCTATTGATAATGGGTTCTTATGTCGTTACCGTTATTATCCTCATCTTGTTAGGCTCAATGATTCTGAAATGGCTGAATATATGCGCATATCACTTCAATTGGCCAAATTCTTCAATGCAGATAGTGAGAGCTTTCCAAAATCTGATGATATTTTGATGAGACTACTTTTGAAGAGAAAACGTATTATACATAAAGCAAAGAACAAAGAGGTTATATTCCGTGAGATTATTCATAATCGTTATGCCGAAAAGGGCAATTTGAAATATACTTTGGTATATGTTCCAGAAGGATCAAAACCTGATGACAACACATCTGATATGTTTGATACTACGGAAACAGTTGCCGATGACGATTATTCAGACAACCTCATTGACGTTTATACTCAAATTGTTCAAGATGTGAGCAAAACGACAACGGTCAAAAAGTTTACTTCTGCTGTAAAAGGCAGAAATGAAATACTTGACAAATATGCCAAAGGTGAGATAGAAGTGCTCACATCTATGAAGTGCTTGGATGAAGGTGTTGATGTACCACGAAGTGAAATGGCGATTTTCTGTGCAAGCACAGGAAACCCACGGCAATTCATTCAAAGACGAGGTCGTATTCTGCGAAAGCATCCTGATAAGCATCTGGCAATAATCCACGATTTAGTAGTTGCTCCTGAAATCAGTTCTGGACAAGAGAACTACAACATGGAGCGTAGCTTATTAAGGGGTGAACTGAATAGGGTTCGTGACTTTGCCGTGCTGTCTGAAAATGCAGATTATGCATATACTGAATTAGAAGATATTTTGACTTATTATAATTTACCTTTATTCTAAAATATATGGCTTATATTACTAACAACGAAAAAATGCTTCAAGCTGTATTGCTTGATGAAAGACTAATGAAGTTTGGCGGGTATTCGCCTGCAGATATAGGTAACATCTACCAAGCATTAGATTCTGACAATTATGTCATAAATGCCGTTGCTCAAATCATAAAACGCACTAATGAAGGGGCAACTATGCAGGAACTATGGAAAGAAATAAATACCTATCTATATAATAACGTATGATTATCAAGGAAATAAGAATAAAGAATTTCCGTAGTTATTATGGAGATAACAACCATTTCGAGTTTTCGGATGGTTTGACTTTGATACTGGGTGATAACGGGGATGGCAAAACGACCTTCTTTGAAGCCCTGCAATGGCTGTTTAATACAACTATTGACAGAGGGAGCATAGATAATGTCTCGGAAATGAGAAAATCGAAGCTCGAAATCGGAGAGTCGGATGAAGTTTCTGTTTACATGTCTTTTGAGCATGATGGCGAGAAAAGCGTAGAGAAGTCTTTCTCTGTTGAAAGAACAGGTAATGATGCTTACAAAGTTGGCAATATCATTTATAGGGGATATGAAGCTAATGGGACAGAGCGCGAAGCTGTTAACGGAAAAGTCTTAATTGACCGCTGTTATGATGCTTTCATCCAACGATTCAGTATGTTCAAAGGTGAGTCAGAATTAGATGTGTTTGATAATTCTGCTGCACTAAAAGAGTTGGTCGACAAGTTTTCTGACATTCGTAAGTTTGATGTTCTTGTAGATAATACTGCAAAATTTGAAGAGAAGTCGAATGCCGCTTATACCAAAGAAATGAAGTCAGATGCGAAAGTCTCTAAAGAGGCCAATGAGTTAGACTTGAAGATAAAACGTGTCGGCGAAGAGATTTCCAATATAAAGAGTGACATCAAAGACAAACAAACATCATACGATGTATTTTCAAATCGCTTAACGCAGTTGGAGCAGAACCAAGAAACCTCTCAGCGTTACCGCGACATTCAGAGCAGGTTAAAGACTCAAGAAGAAAAAGCTATACGGTTAAGGGGCCAGATAGGTAGTGTGGATTATAGCCACGCCTTACTTGATAAAATGTGGATACTTTGTGCCTTCTCTCCTATTTTGAATGAGTTTCAGCAGAAATGTTCGGCTCTTAGCAGAGAGAAAAGAAAGCAAGAACGCGATTTTGACAAACAACAGGCAGCGGCATTTGCGAAATTAGAAACCATCAAGGAGGTGCAGGGCGCACTTATCAACGGTGCTACAGAACTACCTTGGTATCTGCCAGACCAGGAGACGATGGAGGAAATGCTACGCGACCATATATGCAAAGTATGTGGACGAACGGTAGAAGACAATTCGGAGGCTTACCATTTCATGGTGCATAAAATAGAGGAATACAAGGCTCATGTGGAGGCAAAGCTGAAACGGGAACAAGAAAAGCAGTCATTGGAGGAGCAGAGCCTGTTTAAGAATGATTATATTGAGGAACTTCATAGTTTCAGTATATCGCTCAGCGGCAATCAGGAGGCAAAGGTTTCTTCAATCGCACGCGAAATAAAAGATCGTCTGGAATTGGTTGACCGCTTGAAGGAAGATTTAAAGGTTGTGGAAGGAAAGATTCAGGACATTGTAGACGAAAAGGCACGCCTATTGATACAAGCAGGGAACGTGTCTGAGTCTCTGCTTGAAAGTCAGTATAACGACATCAAAGGATTGTTTGAACAGAAAAACCGTGCAGAAGTGAGACTGACAGAGCTGAACGGGGAGCTGAAGTTGAAAATGGAACAGTTGAAAGAATTGCAAGAAAGGCTTGATGCACTGAACCCTGCTAGTTCGAAAGTGAAGACGCTGCGTGACGTACATCGTGTTTTGGAGGAAATAGCCCGTGCTTTCCAGAATGCTAAGAAAGAAAATTTAAGGAGATTTCTTGCTGAGATGGAGGAAAGGGCTAACCGTTATGTGGCCGCTCTGAGTGCCAATGATTTCCACGGTGAGATAAGACTGATACAGACGGCAGATGATTCTACAGAGATACATCTGTTTAGTTCGAATGGAACGGAAATCAAGAAGCCTTCTGGCTCTCAGCGGACGGTGATGTATATATCGGTACTCTTCGCCATCTCCGACTTCACGCAGCAGAAACGTGAAGAGGATTATCCATTGATCTTCGATGCTGCAACCTCATCGTTTGGCGATTCAAAAG
This sequence comes from uncultured Prevotellaceae bacterium, assembly GCA_902788605.1. Taxonomy (GTDB): domain Bacteria; phylum Bacteroidota; class Bacteroidia; order Bacteroidales; family Bacteroidaceae; genus Prevotella. The sequence goes on along the minus strand of CADAKX010000015.1, from coordinate 30,910 downwards.
AAGGCGAGTTCTACAACGTGATTAGCAACGTTAAGAAGCAATGCATCATCGTGACCAAGGACTTTATCACTAAGGGTGAAGTGCGTAAGAATGATATTCAAGGACTGGAGTGTCCTGTTTATCGTATAAAGAAAGCAAAAGGCTTTGACGCAAATAATATGGCAACCATTCGTACAATCGTAGAAAAACTGAAGTAGGGTATGGAATCATTATTTGACTTATGGGGCAAAAGAGACCCTGAATGGGAAAAGAAATATCAGGACACTGTTCTCATTCCCTTTACTGATTACGGCAAAGGCGTAAACCAGTATCAAGATGTGCGCGGCAAGATTTTCGGCCCTGGATATGAAATGTTTATCTTGGCATTCTTTATTGGGTTGTATCATGACCAAACAAAACCATTGGTCGATGACAAGGCTAAAAGGAAACATTTTGGTTGGCCGATATGTGAGTGGGGCAGCAGGGAAGCACGACTTGGGCGAACTAAATATTCCGACATACAGCGGTATATCTTCGCTGCCCTTGTAGCAAGAACTGACATAGACTTCATAGCACTTGATAAAGGCGACATTACACCTCGCAAGGCAGTTGACATGCTGGTTGACAAGATGGAACAATATGCCAACTTCGGCTTCGACTATATGCAGGAGAAGTTGGAGGAGAATCCTAACTACTTCTTCAAAGAGACTGCATTTCTGAGAGTTTTTCTCGGATTCCTGAATAAGGACGAAGAGACAGAAGATGTTGATGATGTACCAGAATCGTTGGACTAATTGTAATGTATAGGATACGTTTAAATAGAATGGCAAGAAAGAAGTATAACAAAAGAAATAAACGAATACTATTTAATTCCTATATGTCCAAATTTGGTGCTCCCCCACCTAAAGATGAGATAGGTCGTTTTGCTAGAATTAAACAGTATATTAAAAGACATCCTATCATGTCCATGATTATAACTGTAATCAGTGTACTAAGTTCTGTTGTTACAATTTATCAGTTTTGGAATTCTCCTGAGGAAAAGTTGAGAAACAAAATTGAAAACGATGTATGCGTAATAAGAGATACATTTATTCCTATAGATATAAAAGGGGAATATGAGTCTAATCAAGATGTTGTAATGATAAAGGACTTCCAGCATGCTGCAATTTCTTTTGTAAACTATTGGAAAGCTGTCGAAGCCATTAAACCTATAGAGGAATCAAGAGGCTTCGAGGATGCAGATTCCTACTTACGTAACATGTACTTGGAACGTGAAAGGAAATCTCAAATTAACAAATACAGGATGCTATATTATAGTTTATATGAAGTAAAGGATAAGATTTTTGCGATTATCCACTATGGGCAAAAACATGGCATTTATGAGTATGCATATAGTGCAGACAGATGGAACAACATAAGAAAGGACTTCAATATTATAGATAGAACAGTTAAAGATACAAAAGAACAGGTAAAGGATAGGTGGAAGAAAATAGAATCCAAACGTGGAAGTTTAGATAATTTGTCTGCTAAAGAATTGTCGTACGTGACGGAACCATATTACAAAATGTTTGACACAATGGAAACACTCGAAATCTTCGAAAGATTCATGTCATTTGTAATTGACTTCAATGCCAGTTGTGTTAATCACATAGAAAAAGAAATGCAGGAAATTGGGGCGCCTGTAGGATAAGTAGTAATATAAGTTGGAGCATTTTAATAAGGAATACGTGATATGAAACCTCATTATCGGAAATACATAAAGACAATAATCTTTATTATAATTATCTTGGGAGCACCAATTATACTCAATTATCTGGTCTTTACACCTTCTTGTCAACAGAGTGCTGGGGATTTGAAAGATTGGATAACCTTCTGGGGTAGTTATTTGAGTGCTGTCATAAGTTCAATGATTGCATTTGCTATTCTCGTCATTCAGCGTAAAGACAATCAAATTGAAAACCGCAAGAATAGGAATAATAATCATATAGAAAACGAGAATAACAGGCAACTTCAACTGAATGTGTTAACATATCAACAACAAAGTCAATGGTTGAATAACCTTCGTGAAACGATGATTAAAAATATCATTGTATACCAAACGAACAACTTGAGAGAAATCATTAATCTCATCAAAGACAAAAATCTTAGTTTAATTCAGCAAAAGACAAAAGACCTCTTAGAAAGATTGATCTATACGGATACAGAGGTTGCAATGATGATGCCAGATATTAATACTCAAGATGATTATTTGATAAAGTATAATGATAAAAGGAAAGAAGTGTACGAAAAGTTTTCCGTTATTGTTAATGACTTACAAGTTCTTTCGGTTATCTTTTGCCAACAATTATCAATTAAAGACATCGATAACACATTGTTTTCAGCTGTATCAACTAATCTTAAAATGACACTTGGCGCATATAAACCTGATGAGAAATTATCTTATAATCAGGTTTACGACATTTCCGATAAAATAATATTGCCAATGGATACACTGTTTGAAGAAATACGTATGTTTGCCTTATCTTGCATAGGAAATGAACAAAAACGCATAGAATCATTATTGAAGCAATAGTTCATTTCCTAAACGATATGATTATGAACATATACGATACATTCAACAATCTGCGCTATAATCACGAGGATGAGGTGGTGGAGTTCTTTGCAAGCAAAGAGGCTAAGCCGAGCGCAAGAAGGCAGAGAACAACTTCAACTTCGACGACATTGGTTGTTCGTTTTTGACGGATTAACAAAAGGTTCTTTCAAATTAACAAATAGGCATATCATATATCTTTGGTTTTAAGCGTTATATATAATGTTGGATTAACAAATGTACAAAATATGACAGAGCAAGATTTACAACAATATCTCATCGAGCAATACCCAAAAGAAGACGAGGGTTGCGAGTGGAAAGAGTTTAAAAATCTGAAGAATGACTTCAGTGGACATGAGAAGGATGATGTCATTTCATACGTGTCAGCACTGGCTAACATGGATGGTGGGCATCTGGTTGTCGGTGTTGAGGATAAGACATTGAAAATAGTCGGAACGGATACATACAATTATGATGTCCAAAAAGCACGACTACGTTTGATAGACCAATGCACCAATCTCCCATCAGAAGGTCTGCTTGTTGAGGAGTTTATAACAGATGACACTCATAAAACGGTATGGGTTATCCACGTGCCAAGACACATGAAGAGACAACCCGTTTATGCACATAACAAGGCATGGCAGAGATTGGATGACTCGTTAATAGAGTTGACTGCTTCGCGCAGGAATGTCATATTGGATGAGCAGGATGATGTTGAAGTGGACTGGTCGGCACAAGTTATCCAGGATGCCAGTATGGATGACCTTGATCCTCGTGCCATTGCTAAAGCCCGCGAGAAGTTCACGGAACTACATCCAGAACGAGAGAACGAAATCAAGGAATGGGACGATGTTACATTCTTGAACAAAGCGAAGCTTGCAATAAAAGGGCAGATTACGAACTCAACCATCATTCTGTTAGGAAGGGAGGAAAGTGAGCATTTCCTTTCTCCTGCAGTATGTAAAATCAGATGGATGCGCAAGAAAGCTGGAGCTGACGAGAATGATGAGTTCCGCATTTTCTCTATACCAATGATACTTGCCGTAGATGATGTGGCCAGCAAAATAAAGAATGCCACATACACATATACCATAGAAGGTAACATGTTTCCAGACACCTTATTGCGTTACGATGTGTTTTCAATCAGAGAGCCGTTATGTAATGCTATTGCCCATCAAGATTATAGTCTGTCGGCGAGAATAGAAGTCGTTGAATATGAAGACGAACGTCTATGCTTTAAAAATTACGGAACTTTCCTGCCGCTGTCAGTGGAGTCTGTAGTTCAGAACGATTTTCCTGAGTCAAAATACCGCAATAAGTTTTTGGTGGAAGCAATGCGTAACGTGAAAATGGTAGAGACAGAAGGCGGCGGTATCCGTAAACTCTATTTGCAACAAAAAAAGCGTTTCTTCCCCATGCCGAAATATGACCTTGGCGGACAAACAGTAGTCTGTGAAATAGAAGGCAGAGTGTTAGACGAGAATTTTGCTAAGATTTTGGTTAATAATCCAAGTTTGACTTTAGCAGACATTATATTGTTAGATAAGATTCAAAAGCATGAACACATTTCGGATGATTCCCTCTCATATCTTAGAAAGAAAAAATATGTGGAGGGTAGAAAACCTAATGTGTATTTGTCTTTCTCGGTTGTTAAGCAGTCAAAACACGTGGGACTAAAGACGTCCTATATTAAGAACAAAAGCTTTGATGATGATTATTTCAAGAAACTTATCATTGACTATATCACCAATTTTGGGAAAGCAACACGTCAGGAGATAACGGCTTTGCTTGAAAATAAACTGCCGGAGACCCTTTCCAAACAACAAAAGTTCGACAAAATAACAAATCTCCTGTCCTCACTTAAGAAGAAGGGAATTATCAAGGTTGTTGATAGACAATATTGGGTAATAGCGAAGTTGGATTAACAAATCAAACAAGCGAAGCTCACCCCAAAAACTGCTATAATAGCGGAAATAAGGGCTTTTGGAAGATTACGGATTAACAAATGATATCCAATTCACAAACTGAAATAGAGCGCACAAAAGGGGCGTCTCTATTGAATTGTCTCGCTTCACATCTTATTGAAGATAGAAGATTTAGCGAAAGTCGGAAACATGCTGACTAAGATGAGAGAGGAAAGGATTATCGTCAACGAGACAAAGAGCAACATATCTGTATGGTCGCTCTTAAAAACAAAAAAATAAGAGCGATTTAAGAGCGATTTAAGAGCGAAATTTACGTGAGATTTACGCGACTTTTACGTGGCTTTTTAAGCGAGAATATCCTGAAACGCCTTTATTTAGGGCATTCTTGCTAAGAAAATTTAAGCGACTTTAAGCGAGAATTTAAGTGAGATTTAGACGAGCTTAGACGAAAATTTAGACGAGTTAAGACGAAAACTAAGACGAAAAAAGAGGTGGAGAGAACGCCAACTCCACCTCCTTGCGTAAGAAATAGGAACTCCCTATTTTGAATTGAGGTAAGCTTCCATCAGTCCTTCTCTGACAAATAACAGACGGCCCTGATTGTTGTTGCCTTGTTTTACATGTGGCAGTCTGTCTTTGATTTTTCGAACGTAATCTTCGCTTACCCCTATGAGGGCAGCTGCTTCCTTGCTGCTGATAAGTTCCGGTTGAGGTTTTTCCTGCTCTGTCCGGCGCATCTCCTTCACAACTTCTTTAGCCAGAAGTTTTATGAATATAGTATCGTACTCTATTCTCATAACCTTATCTCCTTGTTTTTTTGCCACAAAATTAGATTTTTTGTTCCAATGAAGTGGTCTTGAAAAATTTAAAGTCATATATTAACGTTTTCACGACTTGAAAAGTCGGGAAATGGCTGATTTTTGAGTGTTTTGTCCGCTTTTTGCTTGAATTATTTGGTTATTCGATGTAAAAGCGCTACCTTTGCAAAGTGAGATAAGAGATCTTTGATAGAATTAAAACCATTGAGCGTTAAGACAGCGTGACGGCTAAGAAATCTGGCAACTATATTACCCGCCTTATTATACATAGCAGGATGTATTACCAGTGTATTACTTCATAAAATCTGAACCGTTTTGATGGGAAATGCTAAATGATTGGTACTCAATTCATTAAACAACAAATAGATGAGGGTCATCTCCTTCTGCGAGAGATACCTCTCTCTCCGCAAAGAGTTCAGCAAACGCTGGACTCTTTTTTGCTTAATTACTAATCTGAAACAATAGATGCAGCAACAATTTAAAATAAGGAGGAAAGATGATGAGTAAGATTTCGAAGGAAAAATACGAATTTGCATTGGCACGCATTGAAGAGCTGCTGCTGTTGGTGGATGACAACACCCCTACGAACGATCGCAACGCGGTGGAACTGACGTTGATGTCTGACGTTGTGATAGAGTATGAGAAAGAGCACTGTCCTATCGCGCATTAGTGACATCCTTGTTTAGAGGAAAAACGGAGTGCTAATAGTTTTAAATTAAACTATAACGGCTAAAAATCGAGTATAACAGTTCAAATTTAAACTATTATTCTGTTTTTCGTCTGAAACTTTTTTGACCATAACTCTGCGGAATCTTGCGATTTGTTTGTGATTCCGCTGGTTTATGGTTAGTGTTGGTTGATTGTTTCTCTTTTGCCATTTTCTTCGATTAACTTATGAATTCGGTGCAATAACACGACATTTTTTCGAATAAGAAATATAGAATTGGGAGTTTTTGTCGATTAAGCGATGTTTCATAGTTATAGTCTGTGCGTATAATAACCCCATTAAATAGCAGAAGTAATGAATAAGATGTTTCTCCGAAAATATACAATTTCAGGCCGGCATATGCCAGCCTGAAATATGGTGAGAAACGTTTTCTTTACTCCTTGAAGTACACCTTGCGTGCAGTCCCGTCGGCACTCCGCTCAATGCAGAGTCCGCGGGGCTCTTCCATTTTGCGGCCGTTCAGGTCGTAGTAGGTGAAGGGACCAGTGGCGGTGCGGGTCGCCTGGCGGTCGGCAATGGCGGCAGCACCCGGGTCGATGGTGAAGATATAGGTGTTGAGACTGCGCGCGGGCATGGGCACGATGACCTCCTTGGTGGCCTGCTCGATGTCGATGACGGACTCCTGGCACAGGCTGTCGGTCTCGTTGCCGGTGGACTTTATGTGCTTGCCGCTCTTGACATAGAAGGGTAGCTTCAACTTCAGGTCGTAGGCGGTCTTGGTGGTGTCGATGGCCATCACGATGAGCGTGGTGTCGTCCTTCACATAGGCCGAATATTCGCGGGCGCCCTCCTTGGTGTTGGCGGCCATGGTGGGCGTGGTCATCAGGCGGGTGGAGCCGGTGACGTATTTAGAGAAGTGGGACATCACAAAGGCGCGGGGCAACAGCTTGTTCTTCACTTTGTTCTCGGTGCCATACTTGGCCTCGCCAGTGCTCACAAAAGCCCAGTGGGCACGCATATACCAGTAGATATAGCCGGTGCAGCCCGAGAGCATACACTCGTTGAGCTCCTCGGCAAACAGCAGCTGCTCGTGCCAGTTGGGCAGGCGGTTCTGGATATTGTCAGACACCGAGTGCTCGGTCATCCACACCTCCTTGCCATACTTCGAGGCCATGTTGTTGGCACTCTTCATGTTGCCCAAGGGTGGGTGGCCATAGAGGTGACCGGCAATGATGTCGATGTGCTTGCGGGCCGTGGTGTCGCCCAGCAGCTTGTTGCTGTATCTGGGGTCGAAACCCAGGGGCTCGGCGCTGATCAGGCGCACGCCGGGGTAGGTCTCACGGTCGAGCATGTGGGCATAGTTCTTCACCAGCTTCAGCTGCTGCTCGGGGGTGTAGAGACAGCCCGAGTAGTTCACCCACCAGTCGGGCTCGTTCTGGATCGACACGGCATCCACCGCGACGCCCTTCTTCTTCATATAGGCCAGGAAGGTGTTGAGCCATGGGAAGAACTTGTCGTAGCAGTCCTCGCGCAACTCGGCGCGAATGTTACCTTGGTCGTCGGCGTTGCCACCCTGGGCCGAGCCGTTGGTCTTATACTCGCCTGGGGGCGACCAGGGGGTGCCAAAGACGATGCCGCCGCGCTGCTTGACAATCTTGGCCGATGGCACACCGCCCTGCCAGTCGTAGGGGGTGTCGTAGTTGCCCCATTCGGGCACGATGACGTCGCCTTCAAAGTTGGGCGAGATCTCCATGCGCATGATGTTGAGTCCGATCTTGGACTGCGGGCCATAGAGCAGTTTCACAGGGTTGGTGTCGGTGGCATAGGGGCACATGGCACCATCACAGCACGCTGCACCAAAGCCGGTGATGGTCTGATAGCGGGTGTCCTTCACCGTCACGGTCACCGTGGTGGCCTGGGCCACGGTCATCGTGGCGGTCAGCATCGCCAGGGCTGCCGAGAGCCGCCTGAACGATGGTTTCTTGATTGTAGTGAATCTTGTCATAAATGTGTGAGTTAGAAAATGAATTATTTGGATAGTCTTGTTACGTATTTCACGGGCTCGCCCTCGCCGCTGAGCACACGGGCAAAAGCCTGGGGACCGATGGTCACGGGGCCGCTCATAAACTCAGGGATGTTATAGCTGCGCAGAAACTGGCGGTGGTAGTCGGGGTCGGACTGCGGCAACTCAAAGGGCTTGGCGCCGCGCCCCCGCTGGTCGATATGGGCAAAGAAGGGGCGGGTGAAGTTGCCGTCGTAGCGGCGCGACGAGAAGACCACCCAGCGGCCGTTGCTCGACCATGAGTGGTAGCTCTCCACATCGTCCGAGTTGATTTCCTTCATCGTGCGGGCATGTCCGGTCTTCAGGTCGATGAGGCAGAGGTCGGCATCGCGGTGCCAGATGTGGAACACGCCATAGCGGGCCATGGCAAACATCAGATAGCGGCCGTCGGGCGAGATGCGGGGCAGCGTGGCACTCTTGTCCAGCGCGGCGGCGTCGAACACCAGTTGGCGCGGGCCAAACGCTCGGCTGTCGGGGTCGAAGTCTTTCTTATAGATATTGTACTTCACCTGCTCGGCGCGCATCATATACTCCTGACCCTCGTCGATGCTGTCGTGGTATTCCAGGTGGGCGCTGCAGTAATAGATGGCCTTGCCGTCGGGCGACCAGCAGGGAAACACCTCGAGTTCGCCCATGCCGCTCTCCAGATTGGTCACCTCGTTCTTCTCGATGTCAAAGGCCATCAGGTCGCTGCGGGTGTCAAACACCTCAATCTTGTTGGGGTTCACGGTGTGAAACGTCTGGTGGGTCAGGTTGGTGGAATAGACGATGAGCTTGAGCCAGGGGTGCCAGGCGGGATAGACACCGGCAGCCAGCAGCGAGTCGTTGCGCATGTTGATCTTGCGGATGTCGCCGTCGTAGGCCACAATGGTGCCGCCCATGTTCTGGCGGGCATGAAACTGCATGCGGTTGGGGTTGTAGTTCTGATAGTTGTGGCAGTTGATGCACTGCCCCTGAGAGCCGTCGGTGCACAGCATGTTGTCATAGACCACACTCTCGTCGTAGTTCTCCAGACAGCGCTGACTGATGGTCAGGTCGTTGTAGGTGACATACGACGGGGCAATCAGTCGGTAACTGAGATAGGGGTCTATCGAGTCGGGCGACACATAAATCTTGAAGGGCTTGTAGTGGGTCCACTGCCCCTTCACGCTGGCATAGACGTCCACGGTGATGGCACGGCCCTTGGCGGCCTCGACCAGCGTCTGCCAGTCGGAGGGGTCGGGTTGTATCTTGCTGCCGCTGCAAACCAGTTGCTGGTCGCCACAGGCAAAACGCGCGGCCATCTCGTCGGCAGGCACGTCCATCTGGAAGGTCAGCGGCGCCAGGTTCACGGGTATGGTGACGTCGGTATAGTCGGGATAGATCATGGGCAGCGACTGGCTCTCGGCGAATTTCGTGGGGAGCTCGGGGCCGCAGGCGGTCAGCAGCAGGGCCGAGGCTATAATAGTAAATAGGTGTCTCATCATCAGAAATAGGTAATATCCTTTAGGAAGAAATATTCAAAGAAATAGGTGTGGCCATACTGCGGCAGGAGCACCTTGCGCATCTGGGGCAGCGACATACCTTTGCATTGCTCCATCTGGTTCATAAAGCCCTGAAAGCTCTTGAGAATCTGGGGGTCGATGTTGCCCTCGAGGTCGGTACGGCCCTCCATGGTGCCAAAGAGGCAGGCGGCTTCAAGGAAAATGCGGGGTATGACGCCGTTGGGACTCAATTCCACATAGTGGGCGATGCGCTGCCAGAAGTCGTGGTTGTTGCGCGTCCACATGGCACCCAGCACGGCCTGCTCCTGGAAATAGAGGTCGTCGGCATCGGTCTCCGACAGAATGGTCATCAGGTACTTCTCCACGTAACCGTCGTCGTTGCCCTTGCGGTCAATATGGTGCAGCATGTGGGTCACGGGACCGGTCTCGGCGTCGGCCAACAGGGCTTCGCGGTCGTTCAGCAAATGCTCCATGTGCTCGGCCCAGCCGCGATAGAACAGGGTCTCCTTGAGGATGTCGATATATTTGCGGGTCACCTGACGCTCGTCGCCCAGCAGGGCACTGCGGGTGAGGTATTGCAGCAGTTCGTTGGTCCAGCCGAAGTTCACACCCTGCTCCATGCACATGCGGTGACATTCGTTCAGAATGCCGTACTGGTAGTAGATCATTCGGCCGGCGGTGTTGTGCATATAGACGGGCAACTCGGTGTCGGGCTTGGCCGAGCCCTTGGGGAAATTATACATCTCGTCGCACTGGCGCCCCAGTCGGCTCAGGGCGAGGTTGTGCATCATCACGATGGCGCGCGTGGGCTCGCCCTGCTGCTTCTCACCTTCCTCGACGACGCCCTTCCAGTCGGCCTGCTCGATGCAGCGTTGCATACGCAGTTCGTGGTGGAAATTGTCGTTCTGATACCAGTAGTGGCACACGCACCATGCGCCGCCAGCCAGCAGCACGCCCTGGATGCCCATCGTCAGCCATCGGCCGGGCTTGTTGCCCTGGATAATCTTCGTCAGGAAAATCAGAATGGCGAGGGTGGCCAGCAGCACGAAGTAGGGTATCCGATAGGCGGGATAGGTGTCCACAATGGTAAAGTCGGGCAGGGCGGTCACATAGAGGTTGATGGCGTTGGTCTGATAGTATACCCACTGGTAATACAGCTGGGGAATGCCGGCAATGGCTGCCAGGGCCGCCGCCGAGGTGAGTCCTTTCTTCATGGGACTGAACTTGGCGGGACTGCCGTTCTTGCCTTGCTTGGCCTGACTGGCATCGAGGGTCCACGTCATCACGGCCATCAGCAGCGCCGCCGCCAGGGCATAGGCACCCATCAGGGGATAGCCGGCCACCACGGTCATCACGGCCAGCATCAGGCGCACCCATTCGTTCTTCGCCACGCGGAAGAGCCACAACAGGGCCATCATGGCGGTGGTGCCAATGGTGGGCATCAGGTAGTAGCCTTGAAGCTTCATTTCATAGACCCAATAGCCCAGACTCACGTTCATCGCTAGCAGGATAACCGTGGGGGCCAGCGCCAAGGCACTCCAGCGGTCGGGGATGCTCAAGGCGCGTTTGGTAATCCACGTCAGCAACAGCCACCAGCCACACAGCAGCACGGTGCCCAGCCAGGGCCAGTAGAAGAACTGCGTGAAAAACTTGCCCAGATACTGCAGCAGGCCGCCGGGCTCCACCATCGTCTGCTTGAAGAACAGCGTGGAGAACAAAAACAGGTTGTTTTGCTGCACTTTCCACTGCACGTCGCTCTCAAACCAGAGTAGGGCGGCGGCAATGACGCCGAGTGCAACCAACCACAACATTATGGGTTTGAAATGTCTCATCAGAGTTTCCTATCGGTTTATTGTTGTGTTATAGGTTCTTTTCTTTTTTCTATTTTAGGACGTGCAAAATTACAAAGAAAAGGGCGAACCACAAAGGATTCGCTCTGTTTTTTTGTTTTTCGAGGTACGAGGTACGAGGTACGAGGGCAGTTTTGCTGTTGTCTCATAGTCGACACTATCCTCGTACCTCGTACCTCGCACCTCGCACCTCGAGAACTATCCTCGTACCTCGTACCTCGCACCTCGTACCTCGAAAACCAGTATTAAACGACTTCAATCCCCTGTTCCTCGCACAGCTTCAGACTCATCTCCTTCAGTTTGAACTTCTGGATCTTGCCCGAACCGGTCAATGGGAACTCCTTGATGAAGAACACGTACTTCGGAATCTTATAGCGGGCTATCTTGCCGCGACAGAACAACTGCACGTCTTCGGCGGTCATCTTGGCACCCTCCTCGAGGATGATGAAAGCACCCACGGCCTCACCATATTTCTTTGAGGGAACGGCGGCCACCTGTACGTCGCGAATGCCGGGCATGTGATACAAAAATTCCTCAATCTCGCGCGGATAGATATTTTCGCCGCCACGGATAATCATGTCCTTGATGCGGCCGGTAATCTTGTAGAAGCCCTGCTCGTCCTTCACACCCAGGTCGCCTGAATGCAGGTATCCGTTCTTGTCAATCACCTCGGCCGTGGCCTCGGGATTCTTATAATAACCTTTCATTACGTTGAAACCCTTGCAGCACATCTCGCCCTGAACGCCAACAGGACACTCCTCGCCGGTCTCGGGGTCGAGCACCTTGACATCAACAAACGGGAAGTCGCGGCCCACGGTGGTGCAACGCTGCTCGAAGGTGTCGTTGAGGCAGGTCTGGGTCATACCAGGCGACGACTCGGTGAGTCCATACACGCTGGTGATGGTCATATACATTTTTTCGCTCACCTGCTTCATCAGTTCGATAGGGCAGAGTGAACCGGCCATGATACCCGTGCGCAGACAGCTGAGGTCGAACATCGAGAACATCGGGTGGTTCAACTCGGCAATAAACATCGTGGGCACGCCATAGACAGCCGTACATCTTTCTTTATGGATAGACGCCAGTACGACCAGGGGGTCAAACTTCTCGACCATCACCTCGGTACAGCCGTGGGTCAAGCAGTTCATCGTGGCCAGCACCACGCCGAAGCAATGGAACAGGGGCACACAGACGCACAACTTGTCGTCCTGGGTGAATCCCATATTCTCGCCGGTGAAGTAACCATCGTTAGAGATGCCGAAGTGGGTCAGCATCACACCCTTGGGGAAACCCGTGGTGCCGCTGGTGTACTGCATGTTGCAGACGTCATAGCAACTCACGTCTTTCTTCATCTCGTTCAGAGTCTCGTCTTCGATATTCTGGCCCAAGAGCAGCAACTCGGCGGTGTTGTACATGCCGCGATATTTCTCCATGCCGATATAGACGACGTTCTTCAGATAGGGGAAACGCTCACTGTTCAGATAACCGCGTTCGCAGGTCTTCAACTCGGGCAGCATGGTGTAGGTCATATCTACATAGTTACAGTCCCATGTGCCGTCGGTGATACACAGCACTTCCATATCGGAGTCCTTACACAGATACTCCAATTCGTTCTGCTTGTAGTTGGTGTTCACCGTCACCAGCACGGCGCCAATCTTGGCGGTGGCATAGAGAAAGGTGAGCCAGTCGGGCACGTTGGTGGCCCAGATGCCCACATTCGAGCCTTTCTTCACGCCAATGGATATCAGACCCTTGGCCAGGTTGTCCACACGCTCGTTGAACTGCTTCCACGTGAAGCGTAAGTCGCGGTCTGAGTAAACAATGTATTCTTTATCGGGGGTCGTCTCGGCCCAGTATTCCAGCCATTCACCCAATGTGCGCTCCCACAAGTGATAACCTTCGCTTCCGGTCTCTGCTGGGTATGTTCTATCAGGCAATGGACGGCCTGCCATATCAAGTTTTGCCATTCTTTTCTTTCTTTTCGTTTTCTTTTTCTTTTTCGTTTTCGTTTTCGTTTCGGGATTCCGTTATCCCGGAATTCCGTCTTTAAAATGGAATATACACCACAGCCAGAATCTTGGCGGCCTTGCCGGGAGCACCGTGCACGTGGTGGTTCACAATGCTGTCGTAGAAGATGCTGTCGCCCTCCTTCAAGGTGTAGGTCTGCTTGCCATACACAATCTCGACCTCGCCCTGCATCACGTAAATGAACTCCTCACCTTCGTGGGCTGAAAGCTGGAATTCGGGACTCTCCTCGGGATGGATGTCAATCACGAATGGCTCCATGTGGCGACCTGTCTTCTGCTGGGCCAGCGGGTGGTACTCCATGTGCTGACGGGCATCGGTGGCACCGTTGCTGAAACTGATGCTGCTATCCTTCTCGCGGTCGGCAGCGCGGCACACAATGGGACCCAGGGCATCGCTGTCGTCAAGGAAGGTGCCCAGACGTACACCCAGGGCACGGGCAATCTTGATCAGCGGACCTAGTGAGGGTAGGTTCTTGTCGTTTTCTATAGAGTTGATTTGCTCAGCGGTAAGGCCACTGCGCTCTGATACTTCGTCGATGGAAATGTTCTTTGATTCACGGATTCCCTTGATTTTGGAACCGATAAACGAATGAGTTGTTGTCATAATTGTTACAGTTTCTTTGTTTTTGAGCCGCAAAAGTACGAATTTAAATCGAAATATATTAAAAAAGTTACAAAATTAATACTTTTAGACGTTTTCTCATGATTTATATCAACTATTTTTTGTCTTTTTGCATAAAAGGTAGTATGGCGGCTTGTTCAAACATAATCTTGGCCATCGCCCTGTTTTCATCCTGACGACCGTTGAGAATGTCAAAGATCAGTTGGATGCCACCCTTGCCCTCGCCGCGTTTCATCATCTCAACAATGCACAGGTTCTGCAGACCGATACTCTCTGAGATGATGTCGATATCGGTGAAGGCCAGTTGCGACAGGGCCAGCTGGTAGGCGGCGTCGCTGTTGTCATCGATAAAGTGCTGAACGTCGCCCAGGGTCTTCATGTCGAAATATTCGATGACGGGCAGGAACGACATCAAGGGGTAGGGGAGTATCTCGGCCTGGTTGGAGGCGGCGATGCGCTGATTGAGCTTGTTCAGCGGGTTCATCTCAAGGAAATGACGGAAGGTGCTGGCATTGAGAGGCACCTCGTCCAGTTTGCCACTGGCCACCAGCGACTGCATCTGGCGGCGATAGTCGGTCATGGTGGTGCGCAGACGGCTGAACTCGTCGTCAATGAGCTCGAGCATACCTGCCAGTCGGCTGAACTGACGTCTGTACTCGGGAAGTATCTTCACGCTGCCCTTATAGCCGATGTCGTGCTCGATGGTCGACCACACGTGTTGCAGGGCGGTGCGCATCTGGATCTCGAAGCGCAGTTCGTTGAGTAGCGGCATATCGGGGTCGTCAACGAGGGTCTTGGGTAGACGGCAGATATAGTGCAGCGAGTTGTAGCCGAAGCTGGTCAACTCGTGGGCCTTACGCTTGTCCACCGACTCGTTCCAGTCAACATCAAAGGTGCGCTTGACAATGGCGGCCACCTTGTCGACATCATCGGTATAGAAGGTGATGATGCGCATGCCAAAAAGGTCGGTGATATCGCTGATAGAAGTGTATTTGCCGCCTTTGAGTTCGAGTTTGCCGGCCAACGACTTTTCGGCCTTGACGCGGTGCTCAAGGCTGTTGATGGTGATACCCTGCTCCTTGATAATGCGCTGGATGACTTGCAGAGCCACCTGCTCTATCTTCTGATAGACGGGGAGGTTCTCACGGAATTGAGCTAGTAGTTCTTGACTATGCGGATTCAAACTGTATTCCATAATTGTTGTCTTATTAACGATTGTTTTATGCAAAGGTAACAATTTTATTCTACATTCCGAAGCGAATTTGAGAAAAAATCAAATAATGCAAAAAGTTTTGGAGGTATCAGAAATATTATGTACCTTTGCAGCTTGATTTTAATTATTATTTAATAAGGTAATGAATAGCACAATGAAGACTGAGACCAAGGATGGTAAACTGGGCGTTATCTTGGCTGCCGGCATGGCTAAGCGTCTGCGCCCGTTGACAGACAAGTGTCCCAAATGTCTGCTGGCCGTTGGCGAGCGTACGCTGCTTCAGCGCACGGTGGATGCCATGATGAAGGCTGGTATCAACGAGTTGGTGGTCGTGACTGGCTATAAGGCTGAGATGATTCGTGACTTCCTGACGGCCCACTATCCGTCGTTGACAATTCATTTTATTGATAACCCCGATTACGCACATAATAACAATATCTTCTCGCTGTGGCTCACTCGCCCCTTCACCGAGGGTCGTGAGTTCCTGTTGTCGGATAGTGACATCTTGTTCGACCCGCAGATCATCGCCACCGTACTCGCTACTGAGGGTGACGCACTGGCCGTGAACCGCCATGAGTTGGGCGAGGAGGAGATGAAGGTTATCGTGGACGACAACAGCCGCGTGGTGGAGATCAGTAAGGTATGCGCCATCGAGAAGGCTATCGGCGAGAGCGTGGGCTTCGAGAAGATGACGGCCGACTATAGTAAGGCACTCTTCACCGAACTGGAGCAGATGATTGAGCGCGAGGGCTTGATTGATATCTTCTATGAGCGTGCCTTCGAGCGTCTCATCCCTCAGGGCCACACCTTCACGGTGGTGGACACCACGAAGTATTTCTCAATTGAACTCGATACTCCCGAGGATTTTGAGAATGCTAAGAAACTGATTCCTGAAGAACTTTATTAACCGATCAATATATTAAAGCAGATAATTATGAACTTTCTTGATAGAAACGAATTTAACTTTGAGCCCAGCCAGAAGGTGGTAGAGGCTATTAAGAACTTTGACCCCAAGGACCTGTGCTTCTACACCCGTATCTACGATCAGGGCAAGAAGAGTGTCATCAGCGTTCGCGTCGGCGAGATCTATGGCGTGCCCGAAGAACAGGTGCTGCTGACCTATGGCGGCGAGGACATGCTGAAGAATGCCATCCACTATTTCCTGTCAATCAACAGTCAGGAGGTGAACGGCACGCCCAACACGAAGATTCTGATTCCTGAATTCTCTTGGTGGTATTATAATAAGGTGGCCCAGGAGTGCGGCGGCACCTTCGAGATGTATCCCCTGCACGAGAAGGAAGATACTTTTGCCTATGATATCGACGAGGTCATCGAATACACCAACCGCGTACACCCCCGTATGCTGTTGCTGGCTTCACCCAACAACCCCACAGGTAACGGACTGACTCCCGAGGAGACGGCTCGTATCCTGGAGAATATCCCTTCAGACACCATCGTTCTGATTGACGAGGCTTATGCTAGCTTTATCTCTAAGGATACTGCTTACATCGCTCCGCTGGTCAACAAATACAGCAACCTGATCATCTCGCGCACCCTCTCTAAGTTCTATGGTCTGCCTGGCCTGCGCTGCGGCTTCGGCTTCATCGGTAAGGGTCACGACCAGTTCTTGAGCTATGTGAACAAGTATCTGGGTTACAACCGCTTCTCTGAGGCTGTGGCTCTGGCCGCTCTGGATAGCGATGAGCACTATCGCCATGTGGCCGATGATATGGAGTGGGGACGCCAGCTGTACAAGAAGGAACTGGGCAGTCTGCCTGGTTTCAAGGTCTATAAGAGTGTGGCCAACTTCATCCTGATTAAGTATCCTCTGGAGATCAAGGATAAACTGATGGAGGAGTTGAAGGCTCAGGACTACAAGATTAAGTTCATGACCGACAAGGGACTGGAGTCTTGCCTGCGCATCACATTGGGACGTAAGGAACAGACACAGGTGGTGTGCGACACCATCAAGCGCGTCTATAATAATAAATAAGGTATGAACGAGAAATTCAGGGCAACACTGAAATCATCAGAGACGGAAGACTGGCTGGACTTGCATGTCATCCGTCCCTTTTGTTACTATTGTGCAGTGTTCTTCGCCAAATTCGATGTGCATCCCAACACCATCACCATCTGGTCGATGATTATCGGTGCCGCCAGCGCATGGTTCTTTGCGCAGGGCAGCTTCTACTATGGTGGTACGCTGGGACTGGTGTATAACATCATCGGTATCTTCCTGCTGATGTGGGGCGATATCTTCGATTGTACCGATGGACAGCTGGCTCGTATGACGGGCAAGAAGAGTCGTCTGGGGCGTATCCTCGATGGCTTGGCTGGCTTCACGTGGTTCTTCCCCATCTATGTGGCTCTGGTGTGGCGCTTCTACTTGCACCACGACTTGGAGTTCCAGTGGCTGGGCATCGAGGACAATGAGCAGAATACGCTGATTGCCACTGTTGTCGTCTTTATCTTGGCGCTGATCTCTGGTCTTTGGGGACTGCAGGGGCAGCAACGCTTGGCTGACTATTATATCCAGGTGCACTTATTCTTCCTGAAGGGCGAGAAGGGTTCGGAGCTCGATAACTCTGTGCGTCAGAAGGAAATCTATGAGCAGATGCCCAAGGAGACGCCTTTCTATGAGCGTTGGTTCCAGAAGTCGTACATCGAATACACGAAAAAACAGGAGAACGTAACGCCTGAGTTCCAGAAGCTGATGGCTGCGTTGCGCGAGAAATACGGTAGTGTGGACAATATCCCCCAGGAGGTGCGTGATGAGATTCATCGTGAGTCGTTGCCCCTGATGAAGTGGAACGGACTGCTGACCTTCAACTTCCGCGAGTCTTGGCTGTTCTTGTTCTGCTTGCTGGACTTCCCCGTGGGCAATTTCCTGTGGGAGATCGTGGGTATGGGCATCATCTATTGGTATGTCAACCATCGTCACGAGTCGTTCTGCAAGCGCATTGCGGCGAAGATCTCCAGATAGGCTAGTAGAACTAGTAAAACTAGCAAAACTAGAAACCCTAGACCTATGAAGTGGACTAAACAGCGGTTGAATAACCTCTTTTTCATAGTCGGTATCGTTGCCGTGGTGGCGATGATACTGACTTTTGATGTTAGCTTTGTTGAACTGTGGCAGCATCTGTGTAAGGCAGGCTACTGGCTGATTCCTATCCTGGGCATCTGGTTCCTGGTCTATGGTCTCAATGCCTGGGCCTGGCAGAGCATCATCAGCTATAATACGGAGGAGAACACCAAGAAAGTGAGCTTCTGGCGTATCTACCGACTGACCATCACGGGCTATGCGCTGAACTATGCGACACCCGTGGGTGGACTGGGTGGTGAGCCTTATCGAATCATGGAACTGTCGAAGAATATCGGCAACCAGCGGGCTACGTCGTCGGTTATACTCTATGCCATGATGCACTTCTTTGCGCATTTCTGGCTGTGGTTTACGTCCATCTTCCTCTATCTGGCTTTGGCTGCCATTGACTATGTGCCGCTGACGCCTGCCATCAGCGTTTGCATGGCTGCTGCCATCGCTTTCTGCCTGTTGGCCTTCTATGTTTTTTCGAAGGGTTATAAGAATGGATTGGTGGTCAAACTGATTCGTTGGATAGGTAAGATTCCTGGATTGAAAGGCTGGAGCACACGCTTTCAGGAAAAGCATGCTGAGGCATTAAAGAATATCGATGCCCAGATTGCTTCGTTGCACAAGCAAGACAAGCGTGCCTTCTACAGCAGTCTGCTGTTAGAATATGCCTCGCGCATCGTGCAGAGTCTGGAAATACTCTTTATGCTCCTGCTCTTTGGTATCGACTGTGGCGGAGGTGTCGATGGCTTGTTCTTTACGTTCCTTTATTCGATACTGATTCTGTCGTTCACCACACTCTTCGCCAACTTGATAGGCTTCCTGCCCATGCAGTTGGGTGTTCAGGAGGGTGGCTTCATGTTGTCTATCGCGCTTATCGGCATGTCTACAAAACTGGGTAGTAATGTCGACTCGGCTGCGTTGGGCATCTTTGTGAGTATCATTTGTCGTGTCAGGGAAATCTTGTGGATATTCGCTGGCATCCTGCTGATGAAGATAGATGACTTTAAACGCTCTTCTAAGGCTGCTTTGCTGTTGCTACTCGTGGCTGCTGTGGGCTTATCTTCTTGCAGTAAGGATGATGACGAAGGACCGAGTAAGCCTTGGAAGATCACCAAGGCTGAGCGCACAGTACTGGTCTATATGGCTGGTGAGAATGACCTGGGACAGAAAGGGTATTTGCGCAATGACATGAAGGAGTTGGTGAATGCTTCGCGAGAACTGGCTGACAACCAACGTTTGCTGGTGTTTGTTGATAGCGTGAAGTATACTGGTTCTGGGCGCACGCCGTATATCGTGGAACTGCATAATGGTGAGGCCGAGATCGTGAAAAGCTATGATGAGAATTTCTATTCCAGCGACCCTGCTTGTTTTCGTGAGGTGCTTCAGACGATGATTGATGCTGCTGAGGCTGATAGCTATGGCTTGGTGCTTTGGGGGCACGCCAGTGGCTGGCTGGTCTCTGAGGATAGTGTGGCTGAGGCTCAGAGTCGTCCACTGCGTGCTTATGGCTTGGATTGTAGTCAGGATGAAACGAGCAAGGGTACTAAGTGGATGAATATCACTCAGATGGCCCGGGCTTTAGTGGGTCTCCCAAAGTTTGAGTTTATCTTTGCTGATTGCTGTAACCTGGTTTCCGCAGAGACGGCCTACGAACTGCAGCATGCGGCAAACTATCTGATTGGCTCGCCTGCCGAGATTCCTGGCAACGGGGCACCTTATCAGCTTGTTGTGCCATATTTCTATAAAGATGACGTCGACCTCTATCGAGGCATTATCGATACCTATTATCAGTATTATCTGGATGCCTTTACAGGTGATTATGAGTTGGATGGCTATAGTGTGCCTCTCTCAGTCGTTGACCTGCGTTATATGGGTCAGTTGGCTACTGCTACCCACGATATCCTTGCTACCTTTATGACGAATTATACCTGTCCGTCACCTATTGACATGGGGACGACGTATTCGGGTTCGGTGACGTTCTATTGGTACAATAATGCTCCTATCTTCTATGATATAAGGGAGTTCTTGAAGGCAAGAGCCTCTGCAGAAGTTTTCAATCAATGGGATGAAGTGTTCCGAAAGGCAGTACCCTATAATTTGACTTCCGCTCGGTGGATGACGATGTCTAATCCGTTGAAGCAATGGTTTTCTTATTTCGACTCCAGTCAGACGGAGTGTGGCGGATTAAGTATGTTTATTCCGAAGGGCGAAAAATATGATTCCAAACCTTATTCTATTAATAAAACATGCTTGAATTATGGCTGGAATCGTGTGATGGACTGGTCGCGTTTCGGCTGGTTGGCATCCCAGTATTAAACTGATTATCGCTATAGCTGATTATTGATTATCGCTATAAGCTGATTATCTCTTCAACTCAATGCGGAACGTGGTGCCACGTCCCACTTCCGACTCTTTCACGTAGATATGCCCTTTGTGATACTCCTCAACGATACGCTTGGCCAGTGAGAGTCCCAGACCCCAGCCGCGTTTCTTGGTTGTGAAACCTGGGCGGAAGACGTTGCTGATATTCTTTTTCTTGATACCCTTGCCAGTGTCTACCACCTCTATGGCAACGATATTATCCTCTTCCAAAAGCCACAGGTCAATCTTTCCTGTGTCGCCTTCCATCGCGTCGACAGCATTCTTACAGAGATTCTCGATGACCCACTCAAACAGCGAGGCATTTATTTTGACGACGACGGGATGGTCGGGATAGTGGCCTTTGATGCTAATTTTCTGGGATGTGCGCTTGTCCATGTATTCGATGACGCGATCCAATACCTCGTTCATGGGTGTCTCAACAGGTTCAGGCAGCGAACCAATCTTTGAGAAACGCTCAGCAATGCGCTCCAGACGCTTAACGTCTTTAGCCATTTCTGGTATCAGAGCATCATCGGGGTAGGTCTCCTTTAATACCTCCACCCATGCCATCAGACTCGAAATAGGGGTGCCCAACTGATGGGCGGTCTCCTTCGAGAGTCCCACCCATACCTTGTTCTGCTCGGCTCGTTTGGCCGTGAGGATGGCAAACACGGCCACAATGGCAAAGATCAGTACTACAGCTAGCGCCCAATAGGGGTAATAGGTCAGGCGTTTCAGCATGATAGACTCGTCGTAGCACACCTGCTGGTAGTCGCCTCCCAGTTCTATCTTGATGACATTGCCAGCCTGTTTCATTTGCTTGGCATAGGCCTCTGCGTTGGTAGAATCCTCGATGTTGCGGTAGTCCATTACGTGGTCTTTCGAGTCGAGCACGATGACAGGTATGGTGTTGTTGCCCTCCATCACCTGTGCCACCAATAATAGATAGGACATCTCATCCTCTTGGTTCAGGGCCTCCATCGCTTTTGCCCACACCTCCATCTTGTTGCGCTCCTCGGTTTGGAGGTCGCGCACCAGGTAATGTGAGGCCAGCAATGCCGCTCCCGCAATGAGAATAGCGACTATCACAAGCCATATTTTTACTTGTCTGATCTTGTCAGTCCACTGCATTCTTTAGGCTATTTGTCGGCAAAAATACGTAATTATTCTGAAAAAATAGCAAGAAAGTGATGAAAAGTTGTATGAATTTGAAAAAAAAGTTGTACCTTTGCACCCGCAAAAAGAGTGTATATGTGTAACTTGGAGCGATTTGATATTGATTTAAAGGCACTTACGTGCGAGCAGACGGCTCTTTCGTGGGAGTTGGATAATCATTTTTTTCAGTCACTCGAAGGCGCTCAGGTGCAAGAAGGCTCGTTGCATGTGTCGGGGTCTATACGCAAGGCCGTCGGCTTTTTTGAACTTCTATTGCATACTGACGGCACAGTTCGCATTCCTTGCGATCGCTGCTTGGAGATGATGGACCAGCCTATTGAGGCAGACCTTCGCTTAGTGGTGAAGTTGGGAAGCGAATACCAAGAGAACGATGATATCATCACCGTTGATGAGAACGAAGGTGTTCTTCATCTGGCATGGTTCATCTATGAGTCCATAGTACTGGCGGTACCCATCCAGCACGTTCATCAACCTGGCGATTGTAACGATGCTATGATGCGAGTGCTCAATGAACATTCGGCTGCCCGAAGCAGCGATGCGGACGCTAAGGAGATAGACCCTCGTTGGGAAGCTCTGAAAAAATTAAAGGTTTAAAAATTAAAAATATTAAAGAATTATGGCACATCCTAAAAGAAGACAATCAAACACTCGTACCGCAAAGCGTCGTACTCACGACAAGGCTGTAGCTCCTACACTGGCAGTATGCCCCAACTGTGGCGCTTACTATGTGTATCACACCGTATGCCCCACCTGTGGTTACTATCGTGGCAAGGTTGCTATCAAGATGGACGAAGAAGTTGCTGAATAATGGGAAAGATTAACGCGATCATCACCGGCATTGGAGGTTACGTGCCCGACTATGTCCTCACCAACGAGGAGTTGTCGCGTATGGTTGACACCAACGATGAGTGGATTATGACGCGTGTCGGAATCAAGGAGCGCCGAATCCTCACAGAAGAGGGTCTCGGCACTTCTTATATGGCGCGCAAGGCTGCCAAGCAGTTGATGCAGAAGACGGGTTACGACCCCGATTCTATTGATGCTGTTATCGTGGCTACGTCGACGGCCGACTATCATTTTCCCTCAACGGCTAGTATCGTCATTGGTAAGCTGGGCCTGAAGAATGCGATGGCATTCGACTTCTGGGCTGCTTGCTGTGGCTTCCTTTATTCGCTCGACGTGGCTTCGTCTATGATTCAGAGCGGCCGATACAAGAGGATTATTCTGATTGGTGCCGACAAGATGTCGTCGGCCACCGACTATAAGGATCGTAATACTTGTCCGCTCTTTGGCGACGGTGCAGCAGCAGTGATGCTCGAGGGCACAGAAGAAGAGAATATCGGTTTGATGGACTCTTATCTGCGCACCGACGGTCAGGGTCTTCCCTTCCTTCACATGAAGGCTGGTGGCTCTGTTAGTCCTGCCAGTCACTTCACCGTGGATCACCGCATGCACTACTGCTATCAGGAGGGTCGCACCGTGTTCCGCTATGCTGTGACCAACATGAGCGACGATTGTGCTCTCATTGCCGAGCGTAATGGCTTGAACAAGGACAACATCAACTGGGTGGTTCCCCACCAGGCCAATATGCGCATCATCGAGGCTGTGGCCAAGCGTTTGGAGTTGCCTATGGAGCAGGTAATGGTTAATATTGAGCACTTCGGCAACACGTCGGCTGCCACCATTCCTTTGGCTCTCTGGGAGTATGAGTCTAGACTGAAGAAGGGCGACAATATTATTATGACTGCCTTCGGAGCAGGTTTCGTTCATGGAGCCAACTATTTCCGTTGGGCATATGATGGCAAGTAATTTTTTACTCAGATATTCTAAAGAGCGAAGCATCAGGAATTGATGCTTCGCTTCTTTTTTATCGTTACCTAGCATCCTTTTCTCTGTCTAAATGTTAATGTTGCTTAACAAGTGGCTGGCTTTGTTTTACTTTTATTCCTTCCAAACGTCAAAGGTCAAAACATTTTTAAATAACTAAATAATAACCTATGAAACAGCTATTTTTGTTTGTGGCAGTAGCCTTTTTCTCAATGACGGCATCTGCTCAGTTTGGTGGTCAGCAAAGAAATCAGAAAGTTCCTTCTGTTGTAGCCGGTGTAGAGGACTTCAAACCTGCATCAAGTAACCAGGACAACAAACAGTATCCTATGGTTAACTCAGAGCGTATGGTTCGCGCTCAGATTTCTGCACCCGATGCCAAAGAGGTAGGTCTCGACATTGGTGGTAAAATCTATTTGATGACTAAGGATGAGAACGGTGTATGGACAGGTACCTCTGCTCCCCAGGACGAGGGCTTCCACTACTATCAGTTGAATATCGACGGCGCTTCTGTGCCCGATCCAGGCAGCCTTTATTATTATGGTGCCAGCCGTTGGGGTAGTGGTATCGAGATTCCTTCTGCCGACCAGGATTTCTGGCAGGTGAAGAACGTGCCACAGGGTTCTATGAGCGAGGTCTTCTATTATTCAACCTATACAGAGAAGATGCGTCGTTGCCATGTCTATCTGCCTGCAGAGTATTTCACCAACCCCACCAAGAAATTCCCCGTTCTGTATCTGCAGCATGGTATGGGTGAGAACGAGTACGGATGGGCAGAGCAGGGTCACACCGCTCAGATTCTGGACAACCTGATTGCCGAGAAAAAGGCAGTGCCTTGCATCATCGTGATGGACAATGGCCTGAATGCCAACCGTCCTGGTGAGCAGGGTGGCTTCGGTGGTCCTCGTCCACAGCGTCCTCAGGGTGCTCAGGGTGCAGGTCCTCGTGGTCAGCGTCCACAGGGAGCTCCTGGACAGGCAGGTCCCCGTCGTGGTGGCTTTGGCGGCTTCGGTGGCTTCTCAGAGGGCTTCAAGAATGTACTGTTCAATGATATCATCCCCATGGTCGAGAAGAACTATCGCGTGATTGCCGATCCTCAGCACCGTGCTTATGCAGGTCTTTCTATGGGTGGTATGCAGGCTCGCGAGATTACACTTGCTAACCCCGAGAAGTTCGCTTATGTAGGTTCTTTCAGCAGTGGCTCATGGAGTGTTGATCAGGTAAAGGAGTCTAATGGCTTTACAAAGAACGTTAAGCTGCTCTTTATGAGTGGTGGTGGCAAGGAGAACATGGGTTGCGTGGATGCCGCTAAGAAAATCCATGATGAACTGGGTATGAATGCCGTAGGTTACGAGTCTCCTGGTACAGCCCACGAGTGGCACACCTGGCGTCGCAGTCTGTATCAGTTTGCACAACTCATTTTCAAATAATTAATTGTTTTATAAGAATGAATCCGGATGGCTTAGGTCGTCCGGATTCTTTTTTTTATGCCGCAAAAGTTTGGCAGTCTCAAGAAAAATGCCGAAATTTGCAGCGTAAATAAAAAACACATGAAACATAAAGCAGGATTCGTAAATATCGTGGGTAATCCCAATGTGGGCAAGTCCACGCTGATGAACCAACTGGTGGGCGAGCGTATCTCGATAGCCACCTTCAAGGCCCAGACCACTCGTCATCGCATCATGGGTATCGTCAATACCGACGATATGCAGATTGTCTTCAGTGACACCCCAGGCGTGCTGAAACCCAACTATAAGCTGCAGGAATCGATGCTGGCTTTCTCTGAGTCTGCGTTGACAGATGCTGACGTGTTGCTCTATGTTACAGATGTGGTGGAGAACCCTGAGAAGAACATGGAGTTCCTGGAGAAGGTGCAGAAGATGACCATCCCCGTGCTGCTCTTGATTAATAAGATCGACGAGAGCGACCAGAAGACGTTGGGCGATATTGTCGAGAAGTGGCACAACCTGCTTCCCAACGCAGAGATCCTGCCCATCTCGGCCAAGAATAAGTTTGGCACCGACCTGCTTCTGAAGCGTATCCAGGAACTGCTGCCCGAGAGTCCTGCGTTCTTCGATAAGGACCAGTTGACGGACAAACCAGCCCGTTTCTTTGTCTCAGAGATAATCCGCGAGAAGATACTGCTCTTTTACGACAAGGAGATTCCCTATTCCGTTGAGGTGGTGGTAGAGCGTTTCAAGGAAGATGACAAGCAGATACATATCAATGCTGTGATCTATGTGGAGCGCGATTCTCAGAAGGGTATCATTATCGGCCATCAGGGCGTGGCATTAAAGAAGGTCTCTACAGAAGCCCGCAAGGCCCTTGAGAAGTTCTTCGACAAGCACATCTATCTTGAGGTCTTTGTCAAGGTCGATAAAGACTGGCGCTCATCTCAGAAAGAACTGAATAACTTCGGCTACAATCCCGATTGAGTATAATAAAGAACTGAAACACAAAACGTTTCAGTTTTTTTGTTACTTTGGCTTGACCGAAGTCACTAGCATTCGGAAATGAAAAGAAAAACAAGTTTTCCTTTTGCATTTCTCTTGTTTTTTTTGTACCTTTGCACCCAAATAATACGTATTATGGGTAATTTAGTAGCAATCGTGGGCCGTCCCAACGTGGGCAAGTCCACCTTATTCAACCGTCTGACAAACTCTCGTCAGGCTATTGTGAGCGACGAGGCCGGAACCACCCGCGACCGCCAGTATGGCAAGTGCGAATGGTGTGGACACGAGTTCTCGGTGGTAGACACAGGTGGTTGGGTAGTCAATAGTGACGATATCTTTGAGGAGGAAATTCGCAAGCAGGTGATTATTGCTACAGAGGAGGCCGATTTGGTGCTCTTCCTCTGTGATATTAAGAATGGCGTAACCGACTGGGACATGGATGTGGCACAGATTCTGCGCCGCGCCAAGCTGCCTGTGCTGTTGGTGGCCAACAAGGCCGACGACAACAAGGACACCTACGGACAGTATGAGTTCTATAAGCTGGGCCTGGGCGATCCCTTCTGTATCAGCGCAGCCACAGGTAGTGGTACGGGCGACCTGCTCGACAAGGTTGTCGAGACCTTGCCTAAGAAGGAGAAGGACGACCTTGAGGATGGTATCCCCCGTTTTGCTGTTGTGGGCCGTCCTAACGCCGGCAAGTCAAGCATCATCAATGCCTTTATTGGTGAGGAGCGCAACATCGTGACCGATATCGCAGGTACCACCCGCGACAGTATCTACACACGCTATGATAAGTTTGGCTTTGACTTCTATCTCGTTGATACCGCAGGTATCCGTCGTAAGAACAAGGTCTCTGAGGACCTGGAGTTCTACAGCGTGATGCGTTCTATCCGTGCCATCGAGAATAGTGATGTGTGTATCCTGATGATTGATGCCACCCGTGGTATCGAGGCTCAGGACATGAACATCTTCCAGCTGATTCAGAAGAACAACAAGTCGCTGGTTGTTGTTGTCAACAAGTGGGACCTCGTAGAGGACAAGTCGCAGATTGTCATCAAGACCTTCGAGGAGGCTATCCGCAAGCGCATGGCTCCCTTCGTGGACTTCCCCATCATCTTCGCTTCTGCTCTCACCAAGCAGCGCATCTTCAAGGTGCTCGAGACTGCCAAGGAGGTGTATCTGAACCGCAAGGCCCGCATCGGCACCAACAAACTCAACGAGGTGATGCTGCCTATCATCGAGGCCACGCCACCCCCATCAATCAAGGGTAAGTACATCAAGATCAAGTACGTATCTCAGGTGCCCGACACACAGATTCCCACCTTTGTGTTCTATGCCAACCTGCCCCAGTATATCAAGGAACCCTATCGCCGTTTCTTGGAGAACCAGATTCGTCAGCACTGGACGTTGACGGGTTCGCCCATCAACGTGTTTATCCGTCAGAAGTGATGAAACACGTTTGGCTTGTTCTTCTGGTAGCCCTGTGTTTTTGGGCCTGTAGCGGAAATCAGTCGGCCGAGGAGGCTGCGATGGAGGCTGTCGAGGATTATTATGGCAGTCTGCTGGAAGGCGACTACGAGGCTTTCCTGGCAGGTCGTGCTGATATGGATGAAGCGCCAGCCTCGTTTCGCGAGCAGTTGCTGGTGGCCTACAAGCAGTTCATTCGTCAGCAGCAAGAGGCTCACATGGGTGTGACCTCGTTTACAGCCTCGCGTGCAACGATGGATTCCACTCTCCAGTTGATGCAGGTGTTCCTGTTGGTCAACTATGCCGACAGCATGCAAGAGGAGATTGTGGTGCCAATGGTTGAGCGCAACGGCGAGTGGAAAATGAAATAAACTCATCGAAAATAAAAGAAGTGAACCAGCTAGGTTCACTTCTTTTGTTTTGGTATCTATTCTTTGTCTTTGCATATTTCCCTAGTCTTCTTGCGGGCTTCGCGCCATCTGGGGAAATATCTGTCCATCATGGCGTGGAAACGGGCATTGTGACTCGGTTCCAACAGGTGACACATCTCGTGGACAACAACATGCTCCACACACCAATCGGGCAACAACAGCACGTAGGCCGAAATGCAGATGCTCCTGTCTTTCACGTTGCACTGGCCCCAGCGCGAGATGGTGGCTTTGTAATAGACTGACGAAGGCCTGACGCCCATCTCCTTGGCATAACGCTCTACGATGGGCTCCACCAGCGTCTTCAGCCGATTGTATGCATCTTCGGCCTGGGCTTTCGTGTGCAAGGGCAGTTGGTCATAGAAGGCAGCTCGCTGTTTCTGGTGGTCCAGCGTTCTCTTTCTTGCCTCGTTGATCCAGTCGCGATGCTCCTCGACAAACGCCTCAATCTTGCGACGAGACAGTCCAATGGGCGCAGACACATGTACGTCGCCGTTCTTCACGATACGCATAGACAGCCGACTGGTTCTGCGGAATGTTATCTGGATATTCATTTCTTGGTAATAGCATCTCGCATCTCCTTCAGCAGATCGCTGGCGAAGATAAAGTCGGTGAGTCGCTGGTTGGTGCTGTTCATAATCTCCGACGATACACCCTGCCATTCCTTGTGACCTTCGTAGATAAAGATGATATTCTCGCCAATACCCATCACCGAGTTCATGTCGTGGGTATTGATGATAGTAGTCATGTTAAACTCCTGTGTGATGCTGTGCAACAGGTCGTCGATAACCAACGATGTCTTGGGATCGAGGCCCGAGTTGGGCTCGTCGCAAAATAGGTATTTGGGGTTCAGCGAGATGGCACGTGCAATGGCCACACGTTTCTGCATACCACCCGATATCTCGCCAGGATACTTCTTCTCGGAGCCTACCAGGTTCACGCGGTCCAAGCAATACATGGCGCGCGCTTTGCGCTCGCGATAGGTCATCGACGAGAACATATCGAGCGGGAACATCACGTTCTCGAGTACGGTGAGCGAGTCGAAGAGGGCAGCACTCTGGAAGATCATACCCATTTCGCGGCGCATCATTACCTTCTCCTGCTTCGTCATCCTCACAAAGTCGCGCCCGTCATAGAGCACCTGTCCGCTGGTGGGTTCAAAGAGTCCCACGAGGTTCTTCATCAGCACGGTCTTTCCCGATCCGCTCTGTCCGATAATCAGGTTGGTCTTGCCATCCTCAAACACGGTGGAGATGCCCTTCAGCACCTCTCTGTCGTCAAAACTCTTATGTAGGTCTTTTACTTCAATCATGACAATAACTGTGTTAGGAAGACATCAGAGAACAGGATAAGTACACTCGACGAAACAACGGCATCCGTAGAAGCCTTGCCCACGTTGACCGAACCACCCTCGACGGTATAGCCGAAGAAGGCTGGCACGCTGCTGATGATAAAGGCAAAGAACTGGCTCTTGATGATACTCATCCACAAGAACCAGGGCACGAAGTCGTGTTGCAAGCCCAGCGTCAGGTCGTCGGGCGGCATGATATGGCCGATATAGGCCGTGCCGTAGGCGCCAACGATACCCATCGCACTTGAGAAGATGACCAATACAGGCATCAGCGTAAGCATGCCGAGTATCTTGGGCAGTATGAGGTAACTGGCCGAGTTGACGCCCATAATCTCCAGAGCGTCAATCTGTTGGGTCACGCGCATCGTGCCTATCTCCGAGGCGATGTTCGACCCCACCTTACCTGCCAGGATCAGACACATGATGCTACTCGAGAACTCCAGCAGCATAATCTCGCGCGTGGTATAGCCTGCCACCCAGCGAGGCATCCACGGACTTTCGATGTTCACCTTCATCTGGATGCAGATGACGGCACCAATGAAAAACGAGATCAGCAGCACGATGCCAATGGAGTCGATGCCCAGTTGCTGCATCTCCTTGACATACTGCTTCCAGAACATTCTCATCCTTTCGGGCATTGAGAATGTGCGTCCCATTAGTATGATATATCGGCCGAACGTGGTCAGCCAGCGGTGTATTAGCATGTTTCTCTTCAATCATTAAAAACCTGTGCAAAGTTAGCAAGTTTTTCTCAAACTGCCAACTTTTCATCAACAATTTACTGTCCGCTGTCTATAAGTATATCACTTAGCACTCGTAAATACCATACTTAGGCATCGTAAATCCCATACTTAGCACTCGTAAACAACATAGTAATTAGAGATACGTCGTATCACAACAAGAGAAACGTCGTTTCTCAACGAGCGATATGCCGTTTCGCGACGGACGAAACGGCATATCTCGATGCTCAATACGGCATTTCTTTTAGGCCTACCAGTAATTTTTCTTAGGCCTACTAGGAATTCTGCAAGGCCTACTGGAAAATTTTTAGTCTTTGCAGAAAAATGGTCGAGACCCAACCCGACATAGGGGAAAGCCTTTGCACCAAAGGGATTGAGCATGGTGGGTTGGATGCTTTCAACCCACCATAGACCCAACATCAACCCACCATCACTCGGACTCTCGGACCCGAAGAGGCTTCTCTCCAACTTAAGAACTCGTAAGTTGGGTTGATGTTGGGTTGATGTTGGGTTGAACAGGGTCAACCCAACGTCACTCTATCCCTTTATATAAAGGCATTCTAGAAGAATTTAGTGGGGTGGCGGGTTGATTTATCGTCAAAGATTCTCCAGTAACTGATGGGTAAGCGTATCTCTAATATTAGATTTCTAGCCATACTCTAGCCATACTCTAGCCATACTCTAGCCATACTCTAGGCTGCTTCTAGCCATACTCTAAGCATACTCATTCAGTATGGGTAGGGTATGGGTGCAGTATGGGAAGGGGGAAGATGGCTGAT
>CADAKX010000014.1 GCA_902788605.1 uncultured Prevotellaceae bacterium | reverse complement strand
TCTTAATTTTTAAACGATTATGGCAATGAACAAAGTTAGAGTAAATAGTGACGTTGAACTGAAAGACAGACTGGTTGCCATCAACCGTGTAACTAAGGTGACCAAGGGTGGACGTACCTTCACGTTCGCAGCTATCGTTGTTGTTGGTGACGGCAACGGCGTAATCGGCTGGGGACTTGGTAAGGCTGGCGAAGTTACCGCTGCCATCGCCAAGGGTGTTGAGTCTGCCAAGAAGAATCTCGTAAAGGTTCCCGTTCTCAAGGGTACTATCCCTCATGAGATGGAAGCTCGTTTCGGTGGTGCCCAGGTGTTCCTGAAGCCCGCTGCTGCTGGTACCGGTCTTGTGGCTGGTGGTGCTATGCGTGCTGTGCTCGAGAGCGCAGGTATCAAGGACGTGCTTGCAAAGTCAAAGGGTTCTTCGAACCCCCACAACCTGGTAAAAGCTACCATCGCTGCTCTTGAGCAGATGCGTGATGCCTACACCGTGGCTGGCACTCGTGGAATCAGTATGGACAAAGTATTCAGAGGATAAAGGAGATATAGACTATGGCAACAATTAAGATTAAGCAGATTAAGAGTAAGATCGGTTATCCCGTTGACCAGAAGCGTACCCTCGAGGCTCTGGGCCTTCGTAAGATTGGCCAGGAGGTTGAGAAGGAAGACACTCCCGCCCTCCGTGGTATGATTCGCAAGGTTCATCATCTGGTGACCGTTATTGACTAAACAGTAATCACACATTTTTAAAACAGAATTCTATTATGAAACTGAATAATTTGAAACCTGCAGAGGGCTCAACCCATTCACGTCGTAGAATCGGTCGTGGTCCCGGCTCTGGCTTGGGTGGTACTTCTACCCGTGGTCACAAGGGTGCTAAGGCTCGCTCTGGTTATAAGAGGAAGATTGGTTTTGAAGGTGGTCAGATGCCTTTGCAGCGTCGTGTTCCGAAGTCTGGCTTCAAGAACATTAACCACAAGGAGTATTTCGCTGTAAACCTCTCTACTCTCCAGAAACTGGCTGAGGAGAAGGGTTTTGCCAAGATTGGCGTAGCAGAACTCGTTGCTGCTGGTCTTACCAATGGCAAGGAGCTGGTGAAAGTACTGGCTAATGGCGAACTCAAGACCAAGATTGACGTGGAGGCAAATGCCTTCTCAAAGAAAGCTGAAGAGGCTATCAAAGCATTAGGTGGAAACGCAACAATAATCTAAAAACGAAAATGAAGAAGTTTATAGACACCCTAAAGAACATCTGGAAGATTGAGGACTTGCGTCAGCGCATCCTTATCACAGTTCTGTTTGTAGCAATTTACCGTTTCGGTTCAAAAATCGTGCTTCCGGGCATTGACTATAATGGATTGGAAAAGTTGCAGAGTCAGACATCGGAAGGTCTAATGTCACTTCTTGATATGTTCTCGGGTGGCGCATTTTCCCATGCATCTATATTTGCATTGGGTATCATGCCTTACATCTCGGCTTCTATCGTTATGCAGCTTCTCGCTGTTGCTGTACCTTATTTCCAGAAGATGCAGCGTGAGGGTGAGAGCGGACGTAAAAAGATTAGTATGTATACTCGGTACCTGACAGTACTTATCCTGCTGTTTCAGGCACCGAGTTACCTCTTTAACCTTAAATTTCAGGTTGGTCCTGCCCTTGCATCGGGTATCGAGTGGCCTGTATTTATGTTTCCCGCTACCATCATCCTTGCCGCAGGAAGTATGTTTATCCTTTGGCTGGGTGAGCGCATAACTGATAAGGGTATAGGAAATGGTGTCTCACTCATCATTATGATTGGTATCATTGCCCGTTTGCCCATGGCTTTCTACCAAGAGGTGGCATCTCGTTTTGCCGCTATTACTGGTGGTGGCTTGGTGATGTTTATCATCGAGATTATCATTCTCTACGCAGTTGTTTGCGCAGCTATCGTTTTGGTACAGGGCGTTCGTAAGATTCCCGTGCAGTATGCTAAGCGTGTAGTTGGTAATAAGCAGTATGGCGGAGCGCGTCAGTATATTCCGCTGAAGCTGTTCGCTGCCAATGTGATGCCTATCATCTTTGCTCAGGCACTGATGTTCATTCCTTTGGCTATCGCACAGTATGCCAATCCTCAGGATGCCAGTTGGTTTATGCGTTCAATGACCGACCATCAGAGTTGGTTGTATAATGTCATCTTCGCTGTTCTGATTATTGCATTCACCTACTTCTATACAGCCATCACGCTGAATCCCACGCAGATGGCTGAGGATATGAAGCGTAATAACGGATTCATTCCTGGTGTCAAGCCTGGTAAAGATACCGCTGAGTACATTGATACAGTGATGTCACGCATTACATTGCCTGGTTCATTGTTCATTGCCTTCATCGCTATCATGCCTGCTTTTGCCGGTCTGTTGGATGTTAAGCAGGAGTTCGCACAGTTCTTCGGTGGCACGTCTTTGCTGATTCTCGTTGGTGTTGTTCTTGATACACTCCAGCAGATTGAGAGTCATCTGTTGATGCGCCATTATGATGGCTTGCTCAATTCAGGACGTATTCATGGCCGTGGTGGCGTAGCCGCTTACTAAACATGAAGATATTTCTGAAGACTGAGGATGAAATTGAGCTGATGCGCCAGGCGAACCAACTTGTTGGTAAAACTCTTGGCGAATTGGCAAAGCATATAAAACCTGGTGTAACGACCCTCCAGTTGGATCGTGTGGCCGATGAGTTCATCAGAGACCACGGAGCAGTTCCGACTTTCAAGGGCTTCCCCAATCCATATGGAGGGCCGTTTCCTGCCAGCATCTGTACATCGGTAAACGATGTCGTTGTTCACGGTGTTCCCAATGAAGAGACCGTATTGAAGGAGGGAGACATTATCTCAATTGATTGTGGCACTCTTCTTAATGGTTTCAACGGAGATTCAGCTTATACGTTTTGCGTTGGTGAAGTCTCTGATGAAGTGAAGAAACTCCTTAGAATAACGAAGGAGTCACTTTATAAGGGCATTGAGAATGCTTCGGCTGGAAAGCATCTGGGAGATATTAGCGCTGCTGTTCAGGACTATTGTGAAGCGGAAGGCTATGGCGTTGTAAGAGAACTTACTGGGCATGGTATCGGACGTGAGATGCATGAAGATCCTCCCGTACCAAATTACGGACGACGTGGCAATGGTATTATGTTGAAAGCAGGTATGTGTATTGCTATCGAGCCAATGATTACCTTGGGTAAGAGGGATATCTATCTGGGAACCGATCGCTGGAGTGTCTGCACCCGTGACGGAAAACCAGCTGCACATTTCGAGCATACTATCGTCGTTCGCAGAGGTGAAGCAGAGATTTTATCATCATTTGAAGAAATAGAAGCAAACTAAAGAATTAAGCATGGCAAAACAATCCGCTATTGAGCAGGATGGAACCATCATCGAGTCGCTCTCGAATGCAATGTTCCGCGTAGAACTGGAGAATGGGGTACAGATAATTGCCCACATCTCAGGAAAGATGAGAATGCACTATATTCGTATCTTGCCTGGTGATAAGGTTAAGGTTGAAATGAGCCCCTATGATTTGACAAAAGGAAGAATTGTTTTTCGATACAAATAAACTTTTAGAGAGATATGAAAACTAGAGCATCGTTGAAAAAGCGTACTCCCGACTGCAAGATCGTACGTCGTAAGGGTCGCCTGTTCGTGATCAACAAGAAGAACCCTAAGTACAAGATGCGTCAGGGTTAAAATGTTAAATAAGCATAACAAAGTGCGGAGGTTTGAGAAAATCTTCGTACCTTTGCATGCTTTTTAGCACGATTTTGAATTATTTTATTTATTATTTATCTTTATTATTGTTGGAGTAGATTTGCCCCAGAATAAGCGTGGCGAAATCGCATTGACCTATATCTATGGTATTGGTCGAAGTAGTTCAGCAAAGATATTGGATAAGGCAGGCGTCAGCCGCGACCTGAAGGTTAGCGAGTGGAACGACGACCAGGCAGCTAAGATCCGTGAAATTATCGGCGCTGAATTCAAAGTAGAAGGTGATCTTCGTAGTGAGATCCAGTTGAATATTAAGCGACTGATGGATATTGGTTGCTATCGTGGAGTTCGTCATCGTAATGGTCTTCCTGTTCGCGGTCAGAGCACCAAGAACAATGCTCGTACCCGTAAGGGCAAGAAGAAGACTGTTGCAAACAAGAAGAAGGCCACGAAGTAATTCTAAAATTTAAAAATTAAAGCTTAAAGATTAAAGAATTATGGCAAAGAAAACAGTCGTATCAAAGAAGAGAAACGTGAAGGTTTCCGCTATCGGTCAGCTCCACGTTCACAGTTCTTTCAATAATATTATCGTTTCGTTGGCTAACGACGAGGGCCAGATTATCTCTTGGTCGTCAGCTGGTAAGATGGGCTTCCGTGGTTCTAAGAAGAACACTCCTTATGCTGCTCAGATGGCTGCAGAGGATTGTGCTAAGGTGGCCTTTGATCTGGGCCTTCGCAAGGTTAAGGCCTATGTAAAGGGTCCCGGAAATGGTCGTGAGTCAGCTATCCGTGCCGTACATGGTGCAGGTATTGAGGTGATGGAGATCGTTGATGTTACTCCCCTGCCACACAATGGCTGTCGTCCTCCTAAGCGTCGTCGCGTATAATTAGGCTTATAGCGTAATAACGATATAACGTAATAAGAAATCTAAAATTGCACGCCGTTTTGGTGAACCCATCTTCGGCGCTGACAAAGTTTTGTCTAGGAGAAACTTCCCTCCTGGACAGCATGGCAATAACCGTCGTCGCAAGCAGTCGGAGTATGCTGTCATGCTGGCAGAGAAGCAGAAAGCCAAGTACACTTATGGAGTACTTGAGCGCCAGTTCCGTATTTTGTTTGAGAAGGCTGCTAAAGCTGAAGGTATCACCGGTGAGGTGCTGCTTCAGTTGCTTGAGTGCCGCCTCGATAACATCGTTTTTCGTTTGGGCTTGGCTCCTACCCGCGCAGCTGCTCGTCAGTTGGTAGGTCACCGTCACATTGTTGTTGATGGTAAGGTTGTCAATATCCCTTCGTATTCGGTTAAGCCTGGTCAGGTTATTGGTGTTCGTGAGAAGTCTAAGTCTCTCGAGGTTATTGGTGATGCTCTGGCTGGCTTCAACCACAGCAAGTATCCTTGGATCGAGTGGGACGAGTCTCAGAAGGCTGGTAAGTTCCTGCATCGTCCCGAGCGTGCCGATATTCCTGAGAGCATTAAGGAGCAGTTAATCGTTGAGTTGTACTCTAAGAACTAAAAATCATTGAATTAATGGCGATATTAGCATTTCAAAAACCCGATAAAGTGGTAATGTTGGAAGCCAACGACAGGTTCGGTAAGTTCGAATTTCGTCCGTTGGAGCCGGGCTTCGGTGTAACCATCGGTAACGCTCTGCGCCGCATTCTCCTTTCATCGCTCGAGGGCTATGCTATCAACACCATCCGTATTGCTGGTGTTGAGCATGAGTTCTCTTCAGTACCTGGTGTGAAGGAAGATGTTACCAACATTATCTTGAACCTGAAGCAAGTTAGGTTCAAGCAAGTAGTTGAAGAATTCGAGAACGAGAAAGTCAGCATCACCGTTGAGAATTCTACCGAGTTCAAGGCCGGTGATATCGGCAAGTATCTGACTGGATTTGAAGTGTTAAATCCCGATTTGGTGATTTGTCATCTCGACTCAAAAGCTTCAATGCAGATAGATCTGACCGTAAATAAAGGTCGTGGTTACGTTCCCTCTGATGAGAACCGTGAGTTTTGCACAGATGTTAACGTGATTCCCATTGATTCTATCTACACTCCAATCCGTAATGTGAAGTTCGCAGTAGAGCCCTATCGTGTTGAGCAGAAGACCGACTACGATAAGCTCGTCCTCGAGGTAACAACGGATGGTTCCATTCACCCGAAGGAGGCGCTGAAAGAGGCTGCTAAGATCCTTATTTATCACTTCATGCTCTTCTCTGATGAGAAGATTACCCTTGAGAATAATGATGTTGAGGGTAACCAGGAGTTTGATGAGGAGGTACTGCACATGCGTCAGTTGCTTAAGACTAAGCTCGTAGACATGAACTTGTCTGTTCGTGCATTGAACTGTCTGAAGGCTGCTGATGTAGAGACCCTTGGCGATCTCGTACAGTACAATAAGACGGTAAGAAATCGCTCACTGAGCTTGATGATTTGCTCGAGAGTCTGAATCTGTCGTTTGGAACCGATATTTCAAAGTATAAACTGGACAAGGAGTAATATATTGACCTAAGGTCCTTAGTTTCTAGGTCCTTATGGTCTTTAAAACTCTACGCCCAATAAAAGTAAAAAAACAAAAATGAGACACAATAAGAAATTCAACCATCTCGGTCGTACTGCATCTCATCGCGCTTCCATGCTTGCCAACATGGCCATTTCGCTGATCATGCACAAAAGAATCACTACGACCGTGGCCAAGGCAAAGGCCCTCAAGAAGTATGTTGAGCCCCTTATCACTAAGGCTAAGGAGGATTCAACTAACTCACGTCGTGTAGTATTCAGCTACCTTCAGAACAAGGAAGCTATCAAGGAGCTCTTCTCTACTGTTAGTGAGAAGGTAGGCGATCGTCCCGGTGGTTACACCCGCATCATCAAGCTGGGTGCTCGTCAGGGTGACGCTGCTCAGGTTTGCTTCATCGAGCTCGTAGACTTCGATCCCGAGATGGCAAAGACTGAGACCAAGAAGAAGGCTACTCGTCGTTCACGTAAGGCTACTAAGGCTGAGGCTCCCAAGGCAGAGGAAGCACCTGTTGCTGAGGAAGCTGCTGCTGAGGCACCCGCAGCCGAAGAGGCTCCGAAGGCTGAATAATTTCGATTATCAACAATCGATTATCTCAATATTAAGATGCCCGAATCTGAGAAGATTCGGGCATCTTTTTTGTGGAAATATGCTGTTTTTCGTTGCTTTTTGTCCTACGTGCAACAAATATAAAACAAAATGTTACGAATAGAAAACAAGATATTCTTCTAAATTCATACCTTTGCATCGATTTACTCAATAACGGTTAAAAACCGATAACCAATCGATAACGTTGTATAAAACCATTTTTAATTAAACTTATAAATATTAACCTCAAAACAAAAGAGTATGAAGAAAGTTTTTACTTTGATTGCGGGCATGCTGCTTATTTGTGGTAGTGTCTCTGCACAGAAGAAGTGGACAAATGTTGTTGTCAATGGTGACATGGAAGGTGATTTGCCTGCCTATGAGAACCTGGAAGCTATGCAGGTTGAGGGCGCAACATGGAATTCATTTTGGGCTCACGAGTTCCCCAAGAATGAAATTGGTGAGGAGCAGTATCAGGGTACAGCATCAATCGTTGTTGACCCCACGAACCCTAACAACCATTGTGCTCGCGTGATTGCACGTAGTGAAGCCACAGCTGATTCTTGTGAAAACAAGACCAAAAATGGTGAGGCGTTAGCATCATGGGACTGTCAGTTCTTTATTTATGCTACGGAGCCTATTCCTCAGGGTAAAATGGTTAGATTGACAATGAAAGTTCGTGCAGACAAGGCTGGTAAGGCCGAGACTCAGGCTCACTGGGCTCCTGGTGATTATAACCATTATCAGTTGTTTGGCGATATTAATGTTACTACCGAGTGGCAGACCATTACTACCGATGAAATTATAGTATCTGCAGATCAGTGTAAAGAAGCCGATGGCAAGAACTTCCAGAGTGTTGCTTTCAACTTGTCTACCAATGTGGAAGGAAATGTGTTCTATTTTGATGAGATTAAGTTGGAAGTGAAGGATGATGCTCCTGATGATCCTGAGGAGGAAGCAACTTGGATAAACCTCTTAAGAAAGGGAACTGAGACTGTGGATAAGGTAGGTAACTTCACAACCTTCACAGGTCGTAATGGTGCCACCAATAAGGATGAGCAGGCAGAGCTTGTAAATGACCCTGTTGATGGACAGCCCGCTTTGAAGGTAACTACCGTTGCTTGGAATGCAGAAGGTGTTTTGAAGAACTCTGAAGGTACTGACTCTCTTGATTCAGATGATAATCCTGTAACTGCAAAATATTATATTGTAGACAACGATACCATTTTGTCATCAGATAGTCGTGATGGAAAGTCTTTTGATGATTGGCGTACTCAGTTCTTTGTAACTACTCCTCACAAGTTTAAGACCAATCAGAAGTATAAGTTTGTGATGTGGGCACGTGCCGCAAGAACCGATGGGCAGCCTTTGGAAGAAGAGATTTCACTTGATACGCAGGCTCATACCACACCTGGTGGCTATATTCATTGGCAGTTCTGTGGTTCACTTAATTTGAACGAAGAATGGCAGCAGTTCGTGTTTGGAACTGATGAAGAGCCCAGCACGATTGCTAGCGAGGCTAATGGCGGTCAGACTATTGCTTTCAACTGTAATAAGAACAAAGATGTGGCTGTAGACCTCTACTTCCGTTTCGACGAGTTCTCATTCATGTCTAATGTTATCACTCCTTCAGAGCGTGCTCTTGAGACAGCAAGCATTACGTTGCCTTTGTCCGCAACAGTTGGTGAAATAACAACTGGTTCTATTGACTTGACAGAAGTGCTGAAGGTTCTTGAAGTTCAGGGAGATGCTAATCGTTACGTAGAAGATACCAAGTCTATCAAGGTAAAGTATATTAATCCTGAAACAGAAGATGATGCTTATGCTGACGTAGACCTTACTGCTGGTATTAATATCGATGCAAATGGTAACTGGGTCGAGAGTGATGCTAACGCAATTATTCTGGACAAGTCAGAAGATGTTGAGAACAATATCTTGCCAGTTAATATCACCAACAACGGTGTGACTCTTGAAACAGGTAAGAGCATTGATGCTAAGATTGCTTTCGAGAAGGACTTCTGGCGTTACCTCTTCAAGGTATCATTCATTGATGCAGAAGCTTATGCAGGTGTAAGCGAGGTGACTGTGGCTCCTAAGAACAACGTGATGTACGACCTGATGGGTCGTCAGTTGACCAAGGCTGCTAAGGGTCTGTATATTATGAACGGTAAGAAAGTACTGGTGAAGTAATCTTCACTAATATCTAATAAAAAAAGCGCTGTAAGCTGAATGGCTTGCAGCGCTTTTCTTTTTCTTGGTGGCAGATCAATTGTTTCGCTTAATTTTCTCTGTCGAAAGTTTGCCTTTATGGATAGAAATCTTGAGGACCTTAGACCTTAGTTTGATGTTTTCAGTGTGGCTATCTCCATCGCTAGATACTGTCACCATAATTGTATTGCGGCCCTTGGCCTTGTTGTATACGTAGATGGTGGATGAATCGCCAGGAACTTGTTCGGCAGTGATATCCTTTCCAATGACTGTGCATTTATGGTCATTGGTAGTAAAGTTGTTTAGCCAGAGGTAGCATGTGCCGTCGGTGTCGGTTACCATGACGCCATTCCATCCTTCGGGTGTTTCCAGTTGCTTGCTATCTGCATAAAGTCTTTTAGTGTTCTCTGCCGTAGTGTTGC
Source organism: uncultured Prevotellaceae bacterium (assembly GCA_902788605.1). Taxonomy (GTDB): domain Bacteria; phylum Bacteroidota; class Bacteroidia; order Bacteroidales; family Bacteroidaceae; genus Prevotella. The sequence continues at coordinate 48,505 of CADAKX010000014.1, read as the reverse complement.
AATAGTAGACCACCGCTCTCTTGCTCACTAATGTGTTCCGCTCGTAGGTGCGTTCTGTGTCGCTGTAGAGCGTATAAAGCTTAGCAGTGAGCACTGAGTTGTTGTTGGCGCGCTCCCCAAAGGCCATCTGCTTATTGTCGCCCAGTGTGATGATGCCCAGCGAGTTGTCGATGTTGACCCATGGCGTGTGCATTGTTGTGAACGAAGAGCCGTCAAGCACTTGATTACCGTCCTGTGTGTATAACGTCCGTTTCGTTGCAGTCATCTCGTCAACGCTGATAGTCATTAATCCCCCCTTCTCAGTTGTAATGGTGCAAGGCATATTAGTTCGGACGTAATCCATATAGATAACCGCATTCCCTGGGGTAGAGTAGATAGCGAAGCGGTTGTTCATTGTGCCCTCGTTAGTATTCAGTTCACCATTCATGATATAGCTGTTGTCACGCAGTTCATAGCGTCCTGCTATAACAGGAGTGGCATTCGTCTTCTTTCCCTTGACCTCATACCAGCCAAGGAAATTGCCCGTATTGTTGGCTCGGAAGGGGACGATGAGGTTCGTGTTTTGGGGGGCGAGGCTTGAGGTGCTGGGCGCAATGTAGCCTGTGTAACTGTTAAGACCTGTGCTCCACGAGAAGCAAGTGAAGCGTGAGGGTGTGGCAGCACGTACGATGTTTTGCGAAGGCAAGACCATTGCACGTGAGTACTGACTGGTGAAATCCTCCCAGCGGGTAGGAGTGAGATTGGCTGTCGAGAGCATCTCGTGCATCAGCCATGTCATCATCACACGGTGGGCCTCCACGCCCATTCGCCGTGCACCAACGTCAGCCCGCAGCAACCATGAACCATCGTTGGTAGTCGTCTGTCGATGCTTAATCATTTGGTATGCCAGGTTCTCCAACATCAAAGCATGTGGATCCCGCAGAAAACAAGCATTGGTCGAGTAGGAGGTAATCTGATCGTAGAGAAATAGACTCCAGTCGTTGCCATTAGGCATCGCCAGTTCACCGTCGCTGAGCGCCAGCCAGTAGAGCACCTCTTTCATCACCTTGTCGTTGTTGTGCATCAGTGCGTTGGTCTTCCATTTCTCTTCACCATATAGCCCCTGCTGAAAGAGTTTCAAGGCCAACGCAGCCTCACCCAGTTCCTGAATCACCACGTTCTGATAACTGGTGTGGAAGTAGTTGTGGTTTTGTAGCGTGAAGTCGTCGTAGAGGTTATTACCCTTATAGAGATCCTTCACGGTTTTGCTGTCGTATTCAGGGTCGATGATGGTGTGATTGTTAGCGTCCTCCTTATGAGAGTAGCTATTGATGGCAAACTCACGCAGGCGTTCAAACCAGCGAGGAGCCAACTCATCATTCGGGAATAGTCCCAGAGTGGCAGCCAGAACATCTGCTTCCCAACCGTTCTCCTCAGCCTTTGTATCTCCTGCAAAGCCTGTGGGAATGTTGCGTTCCAGTTCGTAGTTACATTCAGCTTTCAGAAGTTTGTAGATATAGCTTTTCTGTGCGTCCGTCAGTTTGTCCCATTGGAAGAATGCCGAGTAAGCCACGCTCATAGCCCATAGCGAACTCTCCCATACGGCATCGCGGGTTGATGTGGAGCCCCAGTAATTGTTGCCTTTACAAACTTTCAGTTTGTTGGCCTTATGGGTGCTATAGGCAAAGACCAGACTCTTCATGGCCATTGTCTCGAGGTCGTTCCATGTCACGTCTTGAGGAAGTGTCACCTTATCCTTGCCGTATTTCACAAGGAAGGCGCAGATCATCGAAAGGTCAGCATTTGGTCTTACACCCCTTTCGTCGTTGGCCATGGTGTTCTCGCCCTTAAAGCAGCCGCAGAGCTCATTCTGGCTATTAGGTGCTGTGCAGTCCTGGAAGTCGTTCTTCATATAGGTGGAGAAGTTTGCCAACATCTGTAGCAGGTCAGCCTTCATGGCACTTTCGGTATCTGCAGCCATTGTAGGGGCGATAAGCCCCCAGAGTGCTATCGTCAGTGTTAGTAGTTTTTTCATAAGTAGTTTGTTTGTAGCTTAGAATGATACGATGCGTTCGTCGTTATCGTTGACGCTGATAGTCACCTTGACTGCATCTTCGGGTAGTAGGTCTTCGATGAGCTCTGGCCATTCAATGAAACAGAGCCCTCCCGAGTAGAAATAATCCTCATAGCCCATGTCATAGACCTCTTCAATCTTCTTGATACGGTAGAAGTCAAAGTGGTATATGGAAGCATCATGCGCTTCATACTCATTTACAATGGCGAATGTGGGACTGGTGATGACGTCGTTGACGCCCAATTCCTCGCAGATAGCCTTGACAAAGGTCGTCTTTCCAGCTCCCATCTTACCATAAAAGGCAAAAACCTTGTGGTCGCCCATTTTCTCGATAAATTCGCGAGCCGCCTCGCGAATGGTGTCTATACTTTGAATCTTGATTTCCATAGTCTTATTTTATCTTTTCTTTCCTGTCATTGTAATCAGCGGGATAATCATCTCTTCCATTGAGATGCCGCCATGTTGGAATGTGTCTTTATAATATGATACGTAGTAGTTGTAGTTGTTGGGGTAGGCGAAGAACGAGTCGCCCGTTGCAAAGACATAGCTCGTTGAGAGATTGGGTGACGGTAGTTGTGCCAGCCCTGGGTCTTTGACCACGAAGAGGTCCTTGGCGTCGTAGCCAAGACTCTTGCCTAACTTATATCTCAGGTTTGTGTTTGTGTTACGGTCACCGACAATCTTAACGGGCTTGGTGCAGCGTATAGAGCCATGGTCTGTTGTCACGATGACCTTGTAGTCCGTCTGCGCCAGCCAGCGGAAGAACTCCGCGATGACAGAGTGGCGGAACCACGATAGCGTGATGCTGCGATAAGCCGATTCGTTGTTTGCCAGTTCGCGCACCATCTTTGACTCTGTGCGAGCGTGGCTCAGCATGTCGATAAAGTTGAAAACCACCACATTCAGGTCGTTCTTGTTCAACTGATTGAGCTGCTGCATGAACTTCTCCGCATCTGCCGAAGAGTTTATTTTGTTATATGAGAAAGACTCATGTCTGCGGTATCGCTCCAGTTGTGTCTGGATTAGCGGTCCCTCGTTCAGGTTCTTGCCCTCTTCTTCGTCTTCGTCAACCCATAGGTCTGGAAACATCTTTGCAATCTTGTTAGGCATCAGTCCGCTGAAGATAGCATTGCGTGCATACTGAGTGGCAGTGGGGAGGATAGAGAAATAGAGGTCCTCATCCAAATCAAACTGGTCGCCAATCTCCTGTGCCAACACCCGCCATTGGTCATATCGGAAGTTGTCGAGAACCACCAGGAACACCTTTTCCTTTTGATTAAGGTGAGGGAATATTTTCGTTTTGAAAATCTCTGGTGACAGTACGGGATGACTATGTGGGGTGGGGTTGTTGGGGTTGTTGAGTGATGAGACCCAGTCCAGGTAGTTCTTTTTCACGAACTTGGCAAAGCCCAGGTTGGCCTCCTCTTTCTGCATGGCCAGCATCTCTGTCATCTGCGAGTCAGTGCTCGACAGCTGCAGTTCCCAGTGCACCAGTTGTTTATATACCGTCATCCAGTCCTGCCATGTCTTGCAGTCCATGATCTGCATGGCAATCTGCTGGAACTGTTGTTGGTAGCGGCTCTGTGTTACCTCTGTCTCAATCTCCCGGCGGTGGATGTTCTTCTTCAGCACCAGTAGAATCTGGTTGGGATTTACAGGCTTGATGAGATAGTCGGCAATCTTTTGTCCGATGGCCTGCTCCATGATGTTCTCTTCCTCACTTTTTGTCACCATGACAACGGGTGTGGCTGGAGAAATCTCTTTGATACGCTGAAGCGTCTCCAATCCGCTGAGACCCGGCATCTGCTCGTCCAGCAGCACCAGATCAAACGAGCGTTCCTGACAGATGTCAATGGCATCCGTTCCATTACTCACGGTGGTCACCTCGTATCCCTTTTTCTCGAGAAAGATGATGTGTCCTCTCAGCAGTTCCACCTCATCGTCAACCCAAAGTAGTTGTCCGTTTGTCATATCCGTGTATGTTGGTTTTTACCAGAGATCAAAATCATCGTCGTCGTTCTGCACCGGTCCTTCGTCCTGTATCTCCTCGTCCGACGCCTCGTCGTCGTTCTCCTCGCCCATGTAGGTGGGGATGTTCAGCAGTTCCTCGTTGCTGATAGGCATGGGCAGGAATACCCGCTCATAGAACTCATCATAGTCCTTGTAGCTGTATCTGCCGCCAATGAGCGTCAGGTTATGCTCGCTGATGACCAGACTGCGACAATGGCGCAGCGTGCTCGACATGGTTTCTGAGGCATAGAGCTGACGGGCATATTGCAGCGCCTCGTCGAAACTTAGGAAGCCGCGAATCAACATGCGGCAGAAGCCCTGCTCTCGCTCAATCTCCAGGTCGAAGTTACGCACCAGGAAGTTCGAGAAGTTGAATCGTGCCATCTCATAGAGCAACTGGTTCTCGTTGATGGAGTCAGGTTGATAGGCCAGCAAAAAGAGGAACGGCACGTTGCGGTCGGCCGATAGCGTATCGGTTGTGGTCGAATCGACGTCCAACGTCACGTCGCGCCTTGACCATATGTCATCCAGGTCGAAGGTGCCACCGTGTAGTGTCTTACCTTCCTGCACCCCTTTGATAATCATACCAGCCATTTCCGTCACTTCGCTCTGCGGATACTTTTCAACCACTGTCTTCAGTTCGTTGACACAGCCCTTGGCATCACCCTCGTTCAGCAGGCTCAGACCATTGATAAAGATGAACTTTGCCCTATTCTCGCCCAGTGGGAACCGTTCTTCCGATAGTTTCGCGTTGGCGTGAATCATACTGTTGTTTCCTTCCTTGAAGGCATCGTAGGTGGCGCCATAGAGCGAATCCTCGATGTGTTCACCAAAACGAGCATTCTCTTCGAAGTACGGGTCGTTGAGCAGGATGGTCCATTCACTCTCGGGGAATCCCTCTACCAATCTTGCCAGACAATCGTTGGCCGCCATGGTGTTGCCTTGTCTTGAGTAAAGCAAGAAGAGGTGATACCATGCCTGGTCCATCTTCTCGAAGTCAGGATAGTGACTTGTCAGTCTCACCAGTTGCTTTTCAGCCAGCGTGAGGTTCTCGAGTTTGTCTTTGAAGATGACTCCCGAGTTATAGAGACCATCCATGATAATCAGGTTGCTCTCCGCCTTTTGCTCGTCGGTGAAAGGAATCTGAGCCAGATAGTACTCGCGGTTGTGAGGGTCGTTGGCCAAAGTGTCAGCCTCAGCATTGATGCTGTCGGTGGGTACCTCAGACATATCCAAAGAGTCCAGAATGTTAAGACTGTCCGCGTTCTCCGTGTCGCCAGGCATATCCAGATTGCCCACCACTGTTTTGTTGGCGCGCTGCCAGTCATCCGCATTCTCACGCTTACCCCATTGCTTCTGGAAGGTCTGCTTGCCTTGGTTCACAGCCATCTGGTTATAGAAATACCATTGTCCGTTTGTCGTGGCGGCAGTTGTCGTGGCAGGTTTCGTAGGCTGGTTGCGGTTGCCTGTGGCCCCTTGTTTTGCCAGTGCCTTCTCTACCTCTGCCTCCTGAGCCTTTTTACGTTCCTCCTTTTCTTTCTTCTTCAGCACCTCGATCACGCGGTCAATAGCTTCCAGACGGCCTTTCTCATCCATATTAGCCAGATCTTGCAGCGAGTCCTGCAAGTGTACGGCATCCGTAAAGGGTACCAACTCGTCGAGCACCTTCGAGCGTTTCGACAAAATCTCGTAGTCAGGACGTTCCTTGTCCAACAGTCCGATGGCCTCGCCATAGCAGCGCTGTGCATCGTTGTATTTCTCAAGTGTCCAATACAGGTCGCCCAGTTTCAGCAGCAGTACACCCTTCTCGATGCCGCTTCGTGTCGCCTTCTCATTGCCCTTCTCATAGGCCCCGATAGCCTTCATCGTGTCGCGTTGCATCATATAGATGTTGCCGATGGCATAGTACACCTGGTCCAGATAGTCTTTGTTGTTGTCCGAGCGTGCCATCCTGTTCAGGCGTGCAATCATCTTCTTGTAGTTGCCCTTGGCCATCACCTCGGTCTGGGCGATGCGCGCATTAAACTCCAGTTCATATGGCGGATTCTGTCGGATAGCTTTCTGGTAAGCCTTGTAGGCCTCCTCACGCTTGCCCAGGGCCGTTTGTATCTGGCCCATAAGGAACCATTCGCGTGCTTTTTGTGTCTTACGCTTCTCGTGTCGGATGGCCTGTCGCAGGTAGGGCACCGCCTTCTCAAACTCACCCGTCTTCAGGTAGTAGCTTGCATAGGTGTCATCCCAGTCCTTCTTGGCCTGATAGTGCATGGAGTCACGACTCATATTGCGAATCACGTCCTCTGCGTCATACAGCCAGTCCAGTTCCACATAGCAGCGAGCCAGCCACGCACGGGCTATGCCGTTCTGCAGTGGCTGCGTCTGATAGAGCCGTGCCATATAACTGAAGGTAGCAGCCGCCTCGTCAAACTCCCCTTTCTGATATTGCGCCTTACCCATCAGGTACCACGCTTTCCACAGGAACGGGTTATACTCTTTGCGTCCCAGCCATTCCTTGTCTCGAGCCGTCTTTCTGCGCGACTTGTTCCATTCTGGCTTGGCTTTGATAGAGTGTAGCTTGATGGTCTTTTCCATCTTTTCTATTGCCTGGTCAAAGTTTCCTTTGCCCAGGGCGCGGCTTTGTTTGTTGCCAACGGTGTTCATCGGCAACATTTCGGTGAAGTTGTCCTTGTGTCCCTTCTCCTTTGCCAAAGCTCCATCCGTATAGGCCAGGGAGCCATTGTAATAAGTATTGTATTTCGCTGTAAACGACTGCCAGAAGCGGCTCTTAGCCGTATTTTTGTGCGCAGAGCAAGCCGCCATCAGACAGCTGATGGTGACCAATAATAATATGTATGAGTATCTGCGCATCAATAAAAAAACTCCTAAACTTCAGATTTATTGCCTTCTTTGCGTTTTTTCTCTTCCATGAGGCAGGCAATTTTACAGTCGCCCGACACCTTACTGCTGCACGACGCACAATCATGAGCCTCTACCACGGGTTCGTCTGTGCCTCCTTTGGTCATCATGGAAGCCAGCGCAGCTACGAGCCCCAGCATGATAAGGGCTCCAAGACATATCATTGCAAATTGCATCTTTTCTATTTATAAGTTATGAACGACTAATATTGAAGTTGGCGCTTTCCAGGTCTTCCCAGAATCGTGGATACGACTTTGATACCACCTGTGGGTTGTTGATGCTGATGGGACTCTTCATTGCCAACGGTGCAAAGGCCAATGCCATACGGTGGTCATCATAGGTGTCGATGGGAGAATTAGAGATTTGAGATTTCAAACCATCCCATTTTAGTTCGCAATCATTGATGTCCTCCAACTGATAGCCCAACTTAGCCATCTCTGTTTTGAGTGCCGCAATGCGATCAGTCTCCTTAATCTTCAGCGTCTGCAGACCAGTGAAGTGGAAGGGCACTCCCATGGCGCAACATGTGCAGACGAAAGTCTGGGCCAGGTCGGGCACATTGACAAAGTCATACTCCAGCCTGTTAACCCTGTGTCCGCTCTTGGTTAGGGTCACCTTGGTCGGTACGCCTGCCTTTCTGGTGCCAAAGGTTGTCTTGACGCCCAGAAGGCTGAAGATGTAGCGCACACTCGAATCACCCTGTTTCGAGCCATCCATGAGTCCCTCCAGGCATACCTCAGCCTCTGGGTCGTCGCTCAATGCAACAATCTCGTACCAGTAGCTGGCTGCGCTCCAGTCGTTCTCGATAATATACGGTCTGCTCTCATAGGGCTTTGGCTGGATAGTGATGGTGTCGACAGCCGTCCATTCGGCATCGGCGCCAAACTCGCGCATGGTCCACAGCGTGAGGTCGATATAGGGACGCGAGATGGTATCACCTAAGAGACGCAAAGTGAGTCCCTTGCGCAGCATCGGACCGATAAGCAGCAACGCCGAGATATACTGAGAGCTGATGTTGCCAGCCACCTCCAACTGACCGCCATCCAGGGTCGCCCCTTTTATGCGTAGTGGCGGAAAGCCCTCTTCCTTCTCATAGGCGATATCGGCACCCAACTGCCTCAGTGCGTCCACCAAGATTTTGATGGGACGGTGCTGCATGCGTTCGGTACCCGTGATGACATGTTCGCCATGCTCGGTGGCAGCCAGGAAGGCCGTCATAAAGCGCATGGCTGTGCCGGCAGCTTTGATGTCGATGACCTCAGGCATCTGTTCCAGTGCATGTATCACGACCTCGGTGTCGTCACAGTCACTCAGGTTATCTGGTATGATACTCCCTCCTGTCAGTGCATGGATAATGAGGGCTCTGTTCGATATGCTTTTCGATGCAGGCAGTTTGATGTTCACCTGCAGACGTTCTGGTTTAGTGATGTTGTATGTTGTCATTCTGATGAATTAATAATGGTACAAAAGTAGCAAATTATTTTTAAACAACCAAGGTTTTTTGATGCCAATCGGTGCTCTATACACAAAAATCATGATAAAGATTTGGCTATTAGCCATATTCTCCGTACTTTTGCGCTCGAAACATGGAATTAAACGACCTCATAACCTCTGTGAATGATGCGCTGTGGGCCTATGTGCTCATTGGCGCTTTGGTGGGCTGCGGACTGTGGTTCACGTGGTGCACACGTTTTGTGCAGTTTCGAATGGTGGGCGAGATGTTCCGCCTGTTGACCGACTCGGCTGTCGATACGGCGAGTGGCGTGGGAAGCGAGCGAAAGCACATCTCGTCGTTCCAGGCTTTTGCCGTCAGTGTCGCCACGCGTGTTGGCACAGGCAATCTGGCTGGTGTGGCTTCTGCCATCGCCATCGGTGGCCCTGGTGCCGTGTTCTGGATGTGGGTCATCGCCCTCGTTGGTTCAGCCACGGCCTTTGTCGAGTCCACGCTGGCCCAGCTTTTCAAACAGAAGCACCAAGATTCCTTTATTGGCGGCCCCGCCTATTACATCCAGCGCGGACTCCATCAGCGCTGGATGGCTGTTTTGTTTGCCGTTCTCATCACCTGTCAGTTTGGCTTGTCCAACAATTCCATCCAGGCCAACACCATCTGTGGTGCCATGCAAGAGGCCTTTGGCTGGTCGCCCGCATGGGTGGGCGTGGTCTTGGCCGCTCTCGGTTTGTTTATTGTCTTTGGCGGCATCCAGCGCATTGCTCGCGTCAGCAGTATTCTTGTGCCCGTCATGGCCATTGGCTATGTGGCGCTTGCTGTTGTCGTTATTGTGATGAATGTCGAGCAGATTCCCCATGTGCTCAAGGTTATCGTGCTTGATGCCTTTGGTATTCAGCAGGTGGCTGGTGGCGGACTTGGTGCCACCATTATGTATGGCGTAAAACGTGGCCTTTTTTCTAATGAGGCAGGCGAGGGTAGTGCACCCAATGTGGCCGCCACGGCAGCCGTCTCCCATCCCGTCAAACAAGGACTCATCCAGGCCTTGGGCGTCTTTACCGATACCCTGATTGTCTGCTCTTGCACCGCCTTTATCATTCTTATTAGCGGTCTTTACGACGTACCCGAACTCAATGGTATCGCCCTGACACAGTCGGCCCTCCAAAGCGAGGTTGGCTCCCTGGGCCCAGTGTTCGTCGCCATCGCCATTTTCCTCTTTGCCTTCTCGAGCATCATCGGCAATTATTACTATGGCGAGGCCAACATCCGCTTCATTACCTCCAATGCCCGTGTGATGACCGCCTATCGCATTTGTTCTGCAGGTGTGATGGTCATCTTTGGCGCCCTGGCCAGTTTTGAGTTGGTATGGAATATCGTTGATTTCTTTATGGCTTTCCTCACCGCCTGCAACCTGGTGGCCATCGTCCTTCTTGGACGCTATGCCTTCCGTCTGCTTGATGACTATCGTCAGCAGAAGCGTAGGGGCATCAAAGAGCCTACGTTCCACCGCAGTCAGTTCCCCGAACTGGAAAAGGATCTGGAATGTTGGGAATAACAGAATGAATATTAACCCCAAAACCATAAATAATGAAAAAACTGATTCTTTCACTGGCAGCCATGGCTGCTGCCACCACCATCTCAGCACAGAAGATGCTGGTACTTTATTATTCTGAGACAGGCACCACGAAGACCGTTGCCCAGGAATTGCAGAAGCAACTCGGTGCCGACATTGAGAGTATCGAATGCGAAAAACCCTATTCGGGCAATTTCCAGGAGACCATGCAGCGCGGACAGCGCGAGATGCAGAGTCAGGAGTGGCCCGCCATCAAGCCCCTTGCCAAGAAAGTGGCTGACTATGATATCGTGTTCTTGGGCTATCCCATCTGGTTTGGTACCTATGCCAACCCCATTGTGACGCTGCTCAAGGAACAGGACTTTGCCGGCAAGACCATTGTACCCTTCTGCACCTTTGGCAGTGGTGGTCTGAATACCTCGAGCGACGCCCTGAAGAAAGCCCTGCCTAAAGCCAAGATTGCAGAGGGTTATGGTCTGCGCACAGCCCGTGTTTCTGCTGCAGCTAAGGAAATCGATCGTTTCCTGAAAGAGAATGGCTATAAGAAAGGAAAATTCGAAAAGCTGCCCGACTATTCTACCCAACAGCCCGTCACTGATGCCGAGAAGGCCATTTTCGATGCTGCCTGCAGCAGTTATCAGTTCCCTCTTGGTACCCCTCAGACCGTAGGCAAGCGCACCACTCCCGATGGTACCGACTATAAATATATGGTGAAGAGTCGCGCTATGAATGGTGGTGGCGAGGCCACGTCAATCATCTATGTCACCGTGGGCAAAGGTGCTGATGCCAAGCCCGAATTCACTCAGGTGGTGCGATAGTCAGACAAAGCACCTCTGAAACTCACTTTCGAAGTTGGGCGTCAGGATGCCCTGGCCCATGGCCTCGCGTATCTCGTCCATCGTCCAAAAACGTCCCCCATCCAGTTCCTCTGCCGAGGGTTGGATGGGGCCGTCGTATGTGGTGCGGTTCACATACACCAACTCACGCTCGCGCTTGCTGTCAAACACATACTTGTCCACAAACTCCGGCACGAAGTCGGTAATGCCCAGTTCCTCGCTCACTTCGCGGCGCAGGGCCTTCTCGGGTGTCTCGCCATAGTCCATGTGCCCGCCTACGGCCGTGTCCCACTTGCCAGGCTGGATGTCCTTCCACTCCGGGCGCTTCTGCAGATAGATGTCGCCTTTTGAATTAAACACATGCAGATGGACCACAGGATGCAGCAATCTTGAGCCATTGTGACACTCTCCGCGTGTGGCCGAGCCTATTACTTGGCCCTCTTCGTCAACTATGGGGAACTTTTCTTTCAGATTATCCATATCACAAATCTTATTAAATCTAACTGCAAAATTACTTAAAAACCGAGAATTATTGCTATCTTTGCACGCAATATTACAAAACTTTATCATTTGAGATATGCGAGTAAAGATTGAAACAATGTTGGGCGATATCGTGGTACGCCTGTACGACGAGACCCCTATTCACCGTGATAACTTCGTGAAATTGGCGAAGGAAGGCTATTATGATGGTACGTTGTTCCATCGCGTGATTAAGAATTTCATGATTCAGGGAGGCGATCCCGACTCAAAAGGTGCCCCTGCCGGCAAGATGCTGAGTGTGGGCGGCCCCGACTATACCTTGCAGGCAGAGATCCAGGATGGCCTTTTCCACAAGCGTGGCGCCTTGGCTGCAGCCCGTCAGGGCGACGAGGTGAATCCAGAGCGTCGCAGCAGCGGCTCACAGTTCTATATCGTGTGGGGACAGGTCTACAATGAAAACCAGCTGCGCCAATTTTCCAAGCAGTTGAGGATGCAGAAGGTACAGGATGTCTTTCATGCTCTGGCTTCTGACCATCGTGCCGAGATCATGCAGATGCGCCGCGAGAAGAATCGTGCCGGTCTTCAGGAACTGCAGGATAAGCTGGTAGCTGAGGCTGAGAGCCAGGTGGGCTCTGATGGTTTGACCGAAAACCAGATGAAGCTCTACTCCACCATTGGCGGCACACCTCATCTTGATGGTCAATACACGGTGTTTGGCGAAGTGGAGGAAGGCCTCGATGTGGTAGAACTGATTCAAGGCTCAGCCACAGGTCGTGCCGACAGGCCTTTGGACGATATCGAAATGAGAATGGTAGTTATTGAATAACCTATGAAGACAATACTCTTATCATTGCTGGCCGTCTTCTTTTCCCTGACGGTCAATGCCCAGACGACCTTGAAGAAAGTCTATAACGAAGACCTCAACCCGATGACACAGATTGATGAGGCTTTGGTCAAGGCCAAGGCCGACGGAAAGTATGTTGTCTGTCAGGTGGGTGGCAACTGGTGCCCTTGGTGCCTGCGTTTTGCCGATTTTGTCACCAACGACACCACCATCAGCAAGGTCCTTGCCGATAATTTCGTCTATATCCACGTGAACTACAATCCCCGCAAGGCCCAGGATGCCGAGAAAACGACTCAGACCCAGGCCATGTTGGCACGACTGAATCAGCCTGCCCGCTTTGGGTTCCCCGTTTTTGTGGTCCTCGACGAGCAGGGACGCGTGCTCCATATCCAGGATTCCAGTTTCCTGGAGGAGGGACAGGGCTATAGTCAGGCCAAGGTGCTCCGTTTCTTTAAGAACTGGACGCCCAAGGCCGTACGCCCATAATCATGATTGATGGCAAATACCTGAATATTCTTTTTATTTTGCATCGCTTGTCAGCGGTGGCGCATCATAGACTAATCACATAGGTGTTAAACGAATGCGGCATGGCAGTGATATTCAGGTATTTGCCTTTAATTTTCACACTCATACGAGCCTCGTCGCTGGTAAAGTTGCCTGCCGTGACAATCAGCTTCTGACCATCGCGAAACACTACTACGGGCGTCTTGCTGAGACTACGTCCGCCATAGGCAATCATCTGGACGCCGGGGGTCACAAACTGGCAGAAGTGCTTATAGGCATAATACTCAGCCGTATAGCGCTTCTGGCGAGTCTTGCTGTCCACCTGAATCAGGGCGTTCTGTGTCCATCCCCAGGTTGAGCGGCCATTGTCGGTCAGGATGAAATTCCAGTTATAGTACTCGTCGACACCATTTCCAAGGTTGTCGCTCAGCAGGAAGAATGTGTGCTCGCCAGCCTTCCAGTCCATCGAACCGTTACCACACTCGCTCTCGCTCATCATCAGGCGCAGCTGGGGATAGCGCTCCTTGAGTTGTGGCAAGTTCTCTCGGCACTCCCACTGGGTGGCGATGCCCTTAATGTTCGCCTGTAGTGTCTTGTCGTCGATAATCTTCTGAACATAGTCCAGGCGGTTGGTGTTGAATGTGCCAATCCACAACTCCACCTCAGGATGCATATCATGGAGCGTTGGAGCCAGGTAGTCGTTGTTGAAGCGCAACGTGCCCTCGGCTGTCCATGCACAACCAGGGTAAGGCGTGTAGCTATACGCCTCGTTCTGATACATCACCTTCGTGATGGGCAGGCCTTGCTCGGCATAGAGGTCGATGAAACGGCAGAACATGTTGGCATAGCTCTGTAGATAGCGTGGGTCTTGAATGAAGTAGTCCTGCGTGGCCAGACGACGCGGGAAGACGCCGTTGCGCTCGCCCATGAGTTTCATCTCATCGGGATCGACGGCTCCGTCATAGAGCAGGTAGTCCTTCTCCTTCGGCTGGGTATTGTACGGACTGCTCAGCACACAGTAGTCTTGGTTGATCTTCATCCATGCGGGTGGACTCCACGGACTCATAAAGAGCTGCAACTCAGGACAGTATTTCTGGGCTGCACGAGCCAGTGGAATGATATTCTGTTTGTCTCGCTCAATGTTAAAGTGCCTCAGGCCGAGGTCGCCCACCACATCGTCGCACTGATACCACGAACGGGCATAGTCGTTGGCGTTCATCGACACGCGCCCATGCGTGAACCTCAGGTCACCGTCCTTGGCAAAGAGGTTGCGCATCACCTCGTCTTGGTCGTTGCGACTCAGCAGGTTGAAGGCATCCCAGTCTAATTCATTGAATGTGGTGCCCCAGGCGCGGAACGTTGTTCCCGTCTCGTTGCCGTTGATGGTGGCCACCAGTTTGCCGTCGGCCTTCGTTGTCAACGACGCCTTGGCTTTTTGCCAGGATGCATTCTCTGTGGTGGTATACTTGGTCACGCTTTGGGCCTGAATAGCCAGTGTGCCCGATAATAGAAAGGATAGTAAAAGGGTTCGTTTCATATTCGTTTTTGTTATTGTCGCATGGATAAACTCCAAAATCTGCGTACAAAGATACGTTAATTCTTTGAATTTCTACTACTATTCCGGGGATTTATTTCGTGGGAAGCAAAAAAAGATGCTGAAAAATTTGGCAGTTTCAGAAAAACTCCGTACCTTTGCACCCGCATTCAACAAAAAGGTTGAATCTATGCTTAAAAGGATCGGGATTTAGCGCAGTTGGTAGCGCACACGTCTGGGGGGCGCGAGGTCGCTGGTTCGAGTCCAGTAATCCCGACCAAAAAGAGAGACTGAGAGTCATTTTTGATTCTCAGTCTTTTTTTGTTTGTTGTTTGTTGTTCGACCGCACTCCAGCGCTTGTTAGAGTGCGGTCTATCAATTGTTAGAGTGCGGTCTGACAAACGCTGGAGTGCACTCTGGCAAATATTCTTGTACTAATTGTCGAGTAAATTACTGCAAAGAGAAGGATATTTGAAGAAAAATGAGTATCTTTGTACCCAAAATCGGAGTAATGAGACATTTCAAACAGGTATTTATAATAGGTATAGTAGTCGTTGTGGCCCTTACTGTGCTCGCGGCTTGTGATGGCAAGGATGATAGTGAGAAGAGCTTCGTTCCAGGTCCGAAGGTGTGTACCCATGGCGACAGTATAGCCATGGCCGCCAGGTTTACAGGCAATTTCGAATACTTCCTTGCTGTTACTGATAGTCTGGCTGAGGCTGGAGAACTCTCGCCGATACGTGCCGACGGCTATCGTGGTGTGGCTTATTTCCAGATGGGACAGATGGATAAGTGCATCGAATACTTCCGCCGCGTCGTTTCTATCGAGAATCCTCCTGCCGAGGACTTCTGGGAGTATGTCCATGCAGGCACCAACCTCGTCATCATACTGACCACTGACCGCGACTACGATAACGCCATGCATACCGCCCTCCAACTGATTGATAAGTTGAAGGATGTGAATAGTCCGGAGTGTGCGGGTGAACTGCAGACGCTCTATCTGTGCCTGGGCGACACGCAGATGATGCTTGAGCGCCACAAAGATGCAGCCCAAAGCTACGATGAAGCTTATAAGTGGGTGCTGCAAACCCCCAACGACTCTACCTGCCGTCCGTTGGCAGCCTGCATCGAAACCCTGGAGAATATTGCCGTCAGCCATCTTAATCATCATATGGATGAGGCTGGCGTCTGGGTCGACCGCATGGACTCGCTGGTGACGCTCTATGAGCAGCAGCCCAAGGTGATTGAAAAGGAAGTAAAGGCACTGCGCGCATTGGTAACCCTTCACCGTGCACGGGTCCTTCAGCAGCGTGGTCAGGAGACTGAAGCTGCCCGCTATTATGCCGACTATACCCAGACAGACTACGGAAAGAGCCTCGAGGGACGTATCGATGGCTGTGAATATCTGATGTCGGCTCGTCGCTATGACGAGGCTGCTGATATCTATACCAATTTGGACCAGTTTATCAGGGACTGGGGCTATGAATACGATCTTGAGACCATTGGCCATAATCTGCTGCCTAAGTTACGCGCCAACTACTTGTCAGGCCGTCGCGACTCTGCTCTCCACGTGGCCATGCAGATTGCCGAGGTCTACGACACCGCTCTCGTGCGCCAGAAGCGTAGTGAGTCGGCAGAACTTGCCACCATCTACGATACGCAGGGTAAGGAGCGCCAGATTCTGGAACAGCGTGCTAAGAACCGCCTGGTGACGACCATCAGCATTGCCGCATCCCTCATGGCTCTGCTGGTTCTTGCTTTTGCCGTCTATGCCTTCAGTCAGTGGCGTGTCTCCAGAAAGAGAAACCGCGTCCTCGTCGATCAGATTACTGAGGCCCTTGAGTATAAGAAGAAGTATAAGGAGTTGAAGCAACAGACCCACCCCCAGCCCCTCCCTGAGATGGAGGGGAGTGCTAATACTCAGGACGGAATAACTAATGACAAGCAAGTGGAAGAAGTAACTACTCCCCTCACTCCTAGGGAGGGGCAAGGGGGAGGGTCTTCAGTTATTATCTCCGATATGACCCCACTCACCGACGAACAGCTGTTCCTCTGTCTGCGTGACTTGATAGAGAACGAGCAGTTGTATCTCAAGCCCGACTTTGGTCGTCAGACGCTTATCGAGCATACTGGTCTCTCAAAGGAGCGCATTGGTGCCGCTTTTGCCCAGGGTAGCGACCGCATATCTTTGCCGGCCTATGTCCGTGAGCTGCGTCTCGACTATGCCGTCCGACTGATGAACGACCAGCCCGAAATCGCCGTTGAATTGGTCAGTCAGGCCAGCGGTTTCTCCAGCGCCGACACCTTTACGCGCAATTTCCGTGCGAAATACGGTATGACGCCAACCACTTATAAACAGACGCTAAACAACGAATAACATCCGACGTTCCGTCGTAATCATCCGACGGAACGTCTTTTTTTCCGACCATTTGTCTGAAACCACCCGACCATTTGTCTGTGCTCTTGCGAGTACGGATTTTTTATTATACCTTTGCAACTAGAACAATAGACAAATCTAATTTACCTATATGTAACACTATGTACCTGTAGCTCTATTAATAATGCTAAATACCTTTTGAAAAACTCCGATCGCAGTGCATAATAGTTTGAAAAAGAAAGAGACTGCGGCTTTGGCTCCAGACCAACAAACAATTCCATGACGGAAAGATTGGTCTGGGGCCATTGTTTTTACCGAGACGTTAGTATAACAATTTGAAACCAGGTAATGACCAGTTTCGACAAGAAAGACAAAGCGGACAATTGGAGAAATCATCCGACGTTTCGTCGTAACCATCCGACGGAACGTCTTTTTATCCGACCATTTGTCTGAAACTACCCGACCATTTGTCTGAGGCCTTGCGGGAGTGAACTTTTTGCTATATCTTTGCAGCAGAAAACAATCGACATATCTAAATTACCTTTTATCTGTAGCACTACTTTCCTAATGATCAATTAATAATGCTAGATACCTTTTATCTGTAGCACTACTTTCTTGATGATTAACTAATAATGCTAGATACCTTTTGAAAAACTCCGATCGCAGTGCATAATAGTTTGGTTTAAAAGAAAAAGAGACTGCGGCTTTGGTTCCAGACCGATGATAATCTCCATAAAGGAAAAAGATTGGTCTGGGACCATTTTATTTAAAGAAAACATCCGATAATAAAGTTTTAGAACTTAAAAGAGAAGAACGACGTCATCGTACGTGAGGTGCGCCACAACCAGCAACTCATCGACCGCGCCGTCCAGTTGGGCGTCAAGCGCGGATCAATGCTCTCATAACATAAACCGCAGAAGTCATATACAAAAATACCATGAAAAAGTTCCTCTTTCTGGCCGTATCCGCCATGATGGAAAAGAGTAACAAATTAACAAATGAAAAAAGAGACCGAGAATCAAATGACTCTCGGTCTCTTTTTTTAGTTTAGTCGTTCTCGTTGCCGCCACCACCAGGAGCCTGAGCCGTGATGGTGAACCATACCGTGCCGCCATGATAGATTGTGAGCGTATGCCCCGCCTCAATATTCAGACCTGTGAACGAGGCACCGTTGGCATTGTGGCTGGTAGGATTGATAGCATCGCCCGTACCATCAATTTTGGCAGTGAATGTCACATCGGCCAGGTTCGTACCGCTGACAGTAACCGTTGTTACTGGGGCTGTAGCTGACACGCTTCCACCAGCAATGTTCTGGTTGGTACCATTGATAGAGGCTGTGGTGCTATAGCTGGGCTGGCCTGGTTCCACGCCACCGCCACCTCCAGAGGGAGTGACGTCGCCTGTGACGCCCGTACCACCTGTACCGGCATTGTTGAGATAGTACTCAGACTCCATGTCAATTTCTGAAGTCATGTAGCTCTTCTCTACAGCCTCGGCCAGGCTGCACAAGTCGTTGCCAAGACCAGCCTCATTGAGCACCAGCTGACAGTTGCTGCGGAACCAGTCACCGCTCTTGTCTTTGCGGCTGACAATGATGCCGGCAGCCACCACGATGCCGCCGCGACCCAGCACGAAGTTGAAGTGGTCGGTGTCGAACTCAAACGTCGAGAAGTTGAGCTGGTTTTTCCAGTTCGAGCAAGGGAAGGCACCCTGGCTGTCCACAATCTCGGTCGACATCGGCGCACCGCTGCCATCAGCATTGCGTGGGTTGAGGATGATACGTGCGAGGTTCGCCTCGTATTTTCCCTCACGCTTTTGGACGGTCACAAAGCTCAGCTGGTCACCACGTTCAATTCCCCAGGCGTTGACGAAGTCCGCGTAGGTGCGACCGGGCGAGTTGACACAGGCCACATGGCCCCCTTCGGCATTGATGGTCACCGACACCTCGGGTAGGTGGCCCTGCGAGATGATGGCCGCAAAGGGCGTACACTTGTTGCTCTGCAGGGGAACGAACTGATAGAACTGGCTCAAACTCTGTCCAGTCTGCTGGAGAGTCGTTGCGCGTTCACGGAGATAGCGCAGGTTCAGCGAACGGAAGCGCTCGGCACACTTCGCTCCGTTGCTAAAACCTTCGAACGAATGGTTACAGATCATTTTTAGCAGGGTGTAAACCAGGCCAACGATCTTCACTAGGATGCGCTGCAGTGTCTGGGCATCCGTTTTGGGATTCTTCGGGGTGACGATAGGTCTTGCAATCGTCTTACCATCCCGCTGATAGTACGTCTTGTTTCCGCATTTGCCAGAAGCACCGTACATGTCTTGCTTCATCTGTGACATAATAATACAGATTAAGAGTTAATACTCGAATCAAACCCTTGGGAACAGAGGTCGGCTAGAGTTCTCCCTGAGATGTCTATGAGATCTCCCTGAGATGTCCCTGAGATGTCCCTGAGCAAACTCTGAGCTAGCATTGAGCAGCGTCAGGGCAATCATTGAGTCAGACCTGTCATCGTCCAATTCGTGGTTCTCGGGGACAAAAGTACGGCGATTTTTTTAGGTTTACCTGCAAGTGGAAAAAAAGGCATACCTCAATTGGAAAAAACATAGAGATCTCTTGTTGAGACCTCTATGTTTCGTACTTAGCGGAAAAGCCTTACTATAGGACTATATCTTGGAATTTATAAGATTCCTTTTAAATTCCCTTAATTCTTCAAAATAAGAGGAATTGTGGAAAAACCAGCCGATTTCATGAAATGCATCCTTGATGGTTCCACTTGGCTGTGGATGAAAATTGAAGTTGAAATTTAATTTTCTTGTTGCTTCATCAATATCTCTTGCTTTGTTGCTGAACGATTCTCGTGTGAAATCATTCTCTTTCCTGAATACTTTTTTCTCCAAGTAAGCGTAAAATGGTTTACGCGATCTTTCTGGTATGATCTTGATATAGGTGAAATAGCTATGTGTCAGTGCACAAAAATCGGCCACCTTATATTCTTTGCCGTATATTTTGCATTTGTCTTTGTCCCTGAATAATTCGATGAAAATCTTCATTATGCAGTCTGACATTCTATCTTCATCAACAGGTGGATAGAAGAGATTGCTATCTGGTGGCCAGCCATTGTCATTGTCCTTTTCAAGCCCGCGTATGTAAGAATAGAAATCATCTCCGTTTTCTTTTATCAGGTCTTTAAGAATGAGAAGGGTTGTGTAAAACTTGGTGCTTTTATTCTCATTTAATATGTCTTGTGGAGAATCCAGTCTGATAAAAGCAATGGTATTGTCTCCTTTGCGTAATTGGAAGCGTTGACGTCGATGATCTGCCAATGTCTTTGGCGTATACACCTGAATGGTGGGTCTCGTGGTAAGCGAGTCCACAGCTTTACCCACAGCGATAGTATACTTCTCCTTGGGGATTGCCGCAATTTGGTCTATTGTCATTTTACGGACGACAAAGGGCCTTTGGGGATTTGGTAGAAACGTAGTTTTATCTGCTAATTGCGTTTCATCTCCTAACGTGTGAATAATCAAACGTTTCTTTGCGTGGTCGTGTTTTAAGTCATCCATGAGTCTGATTGTTTTTTCGGACTAAGCCGTTTTTTGAAAAATATTTCAAGAGCCAGTTCTTTTGTCTTCTTGGCTACCATAATCGTTGTTTATGCGTTTCGACGACAAAGATACACTGATTTTTCGAAACTTGCAAGAAATCATGCTGGAAAAACGTTGCCCAGTACTCATTGTGTCAGACGAAGAATATGCAAGATGGCTCCCTGATTATCCTGCTTTTCTTGGAGAGTAACGAAAAGTCGCGGATGCTTATGGTGTTGCCAAGCAGAAAAAAGACAAATCTTTGTGCGATTATCAGAAATAATTCGTATCTTTGCACGCATAAGCAACGAAAAATATGGTAGCAAAGAGAAAGTATCCCGTAGGCATCCAGAGTTTCGAGAAGATTCGCAAGGACGGATACGTGTACATAGACAAGACCCCGCTCATCTATAAGATGATTACCGAGGGCGTTCCTTATTTTCTCAGCCGTCCGCGTCGCTTCGGCAAATCACTGCTCGTCTCGACGCTGGCAGCCGTCTTCGAAGGTCGTCGCGACCTGTTCGAGGCTTTTACTACTGAGCAGGGCATCGAGCAGCCGCAGTTGTTTATTGCCACAACGGACTGGAAATGGGAGAAGTATCCCGTGATAAGGTTCGACTTCAGCGCCACCAATCTCACCTCGATAGAGAGGCTTGACAATTACATCGACAATACACTGGCAAGCTACGAGAAGCAATACGGCATCCCCGCTGGTGAGGAAGATGTCAGCCTCCGCATGGGCAATATTATCCGAACGGCCCATGAGCAGACTGGCCACAAAGTGGTAGTGCTCTGTGACGAGTACGACAACATGATGCTCCACAGTCTCGGTGATCCAGATACGCAGATTATCTTTCGCGAGCGCTTTCAGGATGTGTTCGGCCCGCTGAAGAGTCTCGACAGTCATCTGCAGTTCGTCTTCATCACTGGTATCTCGAAATTTTCTCAGATGGGTATCTTCAGCAAGCTCAACAACCTGGAAAACATATCCATGCAGCCTGCCTACGAGACCATCTGTGGTATCAGCGAAGAGGAACTGACCACACAGATGCGGCCTGACTTAGAAATCATGGCTGTTAACCTCGGCTATACATACGACGAAATGCTGACCGAACTGAAACGTATGTATGACGGTTATCACTTTGGCAACCGTATGGTCGATATGTATAATCCGTTTAGCATCGTAAATGCTTTAAAATCGGAAAATATAGACAAATATTGGTTCGACAGTGCCACGCCGAGTGCTCTCATCGCCATGTTGCGCGAGATGCCACCATTGGAGATTAGCGATGTGGACGGTGCAGAATGTGAGTCGGGCGACTTTAACAGAGCCTTCGACAGCTATCAGTCACCGCTACCAATACTCTATCAGAGTGGCTATCTCACCATCAAGCGTTACGACAAGGACATAGACCTCTACACGCTGGGATTCCCAAATGAAGAAGTGAGAAAGGGCTTTGCCGGCAGTCTCTATAGCTACATCACCAACACGGCATCTGGTGACGATCGCCATCGTTCGGCATTGATGAAAGCCTATAAAATGTTCTGGCGAAACGATGATTTGCCCGCCTTTATTGAGGCTATCAAGACGTTCTACGCTGGTGTGCCATACCAGTGGGAGCAGGACAACCGCAACGAGCATTATTACCATGCCTTGCTCTACACGCTGCTCGTGGCCTTTGGAGCTGATGTCCGTGCCGAGGAACCTGGCGCTAAAGGACGCTGCGACATCACCCTGCTTATGCCGAAGGGCATCTACGTCATAGAACTGAAGTACGACGACACCGTAGATACCGCCCTCGACCAGATTGACAGCAAGGGTTACGCAGACAAGTACGCCCTCGATGGGCGCCCCATCACAAAGGTAGGTATCGCCTTCAGCAGCAAGGAGCGCAACATCACCGACTGGAAGGCTATAAAACAAAGGCTCTGACTCTTTGGACAATATATTTGCAGCAAAAGGGAAGCATTGCATAATGCAACGAAATCCTATTCTGATGTAACGGCACACGCAACAGATTACTTTGTCGCAGAACTGAGCGGAACCACGCTCACATTCAAGAAAACCACCACGCCACCTGACGAGACAACCAGCTGGGATGCCACGAATACAGGAAATACTGACCCAGGATGGCTCAATAGCACGGTTACTTCCATTGGTGGAGGAGGCACTTATGATGCAAGATAAATGGAAAGACTAATTTACAGTAGCCTTGATGAATTATCTTTTTCGTTTTAGAACGTGAGCGACACGCCGTAGCGAATGCCCCAGTGGGGGGCAGTGGGCAGATTCTTATAGCTGAGGCGCTTGACCCACTCCACACGGAAGAACTTGAAGATGTTGTGAACACCTACGACCACCTCGGCATAGGGATGGTTGAAGGTCATGATGTTCACACCGTCGGGGAAGTACATCAGGCGCGCATTGCCGGCATTCTCGGGCAGGTAGGGGTTGTTCTTGTCGGACAACTCGCCCCAGAGCATGCGCAGACCGAGGTATTCGCGCCAATAGAGTTTCTTGGCCAGGGGGATGCGGTTGAGTATCTTGCCATTGAGATCCCACGCCAGCATGAGCGAGGCGTAGCGGTCGTTGAGGAACTCCATGGTGTTGATGAGGCTGAAGGTGCGCGGCTGCTGGATATACGACGAGTTGGCGGCGGGCATGATGAGCAGGGGGTAGGGCACCTGGTCCCACTGGATGCCGCCCTTGAGGTCGACGTCAAACTTGCCCCAACTGTTGAGCCAAAAACGCTTGAAGATATGGGCCTCGGTGAAGTGGAAGTTGTATTCGCCGCCCAGCACACCGTTGAAGCCCATGGTGTGGCGGACGCTGAACACGGGGGCATCGAGGTTGATGACGCGGCGGCGCAGCTTGTTGTTGATATAGGTCTCGCCGGGCGCATAACGCAGGAAGATGGAGGCCTCAGTGGTGCGCATAAACTCGCCGTTGCCGGTCTTGTGGAAGTCGGGCACATAGGGCTTGTCCATGGTCTGGAAGGCCATATTACCAAAAGCTTCGTTTTCTTCTATCTTTCCGCTGGCGATGACCTTGAGGCCCCAGTCGGTCTCATATTCAAAGGCGGCCTGCTGGCGGTTATAGGACATCATCTTGTTGGTCTCAGCCCATTTCATGGCTACGAAGATATTATCCTTGTCGGACTCCATGAAGCGGTCGCCCGGCGAACAGATATCCTGAGATGACTGCAGAGTGAGCGTGCGGCGCGGAAACTCGTGGGGCAGGTACTTCTTGGCGTTGAGCGAATAGGTCATCTCGGCATTGTAGTAGTTGCGATGACTGCTCCAGCCGCGGGCATAATAGCCAGAAAGGAAGAGGTGGCTGTTGAGGTTGGCCGTGGTCTTGGCACTGAGACGGGTGCGCCAGCCATCGACATAGTTGCGCGTGATGAAGGTGTTGACGGGACAGATATCCACGTAGTTGGGATTGCCCGTCTCCATCGAGTTCTCGAGCAGCGTCTTGAAGCCATAGATGATGTATTTGAATCCCTTCATGCTCTCGATATCTCGCATGAACTTATTCATCGACCCCTCGCTCTTGGTCAGTTCCACTTGGCGGTACTGATCCCAAAAAGCCTTGTCGCGCATCTGGGCATCGGCCTCGGTGACCTCGTCCTTCTTGCCGCGGAATATCTTGTTGGGCACTTCGTCGAAGGCATACTCCGAGAAACGGGTGATGCGGGTGACGAGGGCGCTGGCGCTGAGAAACTCGAAGAGCTTGAGCTCGGTTACCATGTCGTCCTGGGTGAGCACCCACTGGCCGTCGGGCAGCTTCTCATATTCCTGTGCCACTTGCAGATTCTCCACGAAGTTGACATTGCTCTGCTTGGGGATGGTGAGCTGGCAGCGGCGC
Organism: uncultured Prevotellaceae bacterium; assembly: GCA_902788605.1. GTDB lineage: Bacteria > Bacteroidota > Bacteroidia > Bacteroidales > Bacteroidaceae > Prevotella. The sequence goes on along the minus strand of CADAKX010000014.1, from coordinate 24,481 downwards.
AGGTGGAGCGTGGAGTCCTTGAGGATATAGAGGTCGCCACGGAAGCCCATGTCCTGCATGTTGTTGGGTAAGAAGGTGAGATGGATGCAACTGTCCATGCCGATGGCCAGTGTGTCTTCTATATAAAAGCGGTAGAAGCCGATGCCTGCCTCAGACATGGGCGAGGTGAAGGGGCGCTGCAGAATGCGGATGTCGTCTTGGTAGAGGTCCACATTGGTAAAGACATCCTTTACCACGGTGTTGATGATGTCGCCCGTTTGGAAATAGTCGTTGATGCCCGTGGATGTCTGGCCCTGGATGACGGTCTTCTCGTCGTGGGGCGAGCGGCGGTAGAACTTCTGGGATACGGTCTCGTCGACGCTGACGGGCAGCACAAGCTTGTTGGTATAGTTACTCACCTCCACCTGGTCGAGCAGCCAGGGTTTGGTCGAGAAAGGAGGTCGCTCCAACTGGTCGGGCGTCAGGTCGTTGACGGCAACGGTGAGTCGTTCGTATTTGTTGTAGCGATAGAAGTCGTTGTTGCCCAGGTCGGTCTTCTTCTTGGCTGCCACCACGCGCTTCATCAGTTCCACGGCGGGGTTGTCCTTGCGGCTATAGCGGTTGCGGCTGGACTTGATGGTGACGCCCTCCAACTGCTTAGTGTCGGGCTTCAGCGTGATGTTCAGATGGCGACGGGTGCGACTGTTGATGGCGATGATGCGCGTTTTGTAGCCCAGGGCACTCACCGTGATGTTCCATCCCTCGTGGCGGTCGATGGCGTATTTGCCCCAGACGTCGGCCACAGCCGAGACGTTGTGGCCCTTATAAACGATGCTGGCAAAGGAAATAGAATCGCCCGTCTCATCATCAATCACAGCGCCACTGATCTGTGGCTGCTGTGCGTTGGCGGCGATACATGCAACCAGCGCGATGATAAGAAGGGCGATTCGCTTAGTCATAAGCGTGAGTCTTTATCTATTCTCCGTCGTATCTGAAGACGCCTCCCAGGTCGGGATTCTCGCCGAAATACTCTTCGTCGCCATAGGTGTTTTTGATGGCGGGCGTGTTGTAGTCTTTTCTCATGGGACCTACGCGGAGCAGGAAATCATTAAAGTTGGCTGTGGGGATGACGAGACCGAAGACGCCGATGGCGCAACGCACGCCTTCCACGCGGAAGTTGTTGTAGAGACGCATGGTGGAGAACAGCGTGTGGTTGTTGTACTCCAAGCGGTTGTACTTGTCGAAAGACTTCATAATCTCTGCATCGTGTACGGCGGTGTCGGCTTTCGAGAAGATATAGCTGATGTTGTTCAGCGTCTCGTCGATACCATCAATCTGCAGACTGTCGTTGGCTTCAATACACTGGCGGATGTTGTCTCTTGTCTCTTCATACATGGTCTCTTCTGAAGGACAGGTGATGATGGCAACGAGTAGCAGGATGCCCAAGATGGCCAGACCAATGATGGTGCGTCCGAGGCAGCTGTTGACAAACTCAGTGAAAATGGATTCCTTTTTGCGGTATGAACCGCGGCCTGCTTGATTCATAGTTAATGATTTTTGATATTAGATTCCGTGTGAAATGAGGTTCATAAACTCCTGGCGGGTCTTGGCCTGCTCGAAAGCACCGCTAAACTCGCTGGTAGTTGTGATGGAGTTCTGCTTCTCGACACCGCGCATCTGCATGCACATGTGCTTGGCCTCGACCACCACCATCACACCAAGGGGATGGAGTGTCTCTTCGATGCACTGGCGTATCTGCATGGTCATGCGCTCCTGCACCTGCAGGCGGTGGCTGTAGATATCGACCACGCGGGCAATCTTTGACAGACCGGTGATATAGCCGTTGGGGATATAAGCCACGTGCACCTTGCCATACATAGGCAGCAGGTGGTGCTCGCAGAGCGAGAAGAAGTCGATGTCCTTGACGATAACCATGTGGTTGTAGTCCTCGCGGAAGAGGGCTCCGGTGAGCACCTCGCGGGCATCCATCTCATAACCGCGTGTCAACACCTGCATGGCCTTGGCCACGCGGGTAGGCGTCTTCTGCAATCCCTCGCGCTCTGGGTCCTCGCCCAGCAGTTCGAGAATTCTCTTATAATGTGAGGCCAGTTCGTCGAGGCCTTCTCTGTATTCGGGTTCTGTTGTCATTTAATATATTATTGTGATACTGTGATTTTTCCTTTCACGATGGTAGCCGCATCATAGCCCATCTTGCGCACCTCGAGCATCTTTTCGTGTGCCTCCTCATAAGTACGGTAGTTGCCCAGACGGCAAATCCAGCGGGGAGAATAGAAATGCACATAGACCTCCTCGCCAGGGAACAGGCCTCGAAGGGCATTGCCTGCCTGCTCGGCACGCTGACGGTCACGACGGGTGTTGCCGCCGGCAAAGACCTGAACGCGGTAGCCGGTGATCTTAATCGTATGTTTAGGCGCCTCTTCCTCAACGTCGGGCGTCATTTCTTTCTGCTCAATAACAACGGGCTGCTGTGGCTTCACCTCTGCTTTGGGCTTTACCTCAACTTTCTGTTGCTTGTCTTCGGCCTTTGGCTGCTGAGCTGGCTTCTTGGGTTGCTGCTGTGGCTTTGCCGCGGGCTTGGTTTCCTTCTTGGGTGTTGCGGTGGCCGTGCCGTTGACCAGTTCGTCGATGGCTGGGTCCTGATGGATGGTCACGGTGCCTTGTCCCTGCACAGTCTTCTGGATGCGCTGGGTAAAAGTCTGTGCGTCGGCATTAACGACAATGCCGACACACAGAATAAGGATAGTGATGAAATGCTTCATCATAAATTGCGTTTTGTTTTTTCTTACTTGAAGGCGTCGATGATGCCCTTGAAGTCAGCAGCCTTCAGTGAAGCGCCACCAATCAGACCACCGTCGATGTCGGGCTTAGCAAACAGCTCGGGAGCGTTGCTGGCCTTGCAAGAACCACCATAGAGGATAGTGGTGTCGTCAGCAACAGCCTGACCATACTTCTCGGCGATGATAGAACGGATGTAAGCGTGAATCTCCTCAGCCTGCTCAGCGGTAGCGGTCTTGCCAGTACCGATAGCCCAGATGGGCTCGTAGGCGATAACGATCTTGCGGAAGTCCTCCTCAGAGAGGTTGAATACGCTGCCCTCGAGCTCGGCCTTAACGACCTCGTTCTGCTTGCCAGCCTCGCGCTCCTCAAGTGACTCACCGATGCAGAAGATTACCTTCAGATCGTTCTTCTGAGCCAGCAGCACCTTCTCCTTCAGGATCTCAGGAGTCTCCTTGTAGTACTCACGACGCTCAGAGTGACCCAGGATGACATACTGAGCACCAGTGCTCTTTACCATCTCGGCAGAAACCTCACCGGTGAAAGCACCCTTCTCCTTGTCAGCGCAGTTCTCAGCACCCAGACCGATGATGTTCTGGTCGAGGAACTGTGCGATAGAAGCGAGGTGGATGAATGGAGTGCAGATCACTACACCACAGTTGGGCTTCTCAGCCTTCAAAGTCTCATTCAGCTCCTTTGCCAGAGCGATACCATCCTGGAGATTCATGTTCATCTTCCAGTTGCCTGCAACAATTTTCTTTCTCATTTTTACTTCTTTTTTGTTGATATAACTAATTAGTCTCTTACGTTTTCTTATCCATTTGGTCCATGCCCACATGCGGTCGGCGATGCTGAGCAGCACGAGTGGCAGTACAAACCACAACAACAGACTGGCTATACGTTTGGCCACAGAGTCGTCGGGAAGGTGGCCCAGTGGTAACTCTTCCAGTGGCTTGTCCAGTTCGTATTCATCGGGCAGCAGGTTGTGACTCCACTTTTGAATCACGACGCCGTCTTTCAGCAGAACGAGGCCCGGATTGCTGCGGATGATAGTTTTCAGCGTGGTGCCGTCGGTTTGGCAGAACGGATATTCAGCTCCCGTCACATCGCGCCACAGGCCGATGGCCTTATCGCCGCTGGCTGTGAGTCCATAGAACGGATAGTTGTAGTCCTGTGCATACTCATAGACCTGATTGATGAGGTCCAGCTGCGAGTCGTCTGCCTGCTCCAGATAGGGCGCCACAAGCAGAAAGGTGTAGCCCTTGCTGTCCAGCACCTGCTCGGTGATATCCTCACCGTCGTCCATCCTTTCGATGAAGAAGTCGGCATAGGGTGATTCCTTGCCTTCCATCATCTGCATCCAACCTGTTCGCAGGTCGCTGCCAATGTGGTAGGGACGGAAGTCGAACTGCGGTCTGTCATAGAGGCTCCAGCCCGAGATAGCCAGGGTGAACAGTGCCGAGTAGTTGATGACTATCCATTGGTTTGACTCGCTGATGAAGCGTATCATTTTCATGGGCCAGATGGCTACAACGACGGCAGCTGCGAGCAGTACCACGTTTTTCCAGAATGTCTGCCAGTTGGTCAGCACGATGGCGTCGCCAAAGCAACCGCAGTCGCTGATGGGGTCGGTCAATGCCAGCCAGAGTGTCAACGGTGTCATCATCGCCATGATGATTACCGAAAGACGAGAACTGAACCTGCGCCTGATGGCAAAAAGCAGGAAGATGCCGATGCAGAACTCTGTTGCCGAAACGCCTATCGAGAGTGCCAGTGTGGCAAAGTCGGGCAGCGTTATGCCCAGGTGCATGGCCTGCAGATAGTCCTCAATCTTATACTGCGTGCCCAATGGGTCGACGGCCTTGACAAATCCCGACAGAATAAAGACCGTGGCCAGCAACAGGCGACACAAATTGACGATTGCCGTTTTCATTCCTTCAACTTGATCAGTCCGAAGACCGCATAGTTGATGATGTCCATATAGTTGGCGTCAACACCCTCGCTGATGAGGGTCTGTCCGCTCAGGTTCTCAATCTCCTTGATACGCTCTATCTTGGTGAGAATGAGGTCGGTATAGCTGCTGACGCGCATGCCGCGCCACGCCTCGTCATAGTCGTGGTTCTTGCGCTTCATCAGTTCCAGTGCCTCGTGGGCATAGTGGTCATAGAGAGCCATTGCGGCATCGTTGTCCATGTCAACGGTGTCGGCGAAGCCCTTTTCCAACTGTATCAGTCCTACGATGCCGTAGTTGATAAGTGCCACGAACTCAGGTCGGATGCCTTCGCCTACCAGTGACTCTTGCTTAATCTCCAGCGAACGGATGCGCTTGGCTTTAATGAAGAGCTGGTCGGTTAGCGAGGCAGGACGCAGAATGCGCCATGACGCTCTGTAGTCGTGCAGTTTCTTCGAGAAAATGTCACGGCATTCGGCGATGGCGGCTTCAAACTCAGCGTTTGTCTTTTCAAACTTGTCCATAATCGGGTGCAAAGTTACGACTTTTTAGGGAGTTAACGGGGGTGGTTAATGTTAAAAGGAGTTAAAGCTATTTGGCTATCTCCTTTTGTTTCTGACGAATATACTTGATTTTGGCACCAAGCAAATCCCATTGAACCTTCAGCGAGTCGCGCTTCATGCGTAGCAGGGTCAGGTCGGTCAGTTCCTGCTCGGTGGCCTGCAGGGCAGCCTTGTGTTCATCCACCTCTGCCTTGCGGTGCTCGTATTCGGCTTTGACGACCTCGAGGGTGGAGTCTACGATGGCCAATTCCTGTTGGGCAGCCTGCAGGCTGGAGTCTTGCTTTTGTTTCAGGGCTTCTCGGCGCTGATCTATTTCGTCTCTGTGAGAGTTGCGGCACCCTGTGGTGAGCAGTGTGGCAGCGATGAGTGCGATGCACCAATATTGTCTTTTCATTTGTGAGTGAATTTGTCTTGTTTTGGATGCAAAGGTACGAAAAAACAAATACATTCCAATGGCACAGACCGTTATTATAACTGCAAGATACTTAAAAAAGATAAATCGGCACCGAATGTGGCTTTTTTTTTGTAATTTTGCAGCCCAAATCATGAAAGAAACAAAGAATGAAGTTGTATTCTGACGAAGAACTGGCTGAGATACTGGACCAGGAGATATTCCATCAAATCAGTGAGGCGGCCGACCACTTGGGACTGGAGTGCTATGTGGTGGGCGGTTATGTGCGCGATATCTTCCTTGAACGCCCGTCAAACGACATCGATGTCGTGGTGGTGGGCAGCGGTATCAGTGTGGCCAAGGAACTGAAGAAAATACTAGGCCACAAGGCGCATCTTTCGGTATTCAAGAATTTCGGCACGGCGCAGGTGAAGTTTAAGGATACTGAAGTCGAATTCGTGGGTGCCCGTAAGGAAAGCTATAGTCACGACTCACGCAAGCCCATCGTGGAGAACGGTACGCTGGAGGATGACCAGAACCGCCGCGACTTTACCATCAATGCGATGGCTATCTGCTTGAATAAGAGCCGCTTCGGAGAACTCGTTGACCCATTTAACGGCTTGGCCGATTTGGAGGACGGTATCATTGCCACCCCGTTGGAGCCAGGCATCACCTTTAGCGATGACCCCCTGCGCATGATGCGTTGCGTGCGCTTTGCTACTCAGCTCAACTTCCAGATAGAGGACGAGACTTTCGAGGCGTTGGAACGTATGGCTGACCGCATCAAGATAGTGAGCGGTGAGCGCATCGAGGTGGAGCTGAACAAGATCATGCTGTCGCCTGTGCCCAGTAAGGGACTTGTGGATCTGCAGCGCTGTGGCCTGCTGAACATCCTCATGCCCGAGGTGGCAGCTCTCGACATTGTAGAGCAAAAGAATGGTCGTGCCCATAAGAATAACTTCTATCATACCCTCGAGGTGCTTGACAACGTGGCCAGAAAGTCAGATTCTCTGTGGCTGCGCTGGGCGGCATTGCTCCACGATGTGGGTAAGACAAAGACGAAACGATGGGATCCTGCCATCGGCTGGACTTTCCATAACCATAATTATATAGGTGCGAAGATGGTGAACGACATCTTCCGTCGCCTGAAACTGCCTTTGGGCTCAGAACTGAAGTATGTACAGAAGTTGGTTGACCTGCATATGCGTCCGCAGGTGATAGCCGACAGTGAGGTGACCGACTCGGCCGTGCGTCGTCTGCTGAATGATGCAGGTGACGATATCGATGACTTGATGACCCTTTGTGAGGCAGATATCACCAGTAAGAACGAAGTGCGCAAGAAGATGTTCCTCGAGAACTTCCGCATGGTGCGCGAGAAACTGGCTGACCTGCAAGAAAAGGACTACAAGCGATTGCTGCAGCCCGTGATCGACGGCAACGAGATTATGGAACTCTTCCACTTGAAACCCTCGCGCGAGGTGGGTACCCTGAAACAGTATCTGAAGGATGCTGTGCTCGACAATAAGGTGGAGAACGAGCGCGAGCCGCTGATGCAGCTGCTCATGGATAAGGCTCGTCAGATGGGACTTGTTTGATAAACCATTCCCGTCGGTTGGTAATCACCATTCTTTTTCTATGTAATGACTGTTATTGTCCAAATTTTGTAGTCGTTTTTGCCGATTCGTTGAAAAATATGGGGCGTTGGTTGAAAAAATTCGACCAACGTCCTTCTTTTTATTATCTTTGCGGCAGAAAAGACGAACTGCATAACATACATATACTACAAAATGGTGAAGAGGTTATTTTTATTATTGTTGACTATGGTGGGTGTGTTATCGGTGGAGGCCGGTAACTACACCTACCTTACCTTTGAAATGACCGATGGCGTGAAGGCATCGGTGCCCGTGACAACCGCACTGACCATAACCATCAGCGGCAATACGCTGAAGGCTGGCGACCAGACCTTTGTTCTCGGCAATCTCAAAAAGATGTACTTCTCGGATGACAACGAGACTACGGCCATTAGCGAGGTGACCCAGGCGGCCCTTGATGAGGCTGAAGAGATCTGTGACATGCGAGGCCATAGGGTAGAGAAAAGTAGGATGAAACGCGGTGTCTATATCGTGAAGACCAAACAGAAGACCTATAAGATAACTGTAAAATGAAGAAACTATATGTAATTATTGTGACCCTCATGCTGACGATAGCAGCCATGGGTCAGTCGCTCAGTGTGCGCACTGGTGACGTCACCTATCTGTTTCCTGCCGAGAAGGCCGGTGACATGATCTTTGCCAATGGCAATGAGGTGACCATCATGGGCAAGACCTTCGTGCTCAGCGCCATTGAGGCAATGACCGTAGACCAATCGACAGTGAAGGATAACGCCGTCAGTATCACGTATAGTGGTACGACGGCCACTGTCGCGATTGCCGGTAATGTGGCACCTTATGTTACGGCGACTGTCAACGGTGCCCACGTGAGCATCGAACAAACGAACACCGATGCTGTTGATGGCGACGAGATTACCTATACCCTCAGTGGCGAGACCACCAATGGCTCCTTCTCACTCAGTGGTTCCTATAAGTGTACCCTTGCATTGGCAGGACTTACCATGACCAATCCCAGTGGGGCTGCCATCAACATTGATAACAGCAAGCGTGTCCAAATCAGCGCAAAGAAGAACTCCGAGAATACCCTGACCGACGGTTCCAACGGTTCGCAAAAAGGATGTATCTATAGTAAAGGTCAGATTCAGTTGCAGGGCAATGGTACCTTGAATGTGAAGGGTAATACCAAGCACGCCATCAAGAGCGGCGACTATATTAGTATCAAGAACCTGACGCTGAATATTACCAAGGCGGTGAAGGACGGTATCAGTTGTAATGAGTATTTCCTCATGGAGAGCGGTACAGTGACCATCAGTGGCGTGGGCGACGAGGGTATCCAGTGTGAACTCGATGGCACCACCTCGACAGGTGCTACCACAGACCACGAGGATGAGGACAGCGGTAATATCTATATCGAAGGTGGCTCTCTCAGTGTGACCAGCACAAAGGGTGAAGGTATAGAGAGTAAGGGCGAGTTGATGATTAGCGGTGGCAGTGTCACAGTCAATGCCAAGGACGACGCCATCAATGCTGCCAGTCATCTGACCATCAGCGGTGGCACTGTCTATGCCTGCTCAACGGGTAACGACGGTATCGACGCCAATGGAAACTGCTATATTAAAGGCGGACTCATCTTTGCTATCGGAGCCCGTCAGCCCGAGGTGGCCATTGATGCTAATACCGAGCGCAACTTCAAACTCTATGTGGAAGGCGGTACCATCATTGCCATAGGTGGACTGGAACGGGGCAGCAGTCTCACGCAGTCGTGCTATCAGACTTCGTCGTGGAGCACCAACAAATGGTATGCTCTGACCATTGGAGACGAGACCATCGCATTCAAGACACCATCGAGTGGAGGCAACGGACTGGTGGTTAGTGCCAGTACGCAACCCACACTGAAACAGAATGTAACAGTGGGTGATGGCACGAGTGTCTTTGGCGGTAATGGCTATACAAACGCTACGGTTAGTGGCGGTACTACAGTAACTCTTTCTAACTACTCTGGCGAGGGCGGCGGCCCTGGCGGCGGAGGTGGTCCTGGCGGTGGTCCCTGGTGGTGATGCATGCAATAAAACGGACTTCTTTACGTTATATAAGCAAGAAGAGATATGTCATTCATGAAACAATCGCGACAGGAGAACCTGATTTACTTGGCCGTGTGGGGCTTGCTCTTTGCTGCTCCGCTGCTGAGTCTCTATGTGCGTACTTCGGGCGATGCCGATACGGTGTTCCGCTGGACGGAGGTTTTTGTCGTGTGGCGCCATTTAGCTGTTTTCCTAGTGCTGTTTCTGATACATAACTTCCTCTTGGCTCCGTTGCTTATTCATGCCCATCGGCGCGTGGCATATTTCTCCATTATGGCAGCGGTATTGGCGGCGTTTATCGTTTATCAATGCAGTGGTCGGCCCGAGATGAACAGACACAAAGGGCCTCGTCCGCCTCATCGCATGGAGATGCCCGCCCGCCACCATCCTCCTTTCGAAGAACCTCACCATCAGTGGCGCCGTGGCGATGTTCCACCTCCTGTTGTGGGTGAGCGAGACATCCTGAGTGTGGTGGTGCTGTTGCTGATGTGTGGCGCCAACCTGGGTATTAAGGGATATTTTCGTAGTCGTGATGATCGCAAACGACTGGCAGAGTTGGAACATCAGAATCTGGAGCAGCAGTTGGAGTATCTGCGCTATCAGATTAATCCGCATTTCTTTATGAATACTCTCAACAATATCCATGCTTTGGTGGATATCGATCCCGCCAAAGCGCAGGAGACCATTGTCGAACTCTCGAAGATGATGCGTTTCGTGCTCTATGAGGGTGACAAGAAAGGAGTGCCCCTGACCAAGGAGATGGAGTTTATCCGCACTTATGTCGCCCTGATGCAGTTGCGCTATACCGATAAGGTCAAGATATCCCTCAACCTTCCTGATGAGGTGCCCGATCGCACGTTGCCGCCGCTGATGCTTATCTCGTTTATCGAGAATGCGTTTAAGCATGGCGTCAGCTATCAGCGAGAGTCGTTTATCGAAATTGGGGTGGCTGTGGACGACGACCGTCTCATCTTTGTTTGTCGTAATTCCAAGGCCGATGTACCTAACGAAGAGAAGGGCGGAGTGGGGCTTGTCAATGTGCGCAAACGCCTGAATCTGCTCTACGATCACGACTATTCGCTTTGCATCCGTGATGACGCTGATGTCTATACTGTTGAACTTAATATTCCCTTGTCATGATACGTTGTCTGGCTATTGACGATGAACCTTTGGCTTTGGGCCAACTGGTGAGTTATATTAATAAGGTGCCATTTCTAGAACTGGCTGCCCAGTGTCAGAGTGCACTGGAGGCTCGTGCTTTCTTGGAGCACGATACGGTGGACGCCATCTTCTGTGATATCAATATGCCAGACCTTAATGGTATGGACTTCGTAAAGTCGTTGACGTGCCCGCCCCTCATTGTTTTTACCACTGCCTATTCGGAGTATGCTGTCGAGGGATTTAAGGTTAATGCCGTGGACTATCTGCTTAAACCCTTTGGCTTGCAGGACTTTCAACGGGCAGCGAATAGGCTCAAGGAAAGGCTTACGCCTCAACCTGTGAGGGAGATGAGCGACAGTTCCCAGGATGATGTGCTTTATCTCAAGACCGACTATCGTGTGGTTACTGTCCATGTGACTGATATCCGTTATGTCGAGGGCATGAGCGAATATCTTAAGGTGTGGGTCGAAGGTGAAGCCAAGCCCATCATTACCTTGCTTTCAATGAAAAAGATGGAGGAGCGTCTTCCTGCCACTTTTATGCGTATCCATCGATCCTATATCGTCAATCTTACTAAGATCCAGGAGGTCAACAAGAATCGCGTCATCCTGGATGCACGTACCTATCTTCCCGTTGGTGATCTCTATAAAGAGGCTTTTCAGACGTATCTGCAAAGTCGTTTTGTAAAATAACTATTTGAGGGCTTCTAAGTCGGTAATTATTAGCCCACGTACATATTTTCGGAACATTATGTTCATATTTTAGCCTTCGCAGGCTTATTATCTCGAAAATTTTGTCTAAATTTGCATGCTGAAACTATAATTATGAGGATTAACATGCAAAAATACTTGTTTTCTGCGTTGCTGATGGCTTTTGCGGCTGTGTCGGCAACGGCTCAGAATGAGTCAACCATTGATATTAGTGGTAACAACAATTCAGACAACTATAAATCCTATAGCACGCCCATTTCATTGCCTGCGAGTAAGACGGTGAATGTGAAGATGGCACGCTATTGCTACTTCTCGTCTAAGATTACGGGTTCAGGCTTGCTGAACATCTATGCCGGTGGAGAGCGTGGCTATCTGGGTACGGCCAAGGGCGCTGCATGGGCCGACTGGTCGGGTTATAAGGGTGACGTACATATCTATCCATTCAAGGAGAATGCACCCTCGGCAGGTTCGTATAACGTGGTGTTGGCTCACGGTGGTAAGTTCTTCTCGCCCGAGAATGTGGAAGAGGCTATAAAGAACAACCGCGTCAACAGGGCTATGGAAAACAACCGTGTGACATTACATAATGGAGCCACGATGTGTACAGAGGCCAACTCAAATGGCTCAGGCTTCCGCATTGGTGAGTTGCAGACTGAGGAAGGATCAACACTGCAGGGCTATATGAAGAGCGACCGTGCCGTGCACTATCTGCTGGGATGTATGAACACCGACGCTACACTGGCCGGAACGATTATGCCCACCAGTTATAAGGAGGCCACCCTGCTGGGAATTATCAAGGAGGGTACGGGTACGCTGCGTATCACAGGTAACAATAATTTTCTGAGTGGCTCGTTGCGAATATTAGATGGTCGTGTGCTGGTGAACAATGACCGCGCTCAGGCTGAGACCAAGAAAATGCGTGGTGGACTCGGTGCCATGAGTGATGCTACGAAACCCATTGCTTTCGTGTTTGGTAAAGGTGTGCTGGGCGGTACGGGTAGCATCGGCGGTGCGGTGGACTGCTATGGCACCATCGAACCCGGAGACTCTGCTGTTGGCACGTTGACAATGAAAAACTATGTGACGCTGTCGAAGAATGCCAACCTAATTCTGCATCCGGCATCCATGCTGCGTTTTAAAGTGCAGAGTTCCACAAGCTATGACCAACTGGTGGTGAATGGCAACGTGAGCTTCTCGGACATGTGTGAGGATTTCTCGACAAGTGATAAGATGCCGCAGGTGAGCCTCGTGATTGACGAACAGGCAGACCTAAAGGTGGGCGATGAGTTGACGTTGCTCACGGCAAAGGCAAAGACAGATACTTGGCATTTTGACCTGAAAACCCCAGAGAAATACACTTGGACGTTGGAGGAGCGCGAGACCAACACGAGCTATAGTGTGGTGATGGTGCTGACCTCACTGGAGAACCAAGACCCAATTAATCCCGATGACCCTGATAATCCAGACAACCCTGACGATGTGATGGGACCGTTCTATGATGATGGTATCAACGATGCCAATGACAGCCACACCCTACGCTACTATGCAGACCAATGCAACAAGACTATTGGTATAGCACTGTGCACTTACAAGGGTTATCAGAGTGACCGTGATGAGGCTGGTAAGCAGTTCCGTATGATGGTGGCAGAGAACGAAATGAAGATGGATGCCCTGCAACCCAGTCAGGGACAGTTCACCTATGGCAGTGCCGATCAGTTGGTTAGTTTGGCTAAGAACAACAATATGACGGTGCGTGGCCACTGTTTGGTGTGGCATCAGCAGGTGCCTGGCTGGCTGAGCAGCGATGGCAAGAAGAACGATAAGGGCTGGACACGGGCACAGGCTCTGGATATCATGAAGAAACATATTGAGAATGTGATGAAGCATTTCAAGGGTAAGGTCGTAGAATGGGACGTGGTGAACGAGTGTCTTGACGACGACCAGAGTGCCATTCGTACCAACCCCGAGGGCTATACGCTGCGTCCTAATGTGTGGCTGCAGGCCATTGGTAATGACTATATTGACTCAGCTTTCGTCTATGCTCACAGGGCAGACCCCTCAGCTGTACTTTATCTGAACGACTATGATGTGGAATTGCAGGGCAAGGCTAAGTCGGTGGCATTCTATAATTTGGTCATGAGACTGAAGAATAATCATATCCCTATTGATGGTGTGGGACTACAGTGCCATTTTTCAGTAGGTGATGTTGATTCTACCAAGTTGGCCAATACCTTTGTGCATTTTGCAGAGGCTGATTTGAAATGTATCATCACAGAACTTGATATGGGTATCCCATCGACTTCGGAGGCAAACCTCTTGGAGCAGGCACGTAACTATCGCGTGGTGACTGACATTTTGTTGAACAATGACAACTGTCCCACGATGATTGTCTGGGGAATCAAGGACAATGATAGCTGGCGCTCATCATCGAATCCACTGCTTTATACAGCAGGACTAGCCAAGAAAAAGGCCTGGTATGCGGTGCGCTCGGCTTTGCGTCATAGGACGTTACAACAGCAGTCGTCTGTACAGACCATCATAGAGGAACCGCAAGACAAGCGCCCTTTCGTCTATGACCTCAGCGGTCGTTTGTTGAGTGCTGAGGCTTTACGTCCTGGACTCTATATCAAAAAAGGAAAGAAAATTCTCAAAAACTAAAATCAAGAGTATGCAAAAGAAAGTATTAACCATCGTGTTACTGGCAGTATCGACTCTGACAGTGACAGCACAGAACCACCGTTTGTGGTATGCAAAGCCCGCTACTCATTGGCTTGAGGCCGTGCCTGTGGGCAACAGTCACATGGGTGCCATGATTTATGGTGGAACCGAGACCGAAGAGATTCAGTTGAATGAAGAGACGTTTTGGAGTGGTTCGCCTCACAACAATAACAGCTCTGAGTCGCTGGATAAGTTGCAGGAGGTGCGCCGACTGATTTTCCAAGGTAAAGAGCGTGATGCGGAGAAGCTTATCGACCAGAACTTTGTGAAAGGTCCTCACGGCATGCGTTTCCTGCCATTGGGTAGTCTGAAACTGAGGCTTAATCACAAAAATGTGTCGGACTATCGTCGTGAGTTGAATCTGGGTAATGCCACTGCTACGACATCCTATGTGTGTAATGGCGTGAGGTATGACCGAACGGTGTTTGCTTCTCAGGCCGACAATGTGATTGTGGTGCAGTTGAAAGCCAGCAAAAAGGGTGCGCTGACGTTCAACGTTGATTTCGCCAGTCAGTTGCAGTCGTCAGTAGCTGCCGCTGCTACTAAGGGCGGAAACCTGCTGTCAGCCACCATTGAGGGTGTTGAGCAAGAAGGAGTTAAGGCAGGACTGACAGCTAGCTGCCGAGTGAAGGTTGAGGCTGACGGCACAGTGAAGCATCTGGAGCAGACACTCCGTGTGGAAAACGCCACAACTGCTACACTCTATATCGTTGCTGCCACTAACTTCGTAAACTATAAGGATGTGAGTGGTGATGCCGAGGCAAAGGCCTTGCAGGCTCTGTCTGTCATCAGGGGTAAGTCGTATGCCCAGTTGCTGGCTAATCATATCAAGAAATATCAGGAACAGTACAATCGCGTTTCTTTAAAGTTGGCTAGCTCTCCTGCTCAGTCAAGTCTTCCTACTGATGAACGCGTGGCTGCTTTCGAAAAGGATGCTCGCGACCTCGACATGGTGTCACTGATGATGCAGTATGGTCGTTACTTGCTCATTTCGTCAAGTCAGCCTGGAGGTCAGGCCGCTAATCTGCAGGGTGTGTGGAATGATAAGATGAATGCGCCTTGGGACTCAAAGTACACCATTAACATTAATGCTGAGATGAACTATTGGCCAGCGTTGGTGGGTAACCTCGCCGAGACACAAGAACCGTTGTTCTCGATGGTGAAAGACCTAAGCGAGACGGGTGCTGTGACGGCGAAGCAGATGTATGGCTGCAAGGGTTGGATGGCACATCACAATACGGACATCTGGCGCATCGCCGGTCCCGTGGACGGCACCCCTTGGGGTATGTTCCCCACGGGTGGTGCTTGGTTGACCACTCACATCTGGCAGCACTATCTCTATACGGGTGACAAGAAGTTCTTGGCAGAGTATTACCCCGTGTTGAAGGGCGCTGCTCAGTTCCTGCTTGATTATATGCAGGTTTATCCTTCGAATGGTGAGGTGAAACAGGCTGCTGGTTGGCTTGTGACGGTGCCCACCGTGTCGCCTGAACATGGACCGATGGGTAAGGGTACCAATGTGACGGCAGGTTCAACGATGGACAATCAGATTGCTTTTGATGTACTCAGTCAGACGTTGCAGGCAGCAAAGGTGCTGGGTAATGATGATGTGTTTGCCGAGGATTTGAAGTTTAATCTTGAGAATATCGCGCCCATGCAGATTGGTCGTCACGGACAGTTGCAGGAATGGATGATTGATGGTGATGATCCCCGTGATCAGCATCGTCACATCTCACAGCTCTATGGTTTGTATCCTTCCAATCAAGTGTCGCCCTATAGTCATCCAGACCTCTTTACTGCAGCTGCTAACACACTGAACCAGCGTGGTGATATGGCTACGGGCTGGAGCTTGGGATGGAAGACCAACTTCTGGGCTCGTATGCTGGATGGTAACCACGCCTTTACGATTATCAAGAATATGCTGCACCTGCTGCCAGATGATTCGAAGGCTCGCCAGTTCCCCAATGGTCGTACCTATCCTAATCTGTTTGATGCTCACCCACCTTTCCAGATTGACGGAAACTTTGGTGTATCGGCAGGTGTCTGCGAGATGTTGTTACAGAGTCATGATGGAGCAGTACACCTGTTGCCAGCTCTGCCTGATGATTGGAAAGAAGGTGAAGTGAAAGGTCTTCGTGCCCGTGGTGGCTTTGTTGTTGACGAACAGTGGAAGAAGGGCGAACTGCAAACTGTCACCATCCGTTCAACAATCGGTGGTACCTTGCGCTTGCGCTCGTATGTACCTCTGAAGGGTAATGGCTTAAAGGCTGCCGAGGGTGCTTGTCCCAACCCATTGCTGGCTCCCGCTGATATTAGGGAACCAATAAAATCGGCAGCACTGTTAAACTTCCAGTTACTGCCGATTCGTAAGGTATATGAATATGATGTCAACACACAGGCCGGAAAGACCTACGTGTTCCGTCGTTAAAGACGAATTTCAGTCTTAGAACCTGAATATTCAACTTGTTTCTGCTGGCCATTGGGCATCACAATGGTAAACGTTCTGGTCTTCAGCATACCAGGATAGTTGCCTTGACGATCTCCGATGGTCAGCACTTTTTTGCTGTCGTTCCACTGGAAGGTGATGGTGGCATAGGCACCCTTCTCGTAGTTGTAGTTGTCGCCTTCGTCTTCGTAGAGCACGAAGCTGCCATTAGCACCTGGATAAACATGCATCTCCAGGTTGTCCCATTTCTTCTCGCCAACATACTGCATCTCAGGACCGAGGGGCAGGATGCTGCCTGCACGTACGAACATGGGTACACGGTCGATGGTGGTCTCGAGGGTGACGTTCTGACCGCCCTTATACTGCTTGCCAGTCCAGAAGTCGTACCAGGTGGCTCCCTTGGGCAGGTATTTTGTAGCTGTCTTGGTGGCCGACCAATCCACGCCCTGAGCATTCTCGCCCTTCACATCTTGGCGGTTCCAGCCTGTCATGGCATCAGTACGGATGATCTTTTCCTCGGTGTACTGAGGATTAACGATGGGAGCAGCAAGGATGCTGTGGCCGAACATGAACTCGTCGGTGGTGTTCCATACGTTCTTGTCGGCAGCGAAGTCGCTGAACAGCGGACGCATGTAGCTGTCGTTGTTCGAAGTGACCTGCCAGGCAGTGCTATAGAGATAGGGAATGAGACGATAGCGCAGACGGATCTGCTTCTCGATGGCGTCGTAGATGGGCTCGCCCTTCTTGCCAAACTGCCAGATTTCGCGAGGAGCGTCGGCTCCGTGACTGCGGAACACTGGGCAGAACAGGCCATACTGCATCCAGCGTACAAAGAGTTCCTGGAACTGTGGGTTCTTGGGCGCAGAGCCGCTGCCTTTGGTGTTGTAGGAACCGCAGAAGAAACCGCCGATATCCGTGTTGAAGTTGGGGTTACCTGTCAGCGAGTAGCTCAGTCCGGCAGGCACCTGCTTGCGCAGCATGTCCCATGATGAGTTGACGTCGCCACTCCACATGTTGGAGCCATAGTGCTGCTGACCGGCATAGCTTGAACGGGTCATGATAAAGATACGCTTACCCTTATCATCCTTGCGCTGTGACTGATAGATGCCGCGAACAGTCTCCAAGGGGAAGGCATTGCGTTGTGAGCGCCATGTGCCGCCATAGACCTTATGCTCATAGTCACTCTCTTTAGGATTGAAGAAATCAGGGTCTGTAGAGTCCATCCACCAGGCATCGCAACCGTAGTCGTAGAGGGTCTTTAGGTATTTCCAGTAGATGGCACGTGCCTCGGGATGGAAGGCATCATAGACTTTCACGCCAGAAGGATACTTCATGATGGGAGGCCATACGTGAGAGATACCGCTCTGGGGCCAGGTCTCGAAAGGCATCAGCAATCCCTTGGCTTCGAGCTCACGGAACTGCTGGGTCATGGGACCAAAACTGGCCCAAATAGAAATCATGAAGTGGGCGTTCTTCTTATGCACATTCTGAATCATCTGCTTGCCATTGGAGAAGTCCTCGGCGAGGAAGTCCATGGCGTTCCACAGGTAGTTAGAACCCCAGTACTGCCAGTCCTGGATGATGCCGTCGAGGGGCACGTTCAAGGCGCGATACTGGTCAACGATGCTCTCGGTCTCGCGGGCACTCTTATAGCGCTCTTTCGACTGCCAGAAGCCGTAGGTCCACAGGGGGAACATGGGGACGTCGCCACTGAGGTAGCGCATCTGCGCGATGACACCGTCGGCGCTCTTGCCATACATAAAGTAATAGTCCACGCCATTCCCCACCTCTGCATCGAAGGTCATGCCATTAGCATTGTCCTCAAAGAGGGTGGGTGAGTAGTTCTCCCAATAGATGCCCCAGCCCTTGATGCTCTGTAGCACGTTCTGGAAGTCCTCGAGGTTCGACTGCTCCATGCGTTTCTTCTCGCCGCGACGGTTCATCTTGCCATTCTGGATGGTTCCCAGACCATAGATGGCCTCGTCTTTGTCCAACGTAAAGGTCTGACGGGCCTCCTTTACGTCGCAACTTTTCTCTTTTAACAGCAACTTACCTTTAGCTGTTAGGAACGTCAAGTTGCCCTGTGCATCCTGCTTCACGGTTAATTCGCTACTTGAGGTGATGTTTCCTTTCTTCACCACGTTCACCTGTTCAGGTTTTGCTGTAATTACCAGTGTCTTGGTGGGCTGCCCTTTTACCACGTGCACGATTGATGGCGTGATGAATTCAACCTTTACGTCTTGGGCCTGGGCCTCTGCCAGACCGATGGCCATGATGGCCAGAGAAAGTAGTCTCTTCATGCTTAAATGTGTTAGTTATAAAGTTAGTATTATTCTATGGAGATGATAAAGCTATAGTGATGCGGCTGGTTGCCGTCAATGGTATATTGCGGAAGGGTGCGCTTGCCCCAGGTGTCGGTGCCGCCCACGCCATGGATGTTCTGGTCAATATTCAGATTGACGAAACGTCTGCGCTGGATGTCATTGGGATGATGAGCGCCTTCAAGATCTTCCTCGCCGTAGTCCCAAGCACGGATGCAGAGGGGTTGGAGTCCCTCAATCCGTAACTTCCTGGCGTTATCGGAGATCTCGAACCAACGAATATCGCATCGGTTGCCATTGTCCTGTGGATGGATGTACTCCGTTTCGTATTCCGAAAGAGGCATTTCATATGTTCCAAGGAAGGCAGAGCGCTTGCGGTCAGGATAGTTCTCCCAAGGACCACGACCATAGTATCTGATTTGTGTGTAGTCGGCAGGAATACGCATGCGCATGCCAAACTTCGGCATTACAGGACGGTCTTGAGTTGTTGGCAGATAATCCATTTCGACGAGGATGCTATGGTCGTTGATGACGGTATAATTCACCTTGACATCCTTTACTTCTTTCCACATCGCTACGCGGCGGGCAAAACCAGCAGCACTTTGATTGTCGTTCTCGGGCTTCCAGAAATAGGGCTCGAGGGGAGCCTGTAGTACTTCCCTTCCATCAACTATCCATGAGGTGAGTGAGTTTCCACAGATGGTGACTTTTGCGTCGCCCTCATGTGATGGGCGTGAAGGGAATACGTAAGGGGTTATGACGAACTGCTCGCGGGCAACAACGAATCCCTTTGGTGCCCATGGCTTGGCTTCCTTTAAACGGGCAGAAACATTGAGTACTGTCTCGCTGTTGTAGTGCAAAGTGTCGTAAGTGATGTCGTATTCATCAATAGATGTGAAACTGTCGTGATTGATGATATGGATGATTCCGTCTGTTTCTCTGATGAACTGCAGCGGTTGATAGACATGTTGTACCTCATAATAATGGGGATGAGGCTTGCGGTCAGGTCCAACGATGCCGTTGATACAGAACTGACCGTCGTTGGGCTTGTCGCCAAAGTCACCACCGTAAAGGTAAGTTCCGTCTTTTTCTATTCCCTGGTCCACCCAATCCCAGATGGCAGCGCCAACGATGCTTGAGTCGGCATAAATGACGTCCCAGTACTCCTGCAGATTGCCACAGGAATTGCCCATGGCGTGGGCATATTCGCGCATCATAAAGGGCTTGTCGCTCACTTTCTTTGCCTCGCGATTCAGTTCATCGGGATAGAGATAGCTGTCGTCCCAGATATCGGAATAGCGGCGGTCGCTGTCGTAGAAGGCTGGACGGGTGGAGTCGAGTGCCTTCACCTTATGGTACATGGCCTCGATGTTGGGGCCCTGGGCACCCTCGTTGCCCAGACTCCAAAGGATGACGCTGGGGTGGTTGAAGTCACGCTTCACCAGTGACTCGGCTCTGTCTACATGGGCCTGCTGGAAGGTGAGGTCTTCGCCCATCACCTTGTTGGCATAGCCATAGCCGTGGGTCTCGTGGTTGGCCTCGTCCATCACATAGATACCCCATTTGTCGCAGAGCTCATAAAGGTACTCGCGGTCGGGATAGTGAGAGGTGCGTAGGAAGTTGACGTTGGCCTGCTTCATCAGGCGGATGTCTTGTTCGTAGGTGGCATCATCGACATAGCGTCCAGTCTTGGGATGATGGTCGTGACGGTTCACACCACGCAACTTCACGTTCTGGCCATTGATCTTAAAGACCTCGCCAACGATTTCTACCTTCTTCACACCAAAATGATTGTCGAATGCTTCGTCGTTCTTACTGTTCTTCGTGCCAAGCAGTTGCAAGGTGAAGGGATAAAGCCAAGGCTTCTCGGCAGTCCAAAGACGAGGTGCACCATTATAGTGATACGTGAGTTCGACGATTGTTGTATCGCCTGCATGTAACTTTGATATGCGCTGGTTGGTTATGTTCGTATGGTTAGGATTGACGTTGACACCATACAACTCTGGACAAGCCATCTGCAGTTGAACCAACAGATTCTTTGCCGTTCTCTTGCCTGTATTGCAAACAGCAATCTTTGCATTGACTGTGAACTGTGAGTAGTCGGCATTGGGAACAGCCGTCACTTGATAGTCGGCAATATGTACCAGTGGTCTAACCCACAGTTGAACACTGCGGAAAATGCCACTCAGACGCCACATGTCCTGACACTCCAGATAGGAACCGTCGCTCCAGCGATAGACCTCAACGGCAATCTTGTTTTTGCCTGCCCGCATGTACTTTGTGACATTGAACTCGGCTGGCGACATGGAGTTCTGACTATAGCCTACCTTCTGGCCATTCACCCAAAGGTACATGGCTGAGTGTACACCTCCGAAATGAAGAATCAGGTTCTTCGAGAGCATGTCCTTCGTGACGTCGACAAACGTAACATACGAACCCACTGGGTTGCGGTTCTCGTAGGCTGTCCAGTCTTTGGGTGGCTCACTGGTCACACTGGGACGGTCTTTTGCAAAGGGATAACTCATGTTGACGTAGATAGGCGTGCCATAGCCTTGCAGTTGCCAGTTGCCAGGCACGGTAATTTTGTCCCAATGGCTTACGTCGTAGTCCTTTTTGTAGAAATCGATGGGACGCTCCTCGGGATTACGGCTCCAGTGGAATAGCCATTGTCCATCGAGCGAGACAATCTCCTTGCAGTCTTTCTGCTTGGATGGCAGTTGAAGTGTGGCATGATAGGGGAGTTTGTTGATACCCAGCACGGCAGGATTCTCCCAGTCGTGTGTCTGTGCCTGTGTCTGCAGGGCCAACAATGCTGCCAGTATAACGAGAACTTTTCTCATCGCTTATTTCGTTTTTATGGTTAGGTTCGCTGTGGGTAGACTGCTCTTGATGCTGACCTGAGCATTGCCTTTCTTATGTGTGCTGCGTACTACCAGCAAGGCATGTCCCTTCCATGTTTTTACGCGTGATGATGTGTAGGGTTCTGTGTCTTTGAGGTCGGCAGAGGCAAACGACAACAGTGTGCCCTGGCCCTTCACAGTGGCCTCGCAGGGAATGGTAGCTTCAGGACAGACGCGACCGTCCTTGTCGACCACCTCGATGTTGACGTAGGTAAGGTCCTGGCCATCGGCAGACATGACGGTGCGGTCGGGAGTGAGGCGCAGACGAGCTGGTTCACCGGCGGTCTTGAGCATGACGCTCTTGCCACCAGCTTCAGCACGCAGCGTGCCTGGTTGATAGTTTACGGTAAAGACAGCCTTGAACTCGGTTTTGCGACTCACCTGTTTGGTATCGATTAGTTGGTCGTTCAGATAGAGTTTTACCTCCGGCTCCTTCGTATATACCTCTACCTCAATGGTTTTACCTTCCCAACCGGTCCAGTTCCAACTCTCCCATGTGGGCCATACGCTCCACATCGTCGTCTTGATCTCACCGTTGTATCCATTGGGTTCCTTGACAGCCATGTAGAGAGGTGTTTCTTTGTTCCACAGCATCTCGCGGTAATGACTGATGGGCTTGCGCCAACCGGTGATATCAACATCGCCACAGGGAGCACCGTGCCATTCGGGCTGACCACCTTCAATCCACGACTCACCCTCTCGTTCGCCTTTATAATAGTTGCGACCGATGCCGCTCTCGCCCAGGTAGTCGAGACCTGTCCATACGATATCGCCTACAACATAGGGGAAGTCATTCGCAACCTCCCAGTTCCTGAAGGCATCGCGTGGGTAGCTCTCCGTCTGCCAGATGACGCGTTTGGGGGCGCGCTTGTGGTCGCTGGCGTGTTTGAAAATCATGTAGTTATAGCCTGCCACATCGAGCACCTCGGCATGTGGGTCGTAGATTTCCCAATCGCGATCCCAGGCACAGAGCGCCTCAGTAACAGGACGCGTGTTGTCTATTTCCATGATGGCTGCCTTTAACTGGCGGGCGGTGGTGATGACGCGGATGTCCTTGCGCTCGATAACCTCGTTGCCAATGCTCCATGAGATGACGCTGGGGTGATTCAGGTCACGCTTCACCATAGCGTGGATATCCTCCTGATAGCAGGAGTCGATAAGTGTAGAGTAGTCGTAGGGGTTCTTTTGCGTGCGCCAGCCATCAAAAGCCTCGTCGATAACCAGCATACCTATTGAGTCGCATGCATCAAGGAAAGCACGGGTCGTAGGATTGTGCGAGGTGCGAATCAGGTTGAAACCAGCTTCCTTCATCTGCTTCACCTTGCGAATCTCGGCAGCGTCGAACGCCATAGCACCCAGCACACCGTCGTCATGGTGTACGCAGGCACCGTTGATAAGCACCTTCTTGCCGTTGAGCACGAAACCTTTCTCTGCATCGAAGGAGAAGGAGCGGATGCCGAACTTCACATGCTGCTCGCCGATGATACGTCCTTCAGACTTTAATTTGACGATGGCTTCATATAAATGAGGATCTTCGGGCGACCAAAGATGAGGGTTGGCAATTGTAAAGTGAAAATCTACGGTCAGGCTTGATGCCTTATGCATCGTGTATCCATGTTCGAAATACTGTTTTAGAATGTGGCTCGTTTGTGGGGCCATTTTGAAGCTTCCTTCGTTGAACGTTACCTCAATGGCGTCAAGTTGACGGTCTGCCTGGGATGCATTGTTCACATTGACGGGAATTGAAACCTCTGCTTCTTTCTCGCTTACCACGGGTGTCTTGACAACAACGCCATTCTCAGCAATATGCAATGCAGGCATCGTCTCCAGCCACACGTGGCGGTAGATGCTGTTGTTGACCTTGACGATGACTTCGTTTGGTTGTTTCTTGTCCTTATTGAGATATCTTGTTACATCAATGGTGAACGGCGTGTAGCCATAGCCATGTTGTCCAGCCTTCTGTCCATTAACGAATACTTCGGCTTTCTGATAGACACCTTCGAAATGGAGCTTGGTAATATCGGCATTGGGGGTCTTGAATGTCTTGCGATACTCACCCTTGCCGCCTTCAAACCAACCACCGCCGGTGCCTGTGGCTCCCTTGCCAGAGTTGGGACCTTCGTAGATGTCCCAGTCGTGAGGCAGGTTTACACTGATGGTCTTGCCATTACGTGTGAACTGCCAGTTGTCATCAAACAATTGCCTGTTTTGTGCAGTGGCATTTATGCCAACCCAAAGCATCATAGATAATAGTAGTGTTCGTCTCATTTTGATATTTTGGTTTTAACGAATTTCAATATCACCATAGCTCATGCGTTCACCTTCTGCTATCCGATCGGCATCGAGCTTGATAATACGGGCTTTTGTGGCAGGAAACTTAATGGTCTGCCATATGGGATTATTAACAATAGCTTGGTCCAATGTGACCAGTCTGTAGAGGCCCAAAGGGTGTAGTGAGTGATAAGGCCATCCTTTGTTCCTTGTGGTGGCAAGTAGCGGAAGGTCGTAAATGTCTGTTCTTGGTCCCAGTCAATCATCATCTGTGTGGGACTACTGAAGAATATATGCAGGCCTGATGATTTCTTCTCACCAGAATCCTGAATGTCGGCTGTGAGTTCAGGAGCGAGGTAAACGCCCAGTTTCTTAATGATTGGTTCAGCTTTCGTATCAGTAATTGAGAAACGGAGCTTTGTGGCTTTGACTGTTGGGAAGCAGATAATGCGGCGGTGGCCTACTGTGGTGAGACCATCACCATTATCTACCAATGCGTCCTTTAATGACCGCCATTGTCCATCGACGAGAGCTTCTAAAGTGAACTTCTTGACACGTTGTCCTAAAGCGAT
Organism: uncultured Prevotellaceae bacterium; assembly: GCA_902788605.1. Taxonomy (GTDB): domain Bacteria; phylum Bacteroidota; class Bacteroidia; order Bacteroidales; family Bacteroidaceae; genus Prevotella. Next base: position 11 of record CADAKX010000014.1, on the reverse strand, counting down.
ATTCTCCTCTG
>CADAKX010000013.1 GCA_902788605.1 uncultured Prevotellaceae bacterium | reverse complement strand
ACTACGAGAATCCAGAGTTCGGAGCGAAGTACAATGAATTGTACCACGAGGGAAAGTCGCAGGCAACAATTTCTTTAGCAGCGGACAACCACGGACTGGTACGGACTAAAGAAATCTGCGAAAGTCCCTGTGAGTCCGCTGCCACAGAAAACCGTGAAAGTCTGTGTGAGTCCGCTGCCACAGAAAACCGTGAAAGTCCGTGTGAGTCCGCTGCCACAGAAAACCGTGAAAGTCCGTGTGAGTCCGCTGCCACAGGAAACCGTGAAAGTCCGTGTAAGTCCGCTGCATATAACGACGTGCCTTATTCTAAGATCATCGAGGCATGGCTGGACGGCGTGAATCTGGATAAGAACCGCCACAACACCTTGACGGAGCTGGCAAGTCACCTGCGCTATCTGATTGGTAAGAACCCGAAGAAGATTACCCAAGTGGTGATGCAGCTGCCTTGGGTGCAGGACCTCGCTGCAGAGGGCGAGGATGTGGCAGGAACCGTCAGTTCGGTGATGGGCTGGAGGTACAACGAGAGGATGCCAGAAAGGCTGAGGAAGGCAATAGGGGAAACCTCCCCCGACCCCTCCCAAGGAGGGGAGTCGCCATCCGGATCAGGTTCATCGGAAGGGAGCGATATTTATGATGCTTTGCCTTTGGAAAAGTGGGCAGAGGAGTTGCAGGAGATGGCGCAGCATTACCCTTGTATGAAGGAGCTGTTTGTGAATGTGCATCCTTATAAACTGCCTGCGGTGTGGTTCTCGAGTGCAGCTCTCTTTGGCACCTTAATGACGCGCGCATGGTACCACTTCTGGTACGAGCCTGAATTGGTGCGAAGACTGAACTACAGCATCTTTATCATTGGTGACCCAGGAGCAGGTAAGAACGTGATAGAAAAATTCTACAAGAAGATTGCAGACCCGATGATTCAGGCTGATGGATGTCTGATTGATGCGGTGAACCGCTACAAGGAAGGCAGGACGGAGCGAACTACAAGTACCAAAGCCCAGAAGGGCGAGGCTTTGAAGCGCCCTGTAGTAGGTATTCGAGTACATCCTGCCCGCACGGCGACAGGTGAGTTTATCCGCCACATGAATGCTGCCATCGAGACGGTGGAGGGTAAGCCCTTGAACCTGCACATGTTCTCGTTTGATGCTGAGTTGGACAACGTGACAAAGCAGAACAAAGGTGGTGACTGGAAAGACCGCGAAATACTCGAACTGAAAGCATTCCACAACGAGGAGGACGGTCAGATGTACGCCAATCAAGAGTCAGTCACGGGTATGTTCAACGTCTATTGGAACTTCATCTATACCGGCACGCCGTACGCCCTGCATCGCAAGGTGAATCAGCGAAACTTCGGTACTGGCATGAGCACCCGACTGGCGGTGATACCGCTGCCCGACAAAGGTTTGGCGAAGCGTCACCAAGACGTGGATCCAGATGCCAACGAGACGCTGAAGATCTGGGCTTATCGCTTGGATAGGGTGGCAGGAGAAATTCCTGTAGAGGCTCTGAACGACGTGACCTTCGACTGGCAATCGAGTCACATGGAGATTGCGGAGTTCAACCACGACAAGGCAGATAGAACCCTCCTAAAGCGCATACCTTATTATGGTATCGGCATCTCATTGCCCTTCATCCTGATGCGCCATTGCTGCCGACTGGCAATGGAGATTCAGTATCGCTGTCAGCAGTTTTTCTTTGGCGAGATGGCCTACAACTACTTCGCCGACCAGAACAAGGAGTTTGTGGTCAGAAAGCGTAGCAACCGCTACAACGAATGCTTCCGCAAACTGCCCGATGAATTCAAGACCAAGCAGTTCATGGATTGCTTTGGAGTCACTCAGTCAGCCGCTTCGCGTGCCATTATCCGATTCCGTAACGACGGAATAATAGAGACGGTGAAATATGGTGTTTATAAGAAAAAGGTGAGTGACTTGCCATAGTTATGCACTTTAAGGTAATATTTTCTTTCCTATCTGAACATTGGTCTTGCCTGTGACCTGAGCCGCATTGCCGCCGCCATAGACGTTGCCAACGATGTTGGCACCCTTGACGGTGTGCGTGCGGTCATCGTCATCGACAATAGAGGTGGGTGTGTTGAAGACCACCGACTCACCTGTGGTAGTGCCGATGTTGACGTGCGTATCGCCTATAACCTGTGCCGCATTGCCGCCGCCATAGACGTTGTTGATACCACCGATGCCGCTAGTGAACGGCGGCAAGTAGAGGTCGATAGTCTTGTGGTCGATGATGCGGTTGCCTTGGTTGTCCAGCTCGAAGCCACCGTCATCGGTACGACGGAACTCGGCAAACGAGATGGTTTTGTTGCCGGTAAAGGTGTTGGTGCGCGCCAGCTCTGTGGCCTGAGAGGCACCGAAGTTTTTGCCGTCGCAGACGTTGATGTTGACGTAGGTGTCGCCCGTGACGGTAGCCGTCTTACCATAGCCGCCGCCATAGACCTCGCCGATGCTGGAGAAGGAGCGTACGTTGAGGGTAGGACCCTGGCGCTCGGTGTCGGAGCCTGTCTTCAGCGGACCAATATAGGGAGCCTGGTTGCCGCCGCCATAGAGCTGTCCGATGGTGATGTGGTGACAGCCTGTCTCCTCGATGTTCACGGTGATGGTGCCGTTGATGGTGCCACTGACGTTGTTGCCGCCGAAGACGCGGTTGAAGTTGCCGTTGGTGATGTTTAGCGTCACGTTGTTGTTGATGTTGGCATTCTCAGCACCGCCATAGGCATTCTTCAGGCCAGGGATGCAGGCCATCTCCAACTTCGACTGTCCGTCCATGCTGGCACTCTTGCCGCCGCCGTATGCCTCGTCGACCACGAAGTCACAGCCGCTCGACTCTTCGAGCATGGTCACAGCAATCTGTCGCACGTTGCCCTTGGTGTTAGAACCGCCATAGACACGATGGATGCGTCCGCCGTGTATGTCGACATTGGCAGCGCCAGAGCCATAGCCATAGTTGGTTGCTCTTTCTTCTGGCGTATCTGTATCTTCCTGATTATCCGTGTAGGCGTAGAAGCCGACGTTGGCACCGGGGTTCGCGATATAGTTGACGCCATCGAGGGTGATATCGTCCTTACCGTTGCCACCGCCAAAGACCTCTTCTATCTCGTAGGTGCCGTTAATCTCGACCCATGTGGCAGGTGTCGATGCCGCGTTGCCGCCGCCATAGACCTGTCGCACGCTGGTCAGGCTACAGCCGTCAATGATGACATGCGTCTTGCCGTTCACAAGGTCTGTGGGCACGTAAGCCGCCAGGTTGCCACCGCCATAGACGGCCGCTACCTCGTAAGAGTGCTGTGCATCGTCGTCCTGTACGCCAATGTCCGTCGTAGCCCTGCGTGCGATAAATATGCACGGTGACGGCTCCCGTAGGCGTACCGTTGAGGTTGTTACAGCCGAAGATGTTGCCTTTGACCACGCAACCCGTTGCATTGTCAGCCAAGTCCTTGTTCAGTTCCACGGTGGCATCGCCAACGGTAGCAGCAATAGCGGTGACGGCATCAGTAGCTAGTCGCCCTTTACCGCCGCCATAGACATCGCCAGTGACGGTACCGCCCTTGAGGCTTACCTGTGTGTTGCCGGATACGTTAGCCAGCGCACCGCCACCATAGACCTCGCCTACGGTGCCTCCCAGCACATTGACTTCCGTATTGCCAGTAGCGTTACTTGACTCACCGCCGCCATACGCACTTCCCTTGATATCGGAAGTACCCTCGATTCTCAGCGTCACCTTGCCAGTAACGGTGCCAAGGTTGTCAAGAGGCTCCTCGGTAAAGATGTAATTACCGCTAATAGGATTGGAGGTGCTCAACGACGCGTCGTTTGTCCAAGTGTATGTGTTGCCGTCGCTACTTCCCTTTGGGGTTGTAATCATGCCCGTATAGATATTGACCGTGGGAACCGCCTTGCTTCTGTTATAGATGGTTACCTGAGGAATCTGGGCCGAGAAGCCTGCGCCAAAGGCAGATCCTAGGACTTCGGTATCCTTCAGCGTAGAAGTGACGTCACCAATGACACCACCAAGGTTTCCTCCGCCATAGAAGTTGGTAAGCACCCTACAGTTGTTGAGGTTGTTGGTGATGGGGCCTGTGTTGGTAGCCGAGAACTGTGCTGCATAGAAATAGGTACGGAATACGGCAATGTCGGGTGAGGTACCTGCCGATGTATTCACAATCTCCATTTCATAGTTCGCCATATAGCCAGTGGTTCTGTCACGATACGTGCCAGGGGTATAACTGTTCACAGCGCCCTGGTTATCACCAGTGCCGTTCCAATTATAATTACTGGCTTTTGTCGTATTGTCTCGCTTATCGTACTGTACATAGCTGGTACCACCGTTTCCACCGCCGTAATACACGCCAAAGGTCGTGCCTGTAGCATTTGTTATGACCTTTTTATTATTGGCTGGATTATCTTCGTCCAGGTTCATATCACCGAACTTAGGACCACCGCAATACTTCGTCACCAAACTGTTGTCGATGGTGACATTGATGTCGCCTGTAACCAACTGATTGGAGAGGGTACTGCCACCATAGAATTCATCGATGATAGAATGGTTGATTACGAAAGTGACATCACCTCTAATTCCCTCCTTGCCTGCTGCTGCAATCTGCTTGAAGCTACCGCCATCAATATAGCAGTGGGGATCATCTTCGTTGGGAGTAACGCCTTCATTGAAGTTGCCTGTCAGGTAGAGATTGTCTATCTTGCCACCAATCACATTGACGGCGCAATGACGCGTGGGGTACTTGGCATTTGTGTTGACATGTGCACCAGGTGTAAATGCAGGTATGTACACATGACCACCAACGATGACGTAATCGATATGGTCATCAGCGGTATTTTTAGACTTTGTTCCTTTAGTATATTGATCGTAAATACCACCATTTAAGATGAGCGGTGCATCTGCTGAACGAGAGCTGTTTCCAAACTCAAACTGTCCGAAGTGAATCAGCGTAGTCTCTGTTACCTCGAAGTGGCCGAGGGGGCGATAACAACCCATAGAGAAAAGCTGCTTAGAACCATCTTCTTTCATGGCCAAGCCCAACTCAACGATAGGCAGGAAATCAAAGCGGATGGGACAAATGTTATATCGGTCGGTCTTTTGACCTAATTGCCATTCCAGACAATAGTCAGGTTCGTTGTCGAGGTCAAGGTCGGCACTCATGATGGTAACACCATCCGTGTTTTTAGCTCCCTTGATATCATTGTTACTGGTACGGTATTGATGATTGCCTACCAACACCAAAGCATGGTCATAAACCTTACCGTTGCTGGGGATGTTACTTGAGATGGTACCATTATTCACCGTCAGGTCTCCAGGAGCGGTACGGTAGCCCGCAGGTGCAAAGTGAACACCCGCTTTTGCTCCATATTGGCTTGGATCACCATCTGAGAAATAGACTCGGTCGTAACTGTGGTCGGTATTGTCAATGTAGGTGGCTGTTGCCCAATGTGCTGTGATGGTAATGCTTTTAACACCATCGGGCACATAGTAATATCCACCTTGTGCGAAGAGACGCTCCTTGTCTTTGTCAGTGCACTTGCGGTCGGCAAAATTATAGCCGTATTGCCAGTTTTTAGTAAATGTTCCTGGGGTTCCACCTGATACACCTGTAATATCCCATCCGGTGACAACCATATTGGTATAGTTGTCAGCATACTTCTCGCTCCAGGTATCGCCATTAGGATCACCAAACACCTCGTTATAGTAAGGCAACTGGATTTTTCCATAGCAGAAATCGTTGTTGATGGTATCCATTGCCGTGATGGGGATGTCCTTATAGGTAGAACCTCCATGATTGTCGCCGCCTTTGATATAAACTCTCAACTTGCCATAAGTCTGGCCATCCGTCTTGGGCGACTCCTTGGCAATCAGGTCATTTCGGGTTAGCAATTGGCGGTCCACCCATTGCTTGGTATCAGGGTCAATACGCTTGACAGGGTCTTGATTGATGGCAGAAGCGTAGTAGCCAGCGGGTTTTAAAATGGGATAGGGGGCTATAGATGGGTCGAGCACCCACTTGCCCATCAGCGAGGCATCTTTATCAATGGCCTGAACAGCGGCAACAGACAGCGTGCTGGGTGCCACATCCGACTTCACCCACCAGCCACACAACTCACGATTGGAGTTGAGCAGATAGCGATAGTATTCATATTTTGTGAGGTATTCCTCCTTGACAGGGAAAGAACAGTTAAAGTGATTGTTGTCTGTCAATCCCAAATTGGCTTCTACACGATAATAGTCATAGTTATTGATACCTGTAGCGCCAGTGTTCAGCATCTTCTCGCCGCCATATACCGGCCACCTGTTTGTTCCCGAAGTGATGTTTCCATAGAACATACAGTTCACTACGGCAGTCTTCAGTTCCGTGTAAAAGCCATTTTCTTCCTTAGCGGTTGAAGCAAAGTCATTATGTCCAACGATACCAGCCACGTCGGTACCTCCATTGATGTTGGCATAGCTGAAGCAGTTGACGACACGCGAATTGTCTTTCAACCATCCCACCAGGCTACCACAATAGCTGTCTGAACTGGACAGAGATGGTTGTCTTCTGCGAGGCGAGAAGGTGTTGTCGTTGGGCAAGATACCACAGTTGTATATTCGTGTATAGCCATTGGCCACATCCGTAATTGCGCCTACGGGACCACTTTGGTTGATATGCACCTGACGTAGGAAGACATTTCTCACTGTACCATTATTAATGCCTGTAAACAACGGTTTAGTCAATCCGCTGATGACGTGGTAGTCGCCATCAAAGATGCCCGTAAAACCACTGATGCTGGCGGAAAGACTGCTGGCATCGATATCTGCAGTCAGGATACACCTTTCGTCCAGATGTGAGTCAATGTCATTCAAATCATCGATGCTGTTGATGAAATAGCCCAGACCGACAGTCAGTTCTTCCTCGCAGGAAGCAGCCTTGTCGGTAGCCTTTGCAATGGCTCGATAGGTCACTTCTCCGGTGCCATTTTCAAGGGTGATGGGACCTGTGTATGGCGTTGAATTCGTAGTGGGGGTAGAACTGTCTGTGGTGTAATAGATGCTGCCATTGCTTGTCATAGTGATAGTCATGCCATTCTTCTTAATCGTAGGCTTTGCAGTATATTGCGACACGTAGTTCAATGTCGAAACATCCGATTTGACACTTCCTTTATAAGATACAGCCTTGATGGTGGTATTCTCGTTCTGGACAAAGGGATAGAGATAGGGGTGGCTATTCTTGTCAGGCTCTGTGCCGTCAAGGGTATAGTAAACCTCGGAGCCAGCTTCTGCCGTGATAGTGATCTTGTTGGAACAGTCTGCAGAAGGAGTAATGGTAGGACCTTCAGGTTTGCCCACTCTGGTTGATGCCATTTCTGTCAACACCAACCCATAGCGTACCACCACGGCATTTACAGTATAGCCGCCTGTTACCTCAACTGGATTGCCATCATAAGTATGGGTAGTGTTTCCTCCTTCAACAGTAGGTGTACTGCCATCCTTGGTATAGCGAATGGAATAACCCTTTGGCAACAGATCGTAGCTGATGGTAAAGGTGTTTGCCTCAGCATCGTAAGTGATGGTTGGGGCAGGCAATAAAGCAGGCTCTAATTCCCATAAAGAGCTACCAGTATTATCTTTATATAATCCAACCATACCGAGATGTAAATAAGTACTGGTACCATAATATTTATTTTGGTTACTACCTGCCGGATTAAAAAAGCGATTGTCAGTTTTTACGTTTTGAGGACGGAAGTTATAATCACCTGAACCTGTTATCTCAAACTTCGCATTATCACCAAGATTGGCTGTTGTCAGCAAATGCATGGATTTTCGATTCTGCGCTTCTTTATAAGGAGGTTCATAAACCACGTACTTACCTGTGATAGCGTGAATGAGATAATAATAATCACCAGTCTTACTGATAACCCATACAGAGTTATTGTCCTGTTTCGTATTAAAGGTTGTCAGGAAAGGCTGTTCTGGGTCACCATAATTATCGCCAGTATAATCTCCGCTACCCTTCTTATTACAAAACTCATTATGGAAATAGGCATCAGCGTAGTGAGTTTGCTGAGGATCCTTTGCAGGTACCAGATACCAGTTGCCATTTGGTTTAGCGGAGTCGTAATCCGCATTGTTAGCTATATAGTAAACACCTGAAATGTCATCCTGTCCCCACGCCACCGATGAAATCAGCAGCATGAAGAGTAGTGATAAATGTCTTGCTATGTTTTTTATCTTATTCATCTTACGATTACCTTTTTCTTGTTAACGATATAGACGCCGGTATTGGCACGACGTTCGATGGTCTCGCCTGGCTCTATGGTAAAGGTGGCGATGGTCTGACCAGCCGCATTCACAATGACCACAGGCGTTGCCGAGGGTAGGGTGGACGACACGATGATGTGCTTGTTTCTTACCGAAATCAGCAGACGACCGGGATCGTCGATATCATCGTTAGGCTCCTCGCCATACATTTCCGACTGTTCCATCGAGAAGACAATGGCGCGACGGGCTTGTGAACCGCTGGTCTGATGGAAGTAAGGACGGAAGGCCGACAACTCAATGGGAGAACTGCTCACGCTGTTGAACTTATTGCCTTCGGCCGACATCGTATAGTAGCCTTCGCCCGTGGCCAGCTGCCTGTTCAGATAGTTGGGCTTGAAGGTGTACTTGTTGTTGCCGTGGGTCTGCTCTGCGCCTGTCATCTCGCTGTCGCTGACGCCTATGGTGGCACCCTCTTCCGAAACGAAGGTGACGTATTGCTTGTTGAGCTTTTCGGGTGCAGGCAGGGCCGTCGTCGTTGGCAGGAATGTGCCGCTGAGGTCAAACTCATTGTAGAGCGCGCCTGGGAAACCAATGATATAGGGCGTTCCGTTCTTCATTCGTGGATAGTGCTCATACGTGCGCGCCTGATTATAATAGGTCTGATAGACTTCGTTGTTCATGTCCTGATGGTTGTGACCTACCACCGACTCGTAATAGTAATCCCATAGGAAGGTGTTCTCCACCGTCTTGGCGGGATCGCTGTTGCTTTCTGCCGGGAAGGGGAAGTCAGCCACGGCTGGGTCGGATGTAGCGTCGATATCGCCAAACTCGCGCAGCCAGTATTCGTGTCCCTTGATGCTGTTCTGGCTGAAGTGCGTAATCTCGCCCTTTTGCTGGGTGGTGACCAACTCGACGGTAAACGGCAGGCAGACGCCTTCCCAGCCATTCTCCTGGTCAGCAAAGACCTCGGGTGTGCGCTGATACCACATGCGGCGGTCATCGGCAAACGTATAGCTGATAGGTGCGTTGAAGTCCTGCTTGTCTACGAGTGAATGGTCGAGCGGTGCAATGAAGCTGTTGCCCACCTTCTTCACCCAGTGACCGTGAACACGCAGGTTGTCCTGCAGACCTACGGTGCGGTAGGTCGCGTTGGTCTCGGCATAGGCTTCCTCTTGCAGGTAGTTGCCTACCACGGAGGCTGTCTGACCCTCAGCAGGCGTATAGACCAGCAGGTTCTTGGTCAGGTCGACATTCACCAGACCCGTCAGGCCGCAGTCGTCGAGCAATGGTGGATAGAACACACCGTCGTTGTTGGTATTGCTGCCTGTGAAGTCGATGGCAGTCATATCCTTGTAGGCCTCGATGGCGGGCTCGTTCTTCTTGCTCTGTGCAAAGACAGCATACGGGTTGAAGTAGGCCGTCTTCATGGCGCTGCTGCGATAGTAGGCTGGTGCACGGAGCACGCGGTTGCCCTCTGCCGATGTCTTCACCAGATTACCCTCCTTGATGATATGCGACGGCAGTTGCTGGTAGGCCAAGTCCTCGAGATGGTTGTAGTTCAGCGCCTGACCGAAGAACAGATAGTCGTCGGGCCAGATAGGCGTGTATGTCCCGCTCGTCTCGGAATAGCGTTCATCCATGTCGTCGGGTATCGTGCCGTTGGCATAGACGAAGTCTCCATCGCTGAAACGAGTCCTAACGTATGGGTCGTTGATGGCCTCGCCACTTGTCCTGTTGCGGTCGTAACGGTCTTTCAGATAGAAGCCGTTGAGGTCGTAGGTCACCTCACCGTTGTAGAACGACTTCTCGGGCATCTTCGTGGCATTGCCGCGAGGATGACTGGTTTCGCTATAGGCGTTGCCTGCGGGATAGTAGCAGTTGACGAGCTGCGTTCCCTCGCCACGTGAAGGATTGCCGAAGACGGCCTTGACACCCGATACAGGTGTGCCGGTGGTCCATATCCAGCAGTTCTCCATATAGCCAGAACCTGTCTCGGCAATACCGGCTCCAGTAAACGAACCCGTGACGCCGAGGTTATAGACATCGCCACAGAGGTGGTTGAACAGCGAGTGGTCGAGACCACTGATGGTATAGCCGTCGCCATGCAGGGTGCCGCCGAAGCACTCGTTGGCATTGTTGGCAATAGGCGTCCAGGTGCTGCCGCTATGGTCGATGTTGGCGTGCATAAAGATCTCCAGGTTCTCGCAGTCCTTTACATAGTCATTCAGTGGCTCGTGACCCGTCAGCTCTGTGCCGTGACTCAGGTTGAAGAGGTCGGCAAGCAGGTCGAGACCGTTGACACCATCGGTGCTATAGTCGTTGATGTAAATCTTCGGCTCGCGTTTCACGTCGTCGCGGTCAATATAGTAATGGTGGTCCTTATCATCCATCACCTTCTTCAAGTCGTGGTAGTTGGCCACGCTGAACTGCACGGGGTTCGAGTAAGTCTTGCCGACATAACTCTTGGCATAGTAGGCTACATAGTAGCCGTCCTGATACCAGTACATCGGTGTCTCGTTGTTGCGGTAGGTCACACCATTGCGATGGAACTCGGCATCGGTGGGGTTGTCGTAGATTTCCCAGCCACCACCAATCAACTCATAGGCACCCGGTGTCACCTTGGGCTGGTTCATGCCCACGGTAGTTCCCGGCAATACGGTCGATGGAGGCAGCAGCTGGTCGATGATTGGTGCACCACTCTCAAACTTCAGGTGGATGTTGACGATGTGGAGCTCGTTCATCAGACTGACACTCTCGCCAGATTCGTCACCCTCGTTATAGGTGTACTGATAGATGACGGTGATAATCTTCTCCTTCGTCAGGTCGTGGATATTGCTTTCACGACTCACATAGAGCGTGGTCTGCTCCGTGGGCTCATAACCCTTGATGAGGAAGCCGTGCTGCTGGTTAATTAGCTCGGCATAGTTAGCGGCATCGATGACCCAGCCTTCTTGTACCGAGGTGCCCGAGCCGTTCTCTGTGGCATCCAGTACCTCACCTTCTTTCTCTCGGTTGATGACGGAGGTTGAGCCCGTGTAGTCCTCACGACAATAATAGTAGGTCTTGTCGTCGGAACTACGGTTGGTGAAGCGGATGACGGTTACCCAGTCGTTGCGCTCCTGTGCCGACAGGGCGCGGTAGGTACCCGAGTTGATGACCTGACCCTTGGCGTAGGCCATGTTGCCGCGTGAGAAGGCCACCTTGGCTATATAGTAGTCGTCGCCGTCGGCAGCTGTTGTGGTCACCGTCACAGGGGTATAGTGGTTCTTCTCGTTTGTCAATGCCTCATATTCCAGTCGTGTGAGTGTACGGCCCTTGCTGATATCACCGTAAATCGTTCCCGTTATCGGGCTGTCGCTATTATAGACGGCGGTATATTCCACAGACTGTGCCTGGTCGTAGGGATGACCATAACGTGTGGGTTCACCCTGATAGTATGGGTCAGAGAGGATGTCGAAGCCGTCGCCGTTGAAGGTAAACTTGTTCTTGGCACGGTCGGCAGAGGTCAGCGCAGCCCAACCCTCCAGGGCGCTGTAGTTGACCCCCGTTTCGTAGCTGGTGCCGCCATAGAGACCCTTGGCCTCACAGATATAGGCCTCGGTGAGCACGCGGTTGATGTCGTTAGCGGTGACACCATCAAATGCTGCAGCCAAGTCATTCACCATATCATCGTTGAGCAGGTCGCCATAGATGATGTAGTTTTCCTCGTTCAGTTCCAGCGTACCGATACACATCTTGGCAGCCTTGAACTTCGCGTAGGCAGCGGGAGCCTGGGTCTGCAGAGCGGTATATTCCGTCTCAGAGATGGCTGTGCCCGGATTCACCGTCTTTATTTGTCCGTTGTAGGTATAGGTGACGGACTCCTTGGTGATATAGGCTCTTGACACTGGAGCCTGGTCGTCGGTACCTGGGTCGGTATAGGCATCAACGGTGGCCTTCGGGATAATCTCGCCCTCGTCGTAGAGACGTTGGCCATAGACGCCAGCCTCTGAGGTCTGATAGGTGGGACCGAACTTATAATTTGCCTTTTCGGCATCGCTCAGTGCTTCGTAGGAGGCAGTACTGATCTTCGTGGCAGCACCAGTCTTGGGTGTGTACCAGTCGTTCCAGTCCGGCGGTGTGTCCATCTTGAAGTTAACCACGTAGCCCGTGTTATGGCTGACGTTGTTAGAGGGATGGAAGATGTCGTCCACATCCACATCGATGTTCTTCTTCACGTCGTGTACATAGTGTACGTTCTTGCCGTCAATCACCTTTGTTGGGAGTGAGTTCTTGAACGTGGTGTAGTCGGCGGGTAGCATCACCGTGCCCTCCGCCTTGCTCGTCACGGTCTCGCCAACGAGATACGAGCACTCTGCTACGCTGACCATCGTCTCGGGCACGAAGAGATTCTTTTCGGCTTCATTGAGCTGACTCCAATCCCAATAGCTGATGACGTCGTTGAGCATATAGGTGGTGCTGTTGCTACCCACCTTGATGCCATCCTCGCCGATGACGGTCTTTGCGTTGAAGTTCTCGTAGTAGGCATAGAGGTTTGGCTTCACGTCGATGAGCTTCAGCTTGCCATTTGAGTTGGCGGTGATGGTCAACGGGATAATCTGCTCGCGGGTGTAGGCCGTAGGCGAACCCGTATAGGCCGAGATCACCTGGTCGTAGATATAGATAGAACCCTTCACGAACCAGTAGTGGGCCTCAGAGTATTTCTCCGTGCCAGGCGTATATTCCAGGTTGTGCGGATAACAGTCGTCGATGATAATCTTCTTACTGTCGTGGATGAAGTTACCCGAGGTCTGAATCTGCTGCAGGTCTGATGCCGTTGTATGACGATAGGTATACATCTTATATGAACGGGCATCGTCGTTGTAGTCAGATAGTGTCACCATTTGATAATCCACTTCTTCGCGCGTGCCGTGCTCGTTCTTCGCATACACATAGCCACCACCCACTTCGTCGGCCTTAGCGTTCATCAGGTCGAGTTCGATGACACCTGTGATATATCCGAAGTCTTTATGCTCTGCGGTACTCTTCTCGGTGGTCAGTTCGAGGAACACACCCGATGCCAATGCCACCTCATTGTGACAGGTAGCGGTGTTGCGCTTACGACTGTTGGGGTTGGCGGCCTTCCACTGATAGTAGGTGGTATGGTCGTCGGTATCGCTGGTGTTCGATGTACGTACGTCGTCCATACGTACGTCGCTGGTCAGGTTGCCCAGATAGTGCACCGTGCTATAGATACCGAAATAATTGCCGTGTCGTTTGTTGGTATCGTCGGTCTCACCGGCAGGCGAGTTGACCTTCATCAGCGTGAGCTCACCTACGCGGTTGATGGTGTAGCGGTTGTAGTCGAGTACCGAAGTCACACGGTCGCGAGCGCCTTGCAGCACCATACGACTTCCGAACACGCCCACGAAGTCGGCGCGCTGGATAGTGTTCAGCAGACGTCCGGCATAGATAGAACAGAAACCGTCCTGATACCAGTAGGTACCGTCGTCTACATCCTTCTCGCCCACAGTCTTGTACAAGTCGGGCAGATCATTGTATTCGTCCTCATAGATTTGGTCACCTACCTGATGGCCGGCATAGGTGATACCCTCTTCGTCCTTACCGCCATCAAAGGCTCTCTTACAGGTAAAGCGCAAACGGAAGTAGGCACGCTCGCGGTCGGTCAGCGAGTTATATTCGTCCATCTCGATACTCTGCTTCAGTCCGTAGTAGTCGGTGCCGTAGTTCGAGACGTGCAACTCACGATAGCCGTCAACCAACGAGAGGTTGCCGCCGCCATACAATCCACCGATATGTTCGGTACCGATAGTGATGAGATCACGGCGATAAATATCGCGCAGGGCAGCTGTGGCGTTGCCGAAGACGGTGACGGTGTTGGCATATACCTTGTCACTACCCACAGCCACATTACCGCCGGCAAACACGGCATTGCGAATGATGACACCGCGGTCATCGAGTGCGGCCCACTTTGGTCCATCCGTGACATCGGTCTTGCCTTTCAGCTTGTTCAACTTGTCGGTAGGCACATAGTCATACTGGTTGTAGGACGTGCCATCGATGGTCACACCGCTGGGTGAGAGTACCTGAGCGTAGGGTTCTACCACCACCTTGCAGTCCTCGGTCCAGGGGGCATCGTTTGCACCGGTTGTCGTGTAGTAATAACGTCCGGGTGAGTCTGTGCTCAGGGTCGATTTCTTGCCGATGCCATAGACATAGCCGATATCGCCGCCACCGAATACGTTGCCATAGCCCTCCTCATAGTTCTCTGGTGTGCCAATCTCGCCACCGCGGATAAACACTTCTGTTTGTCCGAACACGTAGCCGTCGGTATAGAGCGAACCTGTCTCACCCAGGTTGTTGTAGCCCTTACCGCCGCCATAGACGTCGCGCATCACGTGACCATGATAGATCTCGATGTGCGTCTTACCATATTTATAGATGCAGTCCAGCGTACGTTCGCTGTTCTCGTAGCCAGAGGCTGTCACCGTACCTCGTCCGATGGCTGCAATCTCACCGCCACCAAAGACACTGTTACGAATGAAGCCGCCATATATCTTGATGTTCGTATAGTCCACACTACTGTTGTCGATATAGCCGCCACCAAAGGCGTTTCCGCTACCCACCAGACGGTTATGACCCACGTGGTCGGTCCAGGTCTCGTCGTGAAGCTTCTCTTCGTAGTGCTCGTTCCACTCGGTGGCAGGATCGTCTTGCCATCCCGGGTGATAGACGTAGCCGATATAGCCGTTGTTGATGGTGAGGTTGGCTGTTCCGAAGACAGCACCGCCCTCGCCACCACTATAGACGTTACGCTCGATGGTGGGCACGCCGCAATAGAAACCGAAGTCGGCAAAGTTGCCAGCCTGCTCCTGACGGATGCCTATCACCACATTGGTCTCGCCATCGATATCTGTACTGGGGTCGGCAGAGATGGCACCTACGTGTTTACCCACGCTGCCTTTCCATCCGCCGCCATAGACATTGCGCACGCTGCCACCAAGAATATAGGCATTGGTCTTGGCCGTAAAGGTGGTGGCGTTCTTGGCCTCATAGGCGTTCATCACAGCACCGCTGGTACCACCGGCATACAGGTCCTTGACAACCTTGCCGCCCAGTAGTCCGATAAAGGTGGTGCCACTCACCGTAGCCGTCTCGCCCAGACCGCCGCCATAGCAGTAACCGGTAACCGTGGCATCGCGATGGATATTGACGTTGGTATTGGTGCGACTGCCCAGCGAGTTGGCCGTCACTAGACTGGTGTTCAGACCATTGTCGGTATAACCTTCAGGCAGACTGGTGTATAGCGAGCTGTCGGTGGCCTTCCATGCTGTCACGGATTCCTTGTTGAGCACCTTGCCGGCATTGCCGCCACCATAGACCTCGTTGACAACCGCATTCCTGTTCAGGTTCACCTCGGTGTATTGCGACCAGGTGTTCTCGCCATAGCCAGCACCATAGATGGTGGCCTGGTAGTTTTTATCCTTGTCGGAATAGACCGTGTTGTTGATGTTGACAAAGCTATAAAGTGTGCGTCGGGCGTTGTTGTTGCCGCCATAGATGGCATTCTTCACCTGTGCCGCATTGCTGCTCCAGTTGACGTGGGCCTCGTAGGCATCGCAGGGCTTGTCGTTGCTCAGACCATAGGCGCCACCGAAGATATTATTGAGTTTGATGGTAGATCCGGCAGGGATATTGACGATGGCACGACGTGTGATGCCCTCGTTGAAGCTGGCACCATAGACGGCGTCAATCTGACCGTGCAGCAGGTCGATGATAGCCGAAGCCTTGTCGGCTGTGGCAGGATCGTCGGCCACTGACTTCGTGACGCCCATACCCAGTCCGTCGTAGGAACCGGCACCAAACACCTGCAGACGCTTGAAGTTCTCCAGTTCGTCGGGAATATTGATGAGGATATAGCTGCGGTTCTGCATCTCGTCGCCGTCGCGCTCGCCATCATGTCCCAGACCTGCACCGAAGATGTAGTTCTTAATCTCGTTGTCGGCGTGGTTGCGTGGGGTGATGTTGACGAAGGCATTATCGAGGAACGGTTTCTTCACCGTCTTGTAGTAGGCATCGCCACTATAGTCGTAGTTACCATAGCAGCCGCCGAAGATGTTGACGATGCGTCCCTGTAAGAAACCCACGTAGGCCGAGGCCTCCAGCACGTCGGTGCTATGTATCATGCTGCGCGTAGCCGGCAATACATAGTCAGCGAAGTTGGCCTTGCCAAGGATGTGGCCGCCCAGGTCGTTGCCACCATATATATTATCGCGCATGTAAGGGAAGCCCAGGATGGGGTTGCCGTCGGTACCCAAACCTGCACGACCGATATGGGTCTCGGTATGTCCCAGAATATCAGCGATACAGGCTCCACCAAACGACTGGAACACGCGGCAGTTGCCCAGGTTTACATGCGTGTCGCCACAAACAAGACCTTCCAGTCCGCCGCCATAGACATATTCACACTCCACCAGGTCGTCGAAGTGGCCCACCTGTCCCGGACGTTCGCCGTGCAGGTTGATGGTGGTGCTGTAGTCTGCGTCGTAGACATAGTTGCCCTCGCTGTTCTTCTTACCCACAATACCTTTCTCGCCACCGCCGTAGACCTGGAAAGCATAACCCTCGTTCAGGTTGATAGTGGTGGAGCCCCAGATCTCTGAGTTCTCTCCGTAGCCACCACCAAACACGTTACAGGCCACACTGCGCTTGTCCAAGCCCTGCTCGAGGTTGATGACGCCCGAACGACGTGCCGTGATGGTGTATTTGCCATTGGCATCAACTACGGGTTCGCCGTTGGCATCCTCCTCCACAGAGTCGAACACACCATAGGTGCCATCGACATCGACGAGGGTACCATTGAGGTTGATGACCACATTGCCCTCCACATGACCGCTCTCATAGCAGCCGCCATAGACGCAGGCGCCCTTGAGACGACGGCTCAGGTCGTTGGCCGAAGATTTTCCCAAGGCTAGGGTTGAGACGTCGGTAATGTCCTTCGCATCACCCTGGAAGATGTTCCACTCCAGTCCCAGGTGCTTGTTGGTCTCATCCTTCCAGCGCTTGGGCTGCAACTTCAAGCCCGAGAGGTTGAACTGCAGTTTGTTGCCGTTGGTGTCGGGATCGCCCAGCAGTCCGCCGTTGTAGGCTGCGTTATATTGTGTTGCCGGTACGTTGGCCTTGTTACTGCCGCCCACCAGTTTCTCGAAGATAATCACCTTGTGGTTGAAGGTTATGTTGTTCAGACCATTGGTGCGCACACTACCCACGTTGCCGCCGCAGTAGAACGAACCGAAGTACGAGGTATATTCCTCATAGTTAGTGGGGTCGTCACGCTCTGTGTTTACGAAGAGGACGTCGGGCTTCACATCCATCTCGCAGCCCTTCATATATTCCTCAAACTGGGCGGCCTTGGTCAGATCCATCTGACTGAAGTCGTAGTTTTCTTCGTCCACGGTCACACTTTGCGCCAGTCGCTTCAGCACGTCTTCAGTAATCATGTTGGCACCATTACTGCCCAGGAACATGTCTTCAATCCAGGCGTAAGAACCAATCTTCAACTCTGCTGTTGATGTAGTGCTCGAAGAGCGCAGGGTGGCACTGTTACCACCGCAATAGACGGCACCCTCAACGATGACGGGATGGTTTTCGTCGGTACCAGAGATATAGATAGAAACCGACTCGGCATGGGGGCGGAACTCGGTGAGAGCCTTGGCCGACTTCATGCCAGGATCCGAAGGCACCGAGAGGCCTGCGTTTGTCAGCACCTCGTCGGGATTATAATAGAAGTCGCCATACAGGATAACGGGCTCCTGGTCGGCATTCTCTTTCGTTCTTTTGAATTTCGCATTGTCGGTATAGGGATACGAGCCGTTGCCGCCACCATACACATCTCCGTGGATGTCGCAGTGGATACCTACGACATTGCCGCCATAGACCGTACCCGAGATATCATTACCACCATAGACGTTGGTAATGTTGCCAGCGGTGATATACAGACGGGCTGCATAGCCACCAGGATAATAGATGCCGTTGATGGTCTCGGAGTGTATGTTGTTACGAGCAGGGTTCACGTCGGCCATACGACAGCCGCCATAGACGTTCTTCACCTCCACATTCTCGCTCTCAATGGTCATCACGATACCGTTCTCGTGAGTCATAGCGCCCTGGTTACCACCCGAGAAGAGGTTGCGGATAATGCCACGTTTCAGATGCCACGTAGGACGGATGGCCATCGGCGCCTTGTTGTTGCCGCCAAAGACACGCGAGAACTGATAGTCGGGACTGTTGGCCACATCCTCGCCGGCACCCCCCAACTGATAGACACCCATTGCCTTCAGGCGTGCGTCGGTCAGCTTGGGTTTGGAAAGAATCTCATTGCCGTTGGCATCGCGCTCATAGATATGATTGGTAATGGCGCTGGGGTTGTCAATACAGATATCGGTGGCCTCGGTCACGGTGACGTTGTTGCCGCCGCCATAGAGCAGCACGCACGAGCCACCGAGAATCTCGAGATAGGTCTTGCCCAACTCGGGGCGTGTCATGCCCTTGTAGGGGCTGTTGTCAGAGGTGTAGTCGTAGTCGCCGTTGCCACCTCCGAAGAGTTGTCCCAGATAGATCTTATAGGGCTGCGTGGTGATGGTCTGCTCGTTTTCTACTGTGGTCACGGTGCGTTCCTTGGTCGACATGACAAAGGCGTTGTAGGTCTTGTCGATGCCGTTTGTGGCGGCCTGCTTCAGATGGGTAGGCAGAGCGTTGGATGTGCCGATGGTGCCGGCAATGTCGTTGCCGCCATACACGCAGTTGATGAGGATATCACCACTCATGTGCTCGCCGTCGATATTGACAAACGTTGAGCCGCCCACATTAGCCTGACGGGCACCGCCATAGACGTTGCCCTGGATATCACCGGCGCAGACAACTACCTCGGTGCCGCCTGTCAGGTCGCCCTCGTTGCCGCCGCCATAGACGTTGCCACCAATGGTGATCTGAGCCTGGACTGCAGATGCTGTACAGAGCGCCAATATGCTGATTATGATTTCTTTCTTCTTCAAACTCTCAAGTCTTTACGTTCAACTCTATTCTATCTCCATCTTCGGCTTGTTCAGGTCGTAGCCCGACAGCACGTAGTAATACGTGGGTTGCACCGTGAAGGTGATGGAGAACATGTGACCTCGCTCGATGTTTGACATCTCAAAGATATCGCGCAAGGATATGATATTGTCGGCTGTGCTGCCTTCGCGCAGCAGGTTGCCTTTCTTGTCGTAGACATCATAGGTGGTGCGCACCATGAAGTAGGCTGTGCTTCCGGGGATGAAGCTGCCCATGAAGTTGATGGGCGTGCTGGTGTTGAGTGTCACCTCGCCTTCGTAGAGCGGTTGTAACTCGGCATCGGCACTGCTATTGTCGGGCGTAAACACCACACTTCCCACGATGGGCGAACTGCCAGTGGCGTTGCTCTGCAGGGTGATGACGGCATTCTGTTTGGCCTTGACGGGGTTGCCGTTGTTGTCGGGCAGGGCCTTCATTTCCAACTTGCGCAGCTTCACCGTGCGCAGGGCATCGTAGTTGGCATCGATGGTATAGCGCAGTCGCATGGCGGCATAGAGATGATCGAACAGCAGGAAGATATAGTTGCTATTGGTGCCGTTGGTCTCTTTGGCGTTGACCACAAACTGACCCGTTGTCAGTCCGTTATCCTCATCGTTCGTGGTACCGTCCTTGGCACCTACGATAAAACAGATGTCGGCAGGCGTCACGGTGCTCAGTCCGTTGAGTGTCATCACGGCTCCGTTGCTATAGCTGCTGTTGGCTGTCACGCTCGACGATACCGCCTCGTCCTTGGGCAGGAATCCGTAGATATTGTAGTTGCCGGTCTGCTTGATTTTCATCGTCAGCTTCCAGCAGCTGCTCTTCTTGTCGTAGAAGAAGGTGCCTTGCTGGGGGGCTTCGTCGTCTTTGGTGAAAAAGGTCTCGATGGAGGTGTTCTCCATGCTCTTGTGACCCTCAAACTGGTCGTTGATATCCTCGTAGGAGAAATAGCCCGAGGGTGGTGCCCATGAGCGGGTGAAATGGTTGGTATGTGGTGCCTCGACGAACCAAGGGGCGCTGGCCCGCACCTCGAACGAGGCATGGATACCCTTGTCCTCTTCCGCATCGTTGGAACAGGCTGTCAGCAGCAGGGCTGCTATGATCATCGCGGTAACTTTATTCAAATACATCATTCTCTCTCGGTTTCTACCAGTTATACACCTTGCGCGTTCCTTCGTGCAGCGTCCAGCCGGTGAATGCCGACTGTACATTGTCGATAACGACGCCGCCGCTCTCGCGTACCTTAAATATATATGTATATTCGTAGCCGGGCAGCCAGTCCATGTATTCCTCTGGCACCACCAGGCTCTTGGGTTCTCCGTTGACGCTCACCTTCAGGGTATAGGTGCCCTGATTGATGGCGGGAAGTACGGTATAGTATGTGCAGGCGTTGGCATTGGCTGGCGTGATGTAGTAGTCCTGTGTGAAGGCGGCGATGCCTTCGAGGCCTGTCTGGCTCACGGTGAGTGTCTCGTGGATGCCCGTGCCTGTAATGGGGTAGGAGATGATAACTTCTCCTTTTTGTTCTATCTGTCCACCATCGGTGGGCTTGAAACTCTTGGCTGTCAGCGTCGTGCTGGCTGCAAGTTCGTCTTTCTCGTAGGTGAACATAAAGCGCACATAAGTTATGGGCTTTACGAACCGCAGTTTTACGGTTTGCTGGAACTGCTTGTCGGGGTAGTCGATAGGACTGCCCGTGCTGAACCACAGTTCGGAGTAATAGGGTACATCGGCCTCGTTGGTTGCGTCGATAGGCATTCTGACGTTGAGGCTCTTGTAGTCATCGCCAGTGATGCTGGCGCTGTGAAGGGTTGTGGCCGGGGCAATCGCCATGAAGCGGTAGGCATTGGCCGAGATGTCCCAGTATTTGATGGATTGCGTGTTGTTGTCCACATATTCCCAGAAGTTGAGGTTGCTGGTGCTCAGCGTGGATTCCCACCACACGCGGTAGCTGTCTATTACGGTCTGATAGCTGGTAAAGATATTGCCGCTCACTCCATTGTTCTTGTAGGCCCACACACGGAACGAGCCGATGCCGACATCGTGCAGCGACTGAGCGTCTGCACGTGTCGTCACCTCCTCGGCCTCCTGTGTATCACAGCCGAACACTATCACATCAGTGGTAATGTTTGCCTGCGTGGGCTCGTCGTCTGACGAACAGGCGACGAGCACCAACAGGACTAAACTTATGAAAGGAGCGAACTTATTCATTCTAATTAGTTAGCAGATTCAACCTTGATGACCTTGTATGCGTAAGATACAGGTGAAGTAGTGTTCACATATTCTACAGCATAGAAACCGGCAGTATTGGCGGTAAAGGTCATGTAGTAAGGATTGCTGAAGCTCTTTCCGTGCAGGCTCCATGCAGTTGTCGGAATATCTGTCACGGGTTTAATAGTAGGGTGCTCTATAGGACGGTTCACCTGCAAGTCGCTTTCGGTGAGTTCGTCAGTGCCTAAGTAATAAACCTTAATCATACCCTTTGCTTCTGGATCGGCAAGGGCAGCAAGCGGTTTGAGTTCACCTGTGGCGTTATCCTGTACAGTAACAATGATAGGCTTGTTTGTTACATACTTAATGCCCACCTCACTGACTTGGTCATTTTCAAGATTGGTGTAGGGCGAAGCAAATTGATAGCTGGTGATAGAGGGAACGCTGACTGTGGTAATGAAACCATCGCGGTTGTTCTTACCGTCAATAATCATAGCGTCGAACTGGATAGGATAGAGTACACCCTGTGCACCTGCGGTCTTGTCTGAAATCTTAAACAAATAAGTGTAGGCATGGTTAATCTCCCACTGAGAGAAGTTTGCTGGAATGGCTGCTGTGGCACCCTTTACCTCAATGGTTTCACCAGAGTGATCATCTGAGGTCAGAGTGAAGTCACACTTTAATACCAGTGGTGAGTTGGTGGCACCAGTTGCTGTTGGCATCACGGGGAAGTAGCCAGACTCTTGCATTTCCTTATCCGTACCGAAGAATCTATCCATTTCTGATTTTGTGGCAGATGAAGTGGTGAGCATGGGCTTCTCCTCTGAAAGATAGAAAGAACCGCCATACCAACTGTTTGAAGAATGGGCAGCATCATTATAGGTGAATGAGTAAGTTGGGTTGGGTGTTGCATTCCAGTTGTATGTCAGAGTTGCATTCAGCGTGCCACCCAAGAAGTAGTTCGCATTGGAAAGTGAATTCAGAATGACGTTGTGGTAGGTTGAAGCTGTCGTGCTCCATTTGTCATTGGTCTTGTCATAGGGATAGAAGTTAATGGATGTTACATGATAGCCAGGAATCGTTTCATAAATACCTACACGTACCAGAGCCTGCTGGCCCGTGAAGTTGAACTTCACAGCATTCTCGTAGTTCTTGCCTGATCCTCCTGTATAGTCGCCATTAGGATCCAATATGATTGGGTCGGCCACATAGACAGCACCAATAGGAGTTACATCACCATCAATGGCAGTACCATTAGCGTCGGTCTTAGGATTAGCAGAGACGTGAGCCCTAATACCAGTGATTTTAGCGCCTGTAATAACATTCCCAGCGCCAAAATTAAATGTGAAAGCCTTTGTTGGCGAACCTGCCACATAGTGATAGGCTGATGCAGAAAGGTCCCAATATTTGATGGACTGGTTTTTTTCGAGTGAGATTTTACCCTCACCAAGGTCGCTAGTGCCGTAGTCGCCTACATACTCCCATCCATAGCGGTTGGTGGTGTTGTTGGTGGCGTTACTGGCTTTGTTCCACACTTTGTAGTTATCAATCACCTTCTGGGTACTGCTGCCAACGGTCTTGGTGGCTGCTACCATGAAGTTACCTGCCAGCTTGGTAATGTCGTCTCCAGTTGAACGCGTCATGTTGCGTGCACCACTACCAAAGTCAATGGCCTGAATACCTTGTGATTGAGTACCTGGGCTGTTGTTCTCGCCCATAAACTCATCGCTCGAACAGCTGGCGAGTGCACCGACTGCCAAAGCTGCGAAGAAGAAATACTTTGTTCTCATAATTGTTGAGTTTTAAATTATTAAATGTTAATAAATTGTTGAATTCGCTTGAGTTGTTGTTTCCTTTCTTTTCTTTGTTTGTTGTTCATTTATTTTAGTTGTTAATTGTTACATCTCAAATTCGTGTGTGCCGCCGTCCTCGATGGGCTTTACAACCGCATCAAAGCCGGAGCCTCCGCCGCGAGTGGGTATCGGGATGGTGTCCATGTCGAGTTCGATGGTAATCACACCACCCTTGTAGCGCTGTCGCACCTGACTGGTGACGTTGAAGACAAACGTTGAGTCCATACCGTTGTTAAACAGCATGTTGATGTCCATATAGTGAGGGTGAGGGTCGGGCACCTCGTCAGCACGACTGATCTTGTTGGCATTCAGGTTGCAGATGCCGAAGGTGAGCAGTCGCCCGCCAATGATGTCCACTTTCTCACCGTCTTTGTCGCAGTCGGTTTTCATGCGTGCACGATAGTCCACGGTGATGGCATCGCTGCCGGCACGCCCTGTGTTCAGCGTGGTAGAGCGGGCCATGCCCGAGAGACTGGCCGAGCCATCGGCCGACACCACGCGTCCACGGTTGTTGTGGAGGATGACCTGCGTGAGGTAGATATAGGTGATGGGTTCCAGGGTCATGTCGAGCTTCTTCACATAGACATTGCGCTCCTTGTCGTAGACAAAACCCTCAAGTGACTCGTTGATCTCGATGGCCCGTTCGTAGGCTGCAAATAGCGGTTCGGGCGCATGGAAGGCGTAAACAAATTTGGGCGCATTATAGCGCGATGAACGCATGGTGTGGTTGGTCTCGGCAGTCACGCTGTCCAGCGAGGTCTCCTCGTCGAAGATGATGCTCTGGATGCCGTCGATGGTGGTGATGTGGTTCCAGCACAGGATATCCCAGAAGCCCCAGTCGTAGCGTCCCTGGAAGTGGGTGCCGCTGACCTGTGTGGCTAGAACGCCTGTATGGTCGCCATAGGGCTTGTTGGCCGTATAGTAGCGGCGCAACTCAAACAGCGAAGGTATGGTATAGCCGATGTCGCCCCACAGGCCGATGTCGTCGTCATCCCAGCCGTAGTACCACTCTGCCTGCCAGTCGTAGTCAATGCCGAAGGCCATCTCGTAGTCCCAGTAAACCTGCAGGTCGAGATCTACTAAGGGCACGTCGACAACCACCTCCTCGGCATCATACAGGTGCAACGGCGGCTCGGGGCTACATCCCATCAGGGCTGTCAGGGCTATCAGTCCCATCAGTCTTCTCATCTCATGCATCATGGCTCGACCCTCCTTTCTGTGCTCTTCAGACCCACACCCTTGCTCTGAATCTTGCGATACAGCAGGTCGTAGGTCAGGGTGATACCAATGCGTGTGGGACCCAGCCAGTTCCAGCGATACTGGCGCTTTTTGAAGAATTCGGGCTTATCGGTCCACTTGTAGTAGTAGAGATTGTCGTGATAGTCGGGGTTCACGGGGTTCTCGTACTTATAGGGGTCGTACTTGCAGCGGAAATAGCCCAGCTGCACACCCATCTCGAGTCGCCAGCGACCGGTCTTGGTGATGGGCATCACATAGCCAGCACCAATGCCAGCACCGACGCCTTCGCCCACCCAGCCGCGGTTCTTGTCGAAGCAGATGCCAAAGACACCGCCGTGGGCATAGCCCTGCAGATAGAAACCAGTGTAGGCTTTCTTGTAATTCCCATTAAGTCCATTCTCTCCATAAGATTCATTGGCTCCATTCAGATAGTATCGGGCCTCCACCTGATAGTTTCTGGCCTGGAAATATTTGTGGGCATCGTAGTCCTGCCACCAAGGCATGTCGAATGAAGCGCCAAAGGTGAAGTGGCCCTTCAGGGGATAGTATTCGATGGCGACATTGGGAATGGGGCACCAGCGGTCGTAGCCGGGGACGTAGGCTCCCCACCACAGCAGGTTGGTCTTTACGGCTAACAGTTCGCGGCGAGGCAGCACCTCTGGCTCCGTTACTTCCTGCACCGCTACGACTTGTGTGGGGGCGATGGTGTCGGTTTTTTGCTCTGACTGTACGACTGTATCTTTGACCACGGGCGGCAATGATGGTAGCTGTCTGACCAGCAATACCAGTCGGGCAGCACGCAACTGCGGATAATAGGTCTTTAGCAATCGACGCCACAGCCTGCCGTGACGTGCTGTGCGCAACTGCTGCTTCAGTTGGCCGTACTGATGGCTGCGCAGGTGCTTGTCGCAGAGGGTTTTCACGAAATCGTAGTCGGGGTCGCCGGCACGCTTCATCATCACGCAGAGCAGGGGATAGTCTTCGGTCTCAATCAGCGTCACGGCACTGCTGTCTACGCTGTCGGCCGACATCTGACTCTTCACGTAGTCGTAGAGGGCCTGCGCACGATGTTCGCCCAGGAACTTGTTCCAACGATAGGGACCCTCGGGTGAGGCGGCACCACGAAACAGGATGCGAATCAGTTGCAGACTATCGCGGTTCATCTGGGGCAGCACCTTCTCACGCAGTTCGGTGAGCACGCTGTCCTGCTTGGGCAGGTCGTATTTGTTGACAGGGAAGATGACCTTGGCTGCGATGTCGAGGAATTCCTCGTCTGTGATGGAGTCGGTGGCAAGGCTATCTACCACGAAACGCACATAGCTGTAGTTGCGATAGAAGGTGGTGTCGGCAGCAATCGGAGAGGGCATGGCAATGACGTTGTGGCACATCAAACAGGACCACAAAATCAAAATGCTTCTTATAATTTCTTTAGGTTTCACGTGTGCGTTCTATAAAGTATTAGGCAAAATTAAGAGATTTTTAGAATTTGTGCAATAAAATAGTACTACCCAAAAGGGTAATTCGGTCTCAATGTGAGTGGAATTACCCATTTGGGTAGTATTTTTTGCTTGCTTTTTTGAGATTCTTTGACTTCTAGCCTACTTAAATCAGTCCGTAGTTGGTGGCAAAGGTGAGTGCTTCGGTGATGCTCTGCACGCCCAACTTCTTTAGTAACTGGCGGCGATAGAACTTTACGGTGTCAAACGAGCGCAGCATGATCTCGGAAATCTCTTTCATGGTGTAGCCCTGGGCCGAGAGCGTCAGCACCTGCTGCTCCTCGGGTCTCAGTGTGATGGTCTCGCATTTGTTCCAGCATTTGTGCTCCAGCGAGTACTCGAACCTCTCGCGAGAATAAAAACGGAAGAACTCAATGTGGCCGGCCTCTTTGTGCGACGAGATCGACACCGTGGCAAGTGTCAGCCAGATGGCTCCATCTTTCGTCAGGGCCATCGGTGTACTTCTTTGGTTGAGCAGTATCAGACGGTCATCTCGGCGCATGTGGAAGTCGAATGACAGCATGCACTGACGACGATGTTCTGCTGGTGTATCGTAAAAAACTTTGAATGCAACTTGATTCAGACTCTTTAGCATCGGTAGCTCTTCTTCTGGCACGTGGGTGTGAAAGAATTTGTAGCCCATCTTCTGCATCGTTTCGGCCGTTTGTCCGCACAGTATGATGGGATTGTCCGATACATACAGGAAGTTTCTTTTGAATAAGTCAATGATGTAAATACTCTGATGAGTTGTTAGCGCGAATGACCTCACAGTCTCCACGCAAGGCTTTATCCGCTCATAGTCTGCTGCGGTAATGCCTTTGGCATAATCAAATATTGTAAAGAAAGAATCTGTCAATACCATAGTTAATCATTGTCTTATTATTGCCGTTTTTACAATCTGTACACGGTAGGTTGTTTACAATTATGCAAAGGTATGAATTTTTTTGGAAATCTGCACAAAAAATTACTACCCAAATGGGTAATTCTATTTGTGCTTACTCGAAACATTCATGTATTAAGGTATTCATAAAACTTTAAACGTGGGCTGAAATCTCAGCCCACGCAGATTAGAATGAAAATTCCGTGTACCGATTACGTACATTGCATGAGAGAAGTCAGAATGGTGACTTCTCCATGCGATGCACCACCTCGAGGAGGGCGAGGCAGGTGAGGACGCCCATGGTCATGAAGATGGGAACGGGGTGGATGTCGTTGGGCGTCCAGGTCTGAACCATCCTGATGGCACCGACAAGCAGAGGACGCCATGCCTCGGAGACGATGAAGAGAATGAGGGCGAGGGCAGCGCAGAAGGCCGTCCACCACCGCGACAGGATGAGAGACCGGTCGGGCAACTGGCGGAGCACACGCTCCGTGAATCCGTTGTCGCTGATTTCCTGCTGACGCGCAGGCTCAAAGAACTGCTCGAGTAAACTGTTATCTATTTCCGTCATATCCGTTAGCTTTAAGGTACGTTGTAAGTTTTTCCTTGCCCCTGCGCAGGTGAGACTTCACCGTGTTGGCAGGCATTCCAAGCATGTTGGCTATCTCGTCGATGGAATAGCCTTCGATGAGTTGGAGGGTGACACACGCACGCTCGTCTTCCTTGAGGATGGCAAGGGCGGTGTGGATATCGAGAGAGAGTCCCACCCCCGAGCCTTCCCTGGCGGAAGGGGGAGCAGAGAGTTCTGCCTCCTGAGAACGACCAAGATCGTCCCAACCGGAATGTGGGTGTGTCTGCGTCTTCCTCTTGTTGTCATAGAACACGTTGTAGGCAATGCGGAAGAGCCACGTCTGGAACGACGCGATGCCCTTGAACTGCGTGATGCGCTCGTAGGCCTTGAGAAACGTGTCCTGAGCCAGGTCGTCGCTCAGCGCCTCGTTGCCCAGCGTGAGGTTGAGTAGGAAACGGCGCACGGGCGACTGGTATTTCCTGACCAGCTGGTCGAAGGCCCGCCGGTTGTGAAACACAGCCACCTGCGCTACAAGCGATATGTCACTGATTGACTCCATCGATTACTTCTCGTTCTCGGTAGGTTCTTCCTTCTTGGTCTGATTGACATACTGGTCGTAGAGCTCCTGCTCTTTCCGCTTCTGCATGGCGTTGTGGCCAATGGCCATGTTGCCAATGCCCAGGATGGCGATGAAGGCACCGATGGCCAAGCCCAGGTTGCCGATGACGACATAGAGCAGAATGGCCAGGCCTACGCCGGTGAAGATCTGCTTGATGCCCTTGTTCCACAGGTAATCGTTGCGTGTGGGACTGGGTGCCATCGTCTCGAGGGGGATGGTGTTGCCACTCTTGATGGCCATCTCCATGAGCTTCATCTTCTGTTTGCGGTTCTTATAGACGAAAAAGAGGATGATGCCAATCAGGGCGACGGGCGACAGGATGAAGATGATGAAGAGCACCACGACGGCAAACACCATGCCGGCGAGACCTTCCGCCATACCATCACCGATACCCATCTTCTCGACCAGCGAGGTGGAGTTGGCATTCTCCCACTCATCCCAGTCGTCGTCCCAGTCGTCGGGATCGTCCCAATTGCCCATGGCGGCATTCATGGCCGAGTCGAGCGAGGTGGTGTCAGAGTAAGCCTCAACTTGGTTTACAGTATCCTTGGGTGCTGCCAACGCTGTCGATGCAGACACCTGAAGCGCAAATACAAACGCTAAAGTCCACAAAATCTTTTTCATATTCATATCCTTTCTTTTTTGTTTCTTTTCTGTAGGTTAGACGTAACTTTCATCAATAAAGTTGCGCAAAGATAACTTTTTTTTCTTAATTTTGCAAGCGATTATGCAATTACCTGCCGATTTTATACAAATTACAGAGGCTTTGATGGGCCGTGAGCGCTTCGAACGATACCTTCATTCGTTTGAAGAGGACGCGCCCGTGAGTATCAGACTGAACCCGAAAAAGATGGCGGAGGGTGGATGGAAGATGGATGATGTGGTGGAGGTGCCTTGGTGTCGCAATGCCTTCTATCTGAAGAGTCGTCCTAACTTCACCTTTGACCCGCTGTTTCATGCCGGTTGCTATTACGTGCAGGAGGCGGCGTCGATGTTTCTCGACGAAGCGCTGCGCCAGCATCTGCCCGCGGATGCCCATCCGCTTGCGGCACTGGACCTCTGTGCGGCGCCTGGCGGAAAGTCCACCCTGCTGCGTGCGGCCTTGCCGGCAGCGTGTGTGCTCTATAGCAACGAACCCATGCGCAACAGGGCCAGCATCCTGCTGGAGAACGTGCAGAAATGGGGCTATGAGAACCACCTGGTGACCAACCTCTTTCCCAAGGACTATCGCAAGGCGAAGATGCGGTTCGACGTGATTCTCTGTGACGTGCCCTGCTCGGGCGAAGGTATGTTTCGCAAGGACGAGGCTACCATCAAGGAGTGGAGCAGGCAGAACGTGGAGAAATGCTGGCAGTTGCAGCGCGACATCGTGAGTGAGGCCTGGCAATGTCTGAATGAGGGTGGTCTCTTTATTTATAGTACGTGTACCTTTAATACTAAGGAGAACGAGGAAAACATCCGCTGGATGATGGACGAACTGGGAGCCAAGGTGCTGCCGGTGGAGACGAAGGCGGAATGGCATATCACGGGGTCGCTGCTCGAGGGCTTCGCGGAACCTGTCTATCGTTTTATTCCCGGTATCACCCGCAGCGAGGGGCTCTTTATGTGCGTGATGCGCAAGGCGGGCGAGAATACGGGGCGTGCCAAGAAACAGAGCGTGCCGACGATGACGCCTCTGGACCTGCATGCCGATGCGCCTCGCGTGGAACTGACCTATGGGCAGGCGATAGACTATCTGCGCCACGAAGCGCTGGTGTTGCCACCCGACACGCCGCGCGGCATTGTGGAGGTGTGCTTTATGGGACAGCCCCTGGGGATGGCGAAGAACATTGGCAACAGGGCCAACAACCTCTATCCCAAGGAGTGGCGCATCAAGACGACCCACGTGCCACAGGACTATGAGCCTGTGGTGAGACTTTAATCCGTTTTTTGATTCTTGATTGCTTCGGTGATACCGTAGGTGGTGCGCAGCACGGTGAACTCCGTGCGGCGATTGAGCTGGTTGCAGATCTCTTGTTTCTCCTCGTCGTCAAGGGCGCGGATAAACTCTTCGGTGAGCACATCGCCTTCCTTCAGCCAGTCGTATTTCTCGGTAAGCTTACGCTTGACGACCTTGGGCTTCATCTTACCATAGCCTACGGGTGACAGACGGTCCTGGGCGATGCCATGCTCAATGAGATAGTTGACCACACTCTCGGCACGGCGCTGCGACAGGCGTTCGTTGTAGGCCGCCGAGCCACGATAGTCGGTGTGGGCACTCAACTCGATGGTGACATTGGGATTCTCGTTCAACAGGCCAATCAACTTGTCGAGAGCCTCGGTGGACTCGGGACGCAGGGTGGCCTTGTCGAAGTCGTAGAAGATGTTGTCGATGAGCACGGGGGCGGTGATGGAGGCCAGCGGGAACTGCAAGACATATTCCTCGGATTCCAGCACGGGTTCGACGCGCAGTTCCTCAGTGTGGTTGAGATAGCCTTTGCAGGTGCCCAGGAATACGTAGTCCACACCGGGTTTGATATATTCCGTAAACGAACCGTCGCCCTTGACGCTGAGCTTCAGGTTGGTGCCGTCGTTGCCCACCATATAGACCAGGGCACTGGGCAGTTCGTAGCCGTCTTTCTCGTAGACCCAACCCTTAACTGTCTGAACCACCTCTTGTTTTTCAAACGAATAGATGTGATCCCAGCCACGGGCATCGCCGCGGTTGGAACAGAAATAGCCGCGATTGTGCAGACCCTCGAAGGTGAGACCGAAGTCGTCGCCGGAAGAGTTGAGGGGGGAACCAGGGTGCTCCAACTGCCATCGCTCGCCATCGAGCTTGGCGATGAAGACGTCGAGTCCGCCAAAGCCGGGATGTCCGTCGCTCGAGAAATACAGATCGCCATTGGGACGAAACGTGGGAAACATCTCGTTGCCAGGGGTGTTGATGGGTGACCCCAGGTTCTCCAGACCCAGCAGTCCGTGGGTGGTCAGCTGGACGCGCCAGATGTCATAGCCTCCCAGTCCGCCAGGCATATCGCTGACGAAATAGAGCCACATGCCATCGGGCGAGATGGCCGGATGAGCATAGGTGGAGAGGGTGTCCTTGGTGATGACCAGTGGGGTGGCCTTGCCCCACGAGGCGTCGCTGCGCTGGGCCGTGGCTATCTGGGCATAGCGCGGGTAGTCGGGGTCGGTCTTGCAGACGGTGAGATACATGGTCTTGGAGTCGGGCGTAAAGGCGCAAGCACCTTCGTCCAACTCGCTATTCAGTTCGGTGTCGATGGCCTCGGGCTTCGACCACTTGCCTTTGTCGTCCTTCTGCGAGAAGAAGATGTCGGCGTTCTTGGTACCGGTGATGCCACTCAACTCGTCGCCCTTGGACTGGTTGCGCGTGCTGCTGAAATAGAGTTGGCTATAGTCGTCGCCCGCCAGCACGGGGGAGTACTCCGCGCGGCGCGAGTTAAAGAGTTCCTGCTTCTTCACCGTATAGCCCGAATACTGGGCCTCGGCCTTCCATTTCGGTGCCATGCGGGCAGACTGGAGACCGCTTTTCAGCAAGGGGTTGTTGGGCATGGAGTCCTGCAGGGCGAGAAAGGTCTTTTCTGCTTCTTTATAGGACCCGTTTTTCAGTTGCAGACGTCCGAGGTGCAACAGGGATGTCGAGTCAATCTGCTTATAGCGAACGGCATTGTTGTAGGCCGCGATAGCCTTCTGGGTATAGTTGATGCGACGATAGCTGTCGGCCATCTTGAGGGCCCGCTGTCCACGCAGGGGCTTTTCCTTGGCTTTGGTCTGAGAGTAGGCCTTCTTGTATTGAGCAGCGGCATCATAGTATTCGCCCAGAGCGTAGAACTTGTCGCCCTTTTTCATGGCCGAATCGGCTCCACATCCTTGGACGAGGAGACAGACGATGACTGCGATTATGATAGAAAAATGTTTGCGCATACATGATTATAACGTAGGACGCGCCGTTTTATTGTGTTGAGACAAAACTCACACACGAAAGCGGATGTAGGTGCGGTCGTCAAACGAGTCGTTGCCCTGGACAAAGGCCTTCGTGGCCTTAAACTCGCCGATGTTCAGCGGGTCGTTGGTGCGCTGCTGGGCCAGTCGCTCCTCGGAAGCGGCAAGAGTGGGCTCGAGGAAAGGATAGCCATCGCTGGCCAGCACCACCTCCCAAGGCTGGAAGTTGAGGGTGATGACGCGCACATGCTGGGGTGGAATGGGGAATCCGTCGATGACGGCATAGGTTTTGTTTTGCTGTTTCATCATCTCGAGCATGTGGGGGATGATGGCCTCGCGGGCGGTGTCGTGCTCCAGAAAGGTGGTCTTGTCGCCCTCATACGCATTGATGATGGCAGCACGCTGTTCGGCCAACTCCTGCTCATAGGGCTTGGGGTTGTCATAGTATTCGTTGCCCACCAGACACTGGCAGTCGCCAATCATCCATATCTCGCGGTTCAGACGGCTGAACACGATGGCGGAGGCTGTGAGGCGCTCCTCGGGGTGCTCGGCGAGTCGGGGCAGGTCGCTTTTCTTATAGTGGCTGGCGATGGCACGCGACACACCGTTGCAGAACTGCTGGCAGGAAAGGTTGCCCTTGGCCTGGCGGATATAGCGACTGATGAGTTGCATGCAATAGCGGCCATTGCTGCGAAACAGGCTGTAGCGTCGGTCGGTCTTCGACGTGGAGCCATCGATGACGGCGATATAGTCTTTGGTGATGACGATGCCGTCCTCACTCTTCTTCTTGGGATTCTTGGCGATAAGTGACTGTTCGATGATTTCCATTTATTTCTCTTCTAAGGGTTGACGGAACGTGCAGCCTTCCTTCCAGCGTGAACAGCCATAGGCGGTCTTGCCCTTGATGATGGTGCCTTGGCCACACACGGGGCAGGGCTTGCCAATCATGGGATCGGCAGGTGCGGCGGCAGGGGCTGCTGCGGGGGTGTCGTCTGTCTTTTTCTTGCGTGGGGCACGGGGCTTCTTCGCCTCGCCCTTGCCCTTTGACTTGGCGTCGGCCTTGGGCTGCTCGGCCTCGATGGGCACACGGCGATTGCTCTGGTCGCCCATCACCTGCATCACGATGTCGTTGACCTGCTGCTTGAGTTCGTCGAGAAACTGCTTCGGGTCGTATTTCTGGGCCTCGATGTCGCGCAGTTTCTTCTCCCAGATACCCGTGAGCTCGGCACTCTTGAGGAGTTCCTCGCGGATGAGGTCGATGAGTTCGATACCCGTGGGGGTGGCCACGAGGTTCTTGCGTTCCTTTTTAATATAGCGACGCTTGAAGAGAGTCTCGATGATGGCGGCACGCGTTGACGGACGTCCGATGCCGTTTTCCTTCATGGCGCGGCGCAGTTCCTCGTCCTCCACCAGTTTGCCGGCTGTCTCCATGGCGCGGAGCAGGGTGGCCTCGGTGTAGTATTTTGGTGGCGTGGTCATCTTCTCGGTCAGGGTGGGGGTGTGCGGTCCGCTCTCTCCTTTCTGGAAGTCGGGCAGGGTGCGCTCCTCTTCGTCGGGCTTCTTGTCCTCGTCGTCGGCTTGGGTGTCCTTGGCATAGACGGCACGCCAGCCCGCATCAAGGATGGTGCGGCCCGTGACCTTAAACTCGATGCCCTGTTCCGTGCTCTGTTCCGTTTGTTGTTCCGTTTGTTGTTCCGTCTGTTGTTCCGTTTGTTGTTCCGTTTGTTGCGATGGCATCGCAACAGACCGGACCTCGCCCAGCACCGTGGTCTGGGCAAACTTGCAGTCGGGATAGAAGACGGCGATAAACCTGCGGGCAATGAGGTCGTAAACCTTGCGCTGCAGGTCGGTGATATTCTGGGGCACGACGCCGGTGGGGATGATGGCGTGGTGGTCGGTGACTTTCGACGAATCAAAGACCTTCTTTGATTTCAACAGGGGCTTACCACCCAGGGGGCGCACCAACTCGGCGTAGGGCGACTGGCCTGCGAACTTCACCTGGAAGAGGCCGTTCATGGTCTGCGGACACTTGCCATAGACATCGTCGGGCAGAAAGGTGGTGTCCACACGGGGATAGGTGGTCAGCTTCTGCTCGTAGAGCTGCTGGATGAGGTTCAGCGTCATCTCGGCCGAAAAACCGTATTTCTTGTTGCAGTCCACCTGCAGAGAGGTGAGGTCGTAGAGTGATGGTGGTGCTTCCTTGCCGTTTTTCTTCTCGACCTTCGTCACTTCAAAAGGCTTGCCCTCGATGGTCTGGAAGGCCTGCTCGCCCTCCTCCTTGGAGGTGAACTTGCCCGAGGTGGCCGTAAACGTGGTGTCGCGATAGACGGTGGCCAGCACCCAATAGGGCTCGGGCTTGAAGTTGTCTATCTCTTTCTGACGATTGACGATGAGGGCCAAGGTGGGGGTCTGCACGCGACCGATGCTCAGCACTTGTCGGTTCTGACCATATTTAATCGTATAGAGACGGGTGCAGTTGATGCCCAGGAGCCAGTCGCCAACGGCACGGCTGAGGCCTGCCAGATAGAGTGACTGATACTGACTCTGGTCCTTGAGGTTGGCAAAGCCTTCGCGGATGGCCTCGTCGGTCATCGACGAGATCCACAGGCGCTGCACGGGGCACTTGGCCTGCGCCTTCTGCATCACCCATCGCTGGATGAGTTCACCCTCCTGACCAGCGTCACCACAGTTGATGATGCTGTCGGCCTGAGACATCAGTCGTTCGATGGTGGCAAACTGCTTCTTGATACCCTCGTCGTCTTTCAGGCGAATGCCGAACTTTGGGGGTATCATGGGGAGAGACGAGAGACTCCACGAACGCCACATGGGGGTATAGTCTTCGGGCATTTTCAGCTCGCAAAGGTGACCGAATGTCCACGTCACCTGATAGCCATTTCCCTCCATATATCCATCGCGCGAAGCCGTTGCACCAATGATGCGTGCAATGTCCTTCGCGACGCTTGGTTTCTCTGCAATGCAAACAATCATTCTACATTTTTTTATTTTTGTGCTGCAAAGTTAGCAAGAAAAACCGAATATATTCGCTTTTTTATCCCTTTTTTATTATCTTTGTGCCCGAATTTAAAAAGATACTCTAGCTAACAATGATAAATATACAATTTTTGAATGCGAGAAATCTGCTCGCGGGACTGTCGTGCATGTGTCTCATGGGAGCGTGTCATCAGAACACTATTGTGCCTGCCAAGGAGAACGCTGTCGATAGCTTGCTTGATGAATTATCCAATTCGCGAGAGTTTGATCGCATGATTACCCTGGTGGATAGTCTTGAAAGTGAAGGCGACATCCGTGAGATAGAGGCTAACCTCAAGCGTGGTTGGGCCTATCATAAGATGAAGAAGTTTAACCTGGCCGAGGAATATTATAATAAGGTGTTGAAGTCCAGCATCTATAGCAACATAGAACAGGAAACCTATGAGGATGCCGCTGCTTACTTGGCCGACCTTTATTATATTAGGCATGACTATGAGGGAGCGCTGCATGTGGCTGTACCCCTGATGCATCAGTTTGAGGAGCAGGGCTGTCTGTCGGATGACGCCATGATCCTGCTGCTGACCTCGATAGGTCGCTGTCAGATGAAACTGAACCGTATCGGTGAGGCGTCGGTGACCTTTGAGAAGGCTTATCAGCGTAACCTGCAGGCCATCAAGGCTGACTCCACACGCTCGTCGCTGAGAAATGCCGTTATTCATACGGCAAATATCGGTATCCGTTTCCTCAACTCAAAATCGTTTTCCGATGCGAATATGTGGCTGGACCGTACAGAGGCGCTACTGAATCAGTTGGCTGTGCGTTTCCACGGAGAGGATAAGTTTGTGACGGAATACAAGGCCCGCCTCAATATCTATCGTGCCTATGCACTCGAGAGCCTGGGACGAAGCGAAGAGGCTGCTGCCGAATATGAGGCCTTCCTGGGGTCGGTCTATGCTCAGTGTGACGATGGACGCTCGGATGCCTGCGAATATCTGATTGCAGCACATCGCTATGATGAGGCTGCTGACATCCTGAGTGACCTTGACAGAATGATGGGTAAATGGGGCTATGACCTCACACTCGATTGTCTGCAGAGCTATTTCCTGCCTAAGTTCCGCGCCAATGTCGGAGCTGGGCGTCACGACTCGGCTTATGCTGTGGCTGCCCAGATCTGTGAGGCGCTGGATTCGGCCATCTTCTGGCAGAAGCATAGCGATGCCGCCGAGTTGGCCACCATCTATGACACACAGCAGAAAGAGACCACCATCGCACGTCAGCAGGCGGACATCAAGCAGGGACACCTGTTGGCTTTGGGTATCGCGCTGGGACTCCTGTCGTTGTTCCTGATATTCTATATCCTCTATCGCCGCAACACCATGCATCGCCTGGCCGATAAGAATGCTGAACTGAAACTGGCCAATGAACGTGCACAGGAGTCGTCGGAGATGAAGTCTGAATTTATCAAACAAATCTCCCATGAGATTCGCACACCGCTGAATATCCTTTCTGGCTTTACACAGGTGCTCACCTCGTCGGGGATGGATATCGACGAGGCAACACGTCGCGACATCAATCGTCAGATTACGGAGAACACCGACCGTATCACGGGATTGGTGAACAAGATGTTGGAACTGAGTGATGCCGGCAGTAAGATCGTGATTGAGCAGAATGACGAGGTGTCGCCCCTGCAGATTGCTACGCAGGCTGCCAGCGATGCGGGTATCATCGAGGCGAAGCGCATCGTCTTTGACCTTCATGCAAGTGCTGACGCTAAGACGCTGATTATGCGTACGAACTTGCAGCAGGCCGTACGTGCGCTGTCACTACTGCTCGACAATGCGCAGAAGTTTACGAAGCAGGGTAGCGTTAAGTTGGATGTCTCGCTTCAGACGCTCCCCACGAGTCGCAAGGTGCTCTTCGCAGTGGAAGACTCAGGTGTTGGTGTGCCTCCCGAAGAGGCTGAACATATCTTTGAGGAGTTCGTTCAGTTGGATAATTACTACAACGGCACGGGTATCGGACTCACCATTGCTCGTTCGATTGCCCGTAGGCTGGGCGGCGATATCGTGCTTGACACGAGTTATACTGGCGGTGCACGCTTCGTGATGACGCTGGATGTGCCAAACAAATAAAGAAAATGGGGTTAGTGAAATGCTAACCCCATTATTTTTTTTAGTAAGCGTGTGAGTCGTTGGCAATCTCGGCCTGGTCAATCTTCTTGCTGTCAATCTTGCGCCAGGCATAGACGATATAGGCAAGGACAAACGGTACAAGGAGTGATACAAAGAACATCGTGTTGAGGGTGAAGTAACTGCTGCACGAGTTCTCTAATGTTAACGATGACTGCAGGTCGGCTGTTGAGGGATAGTATGCCGTGTGGTTCCATGCTGACAGGAGCAGCAGGGGCGTGACGGTGAGGACGGTGCCGATGCCAGCAAACCAAATACCGCATTTGCTGTCGCGGAACAAATCGCTGGCGATACCCCAAAGAACAAGCACCACACCGATGAGCAATACAATGGTGAGATACCACATGTCAATGGCATTATGCAGATACTTATAGGGCTCGATGAAGATCAGTCCGCTGTCGTCCCAAGCATAACCGTCTTTCGTGAGCAGGTGGACCAGATAGACCACAAAGAGCAGGACGAAGATGCCGGCATTGATCATCAGATGCTTGTGACTGCGCTGCAGGATGGCTTCGTCGGCCACATTATTGCGCAGATAGAGGAGACCCAAGGTGCGAGCCAGGAAGAGTACGGCCAGTCCGAGGACGAGTACCCACGGGTTGAGCAGAGCGTCAAGACCGTGAGAGGCATTGGCCCAACGACTGATGACTGGCGTCAGGGCATAGATGTCGATGAGGTTGTTCTTCTCGACGATGAAGTTGCTGCCCTCGAAGAAGGTGGCGACGGCACCACCCAGGAGCAATGGGCCCACAATGCCGTTGAACACCAGGAAGCACTGGAAGGTTGTGGCGCCGAGGAAGTTGCCGAGTTTGTTCTGGAACTCATAGCTGACGGCCTGAAGCACAAACGAGAAGAGAATGAGCATCCACAGCCAGTAGGCTCCGCCAAACGATGTCGAATAGAACAGAGGATAGGAGGCGAAGAATGCTCCGCCGAAGGTGACCAGCGTGGTAAACGTGAACTCCCACTTGCGACCTGTGCTGTTGATAAGCAGGCGCCGCTCTTGGGCTGTCTCGCCCAGTGAGAAGATGATGGAGTTGGCTCCCTGGACAAACAGCAGGAAGACCAGAAGTGCTCCTAACAGGGAAACGATGAAGCACCAGTAGTGTTGCAAAAAAGTATAGGTCATAGTTCGGGTCCTTTCTTGATTTGTTTGATGAGGATGCTAATCTCAACAGCCAACATCGTAGTGAAGAGAATGAGGAAAAGGAAGAAGGTGATCATGACGCTGGATGACTGCAGGTCGCTGACTGCTGCCCAGGTGGGGAGCATGTCTTGAATCGTCCAAGGTTGACGACCAAACTCTGCCACTAGCCATCCGCTCTCTGAGGCAATATATGCCAGTGGTACCATGAGGACTGCTGTCCAGCACAGCCAGTTGGGGATGGCGTCGGCAGGCGTGGTCTGGT
This sequence comes from uncultured Prevotellaceae bacterium, assembly GCA_902788605.1. Taxonomy (GTDB): domain Bacteria; phylum Bacteroidota; class Bacteroidia; order Bacteroidales; family Bacteroidaceae; genus Prevotella. The sequence continues at coordinate 19,637 of CADAKX010000013.1, read as the reverse complement.
CGGAAGCTGTTTCTGGAAGCAGGCCGAAGGCAGAGAGCAGACGGCGGAAGACCATCGAGATAAAGGGGATGTCGAAGATGAGGATAAAGACAAGGCCAAAGAAGAGAATGAAGAGGCATCCTAAACCGACCATAGCCCTGAAGGCCCAGAAGTTGATGGGGACAGAGGGCACGAGGTCGTTTCTGTCCTTGACATAGCCATATCCAAAGTATTCGTAGTTTCTATTGAGTGTTGCGAGCAGGGCATCGAGTGTAGCCTCGTCGGCATTTTCTGCCTTGGCCTTGCGATAGTCGGCCAATGCCTGGATGGCCAGTTTGCCACGCTGAATCTTCTCTTCGGCAGAGGGCTCTACCTTACCGTCGGCAGTGATATAGCCATTAAGCAGGTTGTCGATGCCGGGCACGTAGCCGTCAAGGGTATTTGTGGCCATCAGCGACAGACCATAAGGTAGTTCGATACCCTCAACAATCTTCAGGCCCATCTCGTTGCCACCTTCATAGAGTGCTTCCATTGCTGCCAACTTCATGGGTTGCACCTTGGCGATAGTCTGTCCGCTCTTGTGACCTGTAGCACCAGCACCAAGGGCTGCGAAGAGTCCCACGACGACGGCAATCTTGATGCTCTGGACAGCCAGACAGATGTGACGCTTCTGGAGCAGATACCAACAGCTGACGGCAATAACGAAGACGGCACCGATAATCCATGATGATATGACAGTGTGGAAGAACTTGTCGATGGCAAAGGGAGAAAGGGCCACGTCGAAGAACGATGTCATCTCGTTGCGCATGGTGTCGGGATTAAACGTACAGCCCACGGGATATTGCATCCAGGCGTTGGCCACGAGAATCCACCAAGCCGAGATGGTGGCGCCAAGACCGGTGAGCCAGGTGGAGGCCAGATGGAATCCGGCAGAGACTTTCTTCCATCCGAAGAACATCACAGCCACGAAGGTGCTCTCCATAAAGAAGGCTACGATGCCCTCAACAGCCAGTGGGGCTCCAAAGATGTCGCCCACAAACCAGGAGTAGTTGCTCCAGTTGGTGCCAAACTCAAACTCGAGGATAATGCCTGTGGCCACACCCATGGCGAAGTTGACGCCAAAGAGGCGCTGCCAGAACTGGGCCGTCTTCTTCCAGAAGTCCGTGCGTTTCTTGTAGTAGAGTGTCTCTGCAATGCCCATGATTACCGCCAAACCGAGGGTTAACGGTACGAAGAGCCAGTGGTAGATGGCTGTGAGTGCGAATTGCGCTCTCGACCAGTCAATGGTACCAGCATCAATGCTTAATAATAGGTTAGTCATTTTGCTTTAGGGTTTTATTGTTGTTATTAGATTGTATGTGGTTTTCTGGTGGCTATAGTTATATAGTTCCTATCCTCTATCCTGGCGCTCGCTCAATGAGTTCGTTGGCCACAAAATCTGACTTGTTATCATCGCTGGCGTGCTCGTCGATATAGTTGGGAAAGAAGAAAATTTTCAGGATAGCAAAGATGATGAAGAGCTTGATGAGAATGACGGCCCAGAGGGTTTTCCCCAATGTCATATTGCGGAATCCTTCATAGTATAGGTCGTAGGCTCGGTGCCAGAAACCATTTTTAGTCATAGGCAGAACAGAAAAAATGTTTTCAAGGGCAAAGATAGTAAAAAATTTATTAACGACCAAACATGTGTAGACTTTTTTTTGGCTATTTCGTAGAAAACCAGTATCTTTGCACGCAGTTTATATATATTAATAAGGTAACTATGAAGAAAGGTTTGATAGCTGCGGCGGTAGTGGTCATCTTGGCGATGGCAGCCGTAGTTGTGTATTTGTTGATGGATAACAGAAGTCTGGAACAGGAGAAACTGGAAATGCAGGAACTGGCTGAACTGGACAAACAGGAAATGGAAAATGACTACGAGCGCTTGTCACTGCAGTATAGTGAGATGATGACGCAGATTAACAACGACTCTATCATCGCACAGCTGACTCAGGAGCAGATGCGCACTCAGCAGTTGCTTCAGGAACTGAGGAACGTGAAGGCGAGTGATGCGCGTGAGATTGCCCGACTGAAGAAAGAGTTGGCAACGGTACGCGAGGTGCTGCGCTCATATATCCGTCAGGTGGATTCGCTGAACCAGGTGAACATGAGTCTGATGGCAGAAAACGATCGTGTGAAGGATGCTCTGGCACAGTCAAACCAGGCCAACGAGGGCTTGCGCCAGGAGAAACAGAACCTGACAGAGAAGGTAGCCATTGCTGCACAACTCGATGCAACGGGCATTCAGATGCAGCTGCTGAACAAGCGTCAGAAGACTGCCAAAAAGATTAAGGACTGCAAGACGATTCAGGTGAATTTCACCATCTCTCGCAACGTGACAGCCGAGAATGGCAACCGCACACTCTATGTACGTATTCAGACACCTGCCGGTCAGGTGCTTACCGCAGGCTCGTTCCCCTATGAGAACCGCCAGCTGGAATACTCGATGAAGAAAGTAGTGGAATATGCCGGCGAAGAGGTGGGCGTACAGACCTTCTGGCAGGTGGGCGAATACTTGGAGGCTGGTCAGTATCGCGTCAGCATCTTTGCTGATGGTAATATGATTGGAACGAAAACGTTTACCTTTAATTAAGATATGAAAAAGTTTATTTCTTTTGGCCTCCTGCTTCTTGCTGTTGGCATACAGGATATCGGAGCACAGCAGTTGCTATGCTTGGATAGCTGTAGGGCGATGGCTTTGCGCAACAACAAGCAGATGACTGTTTCGCAACTGAAACAAGAGGTGGCTGCTAACCTGAGAAAATCGGCACGTACGAAGTATCTGCCTCATGTCAGTGCTATCGGTTCGTATCAATATACCAGTGAAGAGGTATCGCTGCTGAACAATGAACAGAAAGCAACGCTGAGCAACCTGGGCACCAATCTGGCAGGCAATCTGGGGGGATTGACCACAGGAGTGAACAATTTTATGGGTCAGATGGGAACGATGCTGGCTCAATTAGGTGTGCCTGCTGCCTCTATCCAACAGATGGCAGGAAACCTGCAGCAAAATATGCAGCAGGGTATTACAAATGCTGCCGGAATGCTGGATACCGAGGGACAGAAAATTGTGGATGCTTTTCGTACGGACACCAGAAATATCTTTGCAGGGTCGATACTGGTCACACAGCCTGTCTTTATGGGTGGTGGCATCGTGGCGCTGAATAAGTTGGCTGATCTCAACGAGGAATTTGCGTCTAATTCGGCTTCAGCCCGTCGCCAGGCAGTGGTCTATGCCACCGATCAGGCTTATTGGCAGGTGGTGTCGCTGAAGCATAAACAGCGTCTGGCTGAGAGTTATCTGGCACTGATAAAGAAGTTTGATGGTGATGTCCAGAAGATGATTGCCGAGGGCGTGGCTACCAAGAGCGACGGACTGAGTGTCAGCGTAAAGGTGAACGAGGCCGAGATGACTTTGCAGCGCGTGAACGACGGACTGGTGCTGTCGAAGATGCTGCTTTGTCAGATGATTGGCTTGCCTATGAACGACCAGATTACCTTGGCGGACGAGGATACCAAGGACTTGGCTGTGGTGACGCTGCAGCCTCAGTTGGATGTGGATCGTGCCATCGAGAACCGTCCGGAGCTGAAAATGCTGGGCAACACCGTAGATATGACCAAGCAGGCCACCAATATACTGAAAGCAGCTAACCTGCCTCAGGTGGCATTGATGGGTGGCTATGCTGTGAGCAATCCTAATGTGCTGAATGGCTTCGAGAAGAAGTTCGGCGGATTCTGGAATGTAGGCTTACTGGTGCGTGTACCCTTGTGGAACTGGGGCGATGTGGCCTATAAGGTGCGTGCCTCAAAGGGAGCAACAGCTATTGCTCATCTGGAACTGGCTGATGCCAGAGAGAAGATTGAGTTGCAAGTCAATCAGAATACGTTTAAGGTGGACGAGGCTAACAGACGTCTGACCTTGGCGCAGACGGGCATCGAGAAGGCTGAAGAGAACCTGCGAACAGCAAATCTGGGATTCAGCGAGGGCGTAATCTCGCCATCGGTAGTGATGGAGGCTCAGACAGCATGGCTGCAGGCTCAGTCGCAACTGATCGATGCACAGATTGCTGTGAAGCTCAGTCATGTAGAGCTGCAGAAGGCTTTGGGTTCACTGGAATAGATAGTTAACTTAGAAAAAAGATAAATGAGATATGAGTAATCAAGCAAAAAAACAGCATCATAACATTCTGTATGCCATCATGGGCTTCGCAGGTGTTGTTATTGTAGTGGCACTGATTGGATTCTTTGTCTTGGGACGTGATCCGGAGTTGATTCAAGGTCAGGTCGAGGTTTCGGAATACAGAGTGTCAAGTAAGGTGCCCGGACGTATTCTGGAACTGCGTGTCAAGGAGGGTGACTTTGTGAAAGCCGGTGATACGCTGGCTATCCTTGACTGTCCTGAAGTGAAGGCAAAGATGCAACAGGCACAGGGTGCCGAGGGCGCTGCTGCTGCCTTGGATAAAATGGCACAGAATGGTGCACGCAAGGAACAGGTGCAGGGTGCTTTCCAGTTGCTGCAGCAGGCAAAGGCTGGCTTGGAGATTGCTGAGAAATCGTATAACCGTGTGCAGCGTTTGTTTGACGAGGGCGTGATGAGTGCCCAGAAACGTGATGAGGCTTACGCGATGTACAAGGCATCGGAGGCTCAGATGAAGGCTGCCGAGAGCCAGTATAATATGGCAGTGAACGGTGCCCGACAGGAAGAGAAACAGGCTGCACAGGCTCAGCTGGACCGTGCCAAAGGTGCTGTCCAGGAGGTGAATGCCTATATCGATGAGACTGTCCAGGTGGCTCAGATGGATGGTGAGGTGAGTAGCATCTATCCCAAGGTGGGAGAACTCGTGGGAACGGGTAGTCCCATCATGACCATCTCGATGATGAACGATATGTGGGGCACTTTCAATGTGCGCGAGGATCAGCTCAACGACATCCAGATGGGGGCAGAGATTACGGCCTATGTGCCTGCCTTTGATAAGGAGATTAAGATGAAGGTCTATCACATGAAGGACCAGGGCTCATATGCTGTTTGGAAGGCTACCAAGGCTAATGGCCAGTATGACCTGAAGACCTTTGAGGTGAAAGCACGCCCCGTGGAGAAGTTTGAGGGTCTGAGACCTGGAATGTCACTGATTATTAAGTGATAGGTGAGAAGCGAGAAATGATAATTGAAAAGAAAATAATTACTTCCGCAATAAGGTGAAAGTATTAAGGCTCATATATCAGGTTGGACTGCGAGAACTGAGCATCCTCACACGAAACCGTCTCTATGCCTCTTGTATGGTGGTATTCCCTTTGTTGGTGATGGTGTTCTTTACCTCACTGATGAACGATGGACTACCTACGGAGATGCCGGTGGGCGTGGTGGATTTGGATAACACGTCGACGTCGCGCTCTTTGGTGCAGCGTCTTGATGCGTTCCAGATGTCGCGAGTCGTGGCGCACTATCCCAGTGTGACAGAGGCGCGCCGTGCCATCCAGCAGAATGATATCTACGCATTCTTCTATATTCCCAAAGGGACAACCAGTGACCTGATGGCTAGTCGTCAGCCCAAGGTGTCGTTCTACTATTCGTATACGACACTGGCATCGGGTGCCCTGCTGATGAAGGATCTCAAGACCATTTCCACGTTGGGATCGGCTGCTGTGGGACAAGCCACCATGCGGGCCAAGGGCTTTACGGATGCCCAGATACAGACGTTCCTGCAACCCATCAAGATTGACCTGCACCAGATAGCAAACCCCTGGACCAGCTATAACTCGTATCTCTCAACGATGCTGGTACCGGGTGTGATTATGCTGTTCATCTTTCTGATATCGGCCTATTCGCTGGGTACGGAGCTGAAGTTCGGCACGTCGAAGGACTGGCTCGAAAAGGCGGATAACCGCATCAACGTGGCGCTGATAGGTAAGTTCCTGCCACAAACGCTCATCTGGCTGGCACTGGTCTATGGCTATGAGTACTACGTGTTCTATGTGTTGCAGTTCCCGCATCTGGGGAGTCCGTGGATGCTCATCCTCCTGGGTTTGATGCAGGTGCTGGCGGCGCAGGGCTTTGGTATCTTCAGCTTTGGTCTGATGCCTTCGTTGCGCATGTCGATGAGTGTCTGCTCGCTATGGGCTGTACTGAGTTTCTCGATGGTAGGCTCTGCCTTCCCGGTGATGGGTATGGATGGCGCACTGCAGGCTATCTCGTGGCTGTTCCCCCTGCGTCATTATTATATGGTTTACCAGATTAGCGTGCTCAATGGCTTCCCGCTGCTCGAGGCGTGGTTCCATTTTGCCGCATTGGCAGCCTTTACGTTGTTGCCTTGGCTGGTAGTAAGGAAAATCAAGAATGCAATGCTGACTTATGTCTACATACCGTAATAGTTATAGAAGAAGGATTGATGACACCATGTATATATGGCGTCAGGAGATGGTACAGCTGTTCAAGGATGAGGGTGTACTCATCTTCTTTATCATCGTGCCGCTTATCTATCCGCTGCTATACTCCTGGATTTATAATAACGAGACGGTGCATGAGGTCCCTGTGGCAGTAGTCGATGACTCGCACACGAGTCTCTCACGCCAGTTTATCCGCATGTGTGATGCCTCGCCCGATGTGCGAGTGGCTTACTATGCTCAGGATCTGGATGAGGCGAAATCGTTGGTAAGTCGTCAGCTGGTCAGGGGTATCTATTATGTTCCCAGCGAGTTTGAGACGAAGGTGAACCGCATGGAGCAAGGCACTATCAGTGTGTATTGCGACATGAGTCTGATGCTGACCTATAAGGCTATCTTCCAAACGGCACAGTTGGTGTCGATGCAGATGGGTGCTGAGATTCAGACGAAACTTGGACAGCACTATACAAAGCGCGACGAGGTGATTGCAGCGCGTCCGCTGGCCTACGACGAGGTGCCTATCTTCAATCCGGCAGGTGGCTACGGTTCATTTATTTTGCCGGGTGTGCTGATGCTCATCCTGCAGCAAACGTTGGTGTTGGGTATCGGCATGGCAGCTGGTACAGCACGTGAGCGTAACCGTTATCATCAGCTGATTCCTATCAGTCGTCCGTATCAGAACGTGTTCCGTATCGTTTTGGGTAAGGCGCTTTGCTACTTCATGGTCTACGCCCTGATGGGTGCTTGGCTGGTTATCGTCGTGCCACGCCTCTTCCATTTCCCGCAGTTGGCCACGTGGGAGCCTTTGCTTTGGCTCATGCTGCCCTATACCTTGGCATGTATCTTCTTTGGCATGGTGGTGTCGTGTATCGTGAAGTATCGCGAAAACGTCATGCTCCTCATGGTCTTTGTGTCAGTGCCGCTGTTGTTTATGACGGGTGTTAGTTGGCCTCAGTCTAATATTCCTGGCTTCTGGCAGGGCGTGTCGTGGGTGTTCCCATCAACCTTTGGCGTGAGGGCTTATGTGCGTCTGAACTCGATGGGTGCCGTTCTTGGCGATGTCCAATTGGAGATTATGTTGCTGTGGCTCCACACGTTCCTTTATTTCTGGTTGGCCTGCGTGGTTTATGGTTATCAGATTTATATGACCAGATACGATGCTTTCTGGCGCTATCGTGAAATGAAAGAACGTAGAAAAGCTAGGCTCAAGAAATAGATTTGTATAATGAATAAAAGGTCTTTCTAAGTAGTGAAAGACCTTTTTTCATGCCGAGATTATATATAATCACGCCGTGAAAAATTAAAATCACGACGTGATTATTTATTTTCACGTCGTGATTTTAGCAAAAGAAAGGGGAAATAGTCTGTTTTCTTTAATGCCTCAGATGTGGAACTTTAGTTGGTTCCCACGATCTTCGTCTTGGGTTGTTCCTTGTTTCGACGGTTGACTACAGTTACAACAGCCTGTGCAAGGTTCAGGAAGGCCTGACCTGTCATGGTGTCAACCTGTGTCGCTGCAGGTGTGCCTTCGTCGCCATTCTCGCAGATACTTTGTACCAAAGGTATCTGTGCCAAGAGGGGAACGTTCATCTCCTGAGCCAGTTGCTTACAGCCTTCCTTACCGAAGATATAGTATTTGTTCTCGGGCAACTCGGCAGGCGTAAACCATGCCATATTCTCAATGAGGCCGAGGATGGGCACGTTGACCTTGTCGTTACGATACATATCGATGCCTTTGCGGGCATCGGCCAGGGCAACTTGCTGAGGTGTTGATACGATGACAGCACCTGTGATGCTCAGTGTTTGGAGCAAGGTCAGGTGGATGTCACTGGTGCCTGGAGGTGTGTCCAGAATGAAGTAGTCAAGTTCTCCCCAGTCGGCATCAGCAATAAGCTGCTTCAGGGCACTGGTAGCCATGCCACCACGCCAAAGCGTTGCTGTGTCGGGATTAACAAAGAAGCCGATGCTGAGTAGCTTGACACCATATTGCTCTACGGGTTCAATGAGGTCGCGGCCATCTTTGTTGACAGCATAGGGACGGGCATCCTCAACATGGAACATCTTGGGAACGGAAGGACCAAAGATGTCGGTATCGAGCAGTCCAACCTTATATCCTAAGCGAGCCAAAGCGATGGCCAGATTGGCTGCTACGGTGCTTTTGCCAACACCGCCCTTGCCACTGCTGACAGCGATGATATTCTTAACATCTGGTAGCAGTTTCTCTACCTCAGGACGGGGCTTTGACTTGAATTCTGTTTCGATGGTTACCTCCACGTCCTGTCCACAGTGGTATTTGATAGCGGCCTCCGCAGCCTTGACGGTAGATTTCAGAAATGGGTCGGTGTCGCGTGGGAATACTAAGATGACCTTAACTTTTTGTCCGTTGATACAAGGCGTGTCGGCAATCATCTCGCTTTCCACTAAGTTCTTTTTCGTGCCGGCATACGTCACCGTTGCCAGCGCATCCATAATGAGTTTGGGGTATAATGTCATTTTTATCTTGTTTTCGTATGTTCTATTTTAGTTCTGTTCAGTGATTTGTGCCAGCTTCTTCCATGATTTGTCGTTTAGATAGTTGTTCTTGGCACCGCGTGGCACTACAACACGGCAGGCACTGGAAACAACTCCTTTGAATGTGCTGCTGGTGATAGTTGGCGGGAGAGGAGAGCCTATGGCAATCTCTGTCAATGCAGCGCATTTTGCAAAGGCATTACCACCAATCTTTTTAAGGGCGGCGGGAAGTTCAATTCGCATGAGTCCGCTGCATTCGCGGAATGCCGAACTACCAATTGACGTGCAGGCTGCTGGAATGACGATGTCTGAAAGAGAGAGACATTTCTCGAAGGCATTGTCGCCGATGCTCCCAACTGCGATAGGCAGTGTGATATTCGATAGCATCAGGCATTGCTCGAAGGCATTGTCGCCAATACTCTTGATAGAGACGGGGAGGATTACCACACGCAGTGAACGACAATAGCGGAAGATGTCGTCTTCTAACTTCTCAACGAAGCCCTGGATATAGACGCTGTCAAGTGAGATACAGTTCTCGAAGGTGTCACTGCCCAACTGCTTAGTGTGTTTGGGAATAAACAGTGATTTGAGACTGGTGCAGTTCTCAAAAGCGTGGTCATAGATACGGGTTAGTGACTCGGGCATCTCAATTTTCTCGAGTGAACGACAATTGAAGAAGGCACGTGCGCCAATGGCTTTTACTGTACTGGGTGTCGTGAAAGCAGTCAAACTGGTACATCCAGAAAAGGTTTCAGAACCGATGGCCTGAAGGTTGCCATTCAGTGTGATGTCGGTTAAATTCGTGCAGTCCTGGAATGCGGCATTGCCAAGACGATTAATCATCTCAACATTGATAGAGGTCAGATGGCTGCAGCCTTTGAAAGCTTCGCTTCCAATACGCATGGCGGTCACCATAGTGATGCTGTCAAGGCTGGAGCAGTTTTCAAAAGCATTATTACCTATTTCCGAGATGGCATCGGACATCTTGATGGATTCAAGAGCCGTACAGTTGATAAAGGCATCGTTGCCAATGGCAGTAACCGACTGTGGTAGTTCAACGTTTTTGAGTTTCTGGCATCCTGAGAATACATTGTCGTTGATGCGCTTGATTTCTGTTCCCTCAATGTTTATTTCTTCCAGGGCTTTGCAGTTGTTGAATGCATAAGCGTCTATCAGTGTGACAGTCTCGGGGAGCTTGACTTCGCTTAACGACACACAACCATCGAAAGCATGGTTTTCTATGGCCTTTAGATGAGATGAGAGTGTCAGATTCTCTAGGCTGACGCAGTTGTTAAAGGCATAGTCTCCGATTTGTTCGGTGGCATCTGACATCGATACTTCTTTCAGATTGATGCAGCCACTGAAACAGCTACGGCTAATCTCTGTCAGAGTGTTCGGCAGGATGATGCGCTCTATGGTCTTGCAGTTTAGGAACATGGCTGCTGGCAGAACGTTAGCGCGGGTGCGAACCACACCTTTACTCTCAATAATCTCGGCTTCAGACAGGTCGAGGGAGGTGAGAACCTGTTCAGAGGATTTCTTGGCTTTTACCCTGCTGGTGAGCGCCTGAATGATTTTGAGATCGTTGACATTCAGAGGACCGCAGATTTTCAAATCTGTCATGGAATAGCGGATGCTGTCGGGTAGTTGCGCTCCCAATTGCCCTTCGGATTCAACGGTGACAGTTAGCTGCTGGGCAGCAGCAAATAGGGGAAGCACGGTGAGCATGGTGAAAACAAAGAGTCTTTTCACCATTCCCTTGATTGAATCAACGTTCTTCATATCATTCACAATTATTGGTTCTTTTATGCTCAACACTTATTTTGCAGTCTCCAGCGAACTGCGTTTCGTGCGGTGATAACTGCGGTAGTCGTCCAACTCTATCTCGACGTCAGGCTCTTCTAATTGGCCTTCGTGGGGCAGATGGAACTTGATGTATTTGATGTTCAAACCACGTGCCAGCCACATGGATTCGTAGTATGTCTGTATGGAGGCTGCCTCGGCGTAGGCTTGCTCTTCTTCTTTGTAGAGGTCTGTTGTCTTGAGTTCCACGGGCAACTGATTGCGTTCCACCATATAGCATGTATAGGTGAAAAGGAAATTAGAATCGGTCTTTAAGTGGATGGTGCCATTGTCTGTCAGGAAACGGCGGTAACGCTCCATGAAATAGGTGCTCGACAGACGCTTGCGAGGATTCTTCATCTGGGGATCGCTGAAGGTGAGCCATATCTCCTGAACCTCGCCAGGAGCAAAGAAACGGTCGATAATCTCGATGTTTGTGCGTAGGAATGCTACGTTTTTCAGACCTTCTTGTAGTGCCTGGGTGGCGCCAGTCCACATGCGTGCTCCTTTGATGTCAACACCAATGAAGTTCAGATGGGGATAACGCTTTGCTAATCCTACGGTATATTCTCCCTTGCCGCAGCCCAGTTCCAAAACGATAGGGTTGCTGTTCTTGAAATATTGCTCATTCCAATGACCGCGCATGTCAAAAGGAACGTCGCTCACCACTGAAAAGGGATATTGAAAGACGTTCTCATAGGTTTCCATGTCGGCAAACTTGGCCAGTTTTCCTTTACTCATACTAAAATGTTTTCCTTATAGATATGCAAAAGTACGAATATTATTCGAGAATCCCAAATTTCAGAACAAAAAAAGATGCTCCAATGATGTGGAGCATCTGAAAGAGGGTTTATCTTTAGATAAAACAATCAGTAGGACAAAAGGTCGCTTAGCCTAAAAGCTGTAACACCTTTTCCGTGTTCTTTCTGCGTGTGGCCTCCTGAATAAGGAAGAGGTCGACAAGCCACCAAATACCACATCCACCGCAAGTCAGCAGCTTTGCGATACCAATACCTACGTCTCCAATGTAGAAACGACTGATTCCATTGATGGCAATTAATCCTTCACAGATAGAAATGATTAAGGCTGTCGTTGGATCCTTTAGATCGCTAAATGCCAGGATGGCAGTGGAATGCTCCATTTCCAATAGTCTGCTCTTAATCGTCGGAATGTATTCCGGAGAGAGTTTTGATGAATACATCATCAAGAGTTGATCAGCATCTTTTGTATCCATAATTCGTATGATGATTAAATATTAAAAATGTTTCTTATGACGAACCAACTAGGAGCGAGGATAATCATGGTGATGACTAGCGTACGTCCTTCAATAACGCGTTTCCAACGCTCCTTTGTTTTCCCGGTAAGTAGTAATTCTTCAATACCGAGGAGAGTGAGGTAGGGAAGAAGTATGACAAGAAGATAATTATAGTGGAAAGCCTCGGCAAAATGTCCATGCATAAAAGCATGAAGAAAGCGTTGCATGCCGCATCCTGGGCAACTTAAGCCGGTAACGGCATGAAACGCACATTTGGGTGCCAGCATTGTGTCTGCGGGATTGAAGATGTAGAGTAATCCCAATACAATGGTGGCAATGGCTAGGCTAATTATAATCTTCTTTCTACTCAACCTTTTTCTTATTCAATCACGACGGAAGTCCAACCGTGCTTGTCCTCAATCTCGCCATACTGAATACCACGCAGAGTGTCATAGAGCTTCTTTGATACAGGGCCGGGCTGGTCGCCAAACGAATAGCGCTTGCCAGTGTCAAGGTCGTCAATATATGAGATTGGTGAGATAACAGCTGCTGTTCCACATGCACCTGCTTCCTCGAAGGTCTCGAGTTCCTCCTCGGGAATCTGGCGACGTTCCACCTTCATGCCCAAATCCTCGGCAACCTGCATCAATGAGCGGTTGGTGATAGAGGGCAGGATGGAAGTTGACTTCGGTGTAACGTAGGTGTTGTTCTTGATGCCAAAGAAGTTGGCAGCACCACACTCGTCCATATACTTCTTCTCTTTCGCGTCGAGGTAGAACTCACAGGCATAGCCTTTCTCGTGAGCCAAATTGTTGGCAAAAAGGCTGGCAGCATAGTTACCGCCCACCTTGTATTTACCTGTACCGAGAGGGGCACTACGGTCATAGTCGCGGATGATGACGTAGGGGTTGGTCGAGAAACCGCCCTTGAAGTACGGACCTACGGGAGTGACGAAAATCATAAACAGATATTCCTTGGCAGGATGTACGCCAACCTGTGCGCTGGTGCCAATGAGCAGCGGACGGATATAGAGGGTGGCACCACTTTCATAAGTGGGAATCCACTCCTGATTCAGGCGAACCACCTTGTTGACCATCTCTGTGAACAACTCTGTGGGTACCTCGGGCATCATGATGCCGCGGCAGGTGCTCTGCAAACGCTCTGCATTGTCCTTTACACGGAATGTACGCACTTTGCCGTCCTTGCAACGATAGGCTTTCAGGCCTTCGAATGCTTCCTGTCCGTAATGCAGACAGGTGGCAGCCATGTGTAACTTGAGATACTCATCTGAACACACTTCTATCTCGCCCCATTTTCCATCGCGATAATAGCAGCGAACATTGTAGTCGGTCGGTCTGTAGCCGAAGGAGAGATTCTTCCAGTCTAATTCTTTCATATTCTTTGTTGTATCTGTTGTTTGATAAATCTCGGCAAAGATAAGCAAATTTCTGCTATCTCACAAGTTTTTCTAACGATTTTCTAATATTTTCTTGATTTCACTATCAGTTTTCTCAAGTTTCTCCTTGCACTGACTGATGAGTTGCTGTGCCAGCGTCAGTTTTTCTGCCAACTCGTCAATGCTGTAGTCGCCGGCTTCCATCTTTCGGACAATGTCTTCCAGTTGCTTTAATGATTCTTCGTAGGTCATTTTGTGATAGATATGATTGTGCCTTGTTCAAGGCGGGTTTCTATTTCTGTTCCAGGCTTGATGTCGTTGGCACTTCTTAGCACACGGCCTTGGTGTAGGGTGATGCTATAGCCGCGCTTCAGAAGCAGGGCGGGGTCAAGAGCCTTGACACGATGTTGCAGCATATGTAGCTGATGGTGCTGCTTCTCAATGGTCAGGATAAGAGCTGACTGTATACGATTTGCCAAAGTGTCGAGCCTGGCTTCCTGGCGGGTCTTGACCAATGAGAAAAGTGAGGGGATGCGTTCTGCTAGGTGTGCCAGTCGCAGATGTTCTGTTTCCATCTTGATGGTGGCATAGCGTGTAATCCGCTCTTGGTAGTTGTCTATGCGTTGCATGGTGGCATCAAGATGGCTAATGAGGAATTGTGCTGCTGCGGTGGGCGTTTTCACCCGTTGATGACTCACCATGTCTAGTACCGATTCGTCGCGGTCATGGCCAATGCCAGTGATGATGGGCAAAGGGAATTGTGCCACATTTTCTGCCAATGCTAATGTGTCGAAACCAGAGAGGTCGGCTGTAGCACCGCCACCTCGTATGATTACCACGCAGTCAAAGTTGTCAATGTCATGGTAGATACAGTTCAAAGCCTCAATGATGCTCTGCTCCACCTGCTCACCCTGCATTGTGGCGGGGTAGAGTTGCGTGCGGAATTCGTATGGCGAGTCGGCCAACTGATTGACAAAATCACCATAGCCGGCTGCTGTCTGGCTGGACACGACGGCAATGTTGAGACAAAAGAGTGGGAATTGTAGCTCTCTCTGTAGATCAAAAACACCTTCTTCTTGTAATTGCCGGATAATCTCTTGACGTCTTTTGGTCATATCGCCCAAGGTGTAGGTGGGGTCGATGTCGGTGACGATCCATGAAAAACCATAGGTCTCATGAAACTGCGGATAGACTTTGAGACGCGTTTTTAGTCCAGCATGCAGAGGCTGACCGGATGTCTTTTCAAAATACGGTCCTAACATGGCCCATGTGTTCTGCCAGCATTTAGCCTGTGCTCGTGCTATAGGGGTATTGCTGTGTTCGTCTTTCTGAATCAGTTCCATATAGCAGTGTCCTCTGTTCACTCGGCACTCTGCCAATTCGGCCTCGACCCAGTATTCATCATCCAGGGTCTGCTCAATGGTTTGGCGCACCAGAGCATTGAGCTCGTAAAGGCTGAATGTGGTAGTGTTCATAGGTTCTGATGTGAGGTGTATGCTTTCCAGAAATCCGGGATGCCATAGCCAAAGATATTGGTCGGCTCATTATATTGGCTGGCGCTTTCGCGTACCAATTGAATAATCTCTCGTGCGTTTTTGTTGGGGAGGGCCTGCCAAAGGCATGCGACTAATCCCGAAACGATGGGCGTAGAGAATGATGTGCCCATGTCGTGAACCAGTGTGCCTCGGCCTGAGATCAGTGCAGCGGGGGCACCCTGTGCCATGATGTCGGGTTTAATGCGGCCGTCTTGAGATGGGCCTATGCTGGAGAAAGAGGCCAATCGCTTGTCTCTGTCAATGGCTCCCACGGTGATGATGTCGGGAGCATCGGCAGGAACGCCGATTTTCTTCCATTGACCCATGCCCGAATTGCCGGCAGAGTTGCAGAGCACGATTCCTTTTCCAGCCAGCATTGAGGCTTCGCGCGATATGAAAGCTGTATGCCCGTTTAGGTCTTGCAAACGGTAGTTGCCCCGTCCTTCGTCATAGGCATAATAGCCTAATGAAGAACTGATAATGTCTGCGCCTACGGAGTCGGCTGTTTCCACAGCCATCGCCCAAAGGTCTTCCTCTATGGGTTGTTCTATCTGGTTGGCCTCGCTGCGTAATAGCCAGTAGTCAGCGTCAGGTGCGGTGCCAATATGTACTTCAGGTGCATTGGCAGCCAGTGCAGAGAGAACCTTTGTGCCGTGATCAATGGCGTGGAAAGGACCTCGTTCGCAAACCTGTAACACTTTGTCGATACGTGTTGGCACGAAATTGCGTGTGCCTACGATATGGGTTTCCTTGAAAGCAGGGATACGGTCATAGTTCTGGAATCCCCCGTCAATCACAGCGATGGTCATACCTCGTCCCGTATAGTCAAGTTCGTGAAGCTTGGTGCCGTTGAGCATCTCTATCTGTCCGCGAGCCATGCCGTAGGGGTCGTTTTTGACCGAGTCCCATCGGTTGAAGTCCTCGTGCACGTTCCATCTGATATCGTCGGGTTCTTCTATAGAGTCTGGTGCGACAAAAACGCATTTGGCATGACGGACAATGTCCTGCTGGCTGAGCTTATCGAGTAGGAGAGAGTCGTTTGATTGCACCAATACCGTGTTCTGCCACTTGCTGGTGCCGACAATCTTGGTACCTCTGACATCGAATAACTTGATATAAGCACGACACACAGGCAGGTCGGTGGAGTCGATGGCTACGCCTTGGCGTTGACGGCGCTCCAAACTCTTTTGCGAGAGAAAACGCTGTGGTTTGTCCAATGTGTAATTGGTTGCCGCTTTGTCTTTCAGCGCGTATCGGTAAATATAGCATTTACCACCAGGAAATTTGATTTTGGCGGCATTAGACGTGAGGCTCGCTAGGAGCAAGATAAGCAATATGATAGTGCGGTTCATTAGTCCCGAAATTGTTTAACGGCCACAAAAGTACGAATAAATATTGAAAGAGCCAAACTTTGATTGCTTTAAAATTTGGCAGTGTCGGAAAAAAGGTTTACCTTTGCAAATTGAAATATGGATAATAGACAGAAAGCTTTGGAACTAGGGCAGAAGCCCGTTGGTCAGTTGCTTTGGCAGTATGCTTTACCTGCCATGGTGGCCATGGTTGCCAGTTCGCTCTATAATATCATTGACCGTTCGGTGATTGGACAGGTGGTGGGCCCTGAGGCTATCGCAGGTTTGGGCATCACATTTCCTTTTATGAACCTTAGTGCAGCCTTTGGAGCTGCTGTTGGCGTCGGTGCGTCGACCTGCATTAGTGTGAAATTGGGTCAGCGCGATTATGATACTGCACAACACCTGTTAGGAAATACCGTGACGCTCAATGTTATTGTGGGTTTCCTTTTTATGCTTGTTAGTTTGATTTTCCTTGATCCCATACTCCTTTTCTTCGGAGCTTCAGATGCTACGCTGCCTTATGCCCGTGAATTTATGCAGGTTATTCTGCTGGGTAATATGGTCACCCATATGTACTTTGGTATGAACGCTGTTTTGCGTGCCGCGGGAAAGCCGCGTCATGCCATGTATGCGACGCTGTTCACCGTGGGGTGTAATATTGTGTTGGTGATGGCCTTTGTCTGGTGGTTCCGCTGGGGTATTCGTGGCGCAGCCTTGGCAACAGTGTTGTCGCAGTCTCTGGCGCTGTGTTGGCAGATGCGGATATTTAGTGACAAGCATGAGTTGCTCCACCTGAAGCGTGGTATTTATCGCCTGAAGGCCGATCTCGTCAAGAATGTTGTAGCTATTGGCGTGTCGCCGTTTCTGATGCAGGCCACGGCATGTGTCATCGTCATCTTCATGAACAACCAGTTCGTACGCTATGGCGGGGATATGGCTGTTGGCGCTTATTCCATTGCCAACTCTATGGTAATGGTGTTCTTTATGTTTGTTATGGGTGTCACCCAGGGTATGCAACCCATTGTGGGCTATAACTATGGTGCCAAGAAATACGACCGTATGATGCGCTGTTTGTGGATATCCGTTGCTGTGGCTACGTCAATCCTGCTTGTCGGTTGGGCGCTCTCAATGCTCTTCCCTCGTCAGATGGCGCGTATATTCACCACCGACCCTGTGCTGCTCGAGATGGCGGCTCGTGGCATCAAATTGGCCATGTTGGTGTTCTTTGTAGTGGGTACTCAGGCCGTTGTCACCAATTTCTTCCAGTGTATTGGTAAGGTGAAGATTAGTATATTCCTTTCGCTGTCTAGGCAGCTCATCCTCCTCTTGCCAATGGCTTATGTCTATCCATTGTTCTGGGGGCTCGATGGCGTTTGGTATGCCATGCCTTCCAGTGACTTCCTGGCTTTCTCCTTTACTATTCCCATATTGTTGTGGCATATAAGAAAATTCAAGTCTTATGGACAAGCAAGTAATCATTAACGTTGGTCGTCAGGTTTGTGCTGGCGGATTGGAAATCGGAAAGCTGTTGGCTGCCGAGTTCCAAGCGAAGTACTATGACCGTGAACTGCTGAATCTTGCCGCTAAGGAAAGTGGCTTCTCGGAAGAGTTCTTTAAACAAAGTGACGAACGCAAGGGCTTCTTCCGTTCTTTCTTTCATCTGCCATATAGCGGTAACTGGGGAGGCGGAAGTAACTTCTATCAGAACAATTTCTCACAGGAGAGCCTTTTCAAGTTCCAAAGTGATGCGATTATCAAGGCGGCTCAGGAGGGATCGTGCGTTTTCGTAGGTCGTTGTGCCGACTATGTGCTACGTGACTTCCCCAATGTGGTTAATGTGTTTATTACGGCGTCCATTGAGGTGCGAGCTGAATTGTTTATGAAAGAGAAACAGGTGACACGAGATGAGGCCATCAGGCGTATTCAGCATGTGGAGAACCGCCGTGCGTCCTACTATAATTATTATACAGGTAAACATTGGGGACAGGCCGACAGCTATGATCTCTGCATTGACTCTAGTGCGATTGGTCCAAAGGAGACCGCAGGGCTCATAGCAGAATTCGTCAGAAAGAAGCTAAATATTACTCCTCAAATTTAAAACATTGAATCGTGAAAAGAATAGGCATTATCAGCGACACTCATAGCTATTGGGATCCGAAGTACTTGCATTACTTTGAACCCTGCGACGAGATATGGCATGCAGGCGATATTGGCAATGTCGATGTGGCCGAGCGATTAGCTGAGTTCCGGCCTTTTCGTGCGGTATGTGGTAATTGTGATGGGGGAGACCTGCGTCTGATGTATCGTGAATTGAATCGCTTTAAGTGCGAGGACGTCGATGTGCTTATTAAACATATTGGCGGCTATCCTGGCAATTACGACCATTCGATTGTTCGAACGCTCTATACCAATCCGCCACAGTTGTTTATTGCTGGCCATTCACATATTCTCAAGGTGAAATATGATGCCACTCTAAAGATGCTTCATATCAACCCTGGAGCAGCAGGCTTACAAGGATGGCACAAGGAACGGACGTTGGTGCGTCTCACCATTGATGGTTCTGCGTTTAAGGATTTGGAAGTGATAACCCTTGAAGATCCGCGAAGACAATGAGAGAGTACGTCTTAGATTTCGTCACAGGCACAATAGTTGCCACTATTCTTACGTTAATATCATATGCCGTAGGCTTTGATAAAACGTGGGACGAGGCCGCTCAGACCTATGGCGTTTGCTTCGTGATATATATCGCGTTGACGCTGTTTGGTAAATTGAAGAATAAAAACAAATAACATAATATAAAGAGTATGAAGAATATTGTTATTACCGGTGGTGCAGGCTTTATTGGAAGTCATGTAGTGCGCCTTTTCGTTAACAAGTATCCAGAGTATCACATTATTAATCTGGATAAACTAACCTATGCAGGTAATCTGGCTAATCTCAAGGATATTGAGAATAAGCCCAATTACGAATTCGTTAAGATGGACATCTGCGACTTTGATGCCTTCTACAAGCTGATGCAGGACAAAAAGGTAGATGGTATCATTCATCTGGCCGCAGAGAGTCATGTGGACCGTTCTATCAAGGATCCATTTACATTTGCTAAGACCAACGTGATGGGTACTCTGAGTTTGCTGCAGGCTGCCAAACTGTATTGGGAGTCACTGCCAGAGAAGTACGAGGGCAAACGTTTCTATCATATTTCTACTGATGAGGTATATGGCGCCTTGGAATTGACTCATCCCGAGGGTGTTGAGCCTCCGTTTACAACGACAGCAAGTAGTGCAGAGCATCATCTGGCCTATGGTGAGAAGTTCTTCTTAGAGACTACGAAGTATAATCCTCACTCT